>JAPNUR010000002.1 GCA_026627385.1 Bacillota bacterium | reverse complement strand
TACCCAAGCGTAAGAGCTGGTCCTTGTGGGCCACGACCAGCCGACCAACCCGGTCGGCGAGGATGTCATTGAGCAGGCGTTTGAGGCCCTTTTTGTGGTCGTTCATCCCCGACCCCAGGTCGGCCACGACCTCAAACGTCCAGCCTTGGCGGGCACAGTAGAGTGCGAGGACCTGCTTTTGACGCTCCAGATCGTCTTTCTGGTCATGACTCGACACCCGCGCATAGGCCACGGTTTTTCGCGTCACGTCGGCAGCAACCCGGAATCGTTCGGGATACAGCTTCGCCACATCATAGCGACGATGGCCACCGGAAGTACGTTCCGGGACGAGTTTTCCTTCGCGTTCCCAACGCCGCAAGGTAGTAACAGAGACCCCCAACGCTTGGGCGGCTTCACCAATGCTGACAAACCTATCCATATTGGACAGTATTAAGATAGTTTTGGATATATTGCAATCAAACTGTTAAAGCCCCGGGTTCCCTTCAAAAGACCGGCTGCTCGCGCCAGGTGCCCAAGACCCTTTTCATGGTTTGCACAATCTCCCCTTCCGTCGCGCCCACCCGCACACACGCGAGAATTTCCGGCATCAACCAAGCCTCGGGATCGCGGCAGGCTTTTTCTAAGGTCGCCAAGTGTGCCCCGACCTTTAAGCTATCCCGGCGCGATCGAAACAAAGACAACGCCGCCACCTGTTCTTGTTCGATGCTCGGATTAATTTTCAATACGGGGATTCCCTCATCCGTCTCCTCGCGAAACGCGTTGACTCCGACCACGATCTGCTCACGCCGTTCCACTGCCTGGTGGTAACGATACGCCGACTCCGCAATTTCTCGCTGAAAATAACCACGGTTGATGCACGCAAGCACACCTCCTAGCGATTCAATGCGGGCAAAATAAGCTTCGGCCTGGCGCTCGAGCTCATCGGTCAACGCCTCAACAAAGGAGCCGGCCAAGGGATCGCCACCCCCGTCTCATAGGCAATGATTTGTTGGGTTCTTAACGCAATTTTCGCCGCCTTTTCCGTGGGAAGCGACAGCACCTCATCCATGGAGTTGGTGTGTAATGATTGGGTGCCCCCTAACACAGCCGCAAGCGCTTCAAATGCAGTCCTTATAATATTATTTTCCGGCTGTTGAGCCGTCAAAGAGCACCCCGCGGTTTGCGTATGAAATCGCAGCATCCATGCTTTGGGATTGGATGCCCCATATCGTTCCTTTAAGTGTCGCGCCCAAATCCGCCGCGCCGCGCGAAATTTGGCGATTTCCTCAAAAAAATCCATGTGCGCGTTGAAAAAAAACGACAGCCGCGGTGCAAACACGTTGACGTCAAGGCCCGCCGCGATCCCCGCTTCGACATAAGCAAAACCGTTGGCCAACGTAAAGGCCAGCTCTTGGGCGGCCGTGGCTCCGGCCTCGCGAATATGATATCCGCTGATGCTAACGGAGTTCCATTGCGGTACCTCGCGCGTGGCAAAAGCCATCAAATCCACCATCTCGCGCATTGAGGGCTCGGGCGGAAACAACCATTCCTTCTGCGCAATGTACTCTTTCAGGATATCCGCCTGCAGGGTTCCACGTAATGTTGACCAAGGGACCCCCTGGCGCTCTGCCACCACCAAATACATAGCCCATAAGATGGGTGCGGGACCGTTAATCGTCATGGAAGTTGACACCTGACCAAGATTAATCCCTTCAAACAGGCGTTCCATGTCTTCCACCGTATCAATGGCAACGCCTTCCCGCCCCACCTCGCCTAGACTATGCGGATCATCGGAGTCATATCCCATGAGAGTTGGCATGTCAAACGCCACCGACAAACCTGTTTGCCCCTGATCCAAAAGATAGCGGAAGCGCTGGTTGGTATCCCGCGCTGTGCCAAACCCGGCAAATTGTCGCATAGTCCAGAGTCGGCCGCGATACATGGTTTCGTGAATGCCACGGGTGTAAGGGTAGTGCCCGGGTTGGCCAATCGCATCCTCTGGCGGCAAATCTTGCGCGGTGTAATAGGCCCGCAGCGGGATACCGGACAAGGTGCGAAACCGGCGGCGCCTGGGAACCGGGTCCGCGGCGTCCCAACCCTTGGATGTCTTTTCCATACCTCTACCTCCCTCATGCTTTATCACGTATTCCGCACCTAAATTTTTCCAATTTTGATTAATAATAGACGGAATATGTCGCAAATGAAAGGGGCCGGAACATGTCGAAGTCTTGGGTTTATGAAACAGCCCATTGTTGAACCGCCGAGCCGTGTCGTGGGCGCTGCGCCTCTCGTTCGGCAGCTCGCCGACGCAATCGGCGTCGTCGCGATCGTCCATCAGCAGGTGCGCTGGGACCCCGCCCACTGCCGGGTGTCGCCTGGGGAGCGCCTTCTCGTACTGCTGTGAGACCTGTTGGTGGGCCACACCCCGCTGTACCGGATCGCGGATCGCCTGACCTGGACCGATGTCGAGGGGCTCATCGGCCAGGGGCGCCGCCCCGAGGACTTTACCGACGATAGCCTCGGGCGGGCCTTGGATAAACTGGCCCGCGCTGGCCCCGCGACCGTCTTCAGCGCCTGGACCCTCGCCGCGTCCGCGCACGACGGGATCACGCTCGACACGGGGCATTGTGATACGACCTCGCGGGCGGTCGCGGGGGCGTACGCCGACACGGAGGACGCCGCCGTGCCTCCCGCCTATGGCTATTCCCAAGGCCATCGGCCGGACCTCACACAGCGGCTGATGACCCTCTTGGTGAACCGCGAGGGGGTGCCGCTCTTCGGAACAGGGGAGTCTGGCCATCGGTGGGACCAAACGCTCAACGCCGACATGATCGACCGGCTCGTCAGCGCGCTGAACCCTGAACAGCTGCGCCAGCTGATATCCGTGGCAGACTCTGCCTTAGTGACCGGCCCGAATCTCGCCCGCTTGGCGGCCGCCGACCTCGCGTTTGTGTCCCGCTGTCCGGAGACGTTTGCCGTAGTGACGACCGCGAAAGCGGCGGCCTGGGCGGCCGACGCGTGGATTCCGGTCGGACGTCTCGCGCTCCGGGCCGACGGGGCCACTGACTGGGCGTCGGAGCACGCGGGCGTGATCGACGGGCGATCCTATCGGCTGGTGGTCTCGCGCTCGAGCGCCAGCGATCCCCGGGCCGCGCTCGACCGCTGGATCGCGGCGGCGGCCGACGAGGGGCACGCGGTCTCGGGGACGGTGGAAAGCCGGACCCATCAGACGCGGCGCGGGCGCCCCCGCAAGAGGGCGGCGCCCGCCGAGACGGTGACGACCTGGCACGAGGTGCCCACGGTGGGCCCCGTGGCGGTCGCGCGGCGCGAGCGCGCCATCACCGAACGCAGCGCGTTGGTGCTCATCACGACCGTCCCCGCGGACCGCTGGTCGGCCGCGGAGCTCTTGGCCGAATACCAAGGGCCAGGGCATGGGGAGCGCCATTGTCTCACTGCTTGAAGGATCCGCTATTTGTCGACGCACCCTTCCTGAAAAAGCCGGAGCGGCTGGACGCCCTCGGTGATGTCCTCTGGGGGGCCTGTTTACTCTACAGTCTGGCCGAGCGGCGCCTGCGACGGTCGGGCATTCCGATTCCGTCCCCGTCCCGTCGCGGCCTCCCGCGGCCGACGGGCCATGACCTCATCCGTCATTGGCAGGGCGTTCAGATTGAATGCGATCCGGCCACGGGTCCACGTCGCCTCGCGCTCCCACGGATTGTTCCTCCCACCCTGCTGGCCTGCTGTGACGCGTGACCCCTGCCCCTGACCGTCTTTACCAAGCCGCCTGTCCGCGCGGGGCCCGGCTGACCTCCCCGAAAAATTCTGCCGTTCCCAGGATTTGGGTGCGAAAAGTGTGCTTTAAAGATTCGCCGGGTTTTTTACGGCCTCTTTTGATAGTCTCCCCACGGCAAAAGTTCGCTTAGGCTAGAGGATGGGAATCCTCCCGTACCACGCCGGGGATTCTTAGGGCCAAGGCCGCCGAGGAGCGAACGCATTGGATACCGTGCGCCCACTCCGTCACGATTTGGGTGCTGTCCATCGTTAGAACAGACCCGGAAGCGACCTGCGAGGCGGAGATGACGGTTATCATAGCCGCGCACCTGGCCGCCGATTAGCCATCCGAGCATGCCCCCGCGGAAGGCAGTGTAGGGCAGCAAAACCCCATCTTGTCCTTTTGACCAAACAGGTGCCCAGGAGCACCCCGACGCGCTCCGGCTCAGGATTCGTCTTAACCCGCCAATTCCGACGTTTCTCTTGAAAGACGCAAAGAAAAGGCTTTGTCGAGGCGGACCCCCACGGCTTACGCAGATGGTCCCATGAAAAACGGATGAGGGCCGGGCCATCGCGTGATACGGCCTGGTCACCCCAACCAAGCCCCAGCGATAGACAGTGCCCAGAGACCCAAACTGGCGGTTCAGGCAAGCGCCTCGTTCCTTTATCGGATAGAGTGGCTCGCGGGATGCCCTCATCACGCGCATTAAAAACCTCCGTTTTCGCGAAACCGCTATCGGGAATCCCCTGCGGCGCCACAGGTGCCGTAACCGGAGCACTGAACTCACAAAATGTCAAGGCTTTACGGCACCTTTTGGCACACGTCGTTCCCCATGATGTCAAGAAATTTACGATCGAATCCGGTGAATCGCATGGATTGTGTCTAAGCGCCTTCTCACGTGTTCTAAGGCCACCGTCGTCGTCGACAATCCGCGCTCGTCCGCTTCTTGGAAGATAGCAAGCAACACATCATAAATCATTTCAATTTGGTGCCTCACCCGCTCTGGATTGTAGCCGTGAATCTCGTCGGCCACTTGGATGAGGCCGCCAGCATTGGCAATGAAGTCTGGCGCATAAAGGATTCCGCGCTCACGCAAGCGGTCCGCCAAGGTATCGTCTTCCAGCTGGTTATTCGCCGACCCGACGATGATTTCGCAGCGGAGAAGGTCAACGGTGTTGCGGTTTACGACGTTGCCGAGCGCACAAGGTGCTAACACATCGCACGGGGTCTCCACGACCGCCCAGGGATCTGTGGGTTCAATGCCTAACTCAGACGCCACACGACCGACAACATGGGGGTTAATATCGGCCGCCACGACTGTCGCCCCCTCCTCAACAGCCCGGCGCGCCACATGGTAACCCACTTTCCCCAGTCCCTGGACCGCCACCCGCCGTCCCTTCAGGGACGGACTCTTGAACCGGTGCATCAACGCCGCGTGCATGGCTTGCATCACGCCAAACGCCGTGTTGTCTCCCGTGTCCCCAGATCCGCCAAAGGCTTTCGGTAAGCCCACCAGGTAGCGCGTTTCTTTTAACGAATGCACAAAATCTGACTCTGAAGTGCCTACGTCTTCTCCCGTGCGGTACCGACCATTCAACGTTTGGATAAACCGCCCCAACGCCCGAAATAATGCCTCCGACTTATCCGTCGCAGGATCCCCAATCACCACCGTCTTGCCGCCCCCGAAATCTAAGCCGGCGGCTGCCGCTTTATAGGTCATGCCTTCGGACAGGCGCAAGACATCGGTTAATGCCGCGTCTTCCGATGCGTAAGGCAGCATTCGGCATCCTCCAAGTGCTGGCCCTAAAGTGGTGTCATGTATGGCAATAATCGCTTTTAACCCTGAGGCACGGTCATAGTTGAAAATGACCTGTTCGTGCCCCCTGCGTTCCATTTCAGCAAATATGTCCATATGGGGACGACCGTAGCCGTCGCTTCACCGCCTTCAAAAAATGTTGAACTCCTCATCGCTCCTTATTATAAATCATGGGGACGGCTACCGTTCCGTGCCGCCCCGCGTCGCATCTGTAATCAAAGTTAAGCCTGTGTCGCCGCTCCCGCCCAAGGGCAGTACCCAGCCGCTGGCTGCTGGCGCTACCCAGGTCGGCCACGGCGACTTCGGATGTCGTTTAGCCATGGGTCGCAGCACAGCAACGGGCGTACCCTGAGCACCCTGGCCCATCGGATTGTCGCGCAATAACTCTCGGATTAATGAGCGATCCGCCCCCTCCGAAGCCGCTAACACTTCGCTGCCCACATCGTTGACATCGACGACGGCCACGTGACAGCCGTAACGCCGGGCCAGCGAATGAATCACGGCCTCGGGGTGTTCAGGTGCAAGCACGATATATTGATTATAAGGCGGGATAGTGGTTGGCCCCGGACCGTCAATCGCCGCCACCCGCCGACCCGCCACCCGGTAAAAATCGCCTGATCGTCCGACCACCCGGTCCATAGCGCCGGCCATCGCGGCGAGCAAAATTCTTAAACTCCCGACTTCTCGCATGGCCATCTCCATGGTTTCCGGCCTCCTTAGCCCCAAGCCGTACCCCAGCGGCCGGACGCGTCGGGATAAAAAGCGCGCCAATGGGCGCGCGTGCACCGCACTCAACAGCACTGCACGCCCTTCTGCAATGGCCACAATCTTTTCACCCAGCACCAAGATATCGTGGCGTTCCAAACGCTCGGCCAGGTAAGGGTGAAGCGTTTTGTCCAAGCGCTCTCCGGGACGTATTAAGTGCGTGCGCACGACAAAACGTTGGTACAGCGCGCCATTAATCTCGCGCACCGGTTTCTCAATCCATTGTCCCAGGGGGGCTTCAAATTGCTCAGCGCGTTCCGGCACCGTAGCCACCGCTCCTTCGCATGTAGTTGGTCTTCGCATCTTAGCCTCTCCCGCAAGGCTATTGACCACGTTATTCGCGTTGGCCGAAAATGCGCCGATACATGATCAGGAGGTCGTTGGAGAATCTGGCAAAGGGCGGCAGTTTATAGGCTTTAATTGGGGGCCGCATCGATCGTGTCCCGCGGAATGCGCCCACCAATCCTCAAGGTTTCGGCCATGCTATGAGCGGACTGTGTGGACAACCGATGGAGGCGAAGGTGAGCGCAACGGCGAGACAGCCAACGAGATATTCATAACGCGCTTCCTCCTCCTTCTGAAAACGAGGGAGGAAGCGCCAACATGTGGGTAAGAAAAGGGTGAACACGCGCGCTGGGTTTTGCTCGCTACGGATAGACAACGCTCGGTATATGCAGGGTAGCGTACACCGCCCCCAACCGCAACGTTCGATTAACGCGCGTACCGTCCGAGGAGTTCATGAATTTGGCGCGAGATGGCCAAGGCCTCATCATAGGGTCGTTGCCACACGTTGCGGCCAAAAATGAGACCCGTCGCCCCCGCCTTCATGCACTCTTCGGCCTTCCCTAGGACTGACCCCTCGCCGCTCTTCTCGCCTCCCGCGAAAATGACCATGGACCGACCGGCGGATTTAATAACATGCACCAATGCCTCATCCACGGTCCACTCGCGTTGGTATGGCTTGGGCGCCTTGACCAGCTTCGCGGGATCGACAGAGGGAATATTGAGTTTAATGACATCCGCCCCGAGCTCCTGCGCGGTGCGCGCCGCGTAATCGACCGCAAATATGGTATCTTTGCCGCCCTTATTCTCAATTGCCGATCCACGAGGATAGGCCCAGACAATAATGGGCATGCCCAGCGCCTCGGCGTCCTCCCGCACCCGCCGAAACTGGATAAAGTCTTCGTCTTGTCGGGGCGAGCCAACGTACAAGGTATAGCCCACGGCATCAGCCCCCAGGCGCACGGCATCCTGCACCGTAGCCACTAACGGCGACAAGGGAGCGTCGTCAGGAGGGATCTCCGTTTTCCCATTCAACTTCAGAATTAATGGTACTTGTCCAGCATAGGCAGGGTAAAACTTTTCGGCCAACCCAATATGACAGGCAATGGCCGAAAATCGACCTTCCACCGCAAGACGAAATTGAAAGTCAGGATCTTGACTTTCGGGCGCTTCAAAGAAATCACGGGGTCCATGTTCTAGCCCTTGATCGATGGGCAGCACCATTAACGTGCCATTGGCAGGGCCCGCCTGATATAACAAGCGGTGTAACCGCGCCTTTTTGCCCGTGGATAACTGCATAGCCTCCAACGAGAGGTGATTCACCACATCATCCATCCTTTCTTCTACGCATTTCCCGTACTCACGTCACGCATCCATCGACTAGCCTTTGTCTCCACCAATACCGCGATATCAAAAGAGCACGCCAACCCCACCTAGCCGTTTCCTGTGACCATGCTAGCATGCCCATCACGGGGTACCGTGCCTAGAAATCCTAGGGACCCGACTTTTTCCTGAACAATTTGACGGGACCCCTAGGCGTTGGTGGAAACAGCCGTTTCTAAATATCGACGGGCTGCTTCTATGGCCGTCGCCACTTCACCAAATCCAGCCGCAATAAGCTTGACCTTGCCGGGATACGTCACAATGTCGCCCGCCGCAAAAATGCCGGGGCGGTTGGTGTGCATGTCCGTTGCCACGCGAATTTCGTGTCCGTCGAAATCAAGATCCCATTGCCGGAAAATATCTGTGCCGGGAATTAACCCAATCGCGACAATGATGCGGTCCACCGCGAGCGGTTCGGGAAGCACCTGACCATCCGCCGTTTGCAATACTACACCCTGAACCATATCATCCCCGAGGATGTGATGGATGGCGCGATTGGTCCACAAACTCACACGCGGGTGGTGCTGTAACTTGACCAAACTATCCGGATGACATTGAAATGTCTCGCGACGATGAATCATGGTCACGTGTTCAGCGCGATCAGCAACGGCCATCGCCCAGTCGGCGGCCGAATCTCCACCCCCGACCACTAGAACCCGTTGCCGCTCAAAATCGCGCAGCTGATTGACCACGTAATAAAGGCCGCGCCCCTCGAATCGGTCGATCTCCGCCCGGCCAAAGCGCCGCGGTAAAAATTCCCCAATCCCCGCCGTGATCACCACGACCCGAGACGGAAAGAGCCCCTTGTTGGTTTCGATGTTGTACCCGTGCTCGTTGACGAACACCCGCGTAGCCGTGACGCCGGTCACCACCTCCGCCGGGTATTGAAATGCCTGCTGCTTTAAGCGCTCAACCAACTCCCGGGCGCTTATCTCCGGAAATCCGCCAACGTCATAAATCGGTTTTTCCGGATATAAGTACTCCAACTGGCCGCCTAGCCGGTCCAATCGTTCAATGAGGCGCGCCTTCAAACGGTAGAGACCTGCACAATATAATCCAAATAGTCCTATCGGCCCGCCACCTATGATGGTGACATCTGCCGTGTCGTACATGCACCATCCCGCTCTTTCGTAGAAAGTAAAATCCGTACCTAAGTGTACTGAAGCCCCTGTAACGTGTCAAAACTGACGCGGCATTGCCCCGCATGATATAATGAGGCTCGTTAGGTCAGGGAAAGGACGATGGATGATGGCATGGCCCTCGCGTGACCAGGCATGGGAGATTCTCAATCGCTACACGAACAATCCCCAGTTGATTAAGCATGCCTTGGCGGTCGAAGCCGTGATGCGCGCCATTGCTGCGAAATATGGGGATGATGAGGACCTCTTTGGCCTCGTCGGTCTTTTGCACGACTTTGACTACGAACGATATCCAGCCGTAGGCCAACACACCATCGAAGGCGGCCAAATCCTCCGCGCTGAAGGGTTTCCCGACCGCATTATCACCGCCATCCAGTCACATGTCACGGAAAATCACATACCGCGCGAAGGACTGCTGGAAAAAGCGATTTTTGCATCCGACGAACTAACCGGCTTTATTGTAGCCGTGACGTTGGTGCGCCCGGAAAAACAGCTGAGCCAAGTCACGCCACGCTCGGTGATGAAAAAACTCAAGGACAAGAGTTTCGCCCGCGGCGTTAATCGCCAAGAGGTCTACGACGGTGTGTCGGCCTTAGGCGTGGACCTGGAGGAATTCATTGGATTCATTATTGAGGCGTTAAAACCGCATGCCGAGTCCTTAGGACTTAATCCCTAAAGCGAACTTAATAGGAACTGAGCTTAGGGGGCAAAGGCCGTCGACCTGCATAGCCTTCTTCAAGGCCGTGGTAATACAGCACTTCCGGTTCGTCTTTTTGCCAGCACAAGTAGACGGCCGTACCATCCACTTCCGCCGGAAAATCGACCAATCCGGTCTCCACATCGGTCACCCGGCACCCTTGCTGATTAATCGCCATCAACACGCGGTTCGCCTCAGCGACAATGCGATCAAACTCCCGCTTGGTTTCTTGATAATCGCTGAGCATAATGAGATTTCCGTCTGGGCGATAACCGACTTCCCGAATGTCACGCATCTCTTCATACTTAGCCCGCGCTTCTTGTTGCATTTGCTTCAGCGCTCCTAGCTCTCGACGCAACGTGGGAAGTAGTTGATTGGCTTCTTCAATGGTAAAATAGCGCCGATCCATGGTACCCTCCCCTAAAAGTCAGCCACAACGTCGTTGACGCCTAGTGCCTGATTAGCCCGACGAGCCGCCACAAACAAGAAGTCCGATAGCCGGTTTAAGAACATTAAGTGCACGCGGTAGCTGCTATCTTCTTCCATAAGCGCCACAAGCCGCCTTTCGGCGCGACGCACCACGGTGCGAGCCACATGAAGTTGGCTGGCCGCAGGACTGCCGCCCGGCAAAATGAAGGATCGCAAGGCGGGCAAAGTCGCGTCCAGATCATCAATCCAGGCTTCCAAACAGGTTACGTCCTCCGCCGTCAACCGGTTCACACGCTCGGGATTAATATTCGCCAAGTCTGCGCCCATGGCAAATAGGCGATGTTGGATCGCGGTAAGCCGTTCGGCCAGCGTCGCGTCGCCAACCCCTAGACTCACGGCCAATCCCACCATCGCATTAGCCTCGTCTACGGCACCATAGCACTCCACGCGCTGCGAATTCTTCCGCGTCCGCTTTTCGCCCTGAACGCCCCACAGCGAGGTGTCCCCTGTGTCACCGGCTTTCGTATAAATTTTCATCCGCGTCACTCCTGCCCCGATTTATTTTACCCTAGTTTCACGCATGGCTAAAGAGCAAGAGCATCGTGGTGCCACCGGTAATCAGAAAGGCGCCGGCTACCTTGCGCGAGGCCTGGCCTTCGCCCAACAGCCACACGGCAACCAACGTCGTGGCGACGGCAGACCAACTAGACACCGCTTCGAGCAGGTGCGGATACAAGCGGGGTAATAGCGCCAACACGGTGAGATACGCCAACCCGTTAGCGCCGGACGCAACAAGCGCCCAGGATGCACGGGACGTTGTTAGCCGTGCTACAGCAGGCCACAACCGTGAGAATGTCGTCGGTATAGCCAACCACAGAACCACCGAGGTAAAGAGGCTGGCGGCGTAGGATGGGGAAAATAACGTAGCCTGGTGCATATCCATGATGCGCCCACAAGCCAGCAAAAATCCGCTGGCCACCATCCAGACCACACTGTGAGATAGCGGTTCATTCCACGATACCAAGAAGGCAGCCCCTACGAGAAAGAATCCCAGACCTGCCATCGTGCCGAGGTCCCAGTGCGGATGGGCTACAAACAAAAAGAGCACAGTGACGTTGGCAAAACCGCTCACAACGCCCACCGGACCTTCCGCCAAGGCCGCGGTATACAAAAAAAAGGAACCGGCGTAAATCGCGCCCGGCCAAAATCCCTGGGCCACCCAGTGAACATCTCCCATGGCCAGGGCCCAGATCCACAAGCCGACTGCAGCGCCCCCATATGCTACCATGGTGGCTGCGAGCGCCCGCGTTCCTCGTCCTAGCCTATGAAACGCAATGCGCTCTAAGGATAGCGCTCCAATGCGCAAGGCAATTAGCGCCCAAAGGCCCATGGCCATCCCCCTGGGACCATCCTATGTCCCAACGGTCGGCCTCCATGCTAGCGAAATCGGTCCCCAGATAAAGCCCCGTGACAGTGTTCGCGGATGAAAGCTAGGGTCCTTGGGGACCGACCTCAATGATGCGAGGACTTGGCCGGTATTGGTCAACGCCGAGATCTTTCACCTTGATACCCGATGGCGTTTTAATCTCCAGCCATGTCTTGGCGCGCACGCCATCTTGTCCCGGTGCGATGACTTCCTGTTGGCCGGGCTTCAGCTTGTGGTTTACCTGGGTGATCGTACGAAATGGATACACTTGCAAAATTTGGTGCTTGACCACAATTTCTGGTCCTGGGGTAGCGCCCCAGATCGCCACGGTTAAATGACGGTCGTGCGCTGATGCGGTAATTAAAATGGGAGTGGCGCGATCGTTTTTAAACCGAAAATCGAGATAGTCAGAAGCCACGGTCGCGTCTTCCCCTGGGGGCAAATACGGCACCGTCAGCCCATGGTGATGCCGTTCAATAATGGGTAGACCGGTCCGCAGCAAGGCCGAATAGAGTGTACTCGATCCTTGGCAGACTCCCCCGCCAATCGAAGGCACGATGCGATCGCCGACAAACATCCGCCCCCATCCAAAGCCATTCTCGGCGGTATAGGGGCCGACGCGCCGGTAATACGAAAAGATTTGGCCAGGTTCCACCACGGTCCCGTTCAACCGCGTCGCTACCAACTCGATATTCTTGGCCTGCGACGGTGTCGCGTGATAATAATTCGTGGTCCGCAACGCCAAAAGGTAGGGCAGCTTTAGCGCTTCTGCCTGACTTTTTCCTGGTGCCTCCTCAATGACAATCGGCGCATCGCGCCGGACTTGTGTCCAGGCGCTTCGATGACCTGAAAGCGGTTGATAACTGATTACGTGAGACCACAGGCTTGCGGCCGGCATGACGGCAAACCACATTCCCGCGAGCCAGTTCCTGAACACCCGCGCATCCCCTCCCGTGACTGACGTATTGACGCGCCTGGCGTCGTTTGACGTCGTACAGTATTTGAGTATCCCGTGCATGACGGATGAACCCATTGTGGTCGGAGGCCAAAAGATTTATGCGTGCCCCGTGGTCGTCTCAGGCGTCACCTGCCGGAGACAACCTGCGGCGGAAGGTTTCCACACCCGTCTGGAATCGATACCTCATGAAAAAATCAAACCCACCAAACGATGACAGCTGTTGTAACGCCAACACGACTGAGTCACCCGCCATCGGCTGCGCATTCGGGGCTGCCCCAGAGGAAATATTTGGCGAACCCATGTTAGAGAGGTTTGTATTGTCGACACGACCATGCTATCCTCAATACGATCGCGATTTCCAATGCGCGCCATAGGAACGGTAGTGGGGGACATCCACTTGACATGCCAAGGTGGGGTCTACTGGACGTTAATCCTGGGTAACACGGTTACCGCACGACATGGCAGGCGTTCGGGCGTGAAGACGGTGTCGCTGAACGGAGATACGACTGAACGGAGAAAGGCTGAACTATGGCACAACTTGTTCGCATTGGCTTGTTAGGCCTTGGCACGGTCGGGCAGGCGGTGGTCCATCTAGCGCGACCATTCGGAACCACTCATTTTCACATTGTCCGGGCACTCGTGCGAGACACGGATCGTCGGCGCGCCGTCCAGGTACCTCTCTCCACGCATCCTGAAGATATCCTCGACGATCCGACGATTGATCTGGTGGTCGAGGTGACCGGCGGCCGCGAACCTGCTCGAACCTGGATCGCCCATGCCCTGTCCCAACACAAAGCCGTGGTAACCGCCAACAAAGAGGTCATGGCTTATCATGGCCCGGAACTGTTGGACTTGAGTGCGCGGTATGGGACCTTTCTTGGTTACGAAGCGAGCGTGGGCGGCGGCATCCCGGTTTTGGACGCCCTACGGTATCACTTGACTACAGCCCCGGTGCACACAATTGCTGGGGTGTTGAATGGCACGAGCAACTACCTTCTCTGGGCCATGAGTCGCGGTCGTCGCTTTGACGAAGCGCTTCATGAAGCCCAACGCCTAGGTTATGCAGAGAGCGATCCGCGAGCAGACGTCGAGGGTCACGATGCAGCGCGAAAGTTGGTCCTGCTGGTCCACTTAGCGTTTGGATATTGGCTCGACGTGGATGCATTAAGTGTACGCGGCATTGAGCCGTGGTCGCCGGATTTGTGGCCTCGCCTTAGCCGCCAGGGCCTCACCTTGCGGGTCGTTGCCCTCGCTCGGCGCATTGCCGATCATCATTTGGAGGCACAAGTCACGCCGTTGTTATTGCCATTGCAACACCCGTGGAGTCAACTAGAGGGCGCACAAAACAGCATCTTCATAGCCAACACAGCCGGTTCCTTTTGGCTCCAAGGACCGGGGGCCGGCGGCCAAGCCACCGCCACCAGCATATGGGCCGACATTCGCCGCAGCCTGTCTCGCCCCGAACCGCTCGCCAAGGGCAGCCCCCTCGCGGCAATACCGCTCACATTGCCGCACCTGGCGGTCTCGCAAGATCCCGATCGACCACTTCCATCCGCGCGCTATCGCCCATTGCCCGACGATCCTAGCCTTGGGCTTTGCCTAGACAGTCCCGTCGAAGCCGAGGACGGCATTGACCATTTTCCGCTTTGGGAAACGCTCGACACGACAGCTATGGAGGAATAAAGACGAGGAGCGGCCTTAGCCGTCTCCTCGTGGGGTTAGCTGCGGCTTAACTCCTCTTCGGCCAAGCGGATGGCTTCCCGGACCAGGTTCCCACATTCACGCGCAGGAACCCCTCCCCAGCCTTCTTGACGCACAATACTGGCCACGCCGAGTCGTTCACCGAGCTTCATTTTCGTCTCTTCTGACATCACTTTGGCCATTGAGACCACCCCCAGGCCCCAGTATTTACTGAGTCCGAGCCAGCCATACATGACCCGGTACACCACTTCAAAACGGCGGACGCGGCGTACAAAGTTTCGCGTTTCGGGGTACGGGATATTGTCGGGGCTAACCTCTCCGGCATACAGAATTCCGGACCGTAACCATTCGTCCACCGTGGCGGGACCTCCATTGTACGCGGCCAACGCTAGGGTTTCATCCCCGTGATAACGGTTGACAAGATAGCGCAGGTACCAGGTTCCCAGGGCAATATTTTGCCGTGGATTTGTCAAGATTAAGGGACCCGATAACCCCATTTGTGTGGCAATCCAGCGGGCGCTCGGCGGCATTAACTGCATGAGTCCCATGGCCCCCCGCCGACTCACGGCGTCCGTCCGAAACCGACTTTCCACCCGAATGACCGCCGCCACCAAAAACGGGTTTAACCCGTAACGGCGACTTTGTTCAAGTACCGTTGGCTGGTAAGGAAATGGCGCCCAATACCCGTAGATAGCGGCGAGTATGGCCAAAACGCTCAATCCGATCCAGAATCGTCGGGTGATTCTTCGTCTTGGACGACCTTTCGCCATAGTTGCTGCACCACTTTCTCCAAGTACTCAGGGTCGCGAGTATTGTCGATCACGTAATGGGCGTAGGCCAATTTGTCCTTCAATGGCATTTGCGCACCCACGCGACGCTGCGCCGCCTCCCGGCTCAGATGGTCACGCGCTTGGATGCGTTCGAGCTGTTGACCCGGTTCTGCGTAAACGACCCACACTTCGTCCACCCTTTGGTACAACCCCCCTTCAATGAGCAGGGGCACGTCCAGAACCGCCACGCGGACACCTTGTTGGGCAGCTTCGGCTAATTGATGAAACATCTCTTGATGCACCGCAGGATGAACAATGTTGTTGAGCCGTTGGCGCTCCTCGCTGTTGTTAAACACGCGGTACCCTAATTTTCGCCGATCCAGTTGGCCATCAGGCTGCAAGACCCACCAGCCAAATTCCTCCACGATGCGTCGCCACACAGGTTGTCCTCGCGCTTGCAACTGGTGAGCAATGCGATCGGCATCAATGACTAGAGCACCGTGAGCTTTGAGTAGCCGGCTCACCGAACTTTTGCCGCTGCCGATGCCACCGGTTAATCCAATGACACGCATTGTCCCCCTCCTCATCCTATGGAACAATGGTGGCCCGATGCCAGTCAAAACTGCCGTTGGCATAGACGGCAGCACCTTTCACATTGCCGCTAACCAACCACAAGGATCTCAAGGGCACCAGGGGGATCGCGCCCCAAGGACCCGAAAACAGATTCGCCTGTCCAATGTACGCATTGATTGCGCCCGTGCGCGCTAACGTCGTCAACTGACTCAGTGACACTTCCTTGACCGTGACTTGATGCGGTTTTAAATGAGCAAGGGTTTGGGCTAGCGCTACTGCTTCCGGCAATTGACGATTCACAGCAATCGTCATATGACCACCGACCGGCCATCGCGCCGGCCACTGTCCCCCTAAACCACGGATCCGTCCCCGAAAACTGGTGCGTACCCAGGTGGCTACGGACACGTCACGATACCGGAACACGCCCCCGCTGCCGCGATGGTAATAGAGCGAAAGCGTGCCAGGGATTGGAAAAGCTTTAATCTCCTTTAGCAATCGCGACGAAACGACAGGCAGTTGCAAAGGGTCTACCGGCACAACGTCTACCGCGCCGTTAGCAAAGCTCAACAGCGCTTGTTGAAAGGAAGGATAAATCGTGATGTCCACTTCTCGTGGCCCACGTCGACCAGTCCGCGCAAAGGTCAACTCTCCTTGGGGCACCCAATTCGTCAAGCGATACCCGCCGGTGCCAAAAAGGTTGGTTAATTGCCAATTGGCTCCACCCCGCAGCATGTCGCTTGCCGGCACAATCGACAAAGCGGGATTGGCTAGCTGCTTTAACAGAGTTCGCGTGACTCTTGTCGTAAAATGGATGACCACTTCGCGCTTCCCGACCGTTGCGACCCCAGGTAGGAACGGCGTTTTTCCCTGGATTACCGCCTGGCTACCCTGTACAGGCGCCAATAGTTGGCGCGCCGTAGGCGACGCAACCATCGGCCACAGGGGACGGGCGAGGGCTCCCGCAACCACCACTGCTGTGAGGTGTCCGCCTCCGACGAGGGGTACCGGTTTAATCCACAAACGGAGGGTATGGCCGTGCCATTGGGCGCGCGACACCAGTTCACGGATCGCTCCTCCCGATGAGGTTTCTCCAAACAGCGGCTGAAAGAGATTGGAATCAATGGCCCACTCCGCCGCACTATCCGCCAGGGCCGGGTCTAGAGTGCGGGGATTAGCAAATATCGCTTCCGTCAGCGTGGCCGACGGCACCACGCGAACTAACGGCCGTCGCTTGGGAATCAATAACGCGGGCAGCAATGCTAAAACCAGTAACAGCCACGGCCACCAGCGTCCTCTCATGAGCCTCTTGCAGCGCCAAAACCCCGTCCTTCAGGGCGGGGAGGAACGCCGCTTTCCCCCTTCTGTGCGGAGTAATGCCACCAATACCCACGGCTGTCTAAGCGTTGAACGCATTTTTCGGCCAGATACAAGATGCTGTGGATGAGCCCGCGCGTTTCCATGTTAACACGGCCACTCGCGCGGATGGCAAGGCAGCTCCGGTAGGTTCCCGCCGTGGCGAGAGGCCCGGTCTGGAAACCGCATGCGCGCTTTCTGCGGGTCAGATACGGCCCCAGAAAACCATCCTGATGCAAGCGCCTTGGCTGATAGCTGCTGTGATCCGTCGCACGGATACCGAGGGCCTGCTGCGGCCAGCAAACGATGGCCTCGACCAACCCGACGCATGCGATATCCACTCCATGCTCTTTATGAATCTGCCACCGGCAGCGATTCCACTGCATCCGGCAGACGCTGCCCGCCACCGCTGGACACCTAGCGGCGCTTGCCCGACCCTGCTCCAGTAATAGCCGCGCCAGCCTCTCCGAACGCGACATCAGCGGTTTCTGGCGTTTCTCCAAGACCAATACGGCCATTTGACTGCCTCCTATATGTCCTTATGGGTCTGGTGACGCGGGACTTGCGCCCTGCCTCCCCTTGGGGAATGTTTGCCACCGGCTCCACCTATCCAGGGTTGGCGCTGAGGCAGCATCCGGGAGTGGGCCCGAACGACGAGAGGCACACGGAGCGCATCGGCGCCCGCTTCCCCTGATGAACCCGGATTGCGCAGCACTAGCGTCAGCCTTGAGGACTGGGCACTTAACTTAAGCACGCTTCCCCGGCAGTTTTTCCATTTGCTGGTTCGTGAGATCCTTTTCAGTAATCACGTCCACTTTATACTGGCCGTCAAGCGGGACCAGCTCGACCTCTCCCCGCACTCCCCAGCGGTTCCACAAAAGGTCGATGACCTCCCGGGCCTTTTCTTCTGACTCTAAAAGCAAGCTAAACTTCTGCACGGTTTACTCCTCTCTCCAGCGGCCGGATTCACTTTGTTGAGGTTGACACACGGGACAGAAATGCGAGGAGCGGCCGGCAACCACTTGCCGCGCAATCGTGCCTCGACGGCATCTGATGCAAGCATCCCCTTCTCTTCCGTAGACGGATAAAAACTGCTGATTGTCACCAGGGTGGCCTAATGCATCCACGTAATCCGAAAAGGAAGTGCCGCGATGAATTAAGGATTGCCGAAGGACGCGCTTCACCGCGCGAACAAGCCGCGTGATTTCGGCACGGCTGAGGGAACCGGCAGCAGTCATGGGATGGATGCGCGCCCAAAACAGCGCCTCGTCCGCATAAATATTGCCTAGACCAGCAACACATCGTTGATCCAACAGCACGTGCTTAATGCTCGCGCGCCGCCCCTCAAACAACTTCGCTAGGGTCCCGGTGCAAAAGGCCGACGATAGCGGCTCTAAACCCAGTTGCAGGCCGTCATTGTCCTGATTGACCCACGCCACCCGACCAAAGCGACGAGGATCCACCAGGCGCAATTCCGCGTGTTCGAGAACAAGCCGGACATGGGTATGCTTGAATAGGGGATCGTTGGGATGAACCAATAACAAGCGCCCACTCATGCCTAAATGAAAGAGTAACGTCCCACCAGAGGACATCGGCAACAGCAAAAATTTGCCACGCCGCTCCACCTCCAAAAACCGCGCGCCCACCAATCGCCGTGCGATGTCTTGGGCCCCCATCAGCGACCCCTTCACCATTCGGGGATCTAGATGCGGCACTGCATAAATCTGCTCGCCTGGCAAAACTTCCGCCAGGTAACGGCGAATTGTCTCCACTTCCGGTAATTCAGGCATCAGTTGGATATGTCTCCCATGACATCATCTGTTCCCAGTTGTGTCCCCACTTGACTTCCACAACCAGGGGCACAGTCAAGGTCAACGCTGTCTTCATGTGATCCGTGGCCATCCTTACAAGTTGTCGAGCTTCTTCCACTACCGCATCCCAAATCAGCTCATCATGCACTTGAATAATCATGTCACTCCGGTAAGCCTGGGCTTGCATCTCGGCATCAATGCGCACCATAGCCACCTTGATGAGATCGGCCGCACTGCCCTGAATTACGGTATTCATGGCCATGCGTTCAGCATATTGACGACGCGCACGGTTCTTGGACAGAATATCCGGCAGCCATCGTCGGCGCCCAAGAATCGTCTTGACGTATCCGTTATTACGGGCTTGATCCAACACCGATTCAAAAAACTCCTTCAGAGAAGGATAGCGCTGATAGTAGCGGTCAATATAGTCGCGGGCTTCGCTGCGGCTAACCCCCGTATCACGCGATAGGCCAAAATCGGAAATCCCATAGATAATACCAAAGTTGACGGCTTTGGCCCGACTCCGCCACGTCTCGTCCACCGCCTCAAGGGGAACATTAAAGATTTCCGATGCCGTGCGCCGGTGAATATCTTCCCCTTCCCAAAATGCTTGCCGCAAGTTGTCATCACCCGCTAAATGAGCCAACATGCGTAATTCAATTTGCGAATAGTCAGCGGCCACAAAGATGCGGCGTGGCGAAGGGACAAACACGCTGCGTACGCGCCGCCCTAATGGCAACCGCACCGGAATATTTTGCAGGTTGGGATCGCTGGACGATAGGCGTCCTGTCGCGGTCACGGTTTGATGAAATGTGGTGTGGAGACGACCATCGGTGCCAATTAACGGCAACAGTCCTTCGACATAGGTCCCGTGAATTTTCACCAACTGCCGGTACTCCAAAATATCGTCCACAATCGGGTGTAGCATTCGCAGGTTTTCTAGCGTCTCGGCATCAGTAGACCACCCAGTTTTCGTCTTTTTGAGAGCTGGCAATCCCAGACGGTCAAACAACACCTCGCCTAGCTGGCGCTGCGAATTAATGTTAAACGCCATGCCCGCGTGGCGAAAAATGTCCTCTTCTTTGGCCCGGATTAAGTCTAACACTTCATGGCCCAAGCCTTCCAACCGCCCTGGGTCAACCGCGACCCCTACCGCTTCCATGCGCGCCAACACACGCGCTAACGGCAATTCCACGTGTTGATATAAGCTGTCAAGGTCTTGCTCCTTTAGGCGCGCCGCCAATGCCTGCTCCAGGTGCCATAGAACCTGAACCCGCTCAGCAGGGCTGGTGGGTTGTGGAAATCCCCACTCCGTCCCCAGTTTCTCCAGATCATACTCGCGCCGCTCGCTATCCAAGAGATAGGCGGCTAATTTGACGTCCCCAACGAATTGGGGCAATGGCCGATGAGCTTGATACGCCGCGCGATACAGGGACTTTACTCCCCAACTGACGAACGCTGGAGAGGGTCGCGGCAGATCCTGCCATTGGCCATGCGCCACATAATGTTGCCGCGGATGATAGACCCAGATCTCGTCACCCGCCGCCCAGAGTCCTAAAGGTTCATCACACTCCCACGCGAATTGAGCCAGGTTCACCTCCATCAAGGCCGGCACAATCTTCTGGGGCGCGCGTTTGGCTTTGTTTTGAGGAGGCGCCGCAACCAGACCCAGCCGCTGTTGCACTTGGTGAAGTTCCAACCGTCCCAGCAAGTCGACCAGTTCGCCATCCCGTTTCCATTGAAAGGGTTCCACCAGTGTTGGCCAGTCGATGGGCACCGTTGTGACGATGGTCGCCAAATCACGATATCGGCGGGCCTCCTCTTGATGAGCGGCCAGCGCACTGTGCCATCGGGGATTGGACAACTCATTAAGGTGCTGAATAATTTCCTCAATGGATCCGTACTGCTCTAACAGCGCAATCGCCGACTTCTGCCCAATCCCTGGCACACCCGGAATGTTGTCCGATCCATCCCCCATGAGTCCCTTGAGATCCGGAATTTGTTCGGGCCAAACCCCCATCTTTTCCTTCACTTTAACGCGATTCATGCGCTGTAAATCGGAAATTCCGCTGCGCAGAGTCAGCAAGACTTCTGTTGCCTCGTTCACGAGTTGCAGTAAATCGCGATCGCCGGTCACGATCAAAGAACGATACCCACGCTCTTCGCCCATCACCGCCAATGTGCCCAAGGTATCATCGGCCTCAAAACCCCCCACTGCTAACACCGGGACACCCATGCTCTCCAGCAACTGCACTAAATGCGGAACTTGCTGGCGAAAGTCATCGGGCGCTTCTTCGCGTTGGGCCTTATAGGCTTCATATTGCTCATGCCGAAAGGTTACTTCCGGCGCGTCAAAGACCACCACCAAGCGATCCGGTTTTTCTTGATCCACAACTTTGAGCAACATCGAGGTAAACCCGTGAATGGCCCCCGTGGGAATGCCCGTTTGCGTCGCCAAAGGGGGCAGCGCATGGTATGCCCGGAATAGGAGGCTGTGACCATCAATTAAAAGTTGGGTCGGCATGGCTGGCGGGGCTCCCTTAGTGTGTATCGTCGTTAGAGCTATGTTAGCAAATGGGTTGCATCCGGGACAAGTGACCTGACATATGAACTGTCCCCCCACCTCACCCTGACGGGTTGAGGTGGGGGTTTCCGAGATCATTCCCAGAAGTTCCTGGTTCGGCGACCGCTGCGTACTCGCCTCGGGCATGGCACGTCTGACGCTGGTCTCCCCAGGCGTGACTTCGGACCGTTCCGGCCCTAGGGGCGCGAAAAATCCGCAGGCGTTTGTGGGGCTGCGTCAGCGGTTCTCCGGACAACAATTTCTGAATCCCGCGTTTTTTGATCACCACCGCGGCATTGTGGTCCGCGTGATCCGTATGTCCGCAGCGTTGACAGACAAATGCGGCTTGGGGGAGCCGGTTGTCCGGAGAGGTGAACGTGCAATTCCGCACATTCCTGCGAACTCTGCGCGGGCGGGACCGTGATGACCCATTTGCCGCGCCACAGCGCTTTATAGCGGGTGAACGTGACCAACTGTCCCCAGGCTGAAGCGAGAATAGCTCGGTTCAGCCCGGCCTTCGCGGCGCGCCCGTTGGGCAAGAAGTGGCCTTGCGGGTCTTGTTTGGCTTTGGGCCGTTTGGTCATCTGCTGAATGGGCAGATCCTCAAACACGTACAGGTCATAGGCCGCGTTGACCACGAGCGCATGACTGGTCTGGTGCGCATACTCGTGTCGAACGTGCTTTTCGTACCGCTGAGACCGGGCGGCTTTCTGGTAGACTTTCTTCTGATTCTTCGATCCGTTTTTCCGGCGAGACGCCCGGCGATGAGCCACATACGGAATGATCCCCACCGGACATTTGTCCGTCCCGACCCATAAGTGGTAACCGGTGACCGCTCCGGTGGCCTCTGGAATCCGGGGAACGAAGCGAAACAATTCCGCTGTCAGCCAAACACTTTGACGGCCCGCTTTCGTCTTGAGTTTGAGGCGCCCGCCCCGTTGCGCAAAACCTGCGACGGCACCGCGCGCAGGAACGCCGTGCGGTCGGTGATGAATTGACGATACCGCTGATCGACCGGCGTCTGCGCTCCGGCCAGACCCACCATCCGGCGCTGAAAGCGGCGAAAATACCGAACTTCTTGGACTTTGGCATTGTAAATGAGCCGTTGACACCCGATCCATTGGAGCAAGATCTGCTCTTGTTCGGGATTCGGGTACAGACGCAATCGATAGCCGTTGCGCATGACCCCGTTCTCCTACGAACAGATGTTTTCTGGATAGTATACTATACTCCCCGTCTTTTGAGAGGAGGGAAGGCCGCCATCGACCGCGCCCCTTTGGCGCCTGATCGGGCGCACCCGCTTGACCCCCTCCTGGCCGGCGGCAGAGGAAGGGGAATGCATGGGCTTTATGTTCAAGAGTGAGTAGCGGCATTGAAACCGTTAAGATCATGTGCCACCATCCGTGACGTCCAGCTAGAGGCCCATACCTCGTGTGGCATTCTGGTATTCGTCTTCGATCGCGAATTCACCCACTCCCTTTCCACGGTTCGGAGGGTGACCAAATAACGGCGCGGGTTGATCTGGGGAATATCCGACGGGGCCGGACACAATGGGCCCGACAGGAGTCCGTTGAATCGTGGAGACGGAAAATAACTTCGCGTCGTAGCGGCACGATGACCGATTCATTCCGCCCGGATCTCCCTTGTGTGCGCTAATCTCAATCACCGGCACAGCATCGAGCACCGTACACCGGCTTTTCCAACATCGCCAAAGAAAATGAGTGGGAACCGCGGCCCTATCAGGAAACATGATGAAGGACCCCATGGCTTGCGCTTTACACCATTCATCATCCCGGCCCACGCGTAAGACCGCATCGTTGGGTTATGATGATAACGTCTCACCTCGTGAACCGGTTTGATGAAAGGCGGATCGTAATGGCCTATTGGTACCTGATACACGGCGCCGCGTCAACTCGCCTCACTTGGACCAGGCAACTTCAGGTGTTGCCCTTGGTAGAGCGTGCGTCGCTGCCCCCGCTCGATGCGGTCGAACCTCCATTTCTCATTGATGCCTGGGCCGACTATTGTCTGTCCCAGCTTACACAGCCTTCTGTCATCATGGGACATTCTTTAGGAGGCGCCATTGCTCAGATAATGGCGCTCAAGGATCCTACCATGGTGCTGGGGCTGGTACTCGTGGGAACCGCTCCCCGATTGCCAGTAAACCCCGACCTTATCGAGGCTCTTCGTAAGCATCCAGACACGGCCTTACAAAACATCGCGCGTTGGTCGCTAGCCCCTGATGCACCATCCGAACTCCTCCAACGCAGCCTTCACCAAGTCGCGTCCGTCGACACCCACCGCGCGTTGCGGGAATTCTTAGCATGCACCTATTTTGACGTCCGCGACAAACTTCACCAGATTACATGTCACCGGGCCGTGATCGCTGGTGAACGCGACCGGATGACCCCACTAACCCTAGTGAGTGAGTTTCGCGAAGCCTGGCCAGATGTCCCTCTCTACACAATACCTAATGCGGGGCACATGATGATGCTTGAACAGCCGGAGGCTTTCAACCAAATCTTAGGCGAGCTGGTCGAACGTTTTAATTGGTAAAATAAAAATGGCTCGCAAGAGCCATCAATATTTGGTGCCGAAGGCCGGACTTGAACCGGCACGAGGGGTCACCTCACGCGATTTTGAGTCGCGCGCGTCTGCCTATTCCGCCACTTCGGCGCCGACGGGCCCATTATACCCGATAACCTGCAGGTAATCAAGCGCCGCCCGGCTCTATGACAATCACTGGGGGATGGCAGTCGGCAGCCGGACGCTCAAGAATATCTTCGCCGGTGGCCGAACCCATAACTGAACCGATTACGCTGTTTAACCTTGGTATGACAGCCTTTGGTATGGTCATCAGCGCCGTAAGGTGCGCCCCCTGACCGCGTTTTCGACGTGATCGCCATCGTCGGCATTGTCACACCAGCGGCCCCTGGCGCGCCGAGCATCCGCTACCGTCAACTTCTTACACGCGGTAACACGCAGCAGAAGCCCCTGGCTCACTGGACGCCACCTTTGTCAGGGACTCCACAGGTTTTATCATCGATCCACCACTGAGCGACCCTTGGCGACACTTACGAGCTTTCCTAACCGTACGGGACCCAAGCCATTGAGAATTGTTTTATCCCATTAGGCACCCAACAACACTCGTGATTTCGAGAAACACAAAAGACACCTCCGCCGCGACCAACGCGCCCGGAGTGTCTTTTGTTGGTTGCACTCGCCGCCGCCATGTCATCTTTCGGCGACATGATCTCCTGTACTGTCTAACCGAGACTAGCTATTGAAATATAATTCGAATTCCATCGGATGGGGACGCAACTTCACCGCATCAACCTCATTCTTCTGTTTGAAATCAATCCATGTCTGAATGAGATCCTCGCTAAATACGCCACCCTCGGTCAACCACGCGTGATCCGCCTTCAAATTGTTTAAAGCTTCTTCCAGAGATCCCGGCACACTCTGCACCTTTGCCAATTCCTCGGCACTCAACGCGTAAATGTTGCGATCAAGCGGTCCAAAACCTAGCTTGATCGGATCGCGCTGATTCTTAATGCCGTCAAGCCCCGCCATTAAAATCGCTGCAAACGCCAGATAAGGGTTAGACGTGGCATCAGGAGTCCGAAATTCGATGCGACTCGCCTTCGGGCTCTGAGTCTTTGGAATACGAATGGCTGCAGACCGATTGCCATGGGAAAACACAATGTTTACAGGAGCTTCATAACCCGGCACGAGACGGCGATATGAATTCGTTGAAGGATTGGTAAACGCCAACAATGCCGGTGCGTGATACAACACCCCGCCGATATAATACATCGCTAGTTGCGAGAGATGCGCATACCCTTTTTCATCGTAAAATAAGGGGGTGCCATCTTTCCAGAGCGACTGGTGCACATGCATCCCGTTGCCGTTATCGCCAAACAACGGTTTGGGCATAAAAGTCACCGTCTTGCCGTGCTGGAACGCCACATTGCGCAAAACATATTTATACATCATCACCGTGTCCGCTTGCTTGGTCAATGTTTGAAAGCGCAAGTCAATCTCCGATTGACCCCCAGTGGCCACCTCATGGTGATGCATTTCGACGCGAATCCCCATGCTTTGCAGAGCTTTCACCATAGCCGTGCGCAGATGATGACTTTGATCCACAGGCGGCGCTGGAAAATACCCTTCTTTCGGTCGAATGGAGAGACCCAAACCACCCTCGCGCCCAGAATTCCAGTATCCTTCCACGGAATCCAGGAAGTAGTAAGACTGGTGAGTCTGGTTTAGGAAGCGCGCCGAATCAAAAATAAAGAACTCCAGCTCCGGACCCCAATATGACGTGTCAGCCAATCCCGTCGCCTTCAAATATTCTTCCGCATTTCGAGCAACGCGGCGCGGATCGCGTTGGTAGGGCACCCGATCTGGATCGAAGACGTCACAAATGATGCTCAGCGTGGGTACATTATGAAACGGATCGATGACGGCGGTATCCGGATCGGGCACCATGAGCATATCGCTCTCTTCAATACCCCGGAATCCCCGTAAGCTCGATCCGTCAAACGGAATCCCATGAGACAAACTTTCTTGGTCAATTTCTGACACGGGGACGGTCACGTGTTGCCATGTCCCCGGCAAATCGATGAGGTGGAAATCCACCATCTCGATGTCCTTTTCTTTTATGAGGCGCAAGACGTCGTCAATCGTCACAGGTATGTCCCTCCGTTTTTTCCGTGCCATGTTAGAATTAGCGGTCATAGCTTACAAATACAACGAAATTATATGTACCACCACTGCTGTTTGTCAATGTTCAATGTAAGATTCCCGAATAAGGGTGACATCGACCGACAGCATTAGGTTCACTACCCCTGAGTGATGGCCAACGCCAGTGCGCCTTTTAAACCGGAATCCTCCCCAAGTTTTGCCGGCATGACTGTCACAATTGATGCCAATGACGGCAATGCCCACCGCGTCATGGCGGCCGACACTCGCTGCCGATAACTGTCCGGGGCGTGCGTGGCAACGCCACCACCTAAGATAATTTTCTCGGGATTGAACAAATTCACGAGATACGAGAGCCCTAATCCCAACCGGTCGGCTGCCGCCTGAACAATGTCAATACACACGTCATCACCGTGCACATAACCGTCAAAAACATCTTTCGTGTCCACGTTTTGGAGATTTCTCAGGTATTGACTGTGTGCTTGTCGTTCTTGGCCAAACCTCCGGATGGCAGTACCCGACGCCAAACTTTCTAGGCACCCGCGATGGCCCGCGTGGCAGAGGGGTCCTTCCGGCTGCATGACAAGGTGGCCAAATTCGCCTGCATTACCGCGGGCCCCCGTATAAATCGCTCCCCCAGCAATAATGCCAGCTCCAATTCCGGTTGACACGGTCACGTAAATCGCATCGCGCGCTCCCTGGGCGGCCCCAAATTGCCACTCACCCAGTCCCGCCGCCGTGGCATCGTTAGCAACCGCTACAGGAATGTTAAACCGCGCCTCTAACTCGGCACGCCAGTCTAATCCTTTCCACGCAGCGAGATTCGCCGATTCCAACATGCGGGTTCCGTCTAAAGGTCCCGGCGTCCCCAACCCAACGCGTTGACAACTCTTGAGATCTATCCCCACATCTCTTAATAATTCCAGCGCCGCTTGGTAGATATTGTCGCAAGCCACTTCCTTGGCCCACGAGGGATCCGTGGCTAGGGTACGCACCCCTTGAAAGGAACCCCTCTCATCACCCACGCCCATTGCAATCTTAGTGCCGCCCACGTCAATGGCAATAAAATACGCCATACCTCCACCCCTTTCACCAGCCTTCGCCCGAAATTCAATCTGGATTGCGTTGCCAGTATGAAGCCACTTCACTACAATAACCCTAAGGAATTGAAACCCCCGGGTCAACACGCGTTATCGGTGGCCCGGCCTAGGAGGCCAGGCAATGTTGGATCAGAAGACGTTATCAAGCGAAGCCGTGAATGCCATCCGCGTCCTAGCGATCGACGGCGTTGAACAGGCAAAATCGGGACATCCAGGTCTGCCCTTGGGCGCTGCGCCAATGGCGTACACCTTGTGGAAATTCTTTCTGAAACATAACCCGCAAAACCCGCGATGGTTTAATCGCGATCGCTTTATTCTCTCAGCCGGTCACGGGTCGATGCTGCTGTACGCGCTCTTATATTTGACCGGATACGACCTCCCGTTGGAGGAACTCATGCGTTTTCGCCAATGGGGCTCCAAAACGCCCGGCCATCCGGAATATGGCCTCACGCCCGGCGTAGAAACCACGACCGGTCCCTTAGGACAAGGGTTTGCCACGGGTGTTGGCATGGCCATTGCTGAACGATGGCTCGCAGCGCATTTCAATCGCGAACACTTTCCGATTGTCGACCACTACACTTACGCCATTGTGTCCGACGGGGACCTTATGGAAGGGATAAGCAGCGAGGCCGCATCGTTGGCCGGAACCTTAGGCTTGTCTAAACTCATCTATCTATACGATGACAACCACATCTCCATCGAGGGTGACACGAATATTGCTTTTCGGGAGGATGTGCTCGCCCGCTTCGCGGCTTATGGATGGCATACCCAGCGCGTGCCTGACGGCAATGATGTCCCTGCCATACGCGAAGCGATTGCCCAGGCACAAGCGGACCCGCGTCCGTCGATTATTGCCGTCCGCACCATTATTGGCTACGGCAGCCCCCACCGTCAGGGGACGGCGAAGGCTCATGGTGAAGCGCTCGGACCCGAAGAAGCAAAGTTAACCAAGGAAGCACTCGGGTGGCCGACGGACAAAACGTTTTATGTGCCGGAGGAGGTGCTGGCTCACTTTCGCGAGGCAATTGCTGTGGGAAAACAACAAGAACATGAGTGGCAAGCGCTCTACCGGTCCTATGCCGAGGCCTACCCTGACCTGGCTCACGAGTTAAACCAGGCTATCGAGGGAAAGATACCCGTTGGTGCCCTTGATGACCTGACGGAATGGGCGGAAGGGGAATCACTAGCCACGCGCGCCGCGTCGGGACGCATCTTGAATGACATCGCCCCACGGTGGCCCACTCTCATCGGAGGCTCTGCTGATTTGGCCCCCTCCAATAACACGACCATCAGTGGCGGAGGTGACTTCTCGCAGGAAAATCCCCACGGGCGGAATTTTCATTTTGGTGTCCGTGAACACGCCATGGGTGCCGCATTAAATGGCATGTTGCTCCATGGGGGTTTACGGGTTTATGGTGGCACTTTCCTTATCTTTTCCGACTACATGAAACCTGCGATTCGCTTGGCCAGCTTAATGCACCAACCAGCGATTTACGTGTTTACCCATGACTCGATTGGATTAGGCGAAGATGGCCCAACCCATCAGCCGGTGGAACAATTGGTCGCCCTTAGAGCCGTTCCCGGGCTTTATGTCGTGCGGCCCGCCGATCCCAATGAAACCCGCGAGGCATGGGTCATGGCGTTAAATTCCACGACCCATCCCGTCGCTTTGGCGCTCACCCGCCAGAAAGTCCGCGCCATCCCGTCAGAAAAGGCTAAAGGCCTTCACCGGGGGGGCTACATTTTATGGGAAAATCAGGCACATCCCGAGTTAATTCTGATTGCGTCCGGCTCTGAGGTGGGATTAGCGCTGACCGCTGCCCAAGAATTGGCCGGCAGTAATATCGCTGTGCGCGTCGTCTCCATGCCGTGTTGGGAGCGATTTGACGAACAGGACGCGGCGTACCGAAACCAGGTGCTCCCGCCCCATACGCGTCGGTTAGCCATTGAAGCGCTGTCCCCACTGGGCTGGGAAAAGTACGTCGGCGAAGCGGGTGCGGTCTTAGGGCTAGATCACTTTGGCGCATCGGCACCAGCAGAAGAGCTGTTTCAGCATTTTGGATTCACTGTGGAACGGGTCACGCAAATGGCTCGCGAGCTGCTCAGCCGACAGGACCATGATTAATACCCGAACGGGGGGAGAACAAATGAATCGACTTCAGGCTATTCGCGAGCTCGGTCAAAGTCTTTGGTACGACAATATCCGACGCGGTATTATTAACTCTGGGGAACTGGCGGAATTGATCAATCAAGGGATCACCGGTGTTACCTCTAATCCCACCATCTTTGAGCGAGCCATTGACGGTTCCAATGATTACGACCAGGCCATCCGCCAACTGGCGCCCACACTCGATGATGTTGAGGCATTATATGACGCCTTGGTATTGGAGGATATTGGCCGCGGGGCCGACTTACTGAAACCTGTGTACGAAGCGACCAATGGGCGCGACGGGTATATTAGCATCGAGGTTCCTCCGACGCTCGCGGACGACACGGAGTCCACCGTTCGCGAGGCTCACCGCCTTTTCCATGCACTATCCCGCCCGAACGTCATGATCAAGGTCCCCGCCACGCCCGCAGGCATTCCCGCTATCCGCCAATTGATTAGTGACGGCATTAATGTCAACGTCACCTTAATCTTTAGCCTCGAGGTCTACCGGCAAGTCATTGATGCCTACCTGTCCGGATTAGAAAACCGGAGTGAACGTGGTGAATCACTGAACACGGTGGCATCGGTGGCCAGCTTTTTTGTCAGCCGCGTGGACACCATGGTGGACCGGATTATTGAGGAACGAGGACTGAACCCCGAACTCAAGGGGAAAGCGGCGATTGCCAATGCCAAACTAGCCTACCAACTCTTTGTCGAACAATTCGGCACACCCCGGTTCTTACGCCTAAAGGAGAAAGGGGCACGGGTGCAGCGGCCACTATGGGCATCCACGAGCACCAAGAACCCGGCCTACCCCGATTTGCTGTACGTTGAAGCGCTTATTGGACCTGATACCGTGGATACCCTGCCGCCAGCCACAGTGCAGGCCATCTTAGACCACGGCAAGGCCGCGAGAACCGTAGACCAAGGGGTTGATGAGGCCAAAGCTCACTTGCAGCAGTTAGAAGCGTTAGGCATCTCTATGGAAACCGTAACGCGCGACTTGCTCAAAGAGGGGGTCGACAGTTTTTATCATTCTTTTGTCACCCTCAAGGAAAGTTTAGAACGCAAAAGCCAGGCATTTCGCGTTGCGGCAGGGGACTTTCTGATCACCTCCCACGTCTCAGTTGTCGAACAGGCCGTCGAACATCTCCGCACATTAAATGCGGTACAGCGGCTTTGGGCACGTGATCCCTCATTGTGGTCTCAAGATCCTCAACATCAGCAAATTATTCGCAACGCCTTGGGTTGGTTGGACGTAGCTCATCGCGTGTTGGATGACCTACCGCGACTCCAAGAATTTGTCCGCGATGTGAAGCAAGCGGGCTTTACCCACGCCGTCGTCTTAGGCATGGGTGGTAGCAGTTTAGTCTCGGACGTTTTGCTCCATAGTTTTGGTGATGCGGAGGGTCTCACTTTGCACGTTTTAGATACCACCAACCCCACCGCTATCAACGAACTGAGAGCCGCGTTACCCATGGCGGAGACCTTATTCATCGTGGCCTCGAAGTCGGGAACCACCACTGAGCCCAACGCCTTTTACCATTACTTTTGGCATGAGGTCGAACGCCTGGGTCGGGATCCTGGTCCCCAATTCGTAGCCATCACCGATCCGGGCACGCTCATGGCACGTGAGGCGGAGGCGCATCACTTTCGTGCGATCTTTTTAAATCCCCAGGACATTGGCGGCCGCTACTCGGCTCTCTCGTGGTTTGGCATGGTGCCGGCGATTTTGCGCGGCATTGACATCCAACGCTTCCTCACCAACGCGCGGGCCATGCAAACGCAGTGCACAACCACAGAGATTGAGGACAATCCCGGAGCATACCTGGGTGCCGTTCTCGGCGCTTTAGCTCGCCATGGAAGAGACAAAGTGACTTTTCTCATGGACGAATCTGTAAGTCATCTTGGGGATTGGCTCGAGCAACTGTTAGCCGAATCCACCGGTAAACTCGGAACTGGGTTAATCCCGGTGGCGCACGAGCCCCCGCTTGGGATAGGCCAGTACAGTCACGACCGTGTGTTTATCGTGTACGAAACACCTGAGCGCAAAAATCCCTTAGCTACGGTGCTGGCTGCGTCCCATCCCGTCATTCGCTACCAGATCGCGTCACCATATCAGCTGAGTCAAGAATTTTATCGATGGGAAATCGCCACAGCCATTGCAGGTGTCCTGTTAGAAATTGACGCCTTTGACCAGCCCAACGTACAGGAAAGCAAAGACAACACCAAGGCTTTATTGGATCACCTCGTCGATGGTCAGCTGCCGCCCGAGTCGCTCAAAACTTGGAGTCATGGTGCCTGGACCGCGTCTCCCTCAATTCTTACGGACGCGCATGTCGTTGAGGAAGCACTCGCTCGGCTATTGCAGCAACGTACGGCGCAGAGTTACATCGCCCTAATGTGCTACATGGCCCAAGATCCGGCGTTGGACGGCGCGCTGCAGCGTTTACGAAAAGCCCTCACGGAGCGCACTGGCTGTCCTACCACTCTGGGATACGGGCCCCGATTTTTGCACAGCACCGGGCAACTCCACAAAGGGGGCCCCGCGACGGGACTTTTCATTCAACTCGTGGCCAATAGCGGCCCGGACCTACCCGTACCCGGCGATGGTTATGATTTTATGACCCTTATGTCGGCTCAAGCGCTCGGCGATTTTCAGTCGCTCAACGGGCACGGTCGGCCCGTCCTTCGCTTGTTGGTGCCGGAACGGGCGGTCGATGCCGTAGAAGCGCTCACCGCCATGGTTTTATCGTAACCTTAACCTAAAGAACAAGGAGGCGCTCACATGCGATTAGCAATGATAGGCCTGGGGCGCATGGGCGGAAACATGGCCGAGCGGCTGTTGCGCGCCGGACACGAAGTGGTAGTGTACGACCCCAATCCGGCAGCGCGTGAACGATTACGGCAACAGGGCGGCGAACCCGCCGAAACCTTAGAAGCGGTCGTTGCGGCCTTAAAGGCTCCGCGCATCGTGTGGGTCATGGTCCCGGCTGGGCAAATTACCGAAGAAACGCTGAACCGGCTATTTTCGCTCTTGGCTCCAGGCGACGTGGTCATTGATGGGGGCAACTCCAACTTTCGCGACTCGATGCGTCGCGCTAATACCGCGCAGGGGCATCAAATTGAGTTTATTGATGCAGGCACAAGTGGTGGGATCTGGGGCTTAGAAAATGGCTATTGCCTCATGGTAGGGGGCAGCACCGAGGCTGTTCGCCTCACGGAGCCTATTTTCCGTGCGTTAGCGCCGGAGAACGGATTTTTGCATGTAGGGCCGCCTGGGGCCGGCCACTTTGTCAAGATGGTGCACAATGGCATCGAATATGGCTTGCTGCAAGCCTATGGTGAAGGCTTCGAGATCCTAAAAGCATCGGAGTTTTCGCTGGACCTTGCGCAAATTGCTGAGCTATGGCGGCACGGCAGTGTCGTGCGCAGTTGGCTCTTGGACTTGCTCGCTGATGCGTATCGAAAAAATCCCACCCTGGATCACATTCGCGGCTATGTTGACGATTCAGGGGAAGGGCGTTGGACAGTCTTTGAAGCCATCCAGGAAAATGTACCGGCTCCCGTCATTACCTTATCGCTGCTGGCTCGACTGGCGTCCAGGCAAGACGAATCATATTCAGCAAAGGTCATTGCCGCGCTACGCAACGAGTTCGGTGGACACCAGGTACATACCGATTAAATTGTGAAAAGGAGCAGGTATGGTCGACACATTGACTCAAGAGCAGATTTCACACCAGGATTCGGTGGGGCGTCGCCGCCCCGCCCCCTTTACCTTCGTCATTTTCGGAGCGGCTGGCGACTTAGCACATCGTAAGCTCTTTCCCGCTTTGTACAACCTGATGGTGGACGGCTGGTTAAGCTCTGATTGCCGCATTCTCGGGATTGCCCGCCGACCTTACCAGGTGGAGGAATTTCGGTCCGAGGTTGGCCAGGCCATCGCCCAACACTCACGGCGCAGCCCAGATCCCGTGATCTTACAGCACTTGTTGGAAAGCACCACCTACCTAACTGCCGATTTTCACGACGCGGCGCAGTACCGCGCGCTTAAGACGGTGCTCACGGACCCCGAGGGACGGTTCCCGCCAAACTACCTGTTTTACTTGGCCACACCACCGAGCGCCTACCCGATCATCGCTGAACATCTGGGTAGCGTCGGGCTGGCAAGGCCTGCTAAACCAGAACATTGGGTGCGCATTATCGTCGAAAAACCCTTTGGCCACGATCTGGACTCCGCTGTGGCCCTCAATGGGCAGCTGCACCAAGTATTTGACGAATCGCAGATTTACCGCATTGACCACTATCTCGGTAAAGAAACGGTCCAAAACATTCTCGTCTTCCGCTTCGCCAATGGAATTTTCGAGCCCCTGTGGACGCGCCAATACATTGATCAGGTGCAGATTACCGTGGCGGAATCGCTGGGCGTCGCCGGTCGCGGATCATACTACGATCAAGCCGGTGCACTGCGGGACATGGTTCAAAATCATATGTTGCAACTTGTCTCCCTCATCGCCATGGAGCCGCCGGTAGCGTTCGAAGCCGACGCGGTGCGCGATGAAAAGGTCAAAGTACTGCGGTCTATCCGTCCATTTAGCACCCGCGACGTAGCTGACTACACTGTCAGGGCTCAATACGAAGCGGGCGTCATTGATGGTGAACAGGTGCCTGGATTCCTTGACGAGCCCGATATCGCGTCGGACAGTCGCACGGAATCGTATGTGGCCCTCCGCCTTCTCATTGATAACTGGCGTTGGGCAGGCGTGCCGTTTTATTTGCGCACGGGCAAGCGCCTGGCCAAACGCGCTACGGAAATCGCCATCCAGTTTAAAACCGCGCCGCACCGGTTTTTTCAACAAACCGAAACCCCGGAGTTGTCACCCAACCTGCTCACGTTAAAAATACAGCCCGACGAAGGAATATCCTTACGATTTGGCGCCAAGCTTCCGGGACCTGAAATCAAGGTCAGAACCGTCAACATGGAATTCTTATACGGCACCTCGTTTGCCGGCACACCTCCTGAGGCGTACGAACGCCTGTTGTTAGATGCGATGATTGGCGACTCGACGTTGTTTACACGGAAGGATGAAGTCGAAGCGGCATGGGCGCTTGTCTCTTCCATTTTGTCTGGGTGGCAGCGGGCCCGTGGCCCGATTCCGACGTACGAAGCAGGTAGCTGGGGTCCGCGGGAAGCTGACTATCTGATTGAGCGTGACGGGTTTCGTTGGCGTAGGCCATAGCGCTAGGACGCATATAGCGATTCCTTGGTCCTTTGGGCGACAGTCATACACGGTCCTAAAGAACTTAAGCAGAGGCAAATTGAAGGTGGTTAGAGTGGCGGAACAACATGTCGAAGTGCACGTCCATGACAACGCCGCTGACGTCGTGGTCGCTTTAGCTAATTGGCTGCACGATCAGGTGAGCCAGGATATTCAAGCCCATGGCTTTTCCTCCCTCGCATTGCCCGGCGGTCACACCCCGGCGACCCTCTATCAACACCTAGCAGCCGAGCAGCAACGCTGGCCCTGGTCTCATTTGCGGCTATACCTCGGAGACGAACGCCAAGTGCCGCCAACCGATTTCATGAGCAATTTCCGCATGATTCGGGAACATTTGCTCGATCATTTGACCACACCCCCGGCATCTGTTTATCCGTGGCCAACATTATTGTCGGTTCCTGATTGCTTAGCCAGTTATCGACAACAGCTGGCGCTCTTGCCGCAGTGGGAGGGCTATCCGCAACTGGACATTGCGCTTTTAGGAATGGGTGACGATGGTCACACCGCGTCTGTCTTTCCGGACTCTCCGCAATACCACGCCAGGGACTGGGTGGCGTACGGTCCTGGCCCCAGCGTACCACGGTTCACCATGACGCTTCCCCTGTTATCGCGCGCCCATCACGTCATTTTTTTGGTGACAGGTCTTTCCAAAGCCGCACGGGTGCGAGAATGCCTTAAAGATCCGTCAGCATCATTGCCGGCCGCGTTGCTGACGCGACAGGCTCATGATGTGCACTGGTTCCTTGACCGCGAGAGCGCTAGTGCCTTGTAACCAACGCCCCGTATTAATCTGGGATGTCGATGGCACCCTATTGGCGGCACAAAGCACCGGGCGTGCCGCCATGAATGATGCCTTTTGGGCATGTTATGGCATTGCTCGTGCTTTTGACGATTTGAATTTTGCCGGGGCGCATGACCATGATTTGTGGGCACAGGCTATCCGGCGGCATTGCAACGCGCCTCCCGCAATGTCTCCAGCACGGTTTTTTCACGCCTATCTCCAGCATCTGCAACGGCGGCTCAATGAGGCGCCCATCCCCGCCTTGCCTGGGGTCCGTGAAATTCTTTGTGAATTAACCGCGGCTGGCTACCGCTTAGTCCTTGGCACAGGAAATATTCGAGCTGGCGCTTATCTCAAGCTAGGGGCAGTGGGCCTCGCGAATTACTTCCCGCATGGCGGGTTTTCCATGCCAGGGGCTACCAGGGTCGACATTTTGCGCGCGGCCTTGGAAGCTGTCCAGCCGCATCCGACGTGTGCCATTGTGATTGGCGATACACCTCGTGATGTCCACGCCGCCCACGCTATCAACCTACCCATCATCGCCATAGCTACTGGTCGCTTTTCGACGACAGATCTCGCCCACGCCGGAGCAGATCTGGTCTTACCCTCGTTGGGTCACGTGAAGCGCTTCCACGAGCTTTTCCACGAGCTACTGTAGTGCCGCTTGCCTAGCGCAGGATTACATGATCAGTCCCTCGTGGCAAGCCCCCCGACAGGAAGTACCAACCTCCCCACCCTCCAGTTCTCTTAAGCAAAAAGCTGAACACCGTTTGACACGTTGTTTCGATGACAAGGTCTGGTGTGGTATCAACAGTTGCCCAATTCTCAGGACAAGTAGGGAACACTGCATTCACGGCACCCCTTTCCGGGGGATCCTCCTGAGGAGAAACAACAACTGATGAAGCTCCAAGCCGTTCCATCCCGGTTACGCCGGCCGTTTTTTGGCCGATGGCAGGATACACTGAGTGCACTGGCCGAAACGATGCCGGAGCTTCCACACCTGGTGGTCGCCGGGGGAGCACCACTGGCCTCCCTGCGACGGTCGGCAGGCATCCTCAGGCCGCTGATCTTGCGACCGCGTATCATCTGTTTAATGGTTAGCCGATCCGTCGACCGCCCGATTCTGGTGGAGTCCGTCACCTCATTAAGCCACGTGATGGTTCGGGCCGGTTTTCCTCGTGCGCCGATTCGTCTGATAACCCTGAGCCTGTGCATACGGCAGTGTCGCGAGGGACGGAACATTCCGAACCATTTCTTTCGCAGGTTGAGAGCGCCCACCAGAGCGGCATGACCTCTTCAACCACAGGCATAGCACCGAAAAACATCTTTGCCCCGGCGAGGATGACGGGATGCCGCGCAGAACCGTGCCCCCAGATGCCCGTATCCACCAGGGAAGGCTCATAAACAGGGCATTGCGAACCACGAGCAGGATCCCCACATAAAGAGCCATGGACCGAGTCTAACGCAGGATATTGCCCCGTAGCCAATAAGACCGCCGCCGTTTTGTCGGGCCATCCGGCCGATGCGATGGGGTCGCCTCATGCGGCAAAAGGGCCTCGAACACGATGACTGTACGCCCATGAGGTGGGGCAACATCCACAATGCGCCGAGCGACACGTCTCGCGATGTCCCCTTGCGCGTTGTTTAGTTCCCGCCAGATGCTGCTTTTCAGCCGGTTTCCCCCGGATCGCCGTAGACTACGGAACCTGGAATCGCCAACGCTTGCCATCCTGGAAAAGGGTGCCGGATTCCCTCGCCGGAACACCTTTGCGATGCTGACCGTTTGTGGCTAAAAACACTGTGGCTTCTCTGACCTGAGCGACCTTTTGCAGGGCCTTAGCGGTGACCCGCTCCTCTTGCAGCCGAGCTTAACCGGCCCCGGCTCAAGTCAGTAAAAGGCACTGGTAAGGAGCAATCGCCACCGATACGCCTCGAACGTCCAATGTTGCCCGTTCTACACCTGGGCTTACAGCGATCCTTTGGGTGTACACAATCTTCGCAGCCGAGAGTACACAGACATTGACATCATTGGAACCAGCGAATTCGCTGCCGGGGCACATACCTTAGATCGTTAGATCGAACGATGGCAATTTTGAGCGATCCTGGAAACGTGTCAGGGTTCGGTGGTGGATTAGGTCATGACCACATGTTGGTGCGATTTTGGGAGTCGGTGGGATTCCGGCGTCCCGGTAATTGTGTCGCGCCCTGTCGGTTGGCTCTGCGACACATGTCTTGACACCGGCCAGATGGTGATATGTCAAAGTGTTCACCGGTTTTCTTACCAACATTTACGATATGCTACCGCTACCGCATGAGACATGCGGCAAAAAGCGACAGGAGGGACTATTGTGAACTTATGGTGGACGTTGTGGAGCTCGCGGATAGCCGCTTGGTTAACCCGTCGCGAAGGCAACGTGTTTATAGAAAACGGCATTTGGATCATTGTAGTCGTCCTTGCCATGATTATGCCCATCGAGGCCTTGCGCAACGCGTTGGTCAACGCATTCGGACAAATCACACAAAATCTAACGACTATTCAGTAACTGGTAGTGCCTATATTGAATTACTACTCATATTACCCGTGTTGTTCGGGATTTTCGTCGGAGTAGCTACGCTGGGAGGCGTGTTCATGGTACACGTGGCGGTCGCCAACGCTGCTGAGGCCGGCGTGCAAGCGTTAGCTAACGGCCAGACGCCTACGCAGGTAACCAATGTGGTTGCCAGTACTCTAGCTCAAGAGGGATTTCATGGAGTTCCGACGACGACAGCGACGAACAATGGTCCGACACACGCTGTAACCGTTTCGGTGCCTTTTCAACTGTGGAACACGGATACCCTTGCGACGATTTCGGCCACTCAGACACTAACGACATTAACCTCTTCGGCTCAAGGGTCGACCTCGTCATCAACAACGTCTTCGCCTACAATCATCCCTATCTATGTGAATGGCGGAGGTGGATATGTCTACCATCACTTCCCGATGTGGTAGTGTGACAGTTATGGGGTTGGGTCTAGCGGTTATTGGGCTTTGGGTCGCATGGCTGGTTAATGTCATGGGGCAAATCTGGTGGCAGCATCAAATGCTAGAAAGTGCGCTAATCAACGCAATTTTGGCTATGTCTGCCGCCCACACGGTCAGTACCACGATACTAACAAACCTGCTGGACCAAAATCTTCACGGCCAAAGTGTCGTGGTTGAATCGCTGGTGACGTCAAACGGTCACATTCTCTCGGCCGTTGTCCGTATGCCAGTGCGGATTGCGCCCTGGCCGAGATGGTTGGGTCCCCCTCCGCTAGTCGTGATCGCCGCTGCCTAGTGGACCGGGCTCAGGTACGTTCCTGAGCCCGTGGCATGTTTTTGGCGTTATCACTAGTCATTTCGGTGAGGAGGTGTCGCGGTGAGATTTTCCCAGAGACTCGCCATTTGGAATCCCGGTCCCTTAGACCCGAGGGAAAGCGCGTCAACGAACGACGCTGAAGTTCTGAGTAGTTTCTGGCGTATTCTTTCTAAGAAGATGGCACTGCCAACCAAACTCCAAGCGAATACCGCCGACGTACAATCCCTCTTGGCGATACTAGAGCGTTAATGCGACCTCTAATGACATTGTGGAGCGTGTTTTGTAAACGCCGGGCTATAATTGACCCATAAACGCCGGAATGAAAATGACCCGCCCGCGGTGAATCACTCCATCCGAGAACCTGACCGTTTTCGGCAAGGAGAGTCCCAATGTTGCCAGAAGGGGTGCGGTCGGAAGGAAAGGGTTGGCGTGAGATTTGCTGCCGCCGCCCGCCGCGCCAGTCACGGCGCTTTTATACGCGCCTTGGGCCGGTACCCCATATTCGGTCCGGGTCGTGACGAAAACGCTTCACCTCTCGGAAGCCTCGATCCGCCGCATCGAAGTCAATGCGCCCCGGGCCTTACGCGCCCATTCGGCGATTTTACCGACGGTGCTGGCCGTGGAACGTAGTCCTCGCGGGTCCGCCCCGTGTGGTGGGTCAGCGTTGAGCTTGTTTTTGCAAGGAGGTTCATGCGCCATATGGCTACTCTCCGGTGCCCTATTGGGCTTTCGCATGTTGATTGTGGTCGATGGTGTGGCGCGCCATGCAACTACGAGGGTTTGGACCTCCCCGTCCGAGACTGGAGGTGACGAGTCCAACGGGGAGAGCGTGGTATACTTAGAGAAAGGAGTCGCCGATCGTGGAAGGAGAATGGCCGATGTCGGAGCAGCCGCCGGTGCCGCCCACCACGCACGATTTTCCCAACCATTGGGGATTCTATCTCTTACAGGCGATTAACCGACTAGACGACAAGATTGAGTCAGTGCGGCGGGACGTCCACCAGCGCATGGATAACTTCGATACAAAAATCGAGGCGGTTCGACGGGACGTCCATCAACGCATGGATGGCCTCGACGCCAAAATCGAAGCGGTTCAGCGGGACGTCCACCAGCGCATGGATGGCCTCGACGCCAAAATCGAAGCGGTTCAGCGGGACGTCCATCAACGCACAGATGGCCTCGACGCCAAAATCGAAGCGGTTCAGCGGGACGTCCACCAGCGCATGGATGCGCTTGATGCCACATTCGATCAGAAGCTCACAGGTCTCCAATACTGGTATTGGGCTACGTTGGTCGTCATTATTATGGGGTTTGTCACCATCTTTCTCACGCACCGCTAACGTTCGTCGCGTTGTCAGCTTCGGTCGCTTCCAGCGATCGGGGCTTTTCTTTTTTTCGTGCCCTTCCCGTCGCGGCAGCTGGGGCTTGATTTTTACCGCAAAGGAGATGTGCCTATGTCCCCATCGTTGGCGGCAATTCTCAACCAACACTACCTTTGCTTGACCTCGCTCGGCCGGTTCGGGTCCCCGGCCAGTCTCCGGGGTCGTCGGCGAGATGGCGTCGGTCTGGCTTACGCCACCCTAAAACACGCTAACTTCTGCGACACGTGGTGGGTTGGCGCGACGCATCGCGGATCCCGGCTCACCACCATCGACAGCGATTTTGCCCACTTCGACCGGCCCGGTTTGCATAGCGGGCGGGCCGAGCGGGTCAGTTTACGTTATAGCCTGTCCTCCGGGACCATCCTCGCCCGGCTAACCTATGCCGAGCGGACCTGCAGGGGGGCCAATCTAGAACGGACCGACCTGGGTCTACCCCTCGTTGGCGGGACCTGACTTCAGCGGGCCCATCTCTCACTGCCGTCCTGAGACACGCTCAGCCCGACGAAGCGGCGCATGTCATTCAGTTCGGTCCCCTCAGTTCCCGTCACGATTACACTGACCCTCGTGCCATCCAGACAGCGCCATCTAGGCCCAACCCCGCTGCTTTCGCGGTGCGCTCGCGAATCGGAAATCCGCCGTGCGCCGGATGTATTTGGTCAAGAGCAAATGGCTCTGGCGCAAGTTTGGTAATCGCCAGTTATATCACATTTCCCACGCCGAAGGAGGAGCTCTTACTAACGACACGCCTACCCCACAACATTTGCCAACAATAGAGGGCGCCGGACGATCAGCGACACCGGCCGTCGATTGCCACCTCCGTCGCGTACGGGTTGACCAGTTAACATTAATGTTTCACCGCAAAGGCGCGACAATAATTTTGTAATGTCCAAAACCTTGTAGGTTAAGGAAGCGTTAAGAACTAAGAACGATGGGCGGGATGCAATCGATACCTGCTAAAGACTGTGAAAAGGAGACCGACGACACGAGTATGCCTAAAAATGGCTATAAGCCAGTGTGGTATTCATGGCGGGCGCTTTGGTTTCTGTAATTGAGCTTGGTCAGTCCACCAGTGCCGCCGGCGGGCCAGGACCAACCATTACAGTGCTGGGCTATGGTCTGGTGAACCTAACGCATTTCGTCAATAGGGGCGCCCAACATCTTCAGATTAACCTCCAGGACTCAGGGACTGTTGCCCCTGTAACTTTAGCTGCGCTTCAGCATACGGCTCCTTTAGTAACGAGACAATTGGGAAGGAAGGGAACGGTGAGTGCTAAAGCAATCGCAATCCAGAGCCCTCCATATCTGGACACGCCAATGGAGCTTAGTATCAGGCGCACGAGGCGATCCAAGTGACATTCTCTACGCTAACCCGCCTGACCAACGCACTTCAGGCGACAGTAGCCAATGATTCCGACGTTCACAATGTCTTTATCAATCCAGTAAATGCCTCAGCCCTCGTGGCCACCACCGCAGCACTACCAGGTCGCTTTCGCCAACGCCCAAAAACCGCCCAGACTATTGCGCGGGCAGATCACCTACAATTGGGCCAAGCCATTAGCGTCACAGAAGGCAAAATGCGTCTTCCAATGGCACCGGCAACGCCATGGGCGAATGTAATCCCATCCCCGTGGGAAATCCTCCACAACCCGGATCTAACCAGGAATTGCTGACTGGACTGTGACATATGACACCAGCGCCTAGTTGCTACAACCGATTACGGCATTAATAGGAATTAATAATTAATAATTGCAGGCGTTGTCTTAATCCCTTAGGGGCGGCGCACCGACAACTGCAACGGCTTTCCCCTGATAGAGACAGACCTAGCGACGACAATCACCTCGCTTTGGAAGGAGCAGACGCACCCGGCTGTTTGCCGCAATACTCAAAGAACCATTTCAACTTTGAACCCAGGTATACCCCTCCTGGCGATATCGGCGATGGCTCAGCAGTATCAGTCCTTGTTCAGACTGGCGTGGAATGGCATGATTCTGACACCCTTCATACAGCCCCACGGGTTTTCCTCTCACAGAAGTGCGTAAGCGCCGCAAAACCAGCACGAAGAGAATGGCCGTCGCCCATTTTATCGCGGAATCGGCGCCGCTAGAAAGTGGTGAGGTTTAGAAGGGTCCACCCGTGCCAGGTCGCACAACCGCCATGGGTTGTGTGACCGTTACAACCTTCGGCGCCCACCGGGGTTCGTGCGATTCGCCAGGGATCACCAAGAAAGTCACCGTGTTGGTGACATCCGGGAGCCGGGGCTCGACACGCCACGTTTGATGAACCCGCGGTGGATGACTTTGACTTTCTTACTTCAATGGCGCACCAGTAACGACGGTGTCACGCTCGACATGATCTCACCAAATGAGGGCTGGGCAGGGGTCGCATCCGTCTTGTATCAGACCACCGACGGCGGTCGACACTGGTTACCGGTATCCCTTTCGCCAGGCGAGGTGCCCATCGACCTTGATTTTGTTAACCATGACCACGGATGGATGGATTGTCGTCCGAGAAAAGTCACGGTACACCCTGTTGGCCACCACGAACGCGAGACAGTTTCGCCCAGTGTTGACAAGTCGTTACGCCATAGCTGGCCTCTCCCTGAGACCAGATGGACGCGGGTACGTATTGTTAGGTGCCATGGGAGGTGTGCCCACTTTCGGCCCCCTCTTGTTCACCGGTAACGATGGCCGCCGTTGGTCCGTCGCTGCGAGTGATGCCTCGTTAGCTCAGGCGCACGCATACGGGTTTTCCACAGGGATCGATTTTACAGGGTCAACCGGCTGGATTGGCACCACCAACGGGGCCTTGGGTTTTAGCCCGAGCGGACTCTTAGTGACCACCAATGACGGCGCTACGTGGCACGAAATCGGCGCTAAACACATGTGGGCGATTGCCGGTTTAGCCAAGACATCCCCTAATCATGGGTGGATCTTAGCCCATGGTCCAAACCAATGGCCCTTTCTCGCCCGCACCACCGATGGTGGTCTTCACTGGACCGTTGCCTGGCCGCCTGTCGCTCCCGCCGCCATTCAGTTCGTGAGCCCCCAAGTCGGATATGGCGTAGGAATCCCCTCTAATGCCCAGGCCATTGCCGTCACCCACGACGGAGGACACCGCTGGGTCACACAACTCGCATCCACGCCGCAACCGCTGACGGCCTACGCCTTTTCTAGCTCAGGGGAGTTGGTCATGAGTAGTACCAATGTGGGCCCCAATGCGGCGCCAGTCGTAAACGTCTACAGGCTCGACAAGCATCGGGGGTCATGGCAACTGGTGTCCACGATTGATGACATCACCGGCATCTCTTTGACCTCTCTAGGGTCCGGTCGCTGGACAATAGAAGTGCAAGTGAACCCCTCACGCGATTTTGTGGAGATCAGTGTTGACAACGGATTAAGATGGACACGGATTCCCACGGCTTGGCCCGCATTTCAGCCGCTAGACGTCATCAGTACAACCCAAGCCTGGACCTATTACAGCCCGCAAGAATCGCTTTGGGGCAACGGCGGGCGTCTCATCTTAGACTCTCTTCTTTCCGGAAAGGTTCTCAGAACCGCGTTGATTCTACCAAAACTTCCGAATGTGACCTACATCAATGCGCAGATAGACTTTTTAAACGGCCGGGTTGGATGGCTCTTGATCACGCAGTTAGTGCGTTCCCCTAAGATGATGCCTAAACCCGGTAGCCATAGGCTGGTTCGTGCGGCACCCATGATGGAAAACCTCCTCTATCACACGACCACTGGCGGCCGACATTGGCTAGTATGGCAGCTCCCGAACACTTGCAATTACCAGGCACCGGACTTCGTCACGGCGAACGTGGGTTATCTCATCGTCAACGCAACGTTGCTCAAAACGACAAACGCTGGAGGCACGTGGCGCCTGGCCACGCGATAATCCGGTCGGCAAGGTGAGGCCTCATACCGCTGGTTCGAGATTTTCGCGACCGATTTACCTCGCGCGCGCGTGATACGACGACAAGGAAACGACAATCGTTCGCCAATGTCTGGTGATGGTATGGTGAACAAGCGAGCGTCGCGACTCTTGTGATTCAGCAATTCACCTCTGCTCTGAAATCACCCTAAAGATACACGGGGTCAGACCGGAGAGGAACGGGGAATCTAGCCCGCCACGCAGCAATTTCCCCATACAATAGCTAATTGGCCACAGATTTTCTCCAAAACCTACCACCATCACATCGACATGATCCACCACGGGGCGAAACCGGGACGGCGAACGCGCCGACAGACATGTCTTCCTCTTAGGCTGAACGCTAAAGCTTCCTAGCTGTTTCACATATTTTTTCGGCAAAGCGGAGAACTTAACCACACGACACCAATTGAGGAAGGGAACATAATGCGACAGGAACACATTTCACGAGGCCTCGCGATTTTGTCTCTCGCAACGCTCCTCGCCGCCTGCGGCGTTCCGGCTCCGGCGCCTAAAGGAAATGCCGGCACCAAACACGGCGCTAAAACCCATACCAGCCCGTCAAAAAAAACCAAAGGCAAACATGGAGGCTCGTCACGCGTCAGTAGTTCGCGGACCCGCGGCCACATAGCCGCAGCCATGCGAACCATCAGCTTAACCACGCTTCCAAAAGTGTCTGCGGTCACGCCCTTTAACCCGCACATGATGGCCTATCACGAAATTTCCACGTTCATCAACGAAATGGGATATCACTGGGTCACCCCTGTGCCGGGAGTAGCCTACATGACCAACCAGGAAAACCAAATTACCGGGGTCGAAGCGATATTCCCGCAAAACCTGGGCGACTTTTCATGGTACGATCCGCCGACGCCGCCTACAATATTGAATGCAAGCTTGGCCACGTACAGCGAACACTTGTATTTTGTCCCACCAACAAGTATTACCACCAGCATGTCTAGCGCGTTGCCCACGGATCTCCAGTCGTGGAGTGCCTTTGTACAAGGCAATCCGCGCCTCCGTGCCTATATTCGCGACCCGCACCCATTTCGCGGATACACCGTGTATGCGCCGCCTAACGGGCCCGGTATCAAAGTGTTAGTCAATCCGACCTCCGGCATTGTCTCGGGGTTTATGGTATCCGAACCCGCCTCGTGGGGTTGGCACCGTGTCTATGTCGGAAGGCCCGGGCATCCGTTCCCGTCCAAAATCTGGGGGCACGCATACTATAGTGTCTTTATGCTAGAGCCACCTGTGGCCTCATCGGCCACAAAAGCCACGCCTTAAAGGAGGCGGCTCCACGCCGCCTCCTTTAACGGTAAAAGTAGCCCACGACAGCCACTAACAGTACCAAGCCGACCAAAATCATGGCCCATAGCGGCGGGCGACTATTCGACGAGGGATCAGGCTCATGCGACATCATTCGGCTCTCCTTCCACTTCTCATTAAACCACACCTGTCCCCCGATCCCACAACAACGCACGGGCATTGATCCGTTAGGTGTGCTGACAATGTCATTTCCATTTTGGCGCACGCGGGCATTTTGGGCCCTCGCCCTGGGACTATTTATCAACGCCTACGCTTATGGGGTAGCCGCCATCTCCCTCGAATGGGTTACGCGCCACGGATGGCTGACAACTGTGGGCTTGCTGTGGTCCCCGCTAGGGCTGGCGCTGGGCATTGCGGTCAGCGGATGGCTCTCCGACCAATTAGGTCGGCGTCTGTTACTCTTAAGTGCTCCCGTGGGCTATCTAATCGGCTCACTGGTTCTCTTAATACCCCCTACCACTGTCACCTCCCTGGTTGCCTCATGGTGTTTGACTATGACCGCAGGCGTGGATAGCAACACAATTCTCGTGTATACCCAGGAATTGGTGCCTTCGGATGCGCGACGGCAAACACTTTATGCGGAGTTAAATTTTGTCAATTTAGGGGGAGTCGCGCTCGCGACCTTGGCCAATATCATGGGAGCGCTCGGACCTACTGCACATCGCGTCGCCACGTCCATTTTGCCCGCGGCGCTGGCCGCGACTTCCTACGCGCTCAGGTACTCCTTGCCAGAATCACATCGATGGACAGCGGAGCGCGAAAACCGCCAACGGCGCCCGCCCTTGCCGCCGTACTTCGCGGTGCGCTTACTCGTCGCCATTCTGTTTTCGTTTTCCAACACCTCGGGCTTCTCGCTCATGACCTACGCGCTAGGCACAGAGTTTTTCCCGCTGCACTTCCACCACATCATGCTCATCGCTACCATTACCGCCTTTGCTGTGGGCCTTTTGGCACGCTGGTTAGGTCGCATTCGCGCCAAAAACATCCTCCTCGTCGGCTACGCGTTAACCCTCTTGTCGGCGTGGAGCCTTGCCCGGGTGCGGACTCCCCGCCACAGTGGATTTTGGCTCACGATTTTTACGCTGAGCGCCTTTACATCAGTGACCTACTTGGCCGAGGATACGTTTAAAGTGGACGCCTGGCCCTCATATTTGCGCGGGCGCTTGGTGGCCATGGTGCGTATGGTGTCACTGCTGCTGTACGTCACGTTAATCATCGTCTTGGGCCGCGCCAACTTGGACCAATTCTTTACCACCATGGTCTTGGCATGGGGTGTGGGCTTGGCCGGCGCCGTGATTTGGTGGATTACAGAGACCGTCCTTCTGGAACACCAACGCGGTGTACCCGTGAGTCGCATCATGCGTCGGGGGCATCGACGGTCGAAGATTCGTCCCTAAAGCCAGTCGTTGAAGAGTCTGAGTCGTATACGTCGATCCCCTGGGCGCGTTGAGGCCAACTTCGACGCAAAACAGATCCCAGGCATCACAACGCGGATCGAGGTAGCCGAGGATCACCAATCGGCCCCCATCTTTTAAGCTGCCAGCACAACGTTCGAACAGGGACCGAACTCCTGCAGGGGAAAAATATTCCACGAATCGCACCAAGGCGACGCCGTCATACGGTCCTGGAGGCAGGGCGGACATTGCATCCCCTGCGATGTAGCGGACGCGCGCCGTGTTCTGATGATCCCACATCGATGCCACCTCAGGTCTGTCAAAGAGGGTGACAATAGCTCCTCTCGCGGCCAACGCCGTTCCCAGCAAACCGGGACCCGATCCCACGTCAAGCCAGCGCTGCCCGCGGACATCGCCAACAACCTCCAAGAACAGCGAAACGACAGGCGGCGCTGTCCTCATGGCCTGCGTTTGCTCCTGCACTTTGTGCAACAAGGACACATCCTCGGACGACAAGGCTGGTCGCAGCCGTGTTGGCAAAGACAGCCACTCCCGCATCTGACCAACCATTGCCACGGCGGTAACCACATTCTCTGTCGCCACCCAACGCCACCGCTGACCATCATCGGTGGCGATCCAATCCCACCGCTGCAATAAGGGCCACAGCCGCTGAAGCCAGGATTCTGAAAAGCCCCGGTCGCTAAGCTCCTGAAGGCTGGCGCCGGTCACCAGTTCCGCCCACAAACCCGAGCGATAGACGGCGTCTAGGATCAGCGTCCGATAAGTGGCCGATGGCCACAGGGCCCAATCTGCTTCCATGATGATTCCTCCCGCCAGGGAAACAGTTCTGTGCCCCTAACGTACGCGTGCGCAAGCAATTGGAGCCTGGGCCGCACGATAAAATCGCCTGAAGGTCGCCATACGCTCGCCCCCTCGAGGTCATCCTTGGAGGGGCAACCACCGGGACAGCGGTTCAACAACGACGCCTGCAGCGTCTAACGCGCGGCGCACCGCAGCCGCGAGCGCAACACTGCCTGGGGTATCCCCGTGCAAGCATACGGTATCAGCCCGCACTGGGAGTTTGCTGCCTTCGACAGTGTCTATCACTCCTTCCACGACCAGGCGCACTGTCCTTCGCGCCACCTCTTCAGGATCGGTGATGACCGCACCGGGCAGGCGTCGACTCACTAACCGCCCATCTCCTGTATAGGCGCGATCGGCGTACACTTCGTGAGCAACGGTTAACCCTTTAGCCTCCCCAATGCGCAGCAATTCGCCACCGTAGGCGATTAAAATCAACCCCGGATCAAATGCCCGCACCGCATCCACAATGGCCTCGGCCAGTCTCGAATCAGTGACCGCTAAGTTGTTAAGTTGTCCATGCGGTTTCACATGTTGCAACCGTACCCCGTGCCGCCGACAGAACGCTGATAGTGCCCCAATTTGATAAAGGATGTCGGTGACCGCCTCTTCATAGCTTACCAGCATGTCGCGCCGACCAAATCCCACGAGATCTGGGAATGACGGATGAGCCCCGACTCCCAGGCCCCGCTCCTTAGCCGTGCGGACCCGTTGATCCATAATGCGAGGGTCTCCGGCGTGAAAGCCGCAAGCCACGTTCAGAGAGGTCACAAAGCGCATCATCGCTTCATCATCGCCCATCTGCCAGGGGCCAAACCCCTCGCCCATATCGCAATTTAAATCAATTCGCTTTGCCATCAAAACCACCCTTCAACTCCACGAGCGGCGTGTTACCCTCCACCAACATGCCCGGCTCCACGAGAATTCTTATTTCCCCGTCGTGGGGTGCTCTAATCTCAACATAGCTTCCTAAGGCGTAGAGGCGCAGCAAGAGCTGACCCGCATACACCCAATCCCCTGACTCAGGCAGACGCCGACCGTATTCGTCATGGACATCGACGATCCCCGCCAGAGGAGCCGCAAGCGGCATTACGGCAATATTTTCTTCTATCCCAATGGACATTTCTTGGGCCTGCCACGCCTGGTACGCCTCGTCCACCGTCACCGCGTCAAAGGCCACCCAATCGCCGGGCGCGAGTTGCCCCATGGCTGGCCAATCTGCCCGTATCACGTGTGCCAGCGCGGGATATCCGCCAAGACTCCCACGACCTTTGAGCAAGAGGAGCAGCTGGCCCCCCGGCGGACATTCCACACTGCCGATCGCCATGCCTTCGGATGGCCAATCTCCGCGCGGACTCGCAATCGATTCACCGCTCAAGCGAAGACCCACCGAATTGGATTGCGGCCCCACCCAGAAGACCCGGGTTAAGAGTTGCGCAAACGCGCCGGGCGGAAATCGGTCGATGCGCACGCCGGGCAGAACTCTTAAGATATGGGAACGGCGCATGGTGGGCCACTTTGTCGCGCGCTGCAGTCCCTCGCTGTCAGCGGATCTCAGAGTGTCGCCGGGTTCCAACCGACGTCCGCCCATTCCCCCTATTTGCGCTGTCAAATCCGTGGCGGCGCTGGCCAACACTCGGGGCACGTCTATCCCCCCTGGCATGGCCAGGTAAGCCCGAAGCCCATGGCGACGACGGGAAAAGCGAATCCGCTGCCCCTCCTTCACAACACGGACGTTGCCCGGCTGCCAGGGTTCTTCATCAACCGTGGCCCCTAAATCCGCGCCTGCCAAGGCCAACAAACCGCCGTCCCGGACGAGAAATTCTGTCCCGACGGCTGTCACTTCGATGACCGCCGCATTGTCCGCATTGCCCAAGAGCCAGTTAGCCCATCGCCGCGCATAATCGTCCATCGCTCCGTTGACCATCACGCCCCACTGGGCATAGCCCCACCGTCCGGCGTCTTGCACCGTCGCCAAGATACCTGACCGGGCCACGTACAGGGTCGTCACTCCATGCTCACCCGCCTCAGGGTCAAACCGTCGTTCTCTCGTGCGCGTTGCAGAGCATCAAACGCCTCTTTGGCAATCGGTCGAAACCACAGCCGGTCTCCCGGCTCGTACACAGTAGGCGGTGACGCCGACCAATCAAAGAGAGGGACCGGCGTCTCGCCAATCAGGTGCCATCCACCCGGCGTGCGAATGGGGTAAATCCCGGTCTGTGCCCCGGCAATGGCTACCGCCCCGGGGTACACCTGCGTACGCGGCGTCTCGCGCCTTGGCAAACGCAAGGAGGGGGGCAATAACCCCGCTAAAGGGAACCCTGGGGCAAACCCCAGACAAAAAATCCGATAAGGTTGGGCGCTATGCTGGGCAATCACCTCCTCAGGCGAAAGTCCCAACCGCTGAGCCACCTCAGATAAGTCTGGGCCGTGACTCCCTCCGTATAACACGGGAACCTCCCAGGTCCAGCCGCGTTCGGCAATCTCCCCACTTGTCTCAACATACCCTGACAACGCGTCCACAAGTGTTGCTGGGTGCCACGCGGCGGGATCAAACTCGACCAGCAAGGTGGTATAAGCTGGGACCCAAGAAACCACACCGGGGATCGCGGCCCGAGCCAATACGCGTGCGACTTTAAGGACCTGTTGATTGACGCGCTCATCCGGTGTTTCGCCAAAGGAGAAGAGGAGAGCGGCATCCCCCGCGAGGCGCACCCAGTCACACCAGGGCAAGTGGCTGGTTAGTACAATCGGTCGCGCCATGCTCCCATCGCCCTCCAAAGCAAGGTCTTTCACTGATTGGAAATACGGTGGCATTGACCTTCCGAGCATCGTAATTGAAACATTCAAGGCACCATGCCACGGTGTTTTTCTGATCATACCAAAGTGCGCGTATCGGAAGGAATTCCAATCCAAGAGAGGAGGTGATCAGATGGCGTTCCAAGCGAGATACCAAACATGGTACCATAGTGCGGGAAAGGGACTAGAGGCCGTGGCGGCGACGGCAACGCACGGTGGGGGTCAACCTAGACATTCCGTTAGGGCGATCCACCCGCAGGGTGGGGATGGGCGGAAGGAGGCTTTCGACGGGATGAGTGAGCGGGAACGGCGACAAGCATTAATCCAAGAGTGGCTAGCCACCCATCCCGAACCGGTGCGCGGGGAGGACTTGGCACAGATGCTCGGTGTCACTCGTCAGGTCGTCGTTCATGAAATCGCCTTATTAAAAGCCAAAGGTCTTCCCGTCATTTCCACGCCGCGCGGCTATATGCTGTGGTCAGCATTAGCTGCCAATCAAACGGTGATTTCGGTCCGTCATCAGCCTGAGCAGACGCCCGACGAACTCTACACGCTGGTAGACCATGGCCTAGTCGTGGCCAACGTCATGGTCGCCCATCCCTTGTACGGCGAATTGTCGGGCAATCTGAACCTCCGGTCAAGACGGGATGTCGACGACTTTTGGCAAGCGGTGACCCAAAACCGGGCGACTTTACTCTCAGCCTTAACCGACGGTTATCATCTGCATACCGTCATCTTTCACCACCCTGACCATCTTAAAGAAGCCATTGAGGCGATGCGACGCCTTGGCATCCAGGTCTTTGACTAGGGTCTGCCGGCCCAAAAGAGACTTTCACCAGCCATGGTACATTGGTTGGTTGAGCACGCATGCTGATCCCCTATACACCACAACGAGCGTGAACAAGCGGTAACAATCAGACGCACCCCGTCGTTAACCAATTGAACGTATTTTATGGGCGCAAGCCCTGAATAGGGGACAAGGAGTTTAGCCATGAGTTTTCTCTTTGGCATTTGGAATGCCATTCTGCGAACTTGGATCAACATTGGGGTGCGCATCTTTCCGCCCGTGATTCACCCCATGCTCGTACACTTTCCCATTGCCCTTTTGTATGGAAGCCTGTTTACCACGCTTCTCGGGTTTTTTTGGCGCACGCCCGACCGCTTTTTTGATCGGGCCAGCTTTTGGTTGCTTGTCTTAGGTCTCATTGCCGGCATTGTCACCTCAGCCATGGGGGTCATCTCCGAACAATTTGTCAAGTGGACACCCACCACCAGCGCCCTTTTAAGTACCCACCAAGCCTACGCCGTACTAACCGGATTGTTTACCATGCTGGCGATTGGCGCGCGCCTCATCGCTCGTTATCCCCGCTCGCGTCAACCCGACCGCGCGTGGTCGTTAAACGGTAGCGGACGTGGTCGCCAATCGGTGCTGAGTTTCATTTTTCTTGTCGCTGCCGTCGTGATGATCACCATGACCGCATCGATCGGCGGCACTATGGTCTACCAATATGGGGTCGGAATCCACGGCGTGTCCTTCCGCATCCCACCACAGTTACAGTCTCATGGCTGACGGAATCCATAATTAAGAAAGACTACAGTGGACTACGGTCACCTCGATCGCAGTATTAGGGGGAGGCTGGCCTTCAGCAGCTATCTATTGAATGCCGTGCCCTTCCACCGTCTCTGCCGCTCACCCCACACGTGGCCTTCTCATTGACATTGGCCGCGAAAAGGTATGCACTAAAGCAAGAAGACGCGCTTGATCTCTTCCATGCCTTGATGCATATCGACATGTGTGGAAAGCGAGGCTATCCGATGTCCAGAACGCGCGACGAACTCGTAGAACATTTAACCCCACCCCCGGGCATCACCATGCCCCCGTACCCGGCTCAGCGAGATCGATTTTACCGCTATAGCCTCTTGGGGATAACCCTCAGCATCACGTGGGAAGGACTGAGCACCCTTACTCACGAGCCAGCGCTGATCTTTTGGGCTCAAGGCGCCGTGTCTTTGACCATACTCAGTGCGTCCGCCACATTTCTTGTATGGCTCAAAAGTTGGCGTAATCTCGTCCGCGCGTTGGCCATCGCGGGATTTTTGTTGTGGCCATTTGTTCCTTTGGCAGGTTGGGCCGCGAGCCTAGCGTCAGCCGCCATTATGGCTGCCAAAGAGACACATTGCTTCCGTTTTCCAGCGGGTCGCGTAATCCCTTGGTATTCGCTGCTATTTGGCGTGGCCATGATTGCCCATGTCCCTCACGTCGCGTTAGGCATCGGTTGGCTGGGCTTAGCTGGACTATGGTCGTGGCTCACTCGGGGCCGATTTCGCTTGCCGTTATTCGAAGTCTGAGAGACGGCGCCAGCGGGCGTGTCCGGCGATTTGGGGAACCAGTCCCGTTGATATGGGCATCGAAGAGCCGGGGGACAGGCCGTCCCCCGGCCACTTGTCTCTACCGCTGATCTAGCGGGATAAACTGGCGATGAGTCGGACCGGTGTATTCGGCCCGAGGCCGAATGAGCCGATTGTGAGCATATTGCTCGAGGACATGGGCTGTCCATCCAGCAATACGGCTCACGGCAAATACCGGAGTAAAAATATCGGTCGGTATGCCCATCTGCGCATAAACCGACCCGGAATACAAATCGACGTTGGGGTACAATTTCTTGGCGCTCATAATGGCCTCGCGCACTTCGTTCAACATGTGATACCACTTCAGGTCGCCAGCATCTTCTCCGACTTCCTTGGATAGCCGCCGTAAAATGACGGCGCGAGGATCTTCCGTCCGGTACACCCGATGGCCAAATCCCATAATCTTTTCCTTCCGCGCCAAAGCCGCCTCAATCCAAGGCCGAGCATTTTCGACAGTACCGATCTTTTGCAGCATGTACATCACCTGCTCATTGGCACCGCCGTGCAACGGACCCTTCAGTGTGCCAATAGCCGACGTAATGGCCGAATAGATGTCGGACAAGGTCCCGGCTGTAACGCGGGCGGAAAAGGTCGAGGCATTCAACTCATGGTCAGCATGCAAGATCAACGCCGTATTGAACACCCGGGCATGAAGTGGTTTCGGCCTTTGCCCGTGCAACATATAGAGAAAATTCTCCGCCAGCGATAGCGACGGATCCGGATCCACCGGCGCATGGCCGTGGCGTATGCGGTCGAACGCCGCGACCATCGTGGGAACCTGCGCCACTAGTCGCACCGCTTTGCGATGGTTGGCCTCATCCGTCATCGCATTGCCGTCGGGATCGTAGATGCCTGCCAAGCTAACCGCAGTCCGCAAAGCATCCATAGGGTGCGTGTCATGCGGGAGCGACTGCAATAAACGTTGCACCGGTTCACTCAGCTTCGCCGATGCCGTCAATTCTTGTCGTAAGACATCCAGTTGGGATCGATTGGGCAGATCCCCTTTCCACAGTAGATAGACCACTTCTTCAAAACTGGTGGATTCCGCCAAATCCGCAACGTTATAACCGCGATAGACTAGGCGCCCCTCCCGGCCATCAATAAAACAAATGTCTGATGTGCTAGCCACCACATCTTCTAGGCCAGCCTTAAACCCTTCTACTGCCATATTTGCGCCTCCTCGTTGTGTTGGATATGTAACAGCTCGGCACCCCCGGGCGAACGCAGATACCACGAAAATTGTACTCCTCTTGCTGCCAAAAGGATCCCTAAAAATTTTTGCTTGACAACTCCGCCGCTTTGACGCCACGCGGCATTCTCCATTTTCCAGAGCAATTGCTATAATATCGATAACCGACGTGCCGGAGGAGTCGACAATTTGTTAAGAAACCGCATTCGCAAGGTGCCCGTGACAGTGCGCGGGACCCATTACATTCACGAATACCTGGTGCTGCCGGATGTCTGCGCGGTCATCGCCGAGGTACCCAGCGGCATTGTCCTGGTTGAACAATTTCGACCGGCATTAGGCCGCCGCATTTTAGAGCTGCCTGCTGGGCGCCTCCGACGAGGCGAAGAACCTGTAGAGGGCGCGCGGCGAGAATTGGCGGAAGAAACGGGATACCAGGCCAAGGAGCTTCGCCTCATTTCGCGCTTTTATCCCTCGGTGGGTTTATCGCGCCACAAAGTGCACCTTTACTACACGATTAACCCCACCCCGGGTGAAACCCACTGGGATGCCACAGAAGACATCGACATTAAAATTGTCCCTGTTAGCGAGGTGCCCAACCTCCTCATCGAAGGACGGGCAGCTGATGCCAAAACCCACCTGGGTCTGGTCTATTTTTTGAATGCGCGCGGGTGGATTATGCAGCGTGGACGGTGGCGGCCGACAGAACTCGCGGAGCCTCGTTCGTGACGAAAAATCGCGTGATTTGGAAAACAAATGAGGCTATACAGATTTAAAAAATCCGCTAAAATGGCGATAATAGGAGTGAAGGGAGGCGCCTCACACGATTTGTGAACACTGTGGGTCAAAAGTCGGCGACGACGGACAAGTTTGTGCAGTGTGCGGCATGTCGTTGGGGCCAACGGCTGAACGACGGCGAGAAATGGCTAAAGTGATCCCCTTTCGTCCCAAGAAACGCACGATTGAACGCGCGACCCTTTCCAAGCGTCGCCTGCGGCGGCCCACATCGGCGACCTGGTGGATTATCGTCATCATCGCCTTGTGCCTCCTGTTACCGTACATTTTGCCGTTCACTCGATAAGAGGCGCACATTACTGCCATTCGTGATCATCGAGGGCTGGTTGTAAGGCTTTGTTCAATGCCTCGCCAAGGACATCGGCCATATCATCAATTAACACGTCAATTTCCTTGGGCGTCACCATCAACTCGCTAAAGCGAGTGCCAAGGACCTCGTCAATCAGTCCTCGCTGTTCGGATGGTTTCATCTCTTTTAATAGCGAATAAAACGCCATGTCATGGGCTAATTGGTCGGCCAACAGATGGACCGCTTCTTGGGCAATACTCACTGCCTGCACGACGGTGCATACGCCGATAGCGATAACAGGCACACCCAGGCTTTCACGGGTCAAAGCCTGCCGGCGGTTGCCCACCCCCGACCCCGGTTGAATGCCGGTATCGGCAATTTGCACGCTGCCCAGCAAGCGGTCCAGGTTGCGTGCCGCCAACGCGTCAATGGCGATGACAGCATCGGGCTTGGCTTCATTGACAATCCCGCGAATGATGTCCAGTGTTTCAATACCAGTGGTGCCCAGGACGCCTGGCGCCACCGCAGCCACTGGGCGCATGCGCTGGCGTATATCCTCTGCGACCACCGATCCTAGATGGCGGGTCACCAACAACCGTTCCACAACCCGCGGGCCCAACGCGTCAGGCGTCGCATTCCAGTTGCCTAAACCGACGACGAGGACGCTCGCCGACAGCTCATGTGGCAACAGCGGCATCAGTTGACGCGCCAGTTCGGTTTTCAATCGCTCTTTCAAGTCTGGATCGCGTTCTTTAAACGTTGGCACATCTAACGTAATATAGTGCCCCCGAGGTTTCCCCATCAACCGTTCCGCGGATTCCTCGACAATCTCCACCTCGGTCACGACCACCCCCTCAAGCTGGCTTTCTTTCACCCGTACCCCAGGAATTTCGCGAGTGGCCGAGCCGCGCACAATGTCCCGGGCTTCAATGGCCATATCCGTGTACACATGAATGGGGCGAAACTCGACCGGTTGTTCTGCCATCCCTATCGACCTCCTCGCATAGAGGCAGGCTCTGCGCCACCCCCACTATCGTGGCCGCCCATTGCTGGAATTATGCGAGCGATCATCAGGCTTGACAGACACGCCTTCTCGGCGGAGACCCAGCGGCATGTGAAAAATGTGCACCGCTTGTTGGCGGGTGAGGAGCCCATCTTGCACCATACTGGATAACACCTGCCATTGCCGCGCCCTGGCTTGGTGCAGGTGAACCAAGGGATCGTAAGCGCTGGGAGCTTGGGGTAGGCCAGCCACTAGGGTCGCCTGAGCACTGGTTAAGGCATTCGCGGCCACGCCAAAATACCCCCGGCTAGCGGCACCGATGCCATAGTAACCGTTGCCGAGATACACCTCATTGAGATATAGGCTCAAAATCTCCCGCTTGGAATAGATGACGGTCAATAACACAGCCAGCAGCGCTTCCGCCACCTTGCGTCGAAAAGTCTTGTCCGGTGACAAGAGCGTATCACGGACTAATTGCTGCGTCAGCGTGCTGCCTCCCTCGAGAAATTGGTGCGTCGTTAAGTCCACCAACAGGGACCGAGCAATCCCTTCGAAACTAATGCCAAAGTTGGAATAAAACGTTCGATCTTCCGTCGCCACCAATGCGCGTACGACCCATGGCGACACGCGATTTAAGCTGACCCAATGGCCGCCTTCGCGGAGTTCGCGCATGCGCACCATCGTTGGCAGGGCAACGACCCGTGGCCAGTACGATTGATAAAAGCGCACGACCGGTACGGCGCTCACCGCCAACATCACCGTGAGCATAGCCCCTACGCGCCCAAGGCTCCAACGCCGCCCTGTTGCCAAGCAAGATCCCGTCCCTTCGCACATACATGTAAGAGGGAGGGATGGACAATGCAACCACGTGCCCGAAAGACGTCGTTATGGTGGGGCACCCTGACTCTCACGTCCGCCGCCCTCATTTCTCGCGGCCTCGGTCTCATCTATCGCATCCTCTTAGCGCGATTTCTCGGCAGCGAGGGATTAGGGTTATTCCAAATGGTCTTTCCCTTCTACGTCACGTTGGTCACGCTCGCTGTGGCCGGCACCCCGGTCGCCGTCTCTCAGATGCTTGCCGAGGGCAAAGCTCCCGCTCGGCGTCTGTTGCGTGTTGCCACCCTCATAGTGCTAACGATTACCTTGCCCTTAATGGTACTGACGGTTGTCGGCGCTCGGCCCTTAGCCCACGTCCTTTACCATGATCGCACATTGGCTCCGCTCTTGTGGGCCCTGGCCCCGGCGTTACTGGCCGTCGCCTTTTCCAGCGTCTTGCGAGGATATTTCATCGGCCGCCAAGAAATGGAGTATCCAGCCATGGCCCAGGTGGCTGAACAGCTCGTGCGCGTGGCCATCCTCTTTACCTTACTCAATCTTGCCGGGCGCCTGATGTTTGCCAATCCCCCGTTGGTTGCCGTCCTGTTAATTCCTGTCGGTGAAGGCGTTAGCCTTGGCATCCTCTATGTGGGGTACCGCCGTGCGCGGCTTTCTGATAGTGCTCAAGGGCGCGGCGGCAGTGCATTGGTTCCCGCTATTCTGCGTCTTTCTATCCCAGTGACCTTAAGCCGCTTATTGGGCTCGCTCATTGGGGTCGTGGAAGCCGCGCTTATCCCCCTGCGACTCGAATTGTCGGGGATGTCCCGAGCGGCCGCAGTGAGTTACTTTGGGCAACTTACCGGTATGGCCCTGCCGCTCATTTTGTTCCCCACGGCCTTAACCGTATCCCTTTCCACGAACCTGATCCCCGTCATTGCGGAAGCGACCAGCCACGCCCAACACGACAAAGCGCGACGCGACATTGTGGACAGTGTTCGGGCGACCGCACTCCTGACGGTGCCGGTGACGTTTGTCTTGTTAACGCTAGGGCTTCCCCTAGACGATCTCTTCTTTCACGCCCACATTCCCGCCACCGTCTTCATTCCCCTGGTGATTGGGGGCTTCTTTTTGTATTTTGACATTGCCTTTGCTGGCATTCTCAGGGGACTCGGGCGCACGGATTTGCCTTTATGGAACGACTTATTGGCCAGCCTCGTAGAAATTGCCCTCATTTGGGGACTCGCCAGCCGTCCGGGACGAGGACCAGAAGGTATTGCCATCGCCGTTTCCGTGGGCTTTGCGTTATCCGCTCTCCTCAATCTCTACTACGTGGTGCGCCTGACCCGGGTCAAGATCCCCTGGGGGCGCGTGCTGGGCAAACCGGTGGTGGCCTCGCTGCCCATTTGGCTCATCACACCCCTGTGGCAACGCTGGCTTCACGCCCAACATGTTGATCATCTCCTCACGATTGTGACCAGCGTGTTGGTCGCTGCCGCCGTATACTTTGCCGGATTAAGTGCCACTGGCACCCGCCTGTCTCGCCTGCTTTAACGCGCGGGAAGGATGCCACCCAAATACCCGTTGGCGGTCGTCACATCCGGGATGGTACCGACCACCACCGCACTGACCACCCCCGTTGGGGTGATAAACACGGAGGTGGGTAGCTTGGTCACACCGTACTCCGCGGCCACCGCTCCCTGGCTATCCAAGACCACGGGGTAGGTCAAGTGTTGACGGTTAACGAAACGTTGCACCACACCCCGTGGCTCTTCGAGATCTACCCCGAGTATCGCCACGCGACGTCCATAAATCCGCTGCTCTTGCTCCAGGACGGCCAATTCCTGACGACAATAAGGGCACCACGTGGCCCAAAAATTGATCCACACCCCACGCCCGCGCCAGTCCGATAACGCGATCGGCGTACCCCTAATGCTCATCAAGCGAAAATTGGGGGCGGTATCCCCCGGCTGATCGCCCACGGCGGACGATGCCTTCATGGCCAGACTTTGAAACACCTGGCGTTGAACAAGAAAGCCGGTGTACGCACACGCCGCCGCTAACACCACGACCGTCAGCCATTTTCTCATCATTCGTCGCGCCTTCCCACCGGTTAACCCACCGCCAGGGGCGACTCGACGTCAAACCGCAGCTGACCCTCGTGTTCCTCCACTCGCACCTCGGCACCGTCAGGGATCTCGCCTGCCAAGAGTTTCATAGCTAGAGGATCGGCAACGGCCTTCTGAATAACCCGTCGCAATGGGCGCGCACCAAATTCGGGCTCGTAGCCGCGACGTGCGAGCCAATCGGTGGCCCCCTCGGTCAACGTCAGGGTAATGCGCCGCTCCGCCAGGCGACGTTTCAGATCTTTAAGCTGCAGCCGCACAATCTCCTGGAGTTCCTTGTCGCTTAAGCGGTTAAAGATGACCACCTCATCAATGCGGTTTAAAAATTCAGGCCGGAACGACTGCCGCAACACCGATTGGATGAGTTGATCACGGCGGGCGGGATCCGACTCTTCCAATAAGATGTCGCTCCCCAAGTTGGACGTCATGATAATGACGGTGTTGCGAAAATCCACGGTCCGCCCCTGTCCATCCGTCAGCCGACCATCGTCCAACACCTGCAACAGCACGTTAAACACTTCCGGATGGGCCTTTTCCACTTCATCTAATAGCACCACGGCATACGGGCGGCGACGGACCGTTTCCGTCAACTGCCCCCCTTCCTCATAACCGACGTAGCCAGGGGGAGCCCCGACCAATCGCGAGACGCTATGGCGTTCCATATACTCTGACATGTCAATGCGCACGAGGGCGTTTTCATCGTCAAACAGAAACTCCGCTAGCGCCTTTGCCAGTTCCGTCTTGCCCACGCCGGTGGGTCCCAAGAACAAAAATGACCCCATGGGGCGCCGGGGATCCGATAGGCCGGCCCGCGCACGGCGGACCGCATTGGCCACCACCCGAACGGCCGCGTCTTGCCCCACAACCCGCTGAGCCAGGCGTTCTTCCATGTGCACGAGCTTATCGCGTTCGCCTTCCATGAGTCGCGCCACGGGAATGCCCGTCCACTTGGCCACCACCGCCGCGATGTCGTGTTCTGTCACTTCTTCCCGCAACATGCGGGTCTCACCTTGGGACTGTTCGACCTCCTGCTGGAGTGCCGCCAGTTCCCGCTCCAACTCTAATAAGACGCCGTAGCGCAGTTCGGCCGCTCGCGCCCAGTCCCCCTGGCGCTCGGCCTGCGCCTCCTCCGTCTTCGCCTCTTCAATGCGATTTTTGACCTCGCGCACCCGGTTGACCAGTGTTTTTTCCTGATCCCACCGCGCCTTTAGGCTATTGCGGCGTTCATTCAAATTGGCTAGCTCTTGTTCCAGCCGCTCCAACCGCTCCCGCGCAACCGGATCATCCGATTCTTTCGTCAACGCTTGCCGCTCGATTTCTAATTGGATGCGACGGCGCTCAAGCTCATCCAATTCCTCGGGCATCGAATCCATCTCCACCCGGAGATGAGAGGCCGCTTCGTCGACGAGGTCGATCGCCTTATCGGGCAAGAAACGATCGCTAATGTAGCGGTGACTCAATGTGGCGGCGGCCACCAGGGCACTGTCGCGGATGCGCACGCCATGATGGACTTCGTAGCGATCTTTGAGTCCGCGCAAGATAGCAATGGTGTCCTCCACTGACGGTTCGGCTACGTACACGGGCTGAAATCGCCGCTCCAACGCCGCATCCTTTTCAATATACTGCCGATATTCGTCCAGCGTCGTCGCTCCAACGGCACGAAGCTCCCCCCGCGCCAGCGCCGGCTTCAGCAGGTTAGCTGCGTCAACGGCCCCTTCCGCCTTCCCCGCACCCACCAGGGTGTGCAATTCATCGATAAAGAGAATGATCCGCCCTTCCGCCGCCTCGATTTCCTTCAGCACGGCTTTTAGCCGATCCTCAAATTCGCCGCGAAACTTGGAGCCCGCCACTAGGGCGCCTAGATCCAACGCCAACACCCGTTTATCGCGCAGCCCTTCGGGCACGTCGCGGGCCACAATCCGCTGGGCTAAGCCTTCCACAATGGCGGTCTTTCCTACCCCCGGCTCACCAATCAATACCGGATTGTTTTTTGTGCGCCGTGACAGGACCTGAATCACCCGGCGAATTTCCTCGTCGCGCCCAATCACGGGGTCCAACTTGCCGCGGCGTGCCAAATCCGTTAAATCTTTACTATACCGCGCCAACGCCTGATATTTATCCTCTGGATTGGGATCGGTCACGCGCGCGGTGCCGCGAATATCCTTGAGGGCGCGCATCAAGGCTTCGTCCGTCACCGCGTAACTGCGAAAGATTTCGCTCACCGCTCCCTGGTGCTCCGCAGCCATGGCCAAAAGCAAGTGTTCCGTCGAAATATATTCATCTTTCAGTTCGTCCGCCCACCGTTCGGCACCTTCAATGACCGCCACCAAATCCGGTGACAAATAAGCCCCAGGTTGGGTCCCGCTCACGCGGGGCAACTTGGCCAACTGTTCCTCCACGCGCCGTAATAGAAGCGACCACGGCACACCCAGCTTTTCCAACAATGGGCGCACCACCCCGTCCGACTGCTCCACCAGGGCGTCTAATAAGTGAAGCGTCGTAACCGCCTGGTGTTGCGCGTTGCGGGCACGGTTTTGCGCATCTTGCAACGCCTCTTGGGCTTTGACCGTCAGTTTATCGAGGCGCATGAATCTCCCCCCCTACTTCTTGATGATGCTCCTTTAATGCGGCATACAAGCGATCGTCTTCGGCCGTAAATGGCTCGGGAAACCGTAAGACCACTTCCAGCAAAAGGTCTCCCCGCACCCCCGTGCCCCGATGCGGTAGCCCTAATCCCTTTAGGCGCAAGAGTCGGCCATGATTGGTGTGCCGCGGAATTTTGACAACCACCGGGTCACCCACTAACGGTCGCACCGGCACCTCGCCTCCCGCTGCGGCAACCGGCACCGCAACCATGAGGCGTCCCACCAGGTTATCGCCTTGTCGCTGAAAGCGGGGGTGCGGCACCACTTCCACCTTCAATCGCGCCCAGTCCCCCACACGCAAGACCGCCCCGTCTTCCACCCCTGGGGGCACCGTGACGTCAAAGCGCCGCGGCTCGATGACCTGGCCAGACCCGCCGCAGCGCGGACAGTCACGATCCCGTCCGTGACACACCACACATTCCTTGACATCTTGAATCGCAATATTGACCGTGGTCCCCGTCATGACCTGTTCTAACGTCACGCGTACCGTCTCCTCGGGCACGTTCTCGGTGCGCGGCGCGCCAAAATCTCGGGCAAATAAATCTTCAAAAATGGAGCCAAATCCCCCAAAATCTTCGGGCGACCAATCGTAAATGACCCGCTCAAAGCCAGGCCCTCGCCGGCGCGCCTGCTGCTCGCGATATCCACGCCGCATGCGGTCATATTCCTTGCGCTTGGCAGGATCGGACAGCACCTCGTACGCCTCATTAATCGCTTTAAACTGCTCTTCTCCCGCTTTGCCGCTGACGTCTGGGTGGTATTTGCGCGCAAGACGCCGGTAAGCTTGCTTAATAGTGTCCTGGTCCGCCTGTTCGTCGACCTCTAAAATCTTGTAATAATCTTTGAAAGCGGCCACCATGTCACCCCCTTCCCTGTCGACAGCAACGGGCGAGGACCAAGCCCCGCCCGCACACCGTCACTCAGCGATTATTCGCTTGGCCGAAAATCCGCGTCAATGACGTCGCCTTGGTCGCCGCCACCCGGAGGCGGAGGCGGCGTCTCGCTCCCGTTGCCCGCGGTATTTTGCGATTGATAGACCTGCTGCGCCAGTTTATGCGCACTCGCCTCCAAGCGAGCCAGGGCGCTATCCAGTGCCGCCTTGTCATCCCCATTCATCGCTGTGCGCACGGCCTGAATGGCGGCCTCGGCTTCGCTCTTGTCCGCAGCGCTCACTTTGTCACCTAAATCCTTCAACGATTTTTCCGTGGCATACACCATAGATTCCGCACGGTTCTTGGTTTCCGCCAATTCGCGCTTGCGCTCATCTTCCTGGGCCTTTTCCTGCGCCTCGCGCACCATCCGCTCGACTTCTTCTTTACTGAGCTGTGTCGACGCTGTCACGGTAATGCGCTGTTCCTTCCCCGTACCCAAATCTTTGGCCGAAACGTTGACAATGCCGTTGGCGTCGATATCAAACGTGACTTCGATTTGGGGCACACCGCGCGGTGCCGGCGGAATATCGGTCAGGCTAAACCGGGCTAGGGTCCGGTTGTCTGCGGCCATTGGCCGTTCGCCCTGAAGCACGTGAATCTCGACGCTGGTCTGATTGTCCGCCGCGGTTGTGTAGACCTGACTCTTGCGCGTAGGAATGGTGGTATTGCGTTCAATGAGCTTATTAAAGACGCCGCCCAGCGTCTCAATGCCCAGCGACAGCGGGGTGACGTCAAGAAGAATCACATCTTTCACTTCACCCGCCAACACGCCCCCTTGGATGGCGGCTCCAATGGCCACCACTTCATCGGGGTTGACGCCGCGGTGCGGTTCCTTACCGGTTAAGCGCTTCACCAACTCTTGAATGACCGGCATGCGGGTTGAACCCCCGACGAGAATGACCTCGTCAATCTGGCTTTCCGTCAGTTTGGCGTCTTGCAGTGCCTGCCGAAAGGGCCCCACGCAGCGTTCTGTCAGGTCCTGGGTCAATTCCTCAAATTTCGCCCGCGTAATCTTTTGTTCCAGGTGCTTCGGACCTGTCTGGTCTGCGGTGATAAAGGGTAGCGACACTTGGGTCTCGGTCACTGAGGATAACTCGATCTTCGCCTTTTCGGCGGCCTCAATGAGCCGTTGCAGGGCCTGGCGGTCGCGCCGCAAATCAATGCCGTACTCTTTTTGAAATTGGTCGGCAATGTAATCCACCAATTTCATGTCGTAATCGTCGCCGCCCAAATGGGTGTCGCCGGAGGTCGACTTCACCTCAAACACGCCGTCGCCGACCTCCAGGATAGACACGTCAAAGGTGCCGCCCCCCAAGTCCCACACCAAAATGGTTTCATTTTTCTTTTTGTCAAGTCCATAGGCTAAGGCTGCGGCTGTCGGCTCGTTGATAATGCGCAACACTTCAAGCCCGGCAATTTTGCCTGCGTCTTTGGTGGCCTGCCTTTGCGCATCGTTAAAATACGCCGGCACCGTAATGACCGCTTGGGTAATACTCTCCCCCAAGTATTTTTCTGCGTCCGCTTTTAATTTCGCCAAGACCATCGCCGAAATTTGCTCAGGGGTTAGGTTTTCTCCAGCATTCGGCAATTCCACCCGCACTTGGTTGTTCGGACCGCTGACCACCTTGTACGGCACGCGCGCCCGTTCTTCAGTCACCTCATCGAATCTTCGGCCGATAAATCGCTTAATGGAAAACACCGTATTTTCGGGGTTCATCACCGCTTGCCGGCGGGCTAATTGGCCCACCAACCGCTCCCCGTTTTTGGTAAATGCTACCACCGACGGGGTCAAGCGACTGCCCTCCGTGTTTAACACGACGGTGGGCTGTCCCCCTTCCATCACAGCAATCACTGAGTTGGTTGTTCCCAAATCAATGCCTACTACTTTCGCCATACGTCGTCACCCTCGCTTTGGGTCCAGCGGCTTTGCTGGCATCCCCTAAAATAGCGCGGATCCCTGCGGGGTTTATCCCCTGCCCCGCTAAATCTCGGATCCGGATCAACTGATGGAAGTCATTCTCTGAGTATAGCCGATTATTGGTACTTGTCCGATACGGATTAATCAGCGCCTCGCGCTCCCAAGCCCGGAGCGTTTGCGGCGAGACCCCCACCAGCCGAGCCATTACTCCAATGGTATAAACCGGTTCATCCGGACCATGAATGGGCATGGAACCAATCACTTCCTCTACCGGAGTCCACCTCCCATAATAAAAATCTCTTACACCGCGATCAAGAATCTTATCGCTGTTCTATAAGAAATGTTATCCGCGTCGCCACACTTGGCTATTTTGCACCAACTGCCCGGCGTCCATGCAGGCGGCCGCTAGCCACCCTCGAGACCGCGCCGCTCCGATCATTCGTCCCCAGCCCAGCGCACAAAAAAGGGCAGCGCTTGCTGCCCCTATCCCCTGCGGTGTCATTTAGGTGGAATTGTCTCGCATGGCCCCATATTGCCCAAAGAACTCCGGATAACTAATGGATACCGCGTCTTCCCCCCGGAGGCGAACGACGCCATCAGCAATTGTCGCAGCCACCGCCGCAAGCATGGCCATGCGGTGGTCTCCTTGAGCGTCGACCTCCGCCCCGTGTAAGCGCGTGGGGCCCTCAACGATCCAGCCGTCCGGCAACTCTTCCACCTGAGCTCCCATGGCGCGCAAGATCTCTCCCGTGACCCGAATGCGATCACTTTCCTTCACCCGCAACTCCTCAGCGCCCCGCACGATCGTTTGCCCCGCGCATTGCGTGGCCAACAGCGCCACCAAGGGTACCTCGTCGATCATTTGCGGAATGTCCTCGCCTTCGACCGTCACCGCATGATGCACCTTGCCGCGCACGGTGACGTGTCCCCAGGGCTCCGGCATATCTGACACCGTCTCCCACTGGACAACCGCCCCCATCTGGGCCAAGAGGCGGTAAAAACCGGTTCGCGTCGGATTAAAGAGCATCGATTCAACAACAATTTGCCGGTTCTCACTAATCGCGGCCAGTGCGGCCCAGAAAGCGCCAGAGGAGGGATCGCCGGGAACGCGAAACGCCATCGCGTCGAGTCGCCCCGGTGTCAGCGTCACCGACAAGCCCTGACGCTCGATACGGCCGCCCATGGCCTCAATCAGGCGCTCCGTGTGATCGCGGCTTAAGGCTGGCTCGATCACGCGCACCGGTTCCTCAGCCGTCAAGCCAGCTAAGAGTAAACTTGACTTGACCTGGGCGCTGGCAACGGACAAAGTAAATGTTCCGCCTCGGTGCTGCCCTCCCGCAATCGCAAGGGGAGCCAACCCTGATTGGCGTGAGAGCACCGTCACCCCCATCGTACGCAAGGGGTCGATAATGCGAGCCATGGGGCGTCGACTTAATGAGGTATCGCCCGTGAGAATGGTCAACCCGTCTACCCCCGCTGCAATCCCTGCGCCCAAGCGCATGGTAGTGCCGGAATTCGCACAATTCACCGGCGCCGTCGCCTCCCGTAAGCGCGGCGGCCTCACAAGAGCCAGGCGTTCTGGCGACGCTTCGCGCACCTCAACTCCCAGCGCTTGAACCAAGGCTAAACTGGCTCGGGTATCGGCTGCGTCAAGCCAATGCTCGAGAACCATTTCCCCCTCAGCGATGGCACTAAATAAAATCCCGCGGTGCGTCAGCGATTTATCGCCTGGAACGGCAATGCGCGCCTCGATGGGCCTTGTCCAGGCCGTCAATTCAACCATATGCTCACCTTTCGTCTAGGTCCCTTCAGAGGGGGAATTTTGCTCACATAAGAGCTCCGCTGCCGTGCGCTCGATCTCTTCTTGCAATGCCACTAAGGCTTCCCGCAACACCGCTTGATTGGCTAGGAGCATTGGGCGCATCAGCGACACGTCGCTGCGCCCCACGCGGCTGGTGTCTCGATAACCAGGGCCAGCTAACGCCAATGCCGCTGGTCGTTTGCGCTCGACCAGTCGCGCCAACGCCCGCGACACCAGGAACGGCAGGTGGCTAACCCAGGCGACCGCGTCGTCGTGTTCGGCAATGGTCCAGCGGCTTAAAGGCGCTGTCCCGAGGTGAGCTTGCCACCAATGCACCGCCTCCTCCGGAGGAAACCCCGCTCCGATGTCTACCACGGCTCCGGCGCAATCCCGAAACAGGTCAGGCGACGACGCGGAAAACCCGCGTGTCTCACGTCCGGCCATCAAATGCAGGCTCAGTACGACCACGCGCTCACTCGCCCATTGGAGAACCGACTGGACCGGTCGCTTCACGGAACTCAAATCCACTAGCGTGGCTTCGGCACGCATCGCAGGGACCATATGGCGGACCAAGTCGGATTCAACCGACAGTGGCACGCCTAATACCACGGCATCGACCTGGCCAATCCAGGTAGGCCACGGCGCCACCTCACCCAACTGCAACGCGGTTAATGCGGCTTGGGTGGCGGGGCTGGCGTCATCCAACCAGAGGGGCACCTCGTGAGCTTTGAGTGCCCGGGCTATGGACCCGCCGATTAACCCGACCCCCACCACACCGACATTCATATTTCGCGCCCAACCGCCCGCGCCACGCGCTTCACTTCCTGCATCAGTTCCTCTAGGTGAGGAAAGTTGAGACTCTGCGGCCCATCCGACAACGCTTCTGCGGGATTGGGATGCGTTTCAATAATGAGGCCATCAGCCCCCGCAGCTACAGCCGCCCGCGCTAAGGGCGCCACCCACTGCCATTGGCCGGCGGCATGCGAGGGATCAATCACAACCGGCAGGTGGCTTAACTGTTTCACCACTGGAATGGCACTGATATCTAAGGTGTTACGCGTCTTGGTCTCGTACGTCCGAATTCCGCGTTCACAGAGAATAATATTGGGGTTGCCATGTGCTGCCACGTATTCGGCCGCCATCAACCACTCGTCAATCGTCGCCGCTAACCCCCGCTTTAAGAGTACCGGCTTACCCACCTGCCCGACAGCCTTCAGCAATTCAAAGTTTTGCATGTTGCGGGCGCCAATCTGCACAATATCGGCCCACTCGGCGACATGGGCCAAGCTCTCATGGTCCACGGCCTCAGTGACCACCAGCACACCATAACGCTCCCGCGCTTCGGCCAACAACTTCAAACCCTCCACGCCCATCCCCTGAAAACTGTAGGGAGAGGTGCGCGGCTTATACGCCCCCCCGCGCAACACCGGCACCCCTAGGTGGTGCATAAACTCCGCCGCGGCCATCACCTGTTCACGGCTTTCCACGGCACAAGGCCCCGACATCACAATCACGCGGTTTTCTCCAAATGCGATATTGCCCACCCGCACCACGCTGTTTTCCGGATGAAAATCGCGACTCACTAATCGATACGGCTTTCGCACGGAAACCATAGGCTCCGCTGTTTCGGTTGCACCCACGCCCTGTCACCCTTCCTTAGCCTGTCTGGACTTGTTTGCACGATAAAAGCCTTCATCCCTTAGGGACGAAGGCCTTCTCCGCGGTACCACCCTACGTGGTTCTTGTTCAGAACCCACTTTGCCAGCTGCTAACACAGCTGCTCCGCGTAACGGGCGGATGCCGGATTCTCTACTCTTCAAGCGAATTTCGATGCACACTCACGGGGGTACGGCCTCGGTTCAACGGTTCGGCTTTCACCTTTACGCCGACTCTCTGCGCCTCTTGACTCCGGGCCCCTTCCCGATCATTGCTTTAGGTGATTGAATTGCTCCGCATCATACACCACTTGGCGCATGGTGTCAAGCCTTCGAGCCCAATTGATTGACCCCACTTTTCAATTCCTTCACAAACGCATAGGCTCTTTCCTCAGCGTGACTGGGATCTTCCATGATCGTGCGCACCAGGGCACTGCCTACGATGACGCCATCCGCATAACGAGCTACCTCATGCGCTTGTTGGGCGTTAGCAATCCCGAATCCCACGGCGACTGGTAACGGCACTACGCGCCTGACGCGCTCCACCAACGTGCGCACCCCGCTATCCACCGCCGCCCGCATACCGGTAACCCCAGTGACCGAGACACCGTAGACAAACCCTTTGGCGGTGCGAATGCTGTGTAAGTGGCTGTCCGTCGAGGTTGGGGCTACCAGTGGTATCAGCGCAAGCCCGCTAGCCTCTGCAGCCAACCGGAAATCTTGGCCTTCAGCCCAGGGGAGGTCGGGAATAATCAGGCCTGCCATCCCGGCATCGTACGCATCCTGGGAAAAACGCTCGATCCCGTAGCGAAATACCGGGTTAATGTAGGTCAAAAACACCATGGGTGGCGCCTTCGGGGTCAGATCCCGAACCATCTCTAAAATTTGCGCAACTCGCGTGCCGTTGGCCAATGCCTCGGTGGCTGCGCGCTGCAACACCGGACCGTCAGCTAGCGGATCGGAAAAAGGGATGCCGATTTCAATCACGTCGGCGCCCGCCTCGGTCAAGGCCGCCACCAGCCCTGGAAGCCGGCTCAGCGAGGGATATCCTGCCGTCACATAGGGGATCAGCGCAGCGCGCCCTTCGTCTCGGGCCGCACGAAACGCGTCATGCAAGCTGTTGTTAGTCGTCACTGCGCTCCCCCCTGTTCCATGTGAAACACTTGATCGACGTCCTTGTCGCCGCGCCCAGAGAGGTTAATCACCACGCGCGCCCGGTCTCGCCGCAGCTGATCCGCTGCTTCGATCACCCAAGCCACGGCGTGCGCGCTTTCTAACGCGGGAATAATGCCTTCCCATTGGGAGAGCTGATGAAAGGCGGCTAACGCTTGGCGATCGGTCACCGCCACGTAGGTGGCGCGGCCTGTATAGTGCAAATAGGCGTGTTCGGGGCCGACGCCAGGATAATCTAGTCCGGCCGAGATCGAATGAGCGGGCTTGATTTGTCCGTCTTCATCCTGCAACAGGTAGCTTAGACTCCCGTGTAAAATTCCCCGTTCCGCGACCTGAATGCTGGCCGCGTGCCGCCCAGTCTCCAAACCCTCACCGGCTGCCTCCACCCCGACGAGCGCCACGGGGTCCTCGCGAAATGGATAAAAGATGCCCATGCTGTTAGAACCGCCTCCCACACAGGCCACAATATGGGTGGGCAACTCACCGGTCAGTTTCAGAATCTGGCTGCGCGCTTCGCGGCCAATGACCGACTGAAAATCGCGAACCATCATCGGATACGGATGCGGACCAACCACGGACCCGATCACGTAAAAGGTCGTGCGCACATTCGTCACCCAGTCGCGAATGGCCTCATTGGTCGCATCTTTGAGCGTCTGGGTTCCAGACTCCACCGGATGCACCTCGGCGCCCAATAGCTTCATGCGGTAGACATTGAGGGCTTGCCGCTTGACATCCTCGGCACCCATATAAATTTCTGCCTTTAGACCAAACAACGCCGCGGCAGTCGCCGTCGCCACCCCATGTTGGCCTGCACCGGTCTCGGCGATAATCCGCGTCTTACCCATCCGGCGCGCCAGCAACACCTGACCAATGGTATTGTTAATCTTATGAGCCCCCGTGTGATTTAAATCCTCGCGCTTGAGAAACACATCGAACCCTAGCGCCTGACTCATCCGGTCGGCACGCCTGAGAGGGGTCGGCCGCCCTACGTAATCCTTTAACAGGGCGTTGAGTTCCCGTTGAAACTCGGGATCTCGCCGGACTTGGTGATAGGCTTGGGTTAATTCCTCGACCGCCGGCATTAATGTTTCGGGAATATACCGTCCGCCAAACGGCCCGAATCGACCGTAACGGTCAGGCACTCGCGTTGTCAGCATGATGGACCTCCTCGATAAAACGGCGTACCAGTTCCAAGTTCTTGACACCGTTCTGTTCTACGCCACTTGATACATCCACGCCGTCCGGACGCCAGGTCTTGACCACGCGGCCCACATTGTCGGGATTTAGGCCTCCTGCCAACCAAATGGGCCGGTGAAAAGTCGGCTTATACCAAGCCCAGGGTTGCCCGCTGCCCGGATTGGCCCCGTCGAGCAACACAACATCGGCATCCGCTTCTAGCCGCGTAGCAATAGCCAACTTGCCTCGTTGATGCACCTGATGAATCCAGCGAGCAGGCGTTCGGCCGTGCAACTGAACGCCTACGACCCCGATCGCTAACATCGCCTCGAGGAGGTCATCATCCGCATCGCGCGCTACCGCGATAAATTGCGCGGTAGGCAAGCTTGCGACCAGCCGCTCAGCCTGGCTTAAGGTGACTTGCCGTGGGCTTTCCGTGAACACCAGGCCTAAATAATCAGCGCCCAGCTCGACGACCCCGCGGGCGGTGTCAAGATCTTTAATACCGCAAATCTTAACGCGGACTGGCATGAGTCCACTCCGCGAGCACGCTCGCACCCCGCATGAGCGTTTCTCCGATAAGCACCGCACGGTAGCCCCAAGACTGGATCTGCGTCAAATCTGCCGTGGTACGTATGCCGCTTTCGCTGACCGCGATCACCGAAGGCGGCAAGAGAGTAGAAAGTTGATGAGAAAATTCGAGGCGGGTGTCAAAGGTGTCGAGATCGCGATTGTTGACGCCGATAATTTCCGCCCCTTGGCGCAGCGCACGCTCAAGTTCGGCCGCTGCATGCACCTCCACAAGCACTTCTAACCCTATCGTCCGTGCGGCCTCCAGCAGCTCCTGTAGCCGTGCATCGTCGACAATGCGGACAATGATGAGCGCCGCATCCGCCCCTCGCGCGCGGGCTTCATAAAGCTGAACCGGATGCCGCACGAAATCCTTGCGCAAGACCGGCAACGCCACCGCCTCGCGCACCGCCTCTAAATGAGACAAATCCCCCGCGAAATAGTGCGGCTCCGTGAGCACGGAAATAGCCGCAGCGCCATCGCTCTCATATTGACGCGCTTGGCCAACGGGATCGTACCGATCGGTTAACCATCCTTTGGACGGCGACTTTTGTTTACATTCGGCAATAATCTGAAGACGTTCGCCTTGCCCCAACTGGGCCTTCAGCGAACGGACGGGGGGCCGGCGCTCGGCCTGATTCCGCCAGTAAGTCGCAATCGGCAACAACCGCTTAACGCGTTCATCCACATCCTGTGTGATGGCATCTAAAAACATTAGGCGTCCCTCCGCTCTGCTTGGACCGCGCGAGACACGGTAACCAACTTTTCGAGAATGCGCGCGGCCCCTCCCTCGTCAATCACGCGCTCTGCCACCCGCACACCCTCGCGCGGCGTTTCGGCAACCCCCCCTATATAGAGGGCCACCCCCGCATTAGCCACCACGATATCGCGCGCTGGCCCCTCTTGCCGGTCGATGACTAGCCGTCGACAGAGAGCCGCGTTATACGACGGATCGCCGCCTTGAAACGAGCCGACCGGATAGGTGGGAAGACCAAGGTCCTCAGGCGTCAGCACGCCGTCGATGACCTCTTGATTGCTCACCAGGGCATAGCGCGTGGGCCCCGATAGCGAGATTTCATCCACTCCCCCATGGCCGTGCACCACCATCGCTCGCTGAACTCCTAAGCGCGCCAAGACTTCTGCCACGGGACGCACCCAGCTTTCGGAAAACACCCCTAAGAGCTGATAGTCTGGGGCACAAGGATTGGTCAATGGGCCTAATATGTTGAACACCGTCCGCACGCCCAGCTCCCGTCGCGTGGGACCAGCATAACGCATGGAGGTGTGAACGGATTGGGCAAAAAGGAAACCGAACCCCACTTCATCAATGAGGTGGGCCACATCCGCGGGATTGCTCAACAACTCCACGCCCAGCGCTTCCAAAAGGTCCGCGCTGCCACTCTGCGAGGTCGCGGCCCGGTTCCCATGTTTTGCCACCGGCATACCGGCCGCCGCCACCACCAATGCCGCCACCGTGGACACATTAAACGTCTTCGCGCCATCGCCTCCAGTACCACAGGTGTCCATGAGAGGCCGCGACGCCACTGGCACCGAAACCGCATGCTCCCGCATCGCCCGCGCAAACCCGGTAAGCTCGTCCACCGTTTCTCCGCGCACCCTCAACGCCATCAGCACTCCGGCTAGCTGAATAGGCGTCGCCTCGCCACGCATGATGCTATCCATCAGCTGATAGGCGGCCTGCTCGTCAAGCCGCTCTCCGCGGCTAAGTGCCTCCAGACTGCTCATCACCAAACCCTCATTCATCGCTCGTCGTACCTCTTCCTGGCGCCGCGCCCGATTTCGACAACTTCGTTAACTCCACAAAGCGGGTAATCAAGGTCATGCCTTCCGGTGTCAGCACCGATTCGGGATGAAATTGCAACCCGTACACCGGGTGCTGTTGGTGGGAAATCGCCATGACGGTGCCGTCATGGGTGACCGCATCCACGGACAGCGCTTCAATGCCGCTGACGTCAACCGCCAGGGAATGATATCGGCCGCCGACCAGCGGATTCGGCAAATCGCGAAATAATCCGCGGCCACTATGATAGATGTCGTCTGGCTTACCGTGCATCAACCGCGGCGCGGGGATGATACGCCCCCCGTAGGCTACCGCAATGGCTTGATGGCCCAAACAAACCCCCAAGATCGGGATGCGGCCATTTACCGCCTGGATCAACGGCACTGAGATGCCGGCATCTTCGGGGCGCCCTGGCCCGGGTGAAATGACAATACCCGCGGGGCGCAGTCCAATCGCTGCTTCCACCGTCAGGGTATCGTTGCGGACTACCGACACCTCCGCCATCTGGCCAAAATATTGCACTAAGTTGTACGTAAATGAATCATAATTATCAATCACCAGGATCATAGCCACTCGTCCTCCCCCTGTGCCATGACATCAAGAGCGGCCTGCGCTTTGTTCAAGGACTCCTGATATTCCACGACCGGATCCGAGTCAGCGACAATCCCGGCTCCCGCCTGCACGTAGGCCATGCCGTCTTCGATTTCTACCGTCCGGATGGTAATGCAGGCGTCCAAGTCACCCCGATGCGACCAATATCCCACCACGCCGCCGTAAGCGCCGCGCGCTGTCGGTTCAAGTTCCTCGATAATTTCCATGGCCCGAATTTTCGGGGCGCCCGTTAAGGTGCCCGCCGGAAATGACGCGCTTAACACATCTAACGCGTCAAACTCCGGCCGCACTTCTCCCTGCACTTCCGACACAATATGCATCACGTGCGAATACTTTTCTTGCACCATAAAGGCATTCACCTTGACCGTGCCGTACTCGGCAATGCGGCCCAAATCGTTGCGCGCCAAGTCAACCAACATCAGATGTTCGGCGCGCTCTTTAGGGTCATGGATCAAATTGTTCCACAAGGCTTGGTCTTCTTCGGGCGTTCGCCCACGGGGGCGCGTGCCCGCAATGGGTCGATTGATCGCCACCCGCCCTTCCACGCGCACCAATGTTTCCGGCGAGGATCCGGCGAGCACCCGGCGCGGCGTCTCGAGATAAAACAAATAGGGGGAAGGATTCATATGGCGTAGGCGACGGTATAAGCTAAACGGATCGCCAGCAATGCGAGCCCCCAAGCGCTGAGACAACACCACTTGAAAAATGTCGCCCGCCGCAATATATTCTTTCGCGCGCTGGACCATCGCCACAAAGTCTTCACGCTGCACCGTGGAGCTGACCCGGGTCAGCGTCCGGATCAGTGGTTCCGCCAGCATGAGCGGTTGGCGCAAGGCTTCCACCAAAATTTCCAGTCGCGTCCGCCCTTGTTCAATTTGATCGCGGGGCGTTTCCACGATCACGGTGACCAATTGCCGAGGATGGTCAAACGCCACAACGGCTTTAGGCCACACCCATTCCCACAATGGACCACGCTGCCGGTGGCGTCGGGGCAACGTTTCTAAGAAGCGCACCCAGTCGTAGGCAAAGTAACCCACGGCACCGCCCACAAAGGGCAATTCCACCTCACGGGGCACAGCAATCCGTTGACGACTGTGTTGCCGCCGCAAAAGTTCGCGGGGGTCTTGGCTGCGCTCCTCACCGCCGGCTGATATTAATACCGCCTCGCCATTCTCTTCGCTTAGACGCGCCCACTCCCCCAGGGCGATAAAGGAGTAACGGGCCATCTTATCGTCACCTTCGACACTTTCCAATAACGTATGGGCGCCTAACGACCTCAGCCGCAAAAACGCTGAAATCGGTGTCAACTGGTCGACCGCGTACCGTCGCACCAACGCCACGTGTTGGGCTTGCCCGTCATCCCACACGTCTTCCCCCGGCAGCGCTTTCGTGATCTGCACAATTGTCCCTCCGCAAAAATAATTCAACCCTCATCCCTCGGGACGAAGGTTGCTCCGCGGTGCCACCCCACTTAGGCTCATGCCTCACTTAGTCATACGGGATGCTCTCGCATCCAAATATGCCTTCCTGGATAACGGAGGAAGAGCCCGGCTACGCCTACTGTTGTTCGGGTAGCAGCTCTTGGGCCCATTCGCCGACCGCTTCCTGCCGAGCTCACACCCTCCCCGGCTCGCTGAACGGTTTGCCTGTCGGTTACTCTTCCCATTCATTGCCTTGCCGTATGACCTGAACCCTACAACCCCTACAAGCCACTGCCCATCGCGACTGAAGACGATTCTCATCCCGCCTTGTAGGAGATTTTCTGCCATTCGCATTATAACATAGAACGACGCCCAATGATACTCCTCATTCGGACGGATTGAAAAGCGCCATGCGCCCCGCCCCCCGGCTCCCAACACGCATGACGGATTTACGGCACCTGCTGGTAGGAAGCCACCTCGCGGCGAAACAACGCGCGATTCCAGGCGTCGAGATAGGCTTTCACCCCCGACAGAACAATATCGGAATCGACACCCCGCCCGACAAACACTTCGCCATCAATCTCCAACCGCACCGACACGCGCGCTTGCGCATCAATCCCTTCGGTAACGGATTGCAAGGAAAACTCCAGCAATCGCGACTCCCGGCTAATGAGGGAATCAATGGCGCGATAGGCAGCATCCACTGGCCCTGATCCGGTGGCCTCGGCCTCCGCTTCGCGGCCGTCCGGCAACCGCAACCCCACGCGAGCCGACGGGTTGCGCTGGCTCCCCAGCGTCACCTCCAGTGAGGTCAGCTCATAACCCTGACGTTGCGGTGCTCGCTCCTCCTCGGCTAAAAGAGCCAACAAATCTTCATCGTAGACTTCCTTTTTGCGATCAGCCAAATCCAGAAACTGGCGGTGAAATTGCTCAAATCGCGCGTCGTCTAATTCCCGGCCGAGCTCGCGTAATCTCGCGCGCACCGCATGACGACCGCTGCGGGCCGTGAGCACCATGCGGGATTCGGTAATGCCTACCCAACGCGGGTCAATAATTTCATACGTCTGACGGTTTTTCAAGACGCCATCTTGGTGGATGCCGGATGAGTGCGCAAACGCATTGGACCCCACAATGGCCTTGTTGGGCTGCACCCAAATGCCCGTTAAACTCGACACCAACCGACTCGTCCGCGCAATCTCTTCAGTTCTAATGTTGGTGGTGACTTGGTAGAATTCAGGCTTGACCCTGATCGCCATGACGACCTCTTCCAACGCCGTATTGCCTGCCCGCTCACCCAGCCCGTTTATGGTCACTTCAACCCGGCGCGCCCCATTTTTCACCGCTGCCAAGGTATTGGCCGTGGCCATGCCTAAATCATTGTGACAATGTACAGACAACAGTGCTTGATCAATGTTGGGAACCTCTGTCTTTAACACGTGAATGATGTGACCAAACTCCTCGGGATCACAGTAGCCGGTGGTGTCCGGAATGTTCACCACCGTGGCCCCCGCCTTAATCACCGCTTCCACCGTTTGCTTAAGGTAGTTTAAGTCGGCTCGACCCGCATCTTCCGTCGAGTATTGGACATAAGGAGTAAACTGCTTGGCGTAGCGGACGGCTTCGACGCCCATCGCCAGGATCTCTTCACGCGACCGACGAAACTTGCCTTCTAAGTGAATATCTGAGACGCCCAGCACAATGTGAATTTGAGGGTATTCGGCCTCACGAATGGCGTCCCAGACCGCGTCAATATCCTCACGCACAGCCCGAGCCAACGCGGTGATGCCGGTGTGGCGGATCTCCCGAGCAATCATCTGCACCGCTTCGAAATCACCCGGAGACGATGCCGGAAACCCTGCCTCAATGACGTCCACACCTAACACGGCCAACTGGCGGGCAATTTCGAGCTTTTCAGGCGCGGTTAATTTCGCCCCCGGAATCTGTTCTCCATCGCGAAGCGTGGTATCTAATACGTATAATCGCTCCATCCCGTTCGTCCTTTCCACGACTTGACCAGTCGCTCTGAAAAACCTCTCAACGTTCTTCTCGGTTACTGATATATTCGTAATTGTATTAGCAATCGTAAAGCAAATCAAGGATTTACATTATCTCCATCGGGCTCAGGATCACCTTTATACGCTAAGGACCGAATCAAGGTCCGCCATGCCAGGGCACTGGAATTGCCACCGTCCCTCGAGTGTTAATGCAGCACCGATGTTGGCCATTCGCTTCCCAACATCTCATGGACCCATGCCTTCAGGATTCGGTGGTCGTCGTGATCAAGGGTGGGGTCGTCTGCCAATATCTGTCGCGCCACCACACGAGCGTCCTCTAACAAGGCCAGATCCCCTATGGGGTCGGCCAATTGAAACCCCGCCAACCCATGTTGGCGCATGCCCAACACCTCTCCGGGACCGCGAATAGCTAAGTCGCGTTCGGCCAGTTCATAGCCATCCTGGGTCATCACCATCGCTTCCAGACGCGCCTCGGCCTCTGGGGTCGTCGGGTCAGCAATTAAATAGCAGGTGGCAGGCGCTGGGCCGCGCCCTACCCGTCCCCGAAGTTGATGGAGCTGGGCCAGTCCAAATCGATCGGCTTCCTCGATGACGATGACGGTCGCATTGGGCACGTCAATCCCCACTTCGAGAATGGTGGTCCCGACCAGCACGTCAATTGACCCACGCCGAAAGTCCTCCATGACTTTGGCCTTTTCATGACTCGGCAACCGTCCATGAATCAAACCCACCCGCCATCCCGGCAGCGTCCGCATCCCCTCGGCCAGCTGCTGAGCGGCTTTGCCATTCACCTCTTCGGTATCGCCCACCAAAGGACAAATCACATACGCTTGGCGACCTTGGCGTACCGCCTGCTGCACCGCCACATAGGCTTGACGCCGGTCCCGGCCCCGGAGGTGAACGGTCGTCACCGGCCACCGCCCCGGCGGTTTATCACCCATTCGCGAGATAGCCAGATCGCCGTACACGGTCAGGGCTAACGTGCGCGGGATGGGTGTCGCGGTCATGACCAGCATGTGAGGCGCGGTTCCCTTTTCGCTTAAGCGCGCGCGTTGTCGCACGCCAAACCGATGCTGCTCATCAACCACCACCACGCCCAAGCGATCAAAGGTCACGCGCTCCGAGATTAAGGCATGCGTGCCCACTACCACCATCGGTTCACCCGAAGCCACACGCTCGTCACTCTGCCCCGCGCGGATCAAACCCACGGGTACTCCGAGAGGCGACAACCAGTTTGCCAGGGACTCCTGATGCTGCTCGGCGAGCAGTTCCGTGGGCGCCATCAGGGCTGCCTGATAGCCGCTACCCACTGCCGCCAGCATCGCGAGCAAGGCCACCAGGGTTTTCCCGGATCCGACATCCCCCTGCAGCAAGCGCGCCATGGGTTTCTCCTGGGTTAAATCATGGGCAATGTCGGCCCACGCCGCTTGCTGTCCCGGCGTTAGGGAAAACGGCAACGCGGACAACAGGCGCTGAACGAGTGCGTTCTTGGCGTCCAGCACGGGCGCCGGTCGTCCCCCTGACCGCTGATTGAGCCACAACACCGCTAAAGACACCCGCAAAAACTCGTCAAATACGAGGCGCCGCCGTGCGGACTCGCGATCGCCGACATCCTGAGGAAAGTGCAGATGCTCAACCGACGACGCGCGATCGCGAAGCTGACGTTGTTGGCGAATCGCCAAGGGCAATGGATCATCGAGCTTAGCAGCCCACATCGGTACCACCTGGGCTTCTAACTCCTGGACAAAGCGTTGCTTCAATTCGCCCGCTAGCGGATAAATGGGCCATAATCCTAACCGCGGTCGCTCGGCTCCAGTCAGGACGGCGAATTCCGGGTGCGTCATCGCCAGCTGATGGCGGAAAACCTCGACACGTCCCGTCATGAGGAGCCGGACGCCGGGCCGTAGGTGACGTTTAATCCACCCTGCATGAAAAAAGGTCACATCCAATCTCCCCGTGCCGTCGCTGACGCTCAGGGAAGTGACCTTTTGCCCGCGGGCCAGCATGCGTTCCGCGACGCTTTGGATCGTCACCTCGACAGTACTGGTGGCCCCTGGCCTTAACTCGCCAATCGGCGTGATTCGCGTGCGGTCGATGTAGCGCCGGGGCCACAGCGTCAACAGATCGCCAATAGTTTCGACGCCCAATTTTCTGAAATCTTCGGCACGCTTGGCCCCAACACCCGGTAACCGGGTTACCGAGTCCCCTAGGGTTAAGGTTGCCAGATGACCTCCATCCACGGATGAGCCTCGGGGATCTGAACGAGCTCCGCGTTGAGCGCGTCTTGCCAATAGCTCGCCTCCTCCCTTCTGGCCAAATGGCTCAGGTAGACGGTTACCACCCCTGGCTCGGGAATTTCTGCTTGAATCCTCGTCAGCACTTCCTCGCGGTTCCCCACGGGCGGAGATCCATCCCCTAGCCACCAGTGCTCCCCGTCACGCATCACCACCCAGTGGCGCATGCTCTTCAGCAGTTCGGCGAGGCGTGCGCGATTGTGTGCCCACGGCTCTGATTCATCGTATTCCAGCGCCAACTGTCCCATCAAACCCACTGACGGCACGGCCAAGGCATGGGATAAAGGCGCTGGCGGAGCTAGCCACAGCGTGTCGTCTGCGTCTTCAGCCTCATCAGGCGTTAACACCTCGTAATCGTGCTGAAAGACGACCCCCCAGGGCTCCGGCACCACAATCCGCAAGCTCCGTGCACGCCGCGCCGCCACTTGCTGGCGCATATCCCACCATTCCATATGTTGGATATCGCCGACACTCGTCAAGATTTCCATGAGTTTAACCGGCGCGTCAGTGTGTACGTGCACCTTCAGCATCTCCCGCCCCGGCGCCAAGACGATCGAGTCGCCGAGGCCAGGGAGAGCGCGTCTAAGGTATGCCTCCGGATCGCGGCACCGAAATTGATACAGCAGTGCTTCCACATCATAATAGTACTGCCCTGCATCGGCGAGCGGCGGCACCCGCCCCGCAGGTTCCAAAGCTGCCCAGGCCGTCGGTTCCCCCGGGCGCCCTCTGGCGCTATCTAGCCATCCTTGAACAATGCACACATAACCCAGCGCCCCGGCGTCCACGAGTTGGGTCCGGTGCAGCGCGGGCAGTTGTTCGGTTGTCCGTTGCAGCGCCTCACGACCTGCCTTTAACGCTGTGCTGAGGCAGTCAATGATATCGCCGGTAGCCGAAGCCCCCTCGGCCATCGCATCAGCCACCGTCAGAATGGTCCCTTCGGCGGGTTCAGGCACGTAACGCCGAGCGCGTTCGGCAGCCCGTCGAAACCCCTGCCGCAGATCGCTCGCCTCCCACCAGGCGCGGCCCTCCGCTAACTCCGCAAAACCCGCCAAGAGTTGGGATAAAATGACGCCCGAATTGCCGCGCGCCCCCATAAGCGCCCCGTGGGCGGCTTCTTGCCACGCAGCACCGAGATCACGGCGCTCTAGGTGCGCCAGTGCCTCCACCGCAGCTTGGAGGGTACTGACCATGTTGCGCCCGGTGTCGCCATCGGCCACAGGAAACACGTTCATCGCATCAAGTGTTGGCGCTTCGCGCATCAGCTCCGCCAACGCCGTGCGCATCCACTCCGCCAGCGTCGCCCCCACGATGCGCCACAGTCCCTGGGTCGTGTCAGGCATCCGGAGCCCGAACCCCTTCCACATGAATCACCAAGTGATCGGGATAACGTTCCACCGCCTCGTAAAGGGCCCGATTCACCGCATGTTGAATGGCGCGGGCCACGGTGGCGATGCGCATGCCGTATCGTATGACCACAAACAGATCGATATCGTAATGACCATCATCCCGGCTGACCACCCGGACGCCGCGAAACGGCAGGTCATGACGCACCCAGCTTTGCAAGTTATCCGGCAGGCCACGCTGTTGAAGATCCACTACCCCCGGCACCGCTAATGTTGCGCGCCGAGCTATGGTCGCCAAGACCTCGTCGTGCACAATCGTCTGACCAAACTCAGTACGGCGCTCCACCGCCCCACAACCTTTCCAACCCTTGCATCGTGCTGACTCCTATGTTACCATAGGCGGGAATGTCGCGGCGCAAAGGAGGAACGTAGATGGCATTCCGTTGTGAGATTTGCGGCAAGCATACCGCACACGGCAATAATGTGAGCCACTCCCACAAGAAAACCAAGCGGGTCTGGAGACCCAACATTCAACGGGTGCGTGCCCGCGTAAATGGCCGAACTCAGCATATTTACGTGTGTACGCGCTGTTTGCGGTCGGGCCGAGTAGATCGCGCGATTTAGCCGTGATCGCCGCCGAGGGCGGCGAGTTCCTTAGCGCTAAAGTGGTATCGCTGGCGACAAAAATGGCACGTCACTTCGGCCCCGCCGTCGCCGATTAATTCTTCTAAATCATGAGTTGGCAGCGCCTTCAAGGCCTCGGTCACTGATGTTCGATTACACCAGCAGGCCCACGTCAGGGTCTCAGGGGCGGCCCAATGAATGGGTTCTGGGACCACTTGTCGGATGAGGCTTTCAAGATTTGCCCCTTCCGCCACCTGGCGACTGATTTGGTCGAGGGCTTGAAACCGCGCTGCAACGTCCTCCACGACCGATGCCGGACAGCCAGGCAAGGCCTGGACCATGACCCCAGCGGATGCCATGACCAATCCCTCCGCACTGATTAACACGCCGACCGACACCGCACTCGGTATTTGTTCCGATTGCACCAAGTAATGCAGAAAGTCGTCGCCAATTTCGCCGCTGGTCAAGGCCACCTGGCTTTGATACCATTCACCGGGACTACTCTCGCGTATGATCCGAAAGGTACCGTCCGTTCCGACGGCTTGTCCCACGTCTAATTTGCCATCATTCCGCAGCGGCAGTTCAACGTGCGGATGTTGCACTCGGGCACGCAGCCGCTGGCTACCTTGACCTTCGGCCACAACACGACCGAGAGGGCCGTTGCCGTCTACTTCCACGGTTATTCGCGAGGAATGCGACTTCAGGTCTCCGGCGAGGATAGCGGCCACGCTTAACAACCGACCCATGGCGGCGGCGGCCAAGGGCCAAGCCTCGTGGACCCTCTGGGCCTCACGCGCGGTGACAGTAGTATTGACTGCCACCATGCGCAGGAGCCCATCCGCCGCCGTCGCCCGAATCCGATAATCGGTGGTCATCACTTCGATTTCGTACTCCAGACGCGGAGCACCATTTGCAAGAGTTTACCCACGACCCGCGGCACTTTAACCACCTGAACTTGCATCGTTCCTCATCCTTTCTTCGCGCCCGATCCCCGTTCCCGGCTATCGCCGCAGAAGACGCCACCCCACCCATATGAGAGCACCGCCCACTGCTAAGGGACCAAGTCCCGCCCACACGAGCCACAACCCAATGCCAAACGGCCAAATCCAGAGGGGCAACACCTTGATAATGAGGAAACCGCCGCCCGCGCCAATCATTATCCCCCATAGTTTCTGCGAGCTCCGGGCGTCTATCCTGAGACCATACCGCCTCCATCGCATCGTCGCACCTCCCTTACCACACGTCCGCGACGGTCTATTCACCATGCTACGGCGCATGTGGTGGAAAGGTGCTCAGCCCCCTCGGAGAATTTTCACCCGTTCTCCCGGGTCAGCTGCCTGAAATACATAGGATCCTGCCACAACAATGTCAACGCCAGCCTCGCGCACCACGCGAACGGTGGTCTCGTTGATGCCACCGTCAACTTCGATGAGCGGCCTATCGCGATCGCCGCGCATGGCTTTCACCCGCCGAATTTTTTCCGCGGCGCGCGGCCAAAAGGCCTGGCCGCCGAAGCCTGGGTTCACACTCATCACCAACACATAATCCACCTCATCGAAGATATCAACCAACAGTTCGACCGGTGTAGCCGGATTGAGCGCCACCCCCGCCAGTGCACCCAGTTGATGAATCTGATCGATGGTCCGCTCCAGATGCGGACAGGTTTCGACGTGGACGGACATCATGTCGGCACCTGCCTGGCGAAATTCGGACAGGTATCGATCAGGTTCCTCCACCATCATATGCACATCCAGCGGCAATTCAGACGTTTTGCGGATGGCTTCGACAATCATGGGGCCCATGGTAATATTCGGTACAAAATGGCCGTCCATAATATCCACGTGAAGCAAATCGGCCAACGCTTCCACGCGCTGAATCTCCTCTGCTAAGCGTGCAAAATTCGCCGACAAGAGAGAAGGCGCCACTTGCACCATGCGCGAAACACCTCATTTCCTAGAATATCGCGGTCACGTTGCGGGGCTTCTAATGACGGGGCACGGGAGTTAAAAGGATTTGACCCAATCCCGTAGGAGTTTGCGATAATGGCGGTAGCGCCATTCGGCCACCCTCCCTTCTGCCAAGGCTTGGTGAACCGCACACCCCGGCTCTTCCCCATGGAGGCAGTCAACAAACCGGCATGGGAGATCGTGAAATTCGGGGAAGGCCTCGACGATGCGTTGTCGGTCATCCACCTTGGTCTCCAAGGCGGTGTATCCCGGGCTATCGGCCAACCAATAGCCGGACAACGGGTACAGACGCACCCATCGCGTCGTTTGTTGACCCCGTCCGATGCGACTTAACGCTTGCGTAGCCACGGGCGCGTCCGGAATTAAGGCTTTGAGCAGGCTGGATTTGCCCGCCCCGCTTTCTCCCGTTAACACCCAAATCCCCTCCCTCGGGTAATCCGCCAAGGATGTCAGGCCCTCTCCGGTCGTTGCCGACGTGTACCAGACGGGATAACCAATCTGGCGATACGCCGAAGCCAACTGGGCCAATTGCTCGGCCGCTTCCCCCCCAAGCAGGTCCACTTTCGACACAATAATTTCGGCCGCTAATCCCGTCAGGTGCGCCATGACCAAGCGCCGATCCAGAAGTTCGATATTTCCCCGCGGACTCAGCAGGCTAAAGACCACAAAGATCCCGGTCACGTTGGCTACTGGCGGCCGCAGTAGGTGATTCGCTCGAGGCCGCACCGCGTCTATGCGCCCTTCACCGTCGCCCGTGATCTCAAATTCGACCTCATCCCCCACCATAATGCGGCCCACCTCCCGGCGCAGGCGGCCCTTAAGATAGCAAAGGTATTGACGCCCATCGGGCAACTGGACCGTGGGACGATTTGCCTCCAACAAGACCACCAATCCACGCATCCCTGATTACCCCGATTGGTTGCTCGACGGCGCCGGCGAGGAAGCGGAGGGGGATGGCGACGGAGATCCCGAAGGAGACGGCGAACTCGATGGAGACGGCGACGGGCTGGCCGACACCATAGACTTGAGCGGTGGCGTCGGAATCAGTCGTCCATTGAGCGAAACCACCATTTGTCCTTGGGTTCCGTACCATACCACCCGGTACGTGACCCGTTGACCCGGATTCACTTGCTGATAGAAGATCTCCTCGTTACCCGCGGGATCGGTCACCACAACCTTAAACAGCGACTTCGGGGCCGCGGACGCGGGAATTTTCCAGCGCACCGTGGAATGGTTAATGGGGAGTGATGCGCTCACCGGGCTAGGGCCGTGCGACAGGGTGACGCTCACCGTGGTCACCCCCTGAAGGCTCGCATACGGTGCAGGACTTTGGTCAATGATGGTATCCGGCGGCTCTGTCGAGTACTCGGAGCTCGGCGACGCCATGGTGACGTGCGCGTGCGCCAGCAGGCGAGCTGCCTGCGACATCGTGAGGCCAATTAAGTTGGGCATCACCATTTGACTGGCGGACGCCCCGTTCGACACCCAGAGCGTGACCAGACTACCTTCCGCAACGACTTCCCCGGGCCGCGGTTGCTGCTGGACCACCGTGCCGCCCGGCTGGCCTGACGCCGTAGCCCGCATGCGCACGTGCAATCCCAATGCTTCCAACGACTGTTTGGCGAGGTAATAACTTTCCTGGATCACCCCCGGCAACGCCAGCGTAGTGGGCCCCGATGACAAGACCAAGGACACGGTCTCCCCTGACTTGACCCGGGCCCCGGGTGCTGGGTCTTCTTTTACCACCCGGTTTCGCGCGATATGTTGGGACGAAGCTCGCCCCGCCACAAAAACGACGAGCCCCCGCGTCTTCAACGCCAGACGCGCCTCCGCCACGGGTTTGCCGATCACGTTGGGCACGGTGACAATTGGGGGGTTGAGCCAGCGATGAAATGCATAGGCACCGGCACCCAAAAGCAACAACACCGTTACACTCAGGGCCACTACCCAGGGCCATTGGCGCCGCGGTTTGTTCGTCCGCATGGACTGTGCCAGACGCCCGCGATGAGGCACCTCGTCCGCCTCATCAGACGGGCTAACCATCGGCTGCGGCTTCTCTAAAACCGGTTCTGGGTGCAAGACTCGCTCGATATCCAGTCGCATGGCGTGGGCGGACTGATAGCGTTCCGCCGGATCTTTGCTCAATGCGCGCTCGACAATATCGGCCACTTGAGCCGGGACCTCGGGGCGCAACTTATCAATGCGCGGCGGCTCGTCTTGCAGATGCTTAATCGCCACCCCAATGGGTGTATCGCCTTCAAACGGCAGGCGGCCCGTTAACATTTCAAAGAGCACCACGCCCAGCGAGTAAATGTCCGACTGCGGGCCGATAAACTTCCCACGCGCCTGCTCCGGACTTAAGTATTGCACCGTGCCCAACAACGACCCGGTGTTGACCAAAGTACCGGTCGTGGCCGCGTAGGCAATGCCAAAATCGGTCACTTTGACGTCCCCGGTGGCGCTTAGTAAGACATTTTGCGGCTTGATATCGCGGTGAACGAGCCGCCGAGCATGCGCCACCTCGAGCCCTTGGGCTACTTGATCAGCAATCTCCAGAGCGGTCTTTACGGGCAGCGGGGCCTCGCGGTCGATCTTCGCGCGCAGCGTTTCCCCTGCCACTAACTCCATGACCATGTAGTGAATATCAGGCTCGTCCCGACCCACGTCGTAGACCTGAACAATGTGACGATCCACGAGGGACGCCGCGGCTCGCGCTTCTTGTTCAAATCGCCGTACCACCTCGGGATCTTCCGCCCACTGGTGCTTTAAAATCTTGACGGCCACGAGGCGATTCAGGGTCATATCCCGGGCGCGATAGACGAGCGACATGCCTCCCGTGCCTATTCGCTCCAACACTTCATAGCGATTGCCCAACACGTTACCGACCATGGCTGTCACCTTGCTCTGGCGCGCTTTCTGCCAATACTACGGTAATATTGTCCGGCCCTCCGCGTTCTAATGCCAGGGCTATCAGTGCGTCCACCAGGGCCCAGCCGTGCAGCCGCCGACTCGATTCCAAAATGTCATCGTCGGACAACACGGCTGTGAGCCCATCGGTACATAGCAAAAGCCGGTCACGCGAGGTCCACGGCATTTCTGTCACGTCAATGCGCACATGGTCAAAGGGGCCCACGACCCGCGTGAGCACATGGCGATTGGGATGGTTTTGGGCCTCTTCAGGGCTCAATTCCCCGAGCGCCTCCATCTCCCCCGCTAACGAATGATCCACTGTTAACCTCACAAGCTGATCGTCCCCTAATTGATAAGCGCGGGAGTCGCCTACGTGCGCAACGAGCAACCGATGCGGAAGGATAATGGCCGATGTTAAGGTCGTCCCCATGCCGGCGAGGGCGTCATCTTGTTGGCTCGACTCGTAGATGCGGCGATTGACCAATGACACCGCCGAGGCAAGCCGGGCAATGTCAGCCATCTTCCCATCAATCGCGCCGTCCAGGGTTTCTAAAGCCAGCCGGCTCGCCTCCTGTCCGGCCGGCCCGCCGCCCACCCCGTCAGCCACCGCCACTAAAAGCCCGCTTTCCGCCAAAGGGCGAATCAGATAGGCATCCTCGTTGTTGGGGCGCCGTAATCCCTGGTGACTTCGCCCGTAGGTTCTCAGCGTAATACGCGTTCCTCCTCCCGCAACCGTAACTGTCCGCACGCCGCTTCGATCTCCTGGCCTAACTCTCTCCGTATGGTACAAGAAATTCCGTATTCTTGCACGATACTTTGAAAACGCCGCACGTCAGCCGCTGGTGACGGCCGAAAAGGGTGTTCGGGCACGGGATTCCAGGGAATCAAATTCACGTGAGCTAGAAGGCCTTGAAGCAGCCTTCCCAGCTCTTTCGCATGCTCCTCCCGATCATTCACATCTTTCAGTAGCAAGTACTCAAATGTCACGCGGCGACGGGTGCGCCGGGTATAGTCGCGCACTGCGGACATGAGTTTGGTTAATGGGTAGGCCCGATTAATCGGCATCAAACGCGTGCGCAATGCATCGTTAGGCGCGTGCAACGATACGGCCAAGGTGACGGGAATCCCGGTCTCGGCTAGGCGCCGAATGTTGGGCACCAGACCACTCGTCGATACGGTAATATGGCGATAACTGATGTACAATCCTCGCGGATGGTGAATGAGCTCGATAAAGCGTATCACCGCGTCAAAATTGTCCAGCGGCTCGCCGATGCCCATGATATCCACGCGGCTCACACGCTGCCCTTGGGATGCCAACAATTCATTGGCCACTAACACCTGATCCGCCATTTCTCCAGCGGTTAACTGGCGGACGCGCCCTTTGAGTCCTGACGCGCAAAAGGTGCAGCCCATGGCGCAACCCACCTGAGACGACACGCACACGCTGTAACCGTACCGATGGGGCAACACCACCGTCTCCACGTGCTGACCATCCTGTAAGGCTAACAAGAGTTTGACGGTGCCATCAGCACTGGTCTCGTGCCGCACTACGCCGAGCCGCTTGAACGGATACTCTCGCTCCATCAACTCTTGCAATTTACGGGGCCACACGGAAAGATCCCGGTAGTTTCTGATGGCTTGGCGCCAGAGCCCTTGAAACAATTGTTGACCGCGAAACCGCTCCGCCCCCAGGGTGGTCATTAAGGTGCTGAGTTCCTCTTCCGTCATTGACAGCACATCGCCATAATCCACTCGGCTGACCGTCACCCTCGTCCCTCCATTTTCGTTAAACGGGCAATGAAAAACCCATCCATATCCAGATCGCCCGGCGCCAAATGCAAACAACCGCGATGCACGTAGGCTACAAAAGCAGGGTGCGGGAGCCACGGCGTGACATCGTCGACCACCAGCTGGGGCAGGTTTTCCTTCGCCCAGGTGACCACCTCATCCGTTTCCTCGGGCTCCGTCGAGCAGGTACTGTAGACAATTGTGCCCCCCACCCGCACCAGGGCGTACGCCGCCGAGAGTAATTCTTTTTGCCGCGCTTGATAGCGAGGGAGCTCGGCGGGCGTCCGTTTCCATCGCGCATCGACACGGCGCCGCAACACACCTAAATTGCTACAAGGCGCATCGAGAATCGCTCGGTCAAATGCCCCGGGGTGGGTCTTGGCATAATCCTGAGCCGGCATCTGGACCACCTCAACACGGTCCTGGTACCCGAGGCGCGTGGCATTCTCCAAGAATCGCTCCAGCCGTACCCGCGCAATATCAATACCGACCAACTGCACCTGGCCGTCGGTCTTCTCGAGGACGTGCAACGCCTTGCCGCCCACCCCCACCGCCAAGTCGACCACACGGTCGTTGGCTCTTGCGTCTAAAATCCAGTTGACGAGCATTCCGCTTTCATCTTGCACGCTCACCAGCCCTTCGCGAAACAGGGCGAGATCCTCTAGCCACACCGCACCGCGTATTTTAATCGCCTCTGGCACGTACTGCGATGGCTCAGCCGCAATACCATCCGCCGCCAGCCGGGCCAAGGCTTGCTGCCGCGTAATGCGCCTTGTATTAACACGTAACGTAAATGGTGGCACCTCGTTGTCGTGCGCCAGCACCGCCGGGAGCTTCTCTCCATAGCGCCGCCGCCACCGTTCGACGAGCCAGTCCGGATGCGAATAGCGCACACCGAGCGTCGCCGCATCGCGTGGCGGCGCATCCAGATGCCTAAGGACCGCATTGACCAGTTTCGCCGCCCGCGGCCGCTCGCGTTTCGCTTGTTCCACCGCTGCGTCGACGACCGCGTAGGCCGGCACTCGGTCCAAAAAGGCCAATTGAAATGCTGCCAGTCGCAAGATGTCCCGGGTATCCGCGTCCAGTCGCCCGTGAACGCGCGGTTCAAACCAGGCATCCAATAATCGCTGGTGGCGCAATACCCCATACACCAGTTGCGCGACGAGCGCGCGATCGTGCCGCGTGAGGCGGTCAGCACTTCTTAGGGCATCCCCTAGAGCCGCCCCCCGCCGCACAGCCTTCAATGCGGCCAGTGCCGCATCCCGGGCGGGGCCAATCTGGCCTATATGAGTTGCCACGTGCCATCGCCTCGCTGTCCCCGAGCGAACTCCCCAGGCGTCATGGGCCGACGCCCCGCGGGCTGAATCGTCAAGACCCGTAATGCCCCCTGGCCTGTGGCCACGATCCAGTCGTTCCCGACAAGTCTGGCAGACCCCGGCGCATCCGCCGTCAGCGCCGCTGGCACGGGGACCGCCTGTAAAATCTTGACGCGCTGACCTTGCAAGATAGTATAGGCACCGGGTTCGGGCGTCATGCTCCGCACATGCGCATCCACTCGCGATGCCGGTTCTTCCCAAGGAATACGCCCTGCGTCTGGTTCAAATTTGGGGGCATAGGTAGCCCCGTCCTCCGGTTGCGGCCAACTCGGAAACAGCCGCACGCCTTCTCGCTGCCGCACCTCCCGCCACAGCTCAACCGCCAAGTCCGCCAGCTTCATGGTTAACGTTCCCATGGTATCCTCTGGGGCAATAGCGAGAACCTTTTGCGCCACGATAGGTCCGGTGTCAATGCCTCGATCCATGCTCATTAAGGTGACCCCGGTGGTCTGATCGCCGCTCCGAATAGCCCAGGCCACGGGATTTGGCCCCCGCCACCGCGGCAACAGCGACGCGTGTAAATTGTAGGATCCGTAGCGCGCTACACCGAGAAGCCATGAGGGCAAAATCCGTCCGTAGGCCGCGGTCAGTAGCCAATCGGGGTCAAACTGCAACAAGGTGTCGCGAATGTCAGCCAACTTGTCAGGTTTTAACACCATTAACCCCTGGCGATCCGCCCACTCGGCCACAAGGGACGGCGTCATCCGTCGGTGGCGCCCCTGCGGGACATCAGGCTTGGTCACCACCATGACGTCGTCCGACCCTTCCAGGATTCCCGCGAAGATGCGTTGGGCGTATGCTGGCGTGCCCATCAACACCATTCGTGCCATGAATCTCCCTCGTCTCTCCCGTCACATAAAAAAATAGGGGTCGCGGGTCACGCTGAGATTGGGAAAGGCTCCCCTTAATTGCTTGAGGGTTGCCGTCAACTCGCGCTCCACGCCGCTCAGCGGTCGCACTTTAATCAAGAGCTGGTAGCGATATTCACCGCGCACGCGGACGAGCGGCGCCGGCGCCGGGCCCAACACGTCCACGGCGCCCCGGACAGTCTCTAAGACCGCTTTTGCCTCACCAGCCTGGTCTCTCACAACCGACTCGTCGATCCCACGAAACAACAACAGCCACAATTGTGTATAGGGCGGATAGCTTGTCTCCTGTCGGTAGCGCAATTCTTCTTGGTAAAACCCGTTATAATCGTGGTGCTCAGCGCGCGCGATGGCGTAGTGCACGGGATTGTACGTCTGAACCACGACTTGTCCTGGCGCCGTTCCCCTGCCAGAGCGGCCGGCGGCTTGCACTAACAGTTGAAACGTGCGTTCCGCACTGCGATAGTCGGGCAGGTGAAGGGCGGTGTCCGCTGCCACAATCCCCACTAGGCTAACCCGGGGGAAATCCATCCCTTTGGCAATCATTTGCGTGCCCACGAGGATATCTGCTTCCCCGCGATAAAAGCGTTGATAAAGGGTGCTGTAGTCTTCCGGCCGCGTGAGCACGTCTCGATCGGCTCGCAACACCCGGGTCCTCGGGAACAGGCGCGACACTTCGCTCACCACCCGCTCCGTACCAGCCCCAAAATAGCGGATCTTCTCGCTCTGGCACTGGGGGCAGCGCGTCGGCACGGGAAAAGTTTTTAAACAGTAATGACACATGAGCCGCTCGCCCTCTTGGTGGTACGTTAATGACACCGCACAGTCCGGACACTCCAAAGCCTGTCCACAAGAACGGCATAAGACAAACGTTGAATACCCGCGACGATTTAAGAACAGAATAGCCTGTTCTCCCCGTTCCAAGGTGTGCGTCATGGCCTCAATTAAGCGCCGACTAAAAATGCTACGGTGTCCTGCCTTAAGTTCTTCGCGCATGTCCACCAGTTCTACGGTCGGCATAGCTTTTCCCCATACGCGCTGCGTCAGTCGAAGATGGCCGAGAATCCCTTGTTCGGCAGCATAGCGGGCTTCCACCGACGGGGTGGCGCTCCCCAACACCACGGTTGCGCCTTCCCGCGCCCCCCGCCATAGGGCCACGTCCCGCGTGTGATACCGCGGATGCTCTTCTTGCTTGTAGGTAGGCTCATGCTCCTCGTCGACCACAATCACGCCCAACGCGGGAAAGGGAAGAAACACGGCTGAACGAGCGCCGACAACCACTCCGATACCCCCTCGCCGCACGAGATCCCACGTGCGCCGCCGCTCCGTCGCCGTCAGCCCCGAATGCCAAACGGCCACCGCGGACCCAAACCGATGGCGAAAGCGCGTGACAGTCTGCGGCGTCAGCGCAATTTCCGGCAGCAAGACCAATGCCTGGCGGCCTGTCTCCAGCGCATGTTGAATGAGTGTTAAATAGACTTCGGTCTTTCCCGATCCCGTGACTCCTTCTAACAACCAGGATCGTCCCGGAACCGCCAACATCGCATCACAGGCGCGTTGCTGTTCAGCCGTCAGCGTCAACTCCGGCGGTTTGACGGGGATCTCGGCTGCCACTGCCACGGGCGGACTCATCACCACAGCTAAGGCCCCTTCCGCCACCAGTGACCGAATGGCCCTTTCAGCATGGGGAAATCGCGCCAATAACGTCTCGCGCGACACCAACCCCTCGGCGCGACAGTAGGAAAAGACAGCATGTTTCAGCGATGGACGGCCTTTGCGTTCGCCTACCGCTTGGTACCAGACGCTCTGGGACCGACGGCCAGCCCCGGAACGGACAGGCGCCGGCACTATAGCCCGCACCGCTTGGGGCAAATAACACAAGTAGCGGTCAGCCATCCATTCCGCCAAAGCGACCAAGGCGGGCGTCAACACCGCCTCCGCATCCTCAATCGCCTCTATCGCCTTGGTGCCTGGAGGTTCCCGGTCGTCGTAGAGCCGACTCACGACACCCCGAACCCGACCGTGGCGGAACGGCACCCGCACCCACTGCCCCACTTGAATATCGTGCCGTAACGCGTCGGGAACGCGGTAAGTAAAGACATGATCGAGGCCTTCGGCCACGCGATCGATAATCACATCGGCCAAGCGATCCATGGCTAACGACTCCGCAAGCGGTCGCGAATCCAGTCCAAAAGAAAGGTGGCGGTGGCCTCCTTGCTGGCGCCAGGAATCGACCACTCCCCGTTATCGGCAATCAGCCACGCCTCGTGGGCACCATCCCCGAAACCGCGCCCTTGGCCCACAAGGTTGGCGACAATGGCATGAAGACCCTTCTCTTGGCGTTTGATTGTCGCGCTGCGAACCGGATCTTCCGTTTCAGCGGCAAATCCTACCATCAGCATGCGGTCACCGTAGCGTTGGGCCATTGTGCGAATAATATCGGGGTTGCGCTGCATCTCCCAGGTGAGTCCCACATTGTCCTTATGAGCCTTTTCGGACCGCGGGCGGGCCGGGCGAAAATCAGACACCGCCGCCGCGCTCACCAACACGTCAGCCGGCATCGAGCGCACCGCCCGCTCGACTGCTTCAAGCATGTCGGTTGCGGACACCACGGGATAACCGCGAAGGTCTGGCCGAAGCTTGGCCGACACTGACGGTCCGTACACCAACGACACCTCCGCGCCGCGGCGGGCGGCAAAGTGGGCAATCAGCACGCCCATGAGGCCGGTTGACGGATTGGTCAAAAGGCGCACCGGATCAAAAAACTCCCACGTCGCCCCGGCCGTGACCACCATCTTCACTCCGGCCAAATCTTTGACACTGGTCGCGTCGCGGAGCGCCTCGATCAGTTCGTCAGGTTCTGCCATGCGCCCTTGCCCCCAGTGGCCGGACGCCAAACGCCCGGACTTAGGGCCAACCACAACCACTCCATCAGCGGTTAGCCGCGCCACATGGCGCTGCGTCGCCGGGTGGGCCCACATTTCGGCCTCCATCGCTGGGGCCATCACCACAGGTCCCCGACACCCGAGGTAAACTAGCGATAACAGGTCATCTGCCAGCCCCTCGGCCAGTCGGGCCAGCAGCTCCGCTGTTGCGGGAGCCACAATCATGGCGTCTGCCCAATGGGCCAAGCGAACGTGCGACAGCGGACCCTCGGGCTCGTCATCGCTATCCATCCCCACGGCGTGCCCCGTCAATGCGCGAAAAGTGAGCGGCGCCACAAACTGCGCCGCTTTTGACGTCATCACCACTCGCACCTGGTGCCCATCCTGCACGAGTCGGCTGACCAACTCGCAGGCCTTGTACGCGGCAATGCCGCCGCTGACTCCTACCACAATGTGCATTTACTTGATTCCTGACGGAGGCACTTCGACAGAAACCAGCCCGCGTTGGATTTCCTCTAAGGCAATGGTCACTGGCTTGGTCGCGTGAACCTCGACTAACGGTTGGTAGCCGTCCATGATCGCGCGCCCTCGGCGGGCTGCGGCTACCACCAATGCGTATTTGCTTTTGGTGGCGTTAACGAGTTCTTGCACCGACGCTGCCTTGGCCATTTATTCCTCGTCCTCCTCGTCCTCGTCATCATCCGCCTCGACGGGCCGACTCGTGAGACGATTGGCGACTGTCTCAGGCTGTACCGCGGACAGAATCACATGGTCGCTGTCCGTCATGATCACGGCCCGGGTACGGCGTCCATACGTAGCATCAATAAGAACCCCGCGATCGCGTGCTTCCGTGATAATGCGCTTAATGGGTGCCGAGTCCGGACTGACAATCGCCACAATTCGGTTGGCCGACACAATATTGCCGAACCCGATATTGACCAACTTGATTTCCAACGGGATCCTCCCTCATCGCGATCGCGATGGCTCGTGTTCTCGTTGGTATCGTACGGAAAATCGTCGGCGCTGTCAATGAAACAGATTGGCTGTAGCATTGCGCGACCGCCGTTCGTCATTGCCATGAGACCCAAGCGGATACCCTTAGGGTGTCGACAACGCGTTATGCTATAGCCAGCGCGATTCATTAAAGGGGCGGGCCATGCTGATTTTAATCAACTCCGTGAGTCATTGGTTACATGAGATGGGCGTTGCGGCAGTCTTTGCCGTGTTGTTCGTCGAATGTTTCGGCGTACCCAGCCCCGATGAAATTATCCTGCTCTTCGCCGGTTATTTAATTTCGTTGCATCGGTTCCACTTTGCCACCGTCATCCCCGCCGCCGTGCTCGGCAGCAGCGCCGGCGCCACCGGGGCCTACCTGCTCGCCCGTTTCGGCGGCCGCGCGCTGCTACACCGATACGTGCCCTTTCTCTTCCGCCGGCCTGAGCAGTTAGAGTACTGGGAACAATATTTTCGGCGGCGCGGTGACATCATCGTCCTCATTGGCCGCATTATCTCCGGGGTTCGCGCCGTCATCTCTTATCCAGCCGGCCTCTTTAACATGCCTTACTGGCGATTTTTAGCCTATACCGTGGCCGGCTCCTTCATCTGGGCCATGATCGCCGTCACAGCGGGTTATGTGTTGGGACCGCACATTGTCGGTGCGCTCATCGCGACTAAGCGTTATGAGGGCCCGCTGGTGGCGGGCGTCATGGCCCTACTCATCGTTTGGTATCTCGTTGATCGGCGGCGCAAGCGCAAACAACGTCGGCTGGTCTAATCTCCCGCCTGATTGTCATCCCACTCGACGGTGCCGGAAAACACTTCTTCAGCCGGCCCTGTTAGATAAACCGGATCACGGTCGGTGCCATTCCATTCCGCCTCGAGTAACCCGCCGGGTACCGTGACCTGCACTGGAGACGTGACCAGCCCCAAGCGGATGGCCGCGGCCGTGGCCGCGGCCACGCCCGTGCCACAAGCCAATGTCAACCCCGCCCCTCGTTCCCAATGGCGCATGGCCATGGCCTGACGACTTTTCACCTCGACCGAATGCACGTTGATGCGCGCCGGAAACCAGGGATGATGCTCCAGTTTCGGCCCCCACTCCGCCATGGTCTGAACATCCCAAAGCGGGCCAAAAATCATCAAATGAGGATTGCCCATCGATACTAAACTCACCGTGAATTCGCGATCTGATACCGTTAGAGGTGCCTCCAACCACGGGGTCTCATCGTCCCATAGGCTACTCACCGCACATCGCGCAAATCGAGGGGGGCCCATATTGACGCGAATTTGCACCGCCTTACCCGACTGGGCGCGGACGATCTCGGGATATAACGTGCCCGCATCTGTCTCAATCGCTTGCCGAACCCCCGCGTACTGGCGGTCAAAGAGCCATTTCGCCATAGCCCTGAGCCCATTGCCGCACATCTCCGATCGCGACCCGTCACTATTGTAAATGTGCATCCGCGCATCGTGGGATGCCGACGGTCCAATGAGGATGATCCCATCTGCGCCCACCCCAAAATGCCGGTCGCATAATTGGCGGGCCACCGCCGGCCAATTCAGGCCGGGATCGCGATGACGAATATCAAAGTACAAATAATCATTGCCGCAGCCGTGCAACTTCCAAAAAGACAACTGCACGCTCCCAATCCCCCACGCTCTGATTACGACCCATGCCCCAAGGACGTCGGTCGCACGCCGGCGCGCCACGGACGCAAAACAATGTCGCGTAACGCCGATAAGATTTGAATGAACCCAGAAGCCACCACCACAATGCTCCAGTCTCCCGGCGTCAATCCGTCGGTCTTAAAAAGGTCGGACAGCCACGGCACGTAAAGCACCGCCAGTAACATGGCAATCGACGACAACACCGCCAAAACCGCCCAAGGATTCGTCAACAGCCCCACTTCGAGAAAACTGCGATCCTCCGCCCGCGCGTCAAAGACGTGGAATAACTGGCTCAGGATTAACGTAGCGAGGGCCATACTGCGGGCTTCCCTCAGGCTCATGCCCCAGGGACCCAAACTTAGAGCGAACACCGCGAGGGTGCTCACGCCAATCAAAATCCCGCGAAATGCGATCTTGGTCCCCAAACCGCGGGCAAAAATGCTTTCATTGGGTGGACGCGGCGGCCGCTCCATCACGCCCGGTGCTGGTGGATCGACCCCCAAGGCCATGGCCGGCAATCCATCCGTCACCAGGTTAACAAAGAGGATTTGAATCGGCAAGAGTGGCAGGGGCAATCCCAAAAAGGCGGCCAGAAACATCACCAGCACTTCGCCAACGTTGCAAGATAAGAGGTAACGAATGAACTTGCGAATGTTGTCGTAGATGGCCCGCCCTTCGCGAATGGCGCGAACAATGGTCGCGTAATTGTCGTCCGTCAAAATCATGCTGGACGCCTCTTTGGTCACATCGGTCCCCGTCAGACCCATCGCCACGCCAATGTCCGCTTCCTTGACGGCCGGCGCATCGTTCACGCCGTCTCCAGTCATCGCCACAATATGTCCCCGGGCTTTCCACGCGCGAACGACACGGAGCTTGTGATGGGGGGCTACGCGAGCATAAACGGCAATCTGGTCCACGCGCTCTCTCAATTGGTCGTCAGACATCTCATCAAGCTGCCGGCCGCTGATAATCTCCGCGTCTGATCGCAAAATCCCTATGTGACGAGCAATGGCAGCCGCGGTATGGGGGTGATCCCCGGTAATCATCACCGTCCGCACCCCGGCGCGCTGCGCCTCGCTCACCGCCTGCACGGCTTCCGGGCGCGGGGGATCCATCATCCCCACCAACCCCAAGACAATAAGATTTTCTTCCCAGCTCTCTTGCGGCTCGTTAAGCGGTGCCGGGCGGTAGGCGACCAGCAACACCCGCAAGGCACGGCTGGCCATGTCATCATTGGCCTTCGCCAATTGCGACCGGCGCGCCGCATCGAGTGGCACCACTTGACCGTTCCACACAATATACCGGCAACGGTCCCACAAGACATCTGCGGCGCCCTTCACATAAACCGAGCCATGTTTCGCGCCGTCCCGAACCATGACAGCCATTCTTTGACGTTCAGACTCAAACGGAATTTCTCCGACCCGTGGCTTCTGCTGCAAAAGTTCGCCCGGCTTTTCACCGCTCTCCACTAACGCTTTCAGCAACGCAATCTCCGTCGGATCCCCCTGGTCCTGAGCATTGGCGACCCCTTCGGTTTGCACCCCGAGCCGGGCATTATTGCACAAGGCGCTAGCACGCAGAAGATGGCGTATGGTGTCTTCGACCGGATGGGCAACATGGGTAAGCGCCTGGCTCCACGACTCGTCCGGCCCGCCGCGCTCCACGAAAGCTCCGTTGGCCCAGAGCGCCGTCACCGTCATGCGATTTAAGGTCAGCGTCCCCGTTTTGTCCGAGCAAATCACCGTCGTGCAACCTAAGGTTTCCACGGCTGGGAGGCGACGGACAATAGCATGAGCCTTAATCATGCGTTGCACACCTAAGGCCAATGCGACTGTAACAATGGCGGGCAATCCCTCGGGAATGGCCGCCACGGCCAAGCTCACCCCGGTTAAAAACATCTGGTATAAGGGTTCGCCACGCATCAACCCGGTGACCACCACCGCGCCCACGATGACAATCGATAACATCACGAGGACCTTCCCCAGCTGTTCCAACCGCCGCTGCAACGGGGTTTGATCCTCCACCGCTTGGCGAATCAGATGGGCAATGTGCCCCATTTCAGTGGCCATGCCGGTCGCGACCACGACCGCCCGACCGCGTCCGCGAACCACGGTGGTGCCCATAAAGACCATGTTTATCTGTTCGGCCACCGCAGCGCGCTCATCCAGCACGGGTGAGGGCAACTTCCGCACCGCTGTTGACTCACCGGTTAGATTGGCTTCCTCTACCTCCAGGCTGGCCGTTGAAATCAGTCGAGCGTCAGCAGGAACCCGGTCTCCCGCTTCGAGGTCAATAATGTCGCCAGGCACCAGGGCGCTGGCCGGAATTTGTTCGATGACCCCGTCACGCATCACGCGGGCTTCGGGAGCGGTCAAGGCCCTTAAGGTTTCGACCGACTTCTCGGCCCGATATTCTTGTAAAAAGCCCAAGACCGCATTCATCACCACGATGGCAATGATGGTAATGCCGTCGCCAGTTTCCCCGAGCAAAAAAGAGACGGCAGTCGCCGCCAGCAATACGATCACCATGAAATCTTGAAATTGCTGAATAAAGAGGCGCACCGGCGATATTTTGGGCGCGTCTTGCAAAGCATTCGGTCCATTTTCCGCCAAACGCCGCCTGGCCTCTTGAAGGGTCAATCCTTGGTCGCGGTCGCTCTTTAACTGCTTCAGCACATCCTCAGCTGTCAAATTATGCCATGGGCCCGCCAACGCTATCCCTCCTGTCCATCTCCGCCATTAGGCTATGAAGGAATGTCCACGGTGAGAACGAGAAGCTTGAGCCTATGGCTCGAACCCCTCTCCACATGGGACTCGGAACACCCTGGGAGGCGCTGGCAGTGAGTTCCGCACCGATGCTCGAGCCTTCTGACGGCACACGAGTACCGTGACCAACGCGGGTTTATGGTGCATCCGATAAAATGACTCGACGGACCGCAAAGAACAGATTATAATTCGGATTAATGCATAATTATTCAGCAAGGCGACGCAGGAGGACGCGATTCATGCGACGGGTAATCAAGATTGGCACCTCGACCATTTTGACCAAACAAGGTGCCATTAACAAAGAGCTACTCAAAACGATGTCTACGGGTGTGCTAAAACTCGTGCATCACGGCGACACCGTGGTCCTCATTACATCGGGGGCCGTAGGATGTGGCCGTTATCTCCTGGGAACGCACCATGCCAACAATCTGTCGCGGTCGGCTTTGGCAGCGGTAGGACAACCCTACTTAATGCACGCCTACCAGGAGGTCTTCCATCCTGTGCCCGTCGCGCAGCTATTGGTGGATCAAAGCCATGTGGCGCGTCCGACGGAAGCCATGGCTTTAGAGACCGCCATTCACCACCTCTGGAAGGCCGGCATCATTCCCCTTATCAATGAAAATGATGCCCTGAGTAGTGCGGGTCACCGCATTGGAGACAACGACACATTGGGCGCCCTGGTTGCCGGGATGATGTCAGCAGACCAATTGGTCATTTTGTCCGATATTGATGGTCTCTACACCGATAACCCCAGCACCAATCCATCGGCAACCCGCGTCCAACGCATCGCTCGCGTATCGCACGAACACTTCCACCAGTTTGGCGATGGGCAGCCAGGGCCTTTTGGCTCGGGGGGCATTGTCAGCAAGCTGAAGGCGGCCGAAATTGCCCAGGGGTTTGGCATCGAGACGATTCTCGCATCTGGTCACGACCCGGCGGTGTGGGATTGGTTAATTGAAGGATGCTACGACCACGTAACGCGCTTTGAAGCACAAAAGGAGGCGCGATAAATGCCGCTTGACGTCCAACTTCGCCAAGCAAAGGAGGCCCAACGGCAACTGGGCAATACCACCACGACTCAGCGCAATGCCGTGCTTGAGGCCATGGTCGCACTCATCGAGGAACACGAAGACAGCATTCTAGCGGCAAACCAAGACGATCTCCAGGCGGCCGCCCAACACGGTGTCGAGGGACCGCGCCTCGCCCGCCTCGGCCTTACCCGGGAAAAGTTATCGAGCCTCGTCGAAGGACTGCGCACCGTCATTCAGTTGGCGGACCCGTTAGGTCGAGGGCAGCGCTGGACGCTCCCTAATGGACTCATCCTGCAGCAAGTGCGGGTCCCGTTAGGCGTCATCGGACTGATTTACGAAAGCCGGCCCGGTGTCACCATTGAAGCGACAAGCCTCGCGGTGAAAAGCGGCAATGCCATCCTCTTGCGCGGAAGCCGTGAAGCCCTGCACACGAACCAGGCGTTAGTCGACCTTTGGCAAACGGCGTTGCGAAAGACCGATCTTTCCCCCGACCTAGTCCAACTGGTCGCTGACCCGGACCGTAGCGTGGCGCGCGCACTCATGCACTTAAAGGGGCTCGACTTACTCATTCCCCGCGGGGGCGCCGCGCTTATTCAGTCGGTGGTTCAAGAAGCGACAGTACCCGTCGTGGAAACGGGGGTGGGCAACTGTCATTTGTATGTCGATGCGGAAGCAGACCAGGAGATGGCGCTTCACATCCTCCTGGACGGCAAAATGGGCAATCCTGCGGTATGCAACGCCTTGGAAACACTCTTGGTCCACCGCAACATCCACGAAACCTTTTTGCCGCGCGCATACGACTTATTGTCTTCCTATCACGTGGTGTGGCATGGCGATGAGACCGTGCTACGACTCATTCCCGACGCTGTGCCAGCGACCGAAGAAGATTGGGCTGAGGAATATTTAGGATTGCATCTCGCGGTGAAAGTTGTGGACAGCGCCGAAGAGGCGTTGGCGCATATTGCCCGCTACGGCAGCGGCCATTCCGAAAGCATCGTAACGAACGATTATCGCCGCGGGCAGGAGTTTTTGTCGCGGGTGGATGCCGCGTGCGTTTATTGGAACGCGTCAACGCGGTTTTCCGACGGCTTCCAGTTTGGCTTCGGTGCCGAGGTGGGCATCAGCACCCAAAAATTGCATGCTCGCGGCCCAATGGGTCTTGACGCACTGACCACCATCAAAACGGTGGCCTACGGATCAGGCCAAACGCGCGATTTTTAACGCGCGCGGGTGGGCACAGGGATCCGGCAAGGTCGGCAATAAACGGGGGAGATCGGATCCGCGCCCAAAGTCCCGCCATTGTCGCGTCCTCACGTCCACCAGTTTGAGATTCGTCCTTCCACACTGCCAAGACTCTGCTAAACTATTTGCAGACGTCAATTGCTTTTGAGAGTCGCACAATTGGCAGAGCTATTAAGGAGCGTATGCTGGTGGATTTGCAGCAACCCGTGGACCGCGTGACGTTATTGCCCATTCCCGTTCCCTTGCCTGTACGCACAACCAATTGTTACGCCATTGATACCGGTGAGGGGTTCATCCTCATCGATGCTGGCATGGATACCCCTATGGCTCGAGACGCGTGGAGAACATATCTGAGCCATCTCAACATTACGCGTGGCCGCGCGCGCTGTCTCTTTGTCACCCATTTCCATCCCGACCACCTCGGTCTCGCCCACTGGCTCCAAGACGAACTTGACGTTCCCGTCGCCATGATGGCCGGCGAAGTGGAGACCGCCCAACACTATTTGATCGAATCGCCTCAGGATGCCGAGTTTTTACGCGAGTTTTACATCGCGCAGGGCGTCCCCGAGGCAATCATCAGGGAATGGCACGCCTTAGACGTGGCCTTCAAGGCCACGCTACGCCTCCCTTCTGAGTGGCGACTCATGAATCACGGCGACACGACGCACATGGGCCGGTTTCATCTGCGCTTTCTCGAACAGCACGGCCATACCCAACACCAAGGACTTCTTTATTGGCCTGATCACCATATTTTGTTCACGGGCGATCAAGTGTTAGCCCGCATTACCCCCAACGTGAGCCTTTGGCCCGGCCATGATGTGAATCCACTGGAAAGCTATATAGAATCGCTGACCCAATTGCAGTCGCTGGGTCACACTCTCGGCTTGCCAGCGCACGAAACCCTGATTCCGGATGTTAGCCAACGGATCCAGGAAATCCTGGCTCATCACGCGGCCCGAAACCAACGATTGTTGTCGATCCTGTCTCAAACTCCCTTGACCGGATACGAACTGACCCACCAGCTCTTTCCCCGGCCATTGGATCTGTACCAAGAGCGCTTTGCTTTAGGCGAAACGCTCGCACATGTGGTGTATTTAGAGCGGTTGGGCAGAGTTCACGCCATCCACGATGGCCCTGTCACGCGTTACGCATTGCGAAGCGAAGATCAGTGAACCATGTGGATCACGCTTGATCTGGATAACACACTCATGAATAATCCGTACTGGCATCTCTTTCTCCGCCCGTGGCTCGCAGTCGAGGCCAAGCGGCAAGGCACCGATCCCCTCGCGCTTTACGAAGCGTTAAACCGCGAAGGGGAGGCGCGATGGCGCCGGGGTCGCTGGGTTGAGTCATTCGATTGGCCGGACATGGCCAAAGCCATCGGGCTCTCGCCGTTGCCCGATCCGCCAGCACCCGATCCCGCGGCGGTCCGCCCGCTGGTCAAAGATGGCGCCGTGGCGTTGCTTCATGCCCTTCATCACAGCGGCGCATCCCTGGCGCTGGTCACCAACGGTTTTTCGCGATTTCAGACCCCCTATCTTCAAGCCCTCGGATGGACAGACCTCTTCCACCGCATTATTACCCCGGACGTCGTCGGTTATGCCAAACCTGACCCGCGCATGCTCGAACACTGTGACCCCGGTCTGGTGCACATTGGCGACCGCCTCACCCACGACGTGTTGCTGGCACTGAGAACCCACCGCCGCGCCATCTGGATTGCGGCCGATCCCCCGCCTGTCGAACGCGACCGCATCGATCGATTGATGCCGGCCCACATTCAGGCCGACTTTCGGGTCGCCTCGCTCGCCGCCTGTGTGCCCCTGCTGGATCGGTTATTTCGGGCAAGAACCTTCCGATTGTAACGGTTTGGAAACAATTCTCGGGTTTAATAGTCGCAAAGCGGAATCAAAGGACGTGAGAAGATGGCTACCGCAAAGACTATTCTTGCCACCGTCGGCATGGCTGCGCTAGGCATCGGCGCATTCGAAGCTGCCCAAGCGTTGCCGGGCCTTTGGCATCACGCAACCGTCTCGGACTCACAACCCAGACACGTGGTCCAAACTGTGAAATGGTCGCCGGGTCGAGTCTTTCCGTTACGCAGGCTCCGCCCGGGCAGTTTCCCGGCCAATACGGATCCCTCCAGTCACAGCGCGAGCACTATTGACGCTAACTCGCTCAATTGGGCGGGGTTGGTTCAAGAAGGAACAAATGAGCGCAGCGTTACGGCATCATGGAAGGCTCCCGGGTTTGCCAACAGCGCCAGTAATCCAAACAGTGCGATTGCCGAATGGATTGGCCTAGGAGGTATGCAATCGAACGCATTAATTCAGGTGGGAACCATTACCACTCCGAATAGCAACGGCACTGCAACGACTACCGCCTTTTGGGAGAAGCTGCCCTCTTCAGCGGTGCAACTGGGAACCATTCCCACAGGCGCTACAGTTGACGCCACCATCGAACCGGTGGGGGCGGATTCCTGGCGACTCATGCTCACGGTGGCGGGCAGCGCCACCCCAATGATCAACAAAGTGGTGACCTTGACCGCCAGTCAAGCGCAGGCTGTCGAATCCTCTGCCGACTGGATTACGGAGGCCCCCACCACAAACCAAGGGGTGGCGCCGTTAGCCCCCGTGTCGCAAACGGTGATGACGGATGTCTCAGCTAACAATGTGCCCCTTTCCCAGATGAACCCCAGCTCCTTAACCACCATTGGTTTGTTTAGCCAAAGCGGGCAGCTCATGGCGGCGCCCGTCAGCGATCCTCGCAGCAATAGCATCGTTGTCAACACCATTTATGGATCGCTGCCATCCAACGCCATGCCGGACGGCGATGGGTTGGGATCCGGGTGGGGCCAGCTACCGGGTTTCAACACCTTTCCGTTTGGAGGACCAGGCAGCGGATTTGGCAGACCCGGCAATGGATTCGGCGGGTTTGGCGGACAGTGGGGTAATGGCTGGGGCGGCGGACTGGGCGGCTTCGGCGTCGGCAGTGGATCCATCTTCCCAGGGGTTCACACTGAATACGGCCAGCAAGGCGGCATTTCGTGGAGTGTGAGTTGGAGTTGGTGAGTTACCCGAGTCAGGCTCCAATCACCATAGCCGCACGGCGCAATGTGCCCCGCCGCCGCTCACCGACGGTTCATCTGCGCGGTAACGGCCGTGGTAGCGGCAGCCTACCTGCCACTTTACAGCCTCCCGAGAGAATTCTAGCCTGTCTAGCGGTAAATACGTGCTAGAATGCTCTAGGGAGTCGGGAACGAAAGGGGGGAGTTCGTGCCGTGGGCGTTCGCGGTGATAGAAGCGCGCCGCGGCGGACAATGGGTAAGATGTGGGATATGGCTGTCGTGGGCGGAGGCATTGTGGGCCTAGCCACTGCATGGGAACTCTTGCGGACCATGCCGGATGCCCAAATTGTCGTGCTCGAACAAGAACCCGAACTGGCCACGCATCAGACAGGTCATAACAGCGGGGTTATCCATTCTGGGCTTTACTATCGCCCCGGAAGTCTTAAGGCGCAACTCTCCACCTTGGGGCGGCGTCGCTTAATTGATTTTCTCGATCAGTATCGCATCCCTTACGCCTTGTCGGGCAAGGTCGTCGTCGCTGTGTCCGCTGATGAATTGCCGCGGTTGATGCGCTTATTCGAGTTTGGGATCAAAAATCAAGTCCCGCAACTTCGCGAGATCGGGCCAGAGGAATTGCATGAGATTGAACCGCATGTCGTCGGGATCCGCGCCTTATACTCGCCCGAAACCGGCATTGTCGACTACCGCCAAGTAGCCTTAAAACTCGCGGACCTCATTCGCCAACGGGGGCATCAGATTCTCACCGGACAACACATCCGCCAGATTCGTGAGGAAAGCGACGGGGTGCGGTTAATCGCATCGAGTGGACAGGACTTCACCACACGCTACGCCATTGTCGCCGCTGGCATTGCCACTGACCGCTTGGCTCGGGGGGCAGGCTTTTCTCTTCAAAGCCGCATGATCCCGTTTCGCGGTGACTACCTGGTCATGCGCCCGGATCGCCGGCATCTCGTGCGTTCCCTTGTTTATCCAGTTCCGGATCCCGCTCTCCCGTTTTTAGGAGTCCACTTTACCAAGCGTCTAAACGATGGCGCTGTGTGGATTGGTCCCAACGCGGTGCTCACCGGGGCGCGCAACGTTTACCGGCGGGGTGCTGTAAATCCCCGCGACCTCTTCGAGGTGCTCGCATTCCCGGGATTTTGGCGGATGTTTCGTCGGCACTGGCGAGCAGGATTGCTCGAATGGTATCGTGACCACGCCGCGGCAGCTTACGTCAGGCTTGCCCAGCGGTATCTTCCGGAACTCTCGCCCAAAGATGTCACCTGGGGGCCTATGGGCATCCGGGCCCAGCTGGTCGATGTGTCGGGCATGCTGGTTGACGATTTTCGACTCGAGTTTCATCGCCGAGCACTGTTTGTGTTGAACGCGCCATCCCCTGCGGCCACCTCCTCGCTGGCCATCGCTGAATATGTCGTCCAACATGCAGCCACAACCTTCGGCTGGACGCTCGACACGCCTAAGGACCCGTAACACGGCCTAATTGGGTTGGAAGATCCGCTTCACCTTCATGCACCGGGACGCCGCTAGAAACGCGACAGCCATCGGTGGCGATTCGCGGGTCAGCGGATACGGCCGTGGTTTCACTGCGCCCTCCTCACCTGTCACGAGCGCCGCCGCCGATGGGGCGCCTAGACGATAGTGCCCGGCAGCGGATTCTGACAGCCAGCGTCACCCGGCCGCACCTCCCGGACCCGTCGGCCTTGATATAGCGGGTTTTCTGCCACCCTCATTCTGGGCCACAGCCCGAACGAATGACGAGTTGGCTTTACCGCTGACACAGGGTATAATATTTTAAAAACCGTTGCTAAAAGAGGCGAGACCATGGCTGTAGTTCACACCATTTTAATTTTATTAGCGAGCGTGGTCGGGGGCGCGATTGTGGCGGGGCTAATGAGTCTCATTGCCACCGCAATTTTTAAGTAAAGGCTCTGCTTCTTAGGCTTTTGATGCCGCATCCGCAGATGATCGTCGTGGGGCGACATGACGGCGATGAATCTCATCGGCAATCATGTCATCCGACACACCCACGCGCTGAAGCAAGACGGCCAAATGGTAAAACAAATCGACGAGTTCACCGACCACCTCACGAGCTGGCTGCCCGTCGGCAGCGAGTACGCTAATCACCACCTCTACGGCTTCTTCTCCCACCTTTTGCACCAAGCGCTCTAGAGGACCCTCAGTCAACTGCCACGTGTAAGAGCTGGCATCCCGTCCTTGGGCAAGACGCTCGCTCACAATCTGCCGCAAAGCCCGCCACGGATCTTGGGATTTTTTGGCACCGGCTCCAAAACAGCTAAACGTGTTCCGATGACATGCTGGATGAATCACCGACGCCCGGTATAAAAACGCGTCGCCGTCACAGTCCGCTTCGACCTGCTCCACCGGGATGATGTGACCGGAGGTCTCTCCTTTTTTCCATAGACGCTCGCGGGAACGACTGTAAAAGTGTGCGAGGCCGGTTTCGCGAGTTAAGGCCAGTGCTTCGGCATTGGCATACGCCACCATCACCACCTGGCCCGTGGCCTGGTCTTGGACCACCACCGGATAAAGCGGGCCAGCCCCCGGCGTTTGCGGTTTCTCTACTCTCGCCCCATCCTTCATCACCAGCTCCCTCCTGCCTCGCGTGGTCTCTCAACGGAAGGTTTGACGAGACGGACAGGATACCCACGGCGGGCCAATTCTTCCTTGATTTGGGCCACCGTCAGTTGTTGACGGTGCAAAATGGAGGCCAATAGCACCGTCAGGTGCCCGCGATCAAAGCAAGCCGCCAGATGGTCAATAGTCCCAGCCCCGCCTGAGGCAATAATCGGCCGCGACGTCTGTGACCTGGCATAATCTAACATCGCCAAATCATACCCGCTTTGCCGGCCATCATGGTCGATACTGGTCAGCAAGAATTCACCGGCCCCGCGCGATTCCGCCTCGCGCAACCAGTCCCCCAGCTCTCTTTCGGCATCGCGGCGCCCCCCATGGGAAAAGACACGATATTGCCCGTCCCATTGGCGCGCGTCGATCGCGACCACCACGCACTGCGATCCCCATCGCTTCGCGCCTTCCTCAATGAGCGCGGGGTCAGCTAAAGCGGCGCTATTAATCGATACTTTGTCGGCCCCGTGGTATAGCAGCGTCTCCATGTCGTTGAGGCTTTTGATGCCCCCGCCCACAGTCAGCGGAATCTTCAAACCCGCCCTCAGGCGAGCAATTTGCTCTACCTGCACACGCGTGTCCTCAACCGTCGCCACAATGTCAAGCCACACGAGTTCGTCCGCACCATCTTCGGCATACTGAAGACCAAGGCTCACGGGGTCGCCTGCGTCCACCACATTTTGAAATTGCACCCCTTTTACCGTACGCCCGTGCCGCACGTCCAAACAGGGAATAACCCGCGCTCTTAACATGGGGCCGTCACCTCCTCTACCGTTATGCGACCTTCGAGCCAGGCCTTGCCCACCACGGCGTCAGCCATGCCCAGCGCCTTGAGTTTCACCAGATCGTCCCGCGAATGAATGCCGCCGGCGGCCCCAATGGCGCCCGGAGCCTCTGCCCACCTCCGCCAAAATGCCTCATCAATCCCATCCAGGGTGCCATCACGCACAATATCGGTCACTATGGCTCGCTGCCATCCTTCCTCCCACAGCTCCCGCCAGAAATCCCCAGCCAGGGGACCTGCCTCTTGCCATCCGGCAATACGCACTCTCCCGTCGCGCACGTCTAACGCAGCGACCACGTGGGCCTGGTATTGCTTGAGCAGTCGGCGGCGAAACGGGGGATCGCTCACAATGCGGCTTCCCACTATCACGCGCTCGGCGCCCAAGTGTATGACCCGTTCAATGTCGTCAATCGTCCGGAGCCCGCCTCCCGTTTGCACGCGCACGCCGCGGGAAGCCAATGCAGCCACCACATCAAACAACTGGTACTGGCCGGTCCGGGCGCCAGATAAGTCAATCAGGTGCAATCGCGGCGGCCATCCGCCAAATCGCGTCTCAACAAAGGTGAGGATGTCATCGGCACCGGCATAAATCGTTTCACGATTAAAATCGCCCTGCATGAGTCGGGCTACTCGGCCGTCCAAGATGTCCAGGGCTGGCCATATCTCCATGATGCACACCTCGCGCGTGAGACTAAGCAAGTTGGGTGAAAATATCTTGAAGCAAGGCTTGTCCCACCTCCCCGGAGAGCTCCGGATGAAATTGCGTGCCAATAAATCCGCGGTCCAGGATGATACTGGGAAAGACGCCTCCATAGGCCGTAAGGCCAACCACCTGCGTTTCATCCACTGGCGCCACGCGATAACTGTGAACAAAATAAAAGCATTGGTCCGCATACGCTCTCAACCACCGCGGCGTGGCAGGCGTCGCCTCCCAATGGTTCCATCCAATGTGCGGCAGCACCGGCGCCTCCAGGCGCGGCACCGACCCCCTGAACCACCCGAGGCCTTGTCCCCCCTCTTCGGCGGTTTCAAACCATAGCTGCATCCCAAGACAAATGCCTAAAAATGGCTGGCCCTCGGCACGCATGTCTTCCAAGGGACGCAGCAATCCCCGGCGTTCAAGATCAGCGGTCACGTCGCGCATAGCGCCAACGCCGGGAAACACCACCCAGTCCACGGCCCTAATGTCGGCCGCGGTATTCCAATAGACCACCGTGTGCCCCAGCCGCTTTAGGCTGGCGGTGAGGCTGCCCAGATTCCCTGCATGGAGCGGCACCAGCCCGATCTTCATTCCAGCACCCCTTTCGTCGACGGCAGGGTGTCATAACGGCGCTGACACGCTTCATGGAGCGCTTGGCCCAACCCCTTAAAGGCCGCTTCATACACGTGATGAGCATTGACCCCGGCCATCATGCGAACGTGGACCGTCATGCCGGCCTGACGGGCAAATCCGTGAAAGAACTCGGGCCACACTTCACTCGCCACCGTTCCAATGGCCCTCATTGGAAAATCTCCGGACCAAAAGCACTGGCCGCGGCCCGAAATATCGACGGCGCACAGCACCAACGCTTCATCCATGGGCATCAGCCGCTGCCCAAACCGCTGAATCCCCCGCCTATCTCCTAACGCTTCGCGAAACGCGCTGCCGATGACGATGCCCACATCTTCGACGAGGTGGTGGGCGTCAACCTCGACATCCCCGGTCGCTGCCACATAGAGCGCAAATCGCCCGTGTACCGCAAACGCGTTGAGGAAGTGGGTCAACAACGGCAAATTCGTTTCAATTTGGGGTGGCTCGTCGACGTCCAACCCCAATCGCACGTCTATCGACGTCTCGCTTGTCACCCGATGGACTTCCGCACTGCGAGTCATCACATTACTCCTTTGGCTAGCGTCGTTGTTCTTGCCCGCCATTACCGGACGGGACTCGATAGCGAATCATCCCGCTCCGTCATTTCGCCTGACATCACCGCGCTCAACAGTTGTTGGTAGACCGCACGAGCGTCCGCATGGGTGCGCCAAAACGCCGGATTGGCAATCAACCAGGCGCTTGAATCCATGATCCGGGTTACCTCCACCAGGTCATGCTGGCGCAAGGTGCGGCCGGTCTGCACAATGTCGACAATATAGGGAGCTAAGCCGATATGGGGCGCCAATTCCAAACTGCCGGATAGCGCTACAAGTTCAATGGGATGCTGCCGTTCAGCAAAAAATCGCTGGGCTATGCGTGGATACTTGGTCGCCACGCGTACCGGGCCATCTGGCCACCGGGCCATCCGTGCTGCCAGGGCGAGGTGACAATGGGCAATACCCAAATCTAGCACCTCAAGCACACCTGAGGCTCCTTTTTCTTCGAGAATATCCCGGCCCACGACGCCGAACGCCGCAATGCCCCGTTGCACCAACATTGGAATGTCCTGCCCGCGGGCAATAATGAGACCGGGCGCGTGCAACGAGGGCGGGAACCATAAGGCGCGCCCGTTGCTGGCAACCGGCCAAGGCCACCCGGCCTTAATCCAAAGTTCCTGAAGCTCGTCCAACACCCTGCCCTTAGCGACAGCCATCGTCAGTGTGTAAGCCATCTGTCCCTCATCCTTCAACCGCGCGAAACGCATCTAAATACAAGGTAAAACCAATCCCTTCAATGGTGCGGTCGCGGACCTCCATTCGAAAACGCCCGCCGTTCGCCAACGCCTGCCCCGTGTCCCGATGATACAAACTAAAGACGATGCCGCTATAATAGTCCCATTGTCCGGTCAGGGAGAGATCCCACCGTTGAGTCCACGGTGTATCCACCGCCATGACGTCAATCCCCTCAACCCACCGTCCAATTTCCTCGACAAATTCGTGATAGGGCAAGGGCCGAAACAGGTGCTCAAGCTCGGGCAAGCGCTCGCGGATGACACTCCAGCGTCCTTGGCGCAAAGCGGCGATGAGCGCGCGGGCGTCCTCGTCATCCGGCGCCTTGGTTGACAGAAGCGTGTTGAGCCACCCCAGGTGGCCAAACACCATGACCAAATCCGGATGATCCAGGCGAAATCCGCCGACTAATTCCGCTAAAAAGTTCACTGCCGCGCTGTCGGTGGCGGCCGATCCGGCTCCTAGCCATTCGACATCCACCGCTTCTAACCATGATTGATCGGCCCGAAATAAGGGACCAGTGGAAAAGACTTTGAGCGGCCAGTCAATGGTTTCTGGCGAAAAGCTCCCCAAGACCTGAACCATCGCTTCCGTATGGTCACGGCGAAACATATGGTCCCGATAAGGCTCGGTGGACACCGGATGGAATCCCGAGGCCAAGAGTTTCTCGACCACCTGGATAAACACTTCGTATTGTCGGCGATTTGCGCTAAGCCATTGTTTCACCGCGTACCTCGTTGCGTTAATTCTTTAATTGTTTATTATAGTAAACTACTGAACTCAGGAATGCAATCCCGAGTTTTGGTTTCCGTCGTCACTCGCCCAGCACCTCATCCCATGCCGCCAAAAATTCGCGAAGGACGGCCAGCGGCGCCACCGTCACCCGAATATGAGACGCCAGCCCAAAGCTAGTCGTAGGACGCACCACAAAGCCGCGAGCCATCAACTGTTGGGCCACACCCTGGGCACTTTGGGCCACATCAATGGTGACAAAATTGGCGTGAGAAGAAAACAGGCGGTAACCGCGGGCTGTCATAGCGCTCATCAACCAGCTTCGCGCCGCGATGGTTTCCGCGAGCACCTGCTGGAAGTATGCCGTATCCTCCAGGGAGGCCCGCGCCGCAAGAATGCCCGGCCAACTGACCGAAAACGGATCCCGTGCCTTGAGTAACGGCGCCACGAGATCTTCGGGCCCCGCGGCCCATCCGACTCGCAACCCGGCGAGGGCATACAATTTCGAAAACGTGCGGACCAACAGCACCGGTTTTCCCGACTGAATGGCCCCGACAAAATCAGGTTGAAGCTCGGGCGGGCAAAATTCCAAGTACGCCCCATCTACGACCGTCAGCACGCTGGACGGCACCTCTCGAATGTACGCGTCCCAGTCCGCGGCATCAAACATCGTGCCCGTCGGATTATTCGGCGCGCACAAATAGATGAGACGCGTGCGTTCGGTCACCTGCTCCAGGGTCGCTCTCAAATCGTTGGCTCCATTGGCAGCTAACGGCACTGGCTTCGGAATTCCCCCCGCCAACTGGGTACACTGATAATATGCGGAAAAACTGGGGGCGGGAAAGATCACTTCCTCCCCCGGCCTCACGTACGCCTGAGCCGCTAGGCGCAACAACTCGTCGGCTCCATTGCCGACAATAACTTGGTGTTCGCCGACCCGTAACTGGCGAGCTAAGGCCTCGGCCAGCGCGGGATCTTGCATGGGCGGATACAGGGGCATGCGATCGACGGCGTTGCGCACCGCAGCCATCGCCCGCGGTGACGGCCCCCAGAGGCTTTCATTGGACGCGAGCTTCACCATGATCTGCCGCCCGCTGGTCTTGCGCGCTTCTTCTAACGAGGTGCCTGGCACGTACGGCGGCAACGCCTCGATTTCCGGGCGCGGCTCGATTCTCATCCCTCATCATCCCTTCGCGTGTCGTGGCCCTACCCGGTCACACCATGAACGAACCCCATGATGTGCAACAAACGCACTTTTTTCGTGACGCGGAGGATTTCCGCTGCCACAGCGCGAATTCCTTTCCGACAGGAGGCGGAACCGTATGCCGGATGTACCACACGTACCCCCAGCACATGAAACCCCCTGGGCCATTGCCGAGCAAAACCGTATCCTACATCAACACATTTTAACGCAACGCCAGCTCGTGCCCCAAGGCGGTGGACACCGACCCTACGGCCCGCCTCACAACATCTTCGTGTTGCCCTCGGATCCGGCGGCCTTCGCCCATCAACCCGCTGATTTAGTGGTCACCGCCAGTGCTGGCCTCCGTCTAAGCGAACTCAACCAAGTACTGCGTTCGCATCGCCAATGGATTCCCCTACAGCCCATGGACGGTCTAGACGACACGGTGGGCGGTACCGTGGCCGCCGCGGTAGAGGGACCTTACCGCGGGTATGGGCCCTTTCGCGACCGCATTATCGGCTTAACGTGCATCGTGCCTGCGCTGGGCCCGATTAACCTTGGGGCCCGCGTCGTCAAAAACGTCGCCGGTTATAACCTGACCCGCATTTTTTGGGGTTCCCGGGGCACTCTCGGCGTCATCACGGCTATCACGTTGAAGGTGAGCCCACTGCCAGAATCTCAAGCTGCATGGCGGGTTCCGGTCACGTGGGCGCAACTATCCGGAAAAATCGCTCAACTCCAGGACATGATGTCCACCTGGGCTAGCCTTAGTCTCATTTGGCAGGAGGATCACCTCACGCTCTACGCCGTAGCCCATGGACGCAAGGTCCGTTTGACGGCGCTCGAAAAACAGCTGGGACCCGCCCATGCCACTGATCTCCCGGTGATTTCTGCCGAAGGGCCACTCTTAACCATAGCGGGAAGCATCAAGCGCTCGTCCGTTATCGACTTTTTGGCACATTGGCCCTCCGCGGCCCCCGTACAGGTCGAAGTTCAATCGGGAACATTTTTTGGCTACCTCATGAGGCCATCCGAACATCACCAACTGCGCGCCTGGATTCGTGACAATGGCGGCGCGCTGCGGGTGCTACGGGACGACAATGCCATCACGCCATCTCCCTTCGTGTCCGACCCTTGGTGGCAGCAGCTAAAATCTCAGTTTGATCCTGACGGATGTTTATGGGATCCGCGAAAGGGATGATCACGATGACCCTTGACCAGTGCGTCCATTGTGGACTATGCCTTAGCAGTTGCCCTACGTATCAACAAACTGGGGTCGAGATGGAATCTCCCCGGGGTCGTTTGGTTTTGCTCGAACTGTGGACCAAGGATTCTGAACCGCATGACGCGGTGGAAGCTCAGTGGCTAGACGACTGCCTCGACTGTCGCGCCTGTGAGGCCGTGTGCCCCGCTCACGTGCCGACCGGCCACCTCGTGGAAGAATGGCGGGGGCACCAAGCGGGATCGACTCCATCGTTACGGCTGATGCGCCTCCTCACATTCTTTTTAGGAAGTTCCAAAGGACTCGCCTGGTTCCAGCGCTTCGCCCGCTGGAGCCAACATCCGTTGGGGCGTTTCCTCGTCCGCCGCTGGTTAACATGGTGGCCAGATAGTCCGGCCCGTCTGCAACGAGGGCTCCCGGCACACATCAACCGGCGACTAAGCCGCCACCGCATTGCCTCAGACCCGCCCCAGTCTCACACCGCCTTCTTGTTTGTTGGCTGTGTGATGGACACCGTGTATGCGGACACCAACCAGCATACCGCCGACCTCCTGCGGATGGCAGGCTTTCGCGTCACGGTTGACCCACGTCAGCGGTGCTGTGGAGCCCTTCATTGGCACAACGGTCAGCCGGCGCAAGCCCAGACGTGGGCACAAGAAAACATTGAAGCATTTGAGGCCAGCGGCGCCTCCGTCATTGTGGTCAACGCCGCCGGCTGTTTAAGCACCCTTCGAGAATATCCGGAACTCTTGCGGGGGACGCCCTGGGAAGCACGGGCCCGTCATTTCAGTGCTGCTGTTCGTGACGCACTCGAGGTGTTGAGCGACGAACCTTTGCCTCACCTTTCCGAACAGCCAACGCCGGTAACGATTCATGATGCGTGCCACCATGTTCACGCCCAGGGCATTTTCAAGGAATCCCGGATCTTGTTGCAGCGCGCGGGTTACCGTATTCAGGAGATGGCGAATTCCACCCGCTGTTGCGGTTCCGCTGGCATTTACAACTTGACGCACCCAGAAATGAGCCAAGCGCTCCTCCGGGACAAAATTGAAGGTATACCTCATGGTGTCGACATCATCAGCGCCGCCAACCCTGGGTGCCTTTTGCACATTCAGCAAGGGCTGGTCACGCAAGGTAAACACGTCCTGGCGGAACATCCTATTGATCTCGTCTGGCGTGCTTACCGCACCGCCGGTTACCTCCCATCCATGACCACCAAGGAAGGAGGGACCGCTCGTGGCTGACTGGATATCCGGCCTCGAAGCCATCGTCGGGCGCCCCTACGTTCTTACTCACCCGAAAGCCCTGAAAACGTATGCGCAAGACGGCTATACATTATCTGCAGGGATTCCCCGAGCCGTCGTGTTGCCAGGAAACGCGGAGGAGGCCCGACGTGCTGTTCAGCATCTCCACCACCACGGCATTCCCGTCGTTGCGCGGGGGGCGGGAACCAGTTTGTCGGGTGGCGCCATCCCCACTCCGGATGCCGTGGTCATGCATTTTTCGCGCATGCGGACGATTCATCACATTGATTGGGAGAATCGCATCGTGCAAGTCGATCCGGGCGTTGTCAATGCGGAAGTGTCCCGAGCCATCGAGCCGCACGGATATTTTTATGCCCCTGACCCCTCCTCTCAGCAAGCGTGCACCATCGGCGGAAATTTTGCCGAGAATTCGGGCGGACCCCATTGCCTAAAATATGGGGTTACGGTCAATCATATCGTTATGGCGGACGTTATCTTAGCGAATGGCGATCTGGTACGTGTAGGCAATCTGGCAGGTGACCCGGAGGGTCTCGACTGGCTCGGTGCGCTCGTCGGGTCTGAAGGGACGCTAGGAATTGCTGTCCAGCTCTGGCTAAGAATGACGGCATCGCCGAAACATAGCCGCACGTTGGCCGCCCTGTTTGACGAGGTTTCAGAAGCGAGTCGCGCGGTTTCGGATGTCATCAGTGCAGGCATTGTTCCCGCTGCCTTGGAAATGATGGATCATCTTGCGGTGCAAGCGGTCGAACGCGGCGCTTATCCGGTCGGATACCCCCCGGACTTAGCCGCTGTGCTCCTGATTGAACTGGACGGCGATCCCCTCACCGTTGAAGCCGATGTCAACGCGGTGATGGAGATCATGGCACATCACCGGGTGCGGCAAATCCGCGAAGCTCAATCCGTGGCTGAACGGCAGCTGTGGTGGGCCAACCGCAAGACCGCCTTTGGTGCGATGGGTCTCATCTCGCCCAACTACTACGTACAGGATGGCGTGATTCCGCGCCATCTCTTACCGGATGCGCTTGCTTTTATCGACGACACCGCTCACCGTTACGACATCCGCATTGCCAACGTCTTTCATGCCGGGGATGGGAACCTGCACCCCCTCTTATTGTACAACGGCTCCGATTCCCGGGAGGTCGAGCGCGTGCAAGAGGCTGGACTGGACATTCTGGCGTATTGCGTCAAGCAGGGCGGCAGTATTACCGGGGAACATGGGATTGGTTTGGAAAAGCTCGACGCCATGCGTTTTCAATTTAGCGAGGCGGAACTCGCAGCCCACAACGCTTTAAAACGGGTTTTTGACCCCGATGGCCGCTTGAACCCGGGTAAGCTATTGCCCACCCCCGGACGCTGCATTGATTACCGCCCGTTCTGATGGAGCGATAACCCACCAAATCTGGTGCCATCTGAGGATGCACCATTGGTAAGTGCGCCGAAGCGGTGAATTAATTGCTCATAGACCCTTGCGCTGATTCACCCACTCACGCGGGGTCAATACTGAGACCCCTTGTCGGGCCGCAACCAGGTAATGGCGAATGTTCCCAGTAATGAGATGTGCCCGGTCTCCACATGCTAGACACACCTCCAAGAACTTCGCATGGTCTGGATCGGGCAAGGATAACCGCCAGGGCGAAGCCACCACAGCCAGTCCGATGTCCGTCAAATGCATGGCTGGGGTTTCTCTGGGATCCATGATTCCGATCGCACGGCATGGGCCCCGCGCTCCAGAGCCGATTCCGGCTGGTGCTCACCGATGGCAGTACGATTCCACGTCCCGGCAGCTCAGGGACCCCGTGGCGCCTGCATGCGCCAGGGCATTGGGGCACGGGCCCATGGGACCACGTGGCACGGACGGATGCGCAGGAGGCCGAATCCCTGACGCGAGGACGTTGGCGTCCGGATGATGTGGTCTGGGCCCACCGGCATGAGGCCCAACCGACGGCGCTCGCCGGGATCGTCGCGCAAAACGCCCCCGTCATCGTCCGGTTGGGATGGCATGCGCTACGATTTCAAACCCTCGACGGCCAACCCTGGTCGGTGCTGGCGGCGGTCCGCCCGCTCCCCGATGCCACCCCGGGCGACTGGTGGGGGCCAATTCCTGGCACTCAAGACCGGCCCACCCTCCCGGTCCGCATCGTGGCGATGCGCCAGTCCCCCCAGCGGCCGAACAGGCACGCCGGAAGCCGCGCAAGGCGGCGCGCGATCAGGGCTATACCGTCGCGCAAGAGACATGGGAAGCAGCCGATTCTGTCTTGATTGGGACGACCTGACCGGAAACGGTGGCCGATGCCGCCGAAATCCTCGCATGAGATCGACTGCGATGGCCGATCGAAATAATCGCGTTTAAACGCTTAAACAGCTTGCTCCACATCGATGCGTGGCGTGCGTTCGACCCCGATTGGGCGCCATCCGACCGCTTGGCGAAGTTGTTAGGCGCGGTGCTGGTGGATGCCATCCGGACCCAGGGGCCCGGCTTTTTCCCCCGACGGATATCCCGTTCGCCGTGATTTCCCCCGCCGTGTGGCGTATTTCTCTACTGATTTGGCAGGATCTTCGTATCATCGTTCGGGGCGTTGTGGAGCGGGCGGATTGGTTCCTGACCTCCCGCACGTGGACCCAGGCACTCCATGAGCGCCCCCGCAAACGACGTCTTCCATGCGATTCAGCTAGCTTAGGTTAGCGCGTATGGGGGCCAACCACTGGTCGGCCCCGACCAGCACCCAATTGGCCATTGTTTGGCGGGATATCCACACGCCCCCGCGTGCCCAGTTTTGTGCTTGGCGATAGAGCGGCACGCCCAAGACGTATTTGCGGTTCAAAATCTCCGCTCACCCACGACTGCCGGGTTGCCTGCGCGCGAATTCTCGGCTCAGCCGGGCTATCTGATCGAGAACATTTTGAAGTGATCGGGGGTTTTCCATTCTTTCGCCGTAGGCAAGACGGCTAAATGCTGGATGCCCGCATCCTCCCCGACCACGGCCTGCGGATGCCCGGGGCGTGGAGGGAACGCGCTCGACCTCGCAGGTGAAACTGACGAACCAGCGTCCGCCTGGGCGACTACCGTGGCCCGCCGAATACGGGAGGTTCCTGCCTTCAGCCGCTTGAGTAGTGCCGTTGTGCCAACGCCAAGCTCATCCCCTCTTCGTCACTTTGATGTGGGACACGTCGATCAAACGCCACGCGTTCTTTATCCAACGCTTACACACCCTTAATGTCACGATAACGCGAACATGATGTAATTCCATTAAAACATGAGGAGGATATTGGGGTGAGTATTGGGACAGCCGTCCTACTTGGTGTGATTCAAGGATTCACTGAACTTTTTCCATTTTCTAGCCTTGGGATCCTGGTGATTCTTCCCCGGGTCACGCACCTTTTGGTGCCCACGATCGGCCCCCGTTATCTCCCCTTCTTGGTGGCGTTGCACTTAGGAACCGCCCTGGCCCTATTGCTCTACTTCTTGCCGGAGTGGCTCACGCTTATCCGTGGTGCCTTACGATACTTGCGCGGCCATCCTAACAGCGATGGACGAATATTCTGGCTCATTGTGTTGGCTTCCATTCCTGCCGGAGTGACCGGCTTTCTCCTCAAAGCGCCGCTGTCGCGCTTATTTGGCCATCCTTTACCGGCCGCCTTCTTCTTAATCGTCAATGGCGCGCTATTATGGCTAGGAGACCGTTGGCACCGGCGCAAGCGTCCACACACGGTAGGCCAGCTTACCCCCCGCAAGGCTTGGATTATTGGTTGCTTTCAAATCCTTGCGCTCATTCCGGGATTATCGCGATCCGGTAGCACCATGGTCGGGGGTTTAAGCCTGGGCCTTTCGTACTCTGAGGCCGCGCGCTTTAGTTTCTTGCTCGCGACCCCGATTATTTTTGCCGCATCCTTGGTGGAATTGCCTAAACTTCACGGGGGAATGCATGGACTGCTCGGACCGGCTGTCGCTGGCGGCATTGCCGCGGGTCTGGCCGCCTGGCTGTCCACGCGTTTTCTCCTGCAATATTTCAAAATGCATCGATTACACGCCTTAGCCGTCGCGTCGATGGCAATGGGCGTCTTAAGCCTTATCGCTATTGGATTCCATTAAGGAGCGATCATCGTGGCGATATCTCGCGCATTAGCCATTACGGCACTTGCAGGTGTCACTGTTCTTGTCACGGGTGGCAGCCTGCTCGCGGCTCTCATTATGGGAGTTATCGGTGGTGTTGCAGCTATCGCAATCAGGCCAACACCGTAAGAATCCCCAGAAACAGTCAGCGACCCCGATTACAGGGTGGAACTTGCCGGGACCTCGGTGGGATCTGCCCTCGCGTGCGGCGGACCGGCAGCCGCGGTGCGAGCAATATTGCCCGCACCACTGGTGTCGGCAAGGCTGGCGAACCGACAGCCGACGCAGTCGAAAGGGACTTGGGTCGCACGATTCCGTGGATCGATCAATCCGCCATGCAGGTACGGCGCGAGGCATGGCGCGAATCCACCAAGATGACAGGAAGAGTCCAGGGTGCTCTTGTAGGGGCGGATCAAAACGTTACCGAGCGGACACTCGTTAGTTCAGGACACCCGAAGCCAACTGTGAGCTGCCATCGCACCCATGGGCGCTAGAAACAGCCACAACACATTCAGCAGCAACAGAGCCGGTAATACCGACATCCAGATCGGGGCCCTTTTTCGTCGACTCTCCGCCTCCACGCGCATCGCCCCTTCCCAATAGCGCAGCTGAGTGCGGATCTGCGTGGCCTCTACTCCGTGTAAGTAACCGTGTTGCAACATTAAAACCGTGATGTCACCATCTTCCCCCCAAGACGGGTCCGGTGTCACCACGCCCCGAGCACGCGTCGCAATCTCTTCGGCCACCCGACGAACGGACGCCGCAATCAGCGGTTCCGACGTGGCGGCATATTCTACGGCTTGCCAAAATGTCAGGCCGGCACTGACCATCACCTCCACCTTATGCCAAAAACGCACCAACGCTGGCCGTATATCCTTGAGGGAGGTCGTCTCTGACCTCTCGCTCATCGCCAGCACTCCACTGGCAGCGCCGCTGACCACGATTCCCCATAAGGTCTGCGATTGCCAAACGGCTAATAGCGTCGCGCCCAACCAGGCCCACACCGCTGCTCTCGGGCGACGTACCGCAACAACTAGCGCCATGCCAGCACACCATGCGGCGAGCACACTCACACCTCATCAGCCTCCAAACGGTGATAACGGCTCAAAATGCCAAACACCACTGCAGTACTGGCGGACACCACAGCCACAGTGATCGCCCCTAAACGGGTATCGCTTAGCACCTGAAAAAATGTTGGAATCATCACCCGAAAGAGAACCAGGATGGCGATCGGCGCCAGTGCCAAGGTAATCATGGTTGATTCACGAGCTACTTGCTCGAGGTGCTGTTGATGCCGATCGATTTGATTCGTCTGAATGGTCTCTTTGGCCCATGCTACCAAAGGTTGAAGCTTACCACCGTACCGGCGAACCAAAAACGCCACGCGGCTAACAAACAACAAGGGCTTTATGCGATAGTTTTCGGCAATGCGCTTTAACACATGCTCGGCTATCATCCCGTCAGGCTCTGTGGCCCCATACCCCATGTCATCTAACGCCGCCGCAAGGTTCCCGGTGATGGCTAACAACTGTTCTAAGCGCACCAAAAAGAGCAGCGCCAACATTTGATCGCGCGTACGCGAGGCGGCGTAGCGACGCATCTGGAGATAGTAAGCAATGACTGCTCCATCGACGAGACCGGCCACCATCAGCGTCTGATCGCGTGCCCATAACCCAAACCACCACCCGGCAGCCAACGGCCACCATACGCCCTCTATCGCCCAGGTGATGAGCGACACACCGGCAGCGACGGCCCACACTAAAGCGGACACTGTGACCCCTCCTCCACCCGAACATGGCGGTCGCCCGCCCAGCACCATTTGAGCCGCAGTTCCCGATGCTGAATTTCTACCACGCGGTCAACCCGTCGGCGGCCGCTCGGTTCTCGCACCAGGTAAACAATGACATTGACCGTTTCAAGAATTTGCGACACTAACGAGTCAAACGACAACCCGTTGGCCTTTTGCAACGCCAGGCGGGCTAGACGGTGAATCGTGCGCATGTCCCCGCCAGCGCTGTGAAGGGTACATAACGAACCGGGATGCCCGCTGCTAAGAGCCTCGACCAAATCCAAGGCCTCCGCTCCCCGCACCTCCCCGACAATAATGCGATCCGGACGCATGCGTAAGGCATGCATGACCAGCTGCCCAACGCTATAGTGCCGGTACGCCTCCAGACGCACAGTGTTGGGATGGGGCAAATTTAATTCGCGCACATCTTCGATCGTGACCAGCCGCTCCGTCTCCTGAATAGCACTCGCGAGCAACCTCAGAAGGGACGTTTTGCCGCTACTCGCGCCCCCGGCAATGATGAGGTTTTGGCGTTCGTGAACGTAGTGCACTAAATCCTGCCACAACTCTTCGGTCAACGACTGCTGCTGCAAGTAGTCGTCGAGTGTCAAAGGGCGCTGTTGGGCCTTGCGAATCGTAAGACACGGTTGTTCGCTAACCGGCGGCAATACACATTGCACACGGGACCCGTCGCTCAGCAACGCATCACAAAGGGGCGTTTCGGTGGTCAGGTCGCGCCCCGCGCGACTGGCGACGCGCCGCGCTAAATCTTGCACTTCCTCATTGTCCGCAAATGTTGTTGGCGCTTTTTCCAGGCGACCGTAACGCTCAACGTACACGTCGGGCCCATTGACCATGACTTCCGAAATACTGTCATCTAAAAGTAAGGTGTCGAGCGGCCCCAAACCCGTCAGGCGGTTCATTAAGGATCGCCGATAGTACGGAACCAAGTGCTCCGGACAGCGCCCATCCAATTGAATCACATGATCCACAGCGCGCTCTAATTGCGCCACTCGATCTCTATCCCACACAAGATGAGAGACGCTCTCCGGAAAGTGTTGCTGCAGTAACCCTAACCAGCGACGGATAACGGCATTGCCGTCGTCCGGGTCCCCGATCTCCCATTGATTGCTGGATGCCGAAAAGAGCTGCCAGTGCGATGACGACATTACGAACCCCTTCCTTTCCAACGGGACCTAGCAAACGGGAAACGTCTAAGTCCGGGGAAAATTGACCGCTTGTCCCCCGGTTGCCGCCATGCATGCGAGCCCGGTGGATCGAGACGCGACGGCGACAGGATTGTCCATTCAAGGTCAGGACGGTAAGTCTCCACAAAATCGCGCACGTGCCGGATCAACGGCGGTGGGGTGACATCATCATCAATCCAGAGGACAACATGCGCCAATCGGTCCAGTACGGTAAGCGCCAATGAGGTAGCATATTGCGCGCCAAAGAACCACCCTTGCCACGCCCAGGGCAATTGAAACCAGCTCAAGAGTCGCTCGCGCCCTGGCCAGGACACGCCTGGATGCCAGCCTGGGGGCGCTGGGATGAGGTACCCTCGCGCGGTGACATACGGTAATGATCGTTCGACCCACGTATCGCGGACGTAGAGCTCCGGCGCCAGGAGACATGACAATTCCGCGCGAAACCACTCCGCATCAATCCACCCTCCCCTGTGTCCCCAGGAGCGGTCCGCATAATCGCTCAGGGCGGCAATCAAAGGAGACAGCGGAGGATAGGGATAGGCGGTAATCACGGCCCAGTGGCGCGCTAATGGAACTGACGCCGCCGTCCCTGTCCCAGCAGTGCACCAGGCCTGCAAGGCATCTTGTCCAATTTCTCCTCGCCAAGTCGTCACGCGGTCCGCCAGCTGTTCGAGTAACGGATGAGAATACTCATCGCAAACCCATACCACGACCGGCGTCTTCCATCCTCGAGCCATCATGTGCTGAAGCCATTGCAATGCCTGTTCAAATCCGCTGACATCTTGCGCCAGAAACAACTGGGAAATAGTCACCTCAGGCGTGGGAATCTTTTCCCAATCATCGACCCAGATCATCTTGGGATCGCGCGTTCGCTGCACGTAATCGCGGATGCCTATATGGCTAGTGGCAACGACAATCACGAGGACATCCCGATGACCGCCACCGTCCCCCGGTTTTTCATCTCTTCAAATTGCACCGCTTGCCGAAACGGCATCGCGACCGCGATACTCGCCTCCATGGCGGATTGGCGCCCGATAACGAGCACGGGACCAGATTGCCAGGCGATCTGCTGCTTGGCAAAAATCACGACATCGACGTAAGAGCTCGAAGGCACTACAGCAACATCCGAGGGGTTAGTTGGGGCGACGGCCACCAATGCGACGCGCTGGGACCAACGCGACACATCCGGCGGCGACAAGATCTCCCCCGGAAACAACGTAGTGCGCGCGTAACCGTTGAGTGTTTCGGCCCCCACCGCCCGAACCGCCGTGTCCTTGACCCAGCGAATATCCTGCGGGGTAATGCGGGCACCGGCCGGCACCAATGCGGTCACCACGGGCACCCTGGCCGGAACCACCGAGGGGTGCATCGACCCTAGGTTCAGCACTGCAAACACAATAGCACTCGCCATGAAAGCGGCTGGCCCTATATGGCCCTTGATCCAATTGACCCACGGTTGCATACGTTATTCCTCCGTTCCCGTTAACAGCTCTGTTTCGCGCTGAGAGGCCACAACGCGGATTGGCAGATGTTCGTCAGCCAGCATGAGGAGACCCTCACCGCGGCCCGCCTGACGGATGATGTCAATTTCTCCTTCACTCAGTCGCAACAAGGTCTGAATTTCCCGCAAGCTTTCGGGATGTTGGCGCATCAGCAGGAGCATTGGCGCATTTCGGAGGCACACCTCGGCGGCGCGGCTGCGCGTGAAATCGCCAATATCCTGCGTCAACAGCGACACGGCCGTGCCCCACTTGCGCCCCCGACGAAACAATTCCTCGAGGTAAGGTGCGCTTTGGTCATCGGTGAGAAGATGCCAGGCTTCGTCAAAGATAATGAGTCGTCGTTGATTGTCGCGAGCCATGCGCCGCATTAACCATTCGGTCAGCGCGAGATACACGGCTCCCTTCATCCCGTCCACTACCCGACTAAAGTCAAAGACTTCAAACGTCGCCGCCGGCAATGGCGCTGTTCCCACTGCATGCTGCCAACGCTGCCAAATTGTCTCCAGCCGGGCCCGGACGCGATCCTGATCCGCACGGACGGCGTTAAGCCATTCCTTCATCGTGACTTGACCCGTACCATCCAATCGCCAACGACCCGATCTGTCGCGAATGGCGCGCCACAGCGCATCCTCTGCGTCGCCGCCGAAACGCTCTATAAAATCGGGCGCCAAGCGCCGAATCAAGCGAAGGAGAAAATCCGCTTGACGCGCAGTCTCTTCTTCGTCCGCCTGAACTTGAACGGCAAATGGATCATAAGGAAACGTGCCCAGGCCGGCGGATTCATGGCCAATGGTCCACAACTGTGCGCCTAACCGCTGAAGCCAGCGGTACTCCCCTTCGGGATCGACAATGCTAACCGCCAATGGTCGATAGCGCGCGCGCATGGCTTCCAGTTTGGCGGCGAAACTCTTCCCGGCACCAGACCAGCCGATGGTAATGGAGTGAGGCGACGCCAAATGAAAGCGGTCGACCACAATGAGGGTGTTCGTCCGGGGATTCACCCCGAGCACCTGGCCCGTCCGATGCATAACCTCCCCGGACGAGAACGGAAATAAGGTTGCCCACACACGGCTATCCATTTCGCGGCCGGGCAATGGCGGCACCCTCAACGGCAGCGCCAGCTGCAAGGCTTCTAACTGACGATAGCGCATGCTGCGCAGCACGAGCATCATCGCCTGGGCGCGGCTTTCCAACTGTTGCGCTTGATTCTCCAGTTCGTCGACGCTCGGTGCCCAGAGTCCAATGATCAGGAGCACCTCGAGCATGCGGGTATCCCCACGGGCCAAGGTCATGCGGAGCTGTTCAGCATCATCTAGTGCGACAACTTGCTGTGGCTGACTTAACCGCCCCTGACTCTGATCCCAAGCCAAAGCGCCACGGTGCCAAATCATACGCCGGGTCATGGAGCGGACAATCAGGTGCGTATCAATCGGTGCCACATGCATGGCGATGGTTAATGGGGCGGCCCAGTGAATCAGCGGCTCAAACCACCCTGGCGCCACTTCGCGAGGATAGCCAACCACTTGGTAAAACCGCGCGACCTGTTCACCACTTTCAATATGCGTCGGGTAGATTTTGAGGTGTGACGGCCACACCGCATTGAAGGGGTCGGCTAAGGCGCGATGGCCGCGCCTTAGTCCCATACCCAACTCACCCCTTGTGGCAAGCCCTGGCGCCCACCCAAGCTTGCATAGATAAAGCGGAAGAGGTCTTCCCGTTGCAAGGGCTTTACCCGTACACCGAGCGGCCTAAGTCCCGTGGCCACAATCTCACGACGACGGTCCAGTTCGGCTTCCGCTTCTTCCCACAAAACCTCTCCGCGGCGCAACGGCCGCGTGCGGGAATCCAGACCTTCCCAAGACAGAATGAGATAAAAACGGCGGCGCACCAGATGATCCACATGAGCGGTTTCTTCCAGGAATTCAATGTAGTCACTAAGCGAGGGTCTTAAATGAGCTTCGATATCTTCCTCGTGTTGCTTGATTTCTCCAAGGTAATCGTCTAACCGAAGATAATCGGACCGCACTAAGATTTCCACAGGAAAGTTCAATCCATTTAAAAAGGCCGTGTACGCGTTCACCAAGCGATCTTGTTCCGCCTCGGACCTCAGGCCAAAGTTAATTGGTACGGCTTCTAACACGGCCGAAAACCGGTCGCGGCCTACTAAACACATATTGGGGCCAATGGCGCGAATTGGAAAAACTTGACTAATGCGTGCAGCCACGTTACTCACCTCGTGATTTATTGGCAATAAATTCAGCGCAACAATGCGCATTAAGGCAAATAAAGGCGAGGGGATAACCAAAAGTGAAGCCACTGACCAAGCCATTGAGCCAATGTGATGTCGTCAACCCGGACCACGGCAAACCCGATGCCGTAACTCGTCACCCCAATCCATCCTACCCACCGGAGAGTAACCCAGTGGCGCAGCGCGTGCCATATGGCCAGATCACCGACTGCAGCCAACAACAGCCAGACAATATCAGTCAATTTGAGGCCAAACAGCACGTCCGGTTGGCTAGACAGAGGAATGGTCACAGTGTGTCTTACCGCCACAACGCGCTCACTCCCGGCACAGCGCCCATCAGGTGCCGCAACTCCCCTGGCAATTTCGTCATCCACCAGAGCAGCGCTAATTCCCAAAACACCCCTTGCCACGCCAGTGCTCCCAGTAGATGAAAGGCTAACCACAATGCTGCAGCGTGCATGGACTGCACAAAGATCACGACGATGAATTCTTTCACAACCCGGCTGAGGATCACATCGTCGCCTTGAGTGGCCCACCAGAGCAGCAGCCATGGAATGGAGGCGGTTAATAAATAAATTTCAATAGCGCGGACGGCGTAAAACACGGCCAGGTAGAGCATGAGCACCAATAGCGCAAGACTCGCAAATCCAGCGACTAGTGGTGACAATACCCCTTGAGGGGCGGTCAGCCCACTGATGGCTGATGGGGCTAGCAGCTGCTGCACTAATGCGTTGTTCACGCGTAGTAGCACTTGGACAACCCAAGGGCCGACGACCGCCAACAAGGCGGCGGTCACCAGGCGCTCCAGGAGCGCCCGCGTCGACCAACGCATACCCTGCAGGGTGACTTCGGGCCACATTAGTCGTAGCAAAGAAGCAAGAATGAGGGCTACCGCAACAGTCCCCGCCAGATCCTGGCTCATCCGATAAAACTGGGAAACCACAGCGGGCCATCCAAGCGGGTACAACACAAAGCGGCGGAGCAACCACGTCAAGTTCATTGCGACCTGTCGCCATGCCCATTGGGATAACGCGTTGATGAGGGTCAGGACGGGATTCGCGAGTACACGGGTCATGAAACCACGTATTGAATCAGTTGACGCAACACATCAACCATCAAAACCAGGCCTAAACCGACGGCCGCCCGGCCCATCAGCTCCTTGCTGGCTTGGACAGCCCGCGGATTGTGTGACAGCATCAAGCGCATAGCGCCATACACCATGACCAACGTAAACACGCCGCCGGTCAAGTCCACCAAGAGACCGGTTAACCGCGTAATCACCTGCACCAATGCTGCGTCAGGCATCTTATCGCCCCCGCTTAAAGAAAGTCGGCGAGGAATCATTCCTCACCGACATAGTAACGAGCTTTTCCTCCCAATTTCCTGTGAAAATTTTCGACACTATTCGACATGTGGATATTTTCCTAATCCCGTTTTATTAATCATGTCAAGCATCGGCCTGCATCCTTCGTCCTTCGACAGAACTACAGACACTCTCCCATTTGTCGACAGCAACCGTAACATGCCGCACCGTCTCCTATATCTGCCGCCGGCGCTTTAACCGCTCTTGGCGGCGAATTTCCGCTTCGTGAAAGCGCGCCTCTTCTTCCGGGGTCTGTAAAATTAAAGGCGGCACCTCGACTGGCTTTCCTGCTTCATTAAGCGCCACAAAAGTCAAGAATGCGGTCGATGTCTTACGCCGCTCCCCGGTATTTAAGTTTTCGCCGTACACATCGACCCCGACTTCCATCGATGTGCGCCCCACCCAATTAATCTGAGCCACCAAGCGCACCACCTCACCCACCCGGATGGGATGCAGAAATTCTAAGCTGTCCATGGACGCGGTCACCGCCACATGGCCAGCGTGGCGGGCCGCCGTGATAGCGGCCGCCAAATCAATCCAATGCATCACCCGCCCGCCCAAAATATTGCCCAGCTGATTAGAATCGCCAGGCAACACTAATTCCGTCATTTCCGTGCGCGATTCTTGCACTGTTTTCCCCTGCGTTACCGCCAAGCTCTGCCACCTCCGTATAAGGTCATGCACAAATGCTCATGCTATCCTCAACCCGTTATGGCGTTACCACAATTGGGAAGCCATGGCAATTCACTGTGGAAAAGGGATGTTCTCGTGAGTATTAAGACCCAGCACCGTCCTCGCGTCAAACGTCGTCACAAAACCGCGCACCGTGCTTTTCAGCGCGATTTAACCTCCTTTACTCTAACCCTTTTGACCATCGGCGGCATCATGGGATCTGGGCTTTTCATGGCCAGCGGTTTGGCTATCCATTACGCGGGTCCCGTGGTTTTGGCCATGTACGCGCTAGGAGCACTGTTGATGGCCATTGAGATCAATGCCCTGGCTGAAATGTCTATTGCCACCCCAACCCCCGGTTCGTTTTTGGTCTTTACGCGGGAAGTTCTAGGGCCCGGCTGGACATTTGTGTCCGGCTGGATATTCTGGTTTTCCAGCGTGCTAACCATGTCTAGCGAGGTCACCGCTGCCGCTCTCTTTTCCCGTTACTGGTTTCCCGCCATGCCGCTTTGGGTATGGTCGCTGATTTATTCCGCTTTTATCATCGCCGTCAATTTTATTAGCGTCCGTGGGTTTGGCACCGTTGAAGATTTCATGGCCGGCATCAAATCGGTCGCTGTCCTGGCCTTTATCCTTTGGGGCGTATTGACCTTTGTGCATGTTCTGCCCACCCGCCGCCCGCTGCCGTCGGTCACCACCCTTTGGGCCCACCACGGGGGGTGGGTGCCTAACGGTTGGTTCCACGCCTTGCCCGCCATGATTTTAGTGCTGTTCGCCTATGCGGGGACGGGTGTGATTGGCTTAGCTGCGGCCGAAGCCAAGGATCCCCATCGGACACTGAGCGAAGCCATTCGCAATACCGTGGTGCTGGTCACCATCATGTTTTTAGGCTCGATCTTTCTCATCCTGGCCATTACGCCCTGGTCCCAAGAGTCCGATAAAATTAGTCCCTTTATCCTTGCACTGCACGTTAGTACCCTCCCTTACGTGTCGACGATTATGAACTTGGTTCTGCTGTTTGCCGTGCTGTCAACCATGAATGCTGCCCTCTATTCCAATGTTCGCGTTCTCTATTCCCTAGCCCACCAAGGTGAAGCGCCAAAGGCATTAGGCAAACTCAATAAAAAGGGACAGCCCTCGCGAGCGATTTGGACCAGCGCCGGGCTTTTGGCATTGACCATCATTCTGGCCTACGTGTTGCCGAAAAAAGCCTACAGCTACCTCGTTACGGCCACCGGATTTCAAGCTATGTTCATTTGGCTCATGATCTTACTCACAGAACGCTACTATCGCCCGTATTTGCTCAAACATCATCCGGAGCGGCTGGTCCATAAACTTTGGGGCTTTCCCTACACGACCTATTTCGTCATGGCTGTCGTGGTGCTGGCAATGGCGGTGTCCCCCCTCGCCAAAGGGGAATTAGTAGGTGCAGTACTTGGATTTGGCGGCATCGTCATTGCGCTCATCGCCTGGCTCATCGTGCGCCGCTATCGCCATCCCACCTCCCAAGGGGAACCAAACCCAGGCTCTTAATGTCACGCCTGAAGGTCAAGAGCTGAGGCGACTTCCACGTGATCGCTGCGCGAAAACATGTCCACTGGCGTCGCGGCCGTGAGTCGATAATGGTGCGATAAGCGGTGCACATCGCGCGCCCAGGTTTCGGGTTGGCAGCTAATGTACACGATGCGCCGCGGTTTAAGTTGCAACAAAGCGTCGATCACGCGAGCATCTAGACCCTTTCGCGGCGGATCGACAATAACCGCATCGGGCACCCGATAACCCTTGGCTACCCACTCACTCATCACCTGCTCTACGGCACCGACCTCCATGCGCACGTTCGTTAAGCCGTTAAGCCGGACATTGTCTAACGCATCGGCCACGGCATCCGCGTTAATCTCGATGGCCCGCACCTCCCGCACCCGCGTCGCCGCCAAAATAGCCAAAGTCCCGACACCGGAATAGAGGTCCCAGACACTGTTCGTGGTTTCATCGAGAAAGTCCAACGCCGTCGCATACAGGAGCGCCGCCTGCTGGGGGTTCACTTGAAAAAAGGACGTAAACGACAACCGAAATTTGAGGCCCAAGATCTCTTCAACAATGGAGGATTCCCCGGCCAACACCCGCGTCTCGGAACCCAACACGCGATTGCCGATATCGGCGTTCACATTGACTCCGACCCCTTCAACAGCGGGTACACGCTTCATCAATTCGCGCGCTAACGATGCGAGAACCGGATCAACGCGGGCCACGACCCACAGAACCAATGCGCGTCCCTGATAGCGCGAGGTTCGGATCAGTAAGTAACGCAAGACACCCGTATGCGTCACTTCATCGTACGGTGGCAACCCGCTCGCGCGAGCCAGCGATTCGGCCGCTTTAAGCACGGTGTTCACTAACTCATCCTGGATGGCGCAGCGGTCAAGGTCAACCACCTCATGACTGCCGCGCCGATATAGCCCCAGAACTGTACGCCCGTTGTGGCGACCAAACGGAAATTGTCCTTTGTTGCGGTAACCATACGGCGTCTCATTGGCCCGGATGGGTTGGACGACGCGACTGTCGACGTGGGCGATGCGCTCCAGGGCGTCTTTCACGCGCGCTTCCTTGTAGCGGAGTTCCGCTTGGTATTGCCAATGTTGAAAAGTACAGCCTCCGCAGAGATCGTAGATAGGGCACACTGGCTTTACGCGCTCGTGCGACGTATCGTGTCGCTTGACGACCGCCCCGCGCACAAAGCGGCTTCGAGTCTCTGTCACCCGGATGTCCACCGTCTCCCCTGGCAGAGCATTCGGCACAAAGGCCAACCGTCCGTCTGGCATGCGGCCCACCCCTTCGCCATACTGCCCCATCCGCTCAATGACCACTGTGGCGTCTTTATGCATGTTGCGCTGCAGCACTCCCCGCAAGTGAGACGCGTCCGCTGGGGTCGATGGTGCACGGGATCCCCAGCGGCACTGCCAAGGTAGGCGACCGATGGGAGGACGGAAATCCCCACCAGACGGGCAGCCCCACTCGTTCGCCCCACTCGCTTAAGATGGCCCTCACTTCGGAGCCCTCATGGTCCTCATCCCCGGTAGCATCCCCAAAAATAACCCCGCGAATATGGCCAAAGTGACCCGCCAATTTGATTTGCTGCAGCATTCGATCGATCCGGTACGGCGCCTCATTGACCTCTTCCAGGTACAGGATGCACCCATCAAATCGAGGTGCCAAAGGGGTGCCCAAGAGCGCAGTCAGCAATGTCAAGTTACCCCCGCACCAAGGAGCGGTGAGTGATGTGTCAAGCGGATGGGCCAAACATTGGAGCGAAGCCTCCGCCGCGATAAGCCGGGGCGTAGGGTTTAAGAGCGCCGCCACACTCTCGCCCGCTGCCCCGCGCCAATCCGCCTCGGCGTTAGGGCCATGAATGCTCCACCAGCCCATGCGGTGCCACAACACATGCAGGACGGTAATGTCGCTGAAACCCACGAGGGGCTTCGGGTAACACGCATCCAAGACCGGCTGCGGCAAATAGGGCAACAGGCGCAACGCCCCGTACCCGCCCCGGGCAGCCAAAATCCAATCCACCGCCGGGTCTTCGAGGGCCGCAACCAAATCTTTTGCGCGGTCGACGTCGCGCCCCGCTAATCGCAGTACCTCGTGCCAGACATCAAACACATGATCGCCTAAAGTGACCTCAAAGCCCCGCCCGCTAAGCGCCTCCACCGTTCGCCAGATGGCCTCCTGATTGACCGCGCTGGCTGGCGCGACAACGCGCACGCGGCGATACTCACCTTTCGCGCTAGCTGGAAACTGCTTGGCTACCACTGATCGCCTCCTTGATCAGCCGATTCACCAAGTCAGGCTTCGCTTGTCCTCGGGTTAATTTCATGACTTGTCCAACCAAATAAGCTAAGGCTTTTTCCTTCCCCGAGAGATAGTCGGCGACGACATGACGATGCGTCTCAAGCACTTGATTCACCACTTGCATCAACGCCTCTTCGTCGGTGATTTGACTTAACCCCTTTTGTTTCACCAGCGCCTGCGCGTCTTGACCGGTCTCGAACATAGCCTCCAACACGTCTTTCGCCATGCGTCCGGATAACGTGCCTTCTTGAATCAACTTCAATAACTCGACAAGCTGCGCGGGGCGCACTGTGGCGGTGGCAAACGTCTCCCCGCGCAAATGAATCAGGCGCGACACGTCCGATAACATCCAGTTCACGATCAGCCGATCATCAGAAAACGCTTGAGCCGCGTCCTTCCAATACTCATACGCCTCGCGGTCTAACACCAACACTTCCACATCCTTATCGGGAATACCGCGGCTTCGCAAATCACGGCGAATGGCGTCGGGTAACAACGGTAATGCCGTACGCTGGGCCTCAATCCATTCCGGGGATAACCGTAACGGCGGCAAATCCGGTTCAGGAAAGTAACGGTAATCGTGAGCTTCCTCCTTGCTGCGTTGGCTGTAGGTGCGGCCGGTGCTGTCATCAAAGCCTCGCGTTTCTCGCACGATGCGCTCGCCACGCTTCAGCATGTCGGCTTGGCGAACAACTTCATATTCGATCCCGCGCTGGACATTGCGAATGGAATTCACATTTTTGATTTCCACTCGCGGCAATTCCTCCAACGACCCCTGATATCCGTGCGGCCGTAAGGACACATTCGCATCACAGCGCAAGGATCCCTCTTCCATGCGGAGATCAGACACATCCAGATAACTTAATACGGCACGCAGCTCGGTCAAGTACAGCCGCGCTTCCTCAGCAGAACGCATATCCGGTTCGGACACAATTTCTATGAGCGGCACCCCGGCGCGATTCAAGTCGACTAATGATCCGACCGCATCCCCCAGACGTTGCCCCAAATGGTTGAGTTTCCCCGCATCTTCTTCAAGATGAATCCGACGGATGCCAACGCGTTTGGCCTCCTCACCCGACGGGTGAATGGTGACCCATCCAAACTCCGCCAACGGCTGATCGTACTGCGAGATCTGATAGGCTTTGGGCAAATCGGGATAAAAATATTGCTTGCGGTCAAATTTCGAGAAAGGTCGCACCTGGCAATTCAACGCCAGCGCAGACCGGACTGCGAGGCGGATCGCTTCTGAGTTGGGGACGGGTAGTACGCCAGGCAAGCCGAGGCAGACGGGACAGGTCTGAGAGTTAGGTGGCGCCCCAAAGGCGGTCGAGCAGCAACAGAACAGCTTGGATGCCGTTTTGAGCTCAACATGCACCTCTAAGCCGATGATCACGTCAAACGCTTCGCTCATTCTCTGACCTCCTGGGGAAACTGAAACGGCGGCATGAGGGCCTCCGCCGCTTGCGCCGCGTCAAGCAAGGCATTGTCAAAAAGTGGCCGGGCCATCCACTGCACACCAACCGGCAGTCCGTCAACCCACCCCGCTGGCAACGATATCGCCGGCAATCCGGCCAAATTGGCCGTCACTGTGTAAATGTCGCCCAAATACATTTTGAGGGGATCGTCATCCCGCTCACCGAAGCGAAACGCCACATCCGGCGTTGTCGGGGCGACCACAAAATCCACGGCGTTAAAGGCTGCATCAAAGTCTTGGCGAATCAGCGTGCGCACTTTCTGGGCTGTCAGGTAATAGGCGTCGTAGTACCCGCTAGACAACGCATGCGTCCCTAATAAAATGCGCCGCTTGACTTCAGGCCCAAAGCCCTCGTCGCGGGTGCGTTCGTAAAGGCTGACAAGATCCCGCGCGTCGCAGCGAAATCCGTAGCGAACCCCGTCGTAGCGCGCCAAATTCGACGACGCTTCCGCCGGGGCTATGAGGTAATACGTCGCGACTGCGTAGCGCGTGTGCGGCAACGACAGATCCCGGATTTCATGGCCCGCATCGCTGAGGCGGCGGAGATAGCGGTCGATGACATCGCCCACCCTGGGGTCGATCCCCTCTTGGAAATATTCGCGCGGCACCCCAATGCGCCAGGGGCCGGATCGAGTCGGTGGCGATGCGGTAAGCGGCAAAGACGTCGCGTCCCGCGCGTCGGGTCCCTCAATCACGTGGTAAAGCAGGGCTGCATCGCGCACCGTGCGCGCCATGGGACCAATTTGGTCGAGGCTCGAGGCAAACGCAATTAATCCATACCGCGATACACGACCATAGGTGGGTTTCATTCCCACAATGCCACAATAGGCAGCCGGCTGGCGGATCGACCCGCCGGTGTCGGATCCCAAGGCGATGGGCACCATGCCTGCGGCCACCGCCGCAGCGGACCCGCCACTCGATCCTCCGGGCACCCGATCGCGCTGCCACGGATTACGCGTCGGATGAAACGCCGAATGCTCGGTGGAAGAACCCATGGCGAACTCGTCGAGATTCGTTTTGCCCATGAGGATACCACCAGCGGCGTAAAGTTTCTCCACCACGGTTGCGTTGTAGGGGGCGTAAAACTTTTCCAGCATGCGCGAAGCAGCCGTCGTTGGCATCCGTTGCGTCACAATGTTATCTTTTACCGCAATAGGAACCCCGGACAACGGCCTCATTTGCCGCTCTTCCGTCGACCACCGGTCCGCCTCCTTCGCTTGCGCCAAGGCTTGGTCGGCGGCCACATGAAGAAAGGCTCCTATCCCTGGGTCCACTGCGGCCAGGTGTTCCAGGTGGTCCTGGACAATCTCCTCGCAAGACACCTTGCCCGCCACAAACATCTCATGCAGGCGTACCGCCTCTTCGGTCCATAAGCGATTACTCACCCGCGCCGCCCCCTTCGCTGTCCATGATCCGCGGGACTTTAAACATCCCCTCTTCGACCTGGGCAGCATTGCGGGTTGCCTCTAACACGGGTAACGACGGCTCGACCTGGTCGTGACGAAGCGGGGTTTCGCTCTTGACCACATGCATCGTCGGCTCGACATTCGCCAAGTCCAGCGTCTGTAATTGCGAGACATATTCCAACACGCGATTTAAATCGCGCCGAATCACCGGCAATTCATCTGCCGTCAATCTTAATCGGGCCAGTCGCGCCACATGTTGGATTTCATGATCGGTCAAACCCACCCAGATCCCCCCTTACACTCGTCCCATTATAACATCAACCTCGGCTACCCTCGTGCATCGCCCGCGGATGCCTGGCGTTAGACCAATAAGAAAACCCCGCCCTAGGCATTAGGTCAATATACCCCTAGGCTGGACTAGCATCGAATTCTTGGCCCATAGAACTCACAAGGCATTGTCGAGTATCGGCGCCGACAACACCAACATCAAGCGCACCACCGTGAACCCAGCGATCTAAGGTCTGTAGGTGCTCCCTCCTATGTAGAGCATCCGAAGGGGCCTAAACAGGCGGTTTCGCCAACCCGAATTGAATACCCCCGTGTCTATTGGGACACGCAAATTAACTCTAGAACCCCATCGCGGGCCAGAGCCAGCGTCTCCGGACTATCATACCCCCGTTGGTAAAAAATGCGATGAATACCCGCCTGGACCAACGCACGAGCACAGGAGCGGCAGGGCATATCCGTGCAATAAGCCTCGACGCCCTCAGTCGCTACCCCGTAGCGGGCACACTGCAACAACGCGTTCATTTCCGCGTGAATGGTCCGCACGCAGTGCCCATTTTCGATTACGCAGCCCACGTCCAGGCAATGCGGCTGTCCCGTTAATGACCCGTTGTACCCCGTAGCGATCACGCGGTGATCGCGAACCAATACCGCCCCCACTTGGCGACGCGGACAGGTCGACCGCGTGGCCACCAGCATGCTCATCTGCATAAAATACTCAGTCCAGCTAATCCGCGTCATCGCTCACCTGCATGCGCCCCAGGAACCCCCGCCGTCATCTCTAACGAAAATGGCAAGCCACCCAATGGTCGGGCGCTGATTCTTTCAGTACTGGCCGCTCCACCCGGCACTGTTCCTGGGCCATCGGGCAGCGCGTGTGAAACCGACAACCACTAGGAGGATTGACCGGACTGGGCACATCGCCCTGGAGAATAATGCGTTCTCGGCGGGCGGCCGGATTCGGAATCGGGATAGCCGAAAAGAGCGCCTCGGTATAGGGATGAAGCGGGTGTCGGTAAATCTCGTCAGCTTCCGCAATCTCCACCATCGCGCCCAGGTACATGACCCCCACGCGGTCGGAAATGTGGCGAATGACATTTAAACCGTGGGCAATGAAAAGGTAGGTTAGGCCGAATTCACGCTGCAAATCCTCCATGAGGTTTAAGATTTGCGACTGAATCGAAACGTCGAGAGCCGACACCGGTTCGTCGGCGACCACCAGCTTGGGGTTGAGCGCCAGCGCCCGCGCAATACCGATGCGCTGCCGCTGCCCACCCGAAAACTCGTGGGGATAACGACGGATGTGATACGCAGCTAGGCCGACGACCTCCAGCAATTCGCGCACGCGCTTTTGACGTTCTTGGCGATTGCCCATGTGGTGAATAATGAGCGGCTCTTCTAAGATTTCACCGACCGACATCCGCGGGTTGAGCGAGCCAAACGGGTCCTGAAATACGATTTGCATTTCGCGGCGCAAGGCCCGCATCTCCCGTTTGGGCAGTGGCACAATGTCGCGCCCTTCAAAAATGATCTGACCTGAGGTAGGCTCTATCAGGCGTAAGATGGCTCGCCCGGTGGTGGTTTTCCCGCATCCCGACTCGCCCACCAGGCCTAAGGTTTCACCCCTACGGATGTCAAAGCTGACACCATCCACCGCCTTCACGTGTCCGACCGTGCGAGAAAACAACCCCCCAGTAATCGGAAAGTATTTGGTCAGGTTGCGCACTGACAACAACACCGCCGGATCGCTGACTGGTGGAGCCGTGATCTCCGACCGCGCTACACTCATGACGCCGCCTCCTTTCCCGGCGCATGTAGCCAGCAACTCACTTTGCGTCCCGTTTCCACCTCAGTCAGCACAGGCGCTTCCTGCCGGCAAATATTCATCGCCCGCGGACAGCGCGGCGCAAAGGCACACCCGCGCGGCAAATGCAGCAGATTGGGCACGGTGCCTTCAATCACGTGGAGCTTCTCGCGGCGACTTTCATCGATCCGGGGTATCGAAGCCAGTAAGCCCTCGGTGTACGGGTGCAATGGCTCGGCAAACAGGTCCGCGGTCGTCGCCTCTTCGACGACTTTGCCCGCATACATGACTGCCACGCGGTCACACATCTCGGCGACGACGCCTAAATCATGCGTAATTAACATAATAGCTGCATGGAACTCGGCTTTCAGCTGTTTCATCAGATCTAAAATCTGCGCTTGAATGGTCACGTCCAAGGCGGTCGTTGGTTCATCCGCAATGAGCAACTTGGGATTGCACGCTAACGCCATGGCAATCATCACCCGTTGGCGCATGCCGCCCGACAGTTGGTGCGGATATTCGCGGGCCCGTCGCTCCGGTGCGGGAATCCCCACCAAGCGCAACATCTCGACCGCTCGGTGGAACGCCTCGCGGCGACTCACCCGCTGATGCAACATGACCGTCTCCGCAATTTGGTCGCCCACAGTATACACCGGATTCAGTGAGGTCATGGGTTCTTGAAAGATCATCGCCATGTCTTTGCCCCGAATTTGCCGCATTTGATCGGGCGTCTTGGTAACCAGGTTCTCACCTTGAAACCAAATCTCACCGCCAACGATGCGTCCCGGCGGACTCGGCACCAGCCGCATGATCGACAGCGATGTCACGCTTTTCCCGCACCCTGATTCGCCAACAATTCCCAACGTCTCTTCCTCGTCGATGTAAAAGCTCACACCGTCCACCGACGGGACAACCCCTTCATCCGTAAAGAAGTGGGTGCGCAAATCTTTGACCTCCAAGACACGGTTTGCCACCGCTGTCGCTCCTTCCCCCTACACCAACGGTCCCTCTCGGCCCATTACCGGCTTACATCAGCGTATCCGCCAATCAAATTCATAGCCCATTATAAATATTGACGAAATCGCGCACAATGGATGACACTGCCGCCCATTCTTCGTCCCCTCACGGGTTTTCTTCAAGCGTCGCTAGCCAGGCCAAGAATTCTTCCTCATTCATCCGCGCGATGCCCAATTGTTCAGCACGGGCCAGTTTCGATCCGGGTTTGTCCCCAAAAATCACCCGGGACGTCGCGCGGGACACGGACGACGCAATCCGAGCGCCAAGTCGCGTCAAACGATCCTCGGCTTCCTTGCGCGTCATGGCGCTCAGCGTGCCCGTCAACACGATCGTTTCGCCCTCCAGCGGACCGCGCGACGACGGGGGTGGAAGATCGGGCTCCGCCATATTGACGCCCAGCGCCTCCAATTCGCTGAGGACGCGTTGATTGGCTGGCTCATCAAAAAATTGGCGAACGCTTTCAGCGGTCCGCGGGCCGATGTCGGGTATGGCCTCTAATGTCTCGCGGTCAGCAGTCTGAAGAGCCGCCATGGTTCGAAAATGGCGAGCCAAGGTTAAGGCCCCCTGCTCCCCCACAAAGCGAATGCCTAGACCATACAAAAGGCGCGACAACGGTCGCGTTTTCGACCCAGCAATACTGGCGATTAAATGCTGGGCAGACAGCTCGCCAAAGCGCGGCAGCGCCACCAGCTGATCGAATGTGAGCCGGTAAAGGTCAGACACGCTGGATACTAAATGGTGCTCTAACAAGAGATCAACCGTCTTTTCGCCGAGACCTTGAATATCCATGGCGTCACGGGATCCAAAATGGATTAATGATTCGCGTAACTGCGCCGGACAACTCAAGCCCGCCGTGCAGCGGTAGGCCGCTTCCCCAGGCACGCGCACCACGGGGGTGCCGCAGGCCGGGCAATGCGTCGGAAACCGAAAAGGTTGGGCATCCGGCGGCCTCAGCCCTAGCTCAACCCGCACCACTTCGGGAATGATTTCCCCCGCTTTGCGCACAAACACGCTATCGCCCACGCGAACGTCAAGGCTGCGGAGAATATCCTCATTGTGCAAAGAGGCGCGGCTCACGCGCGTGCCCGCCAGCAGCACCGGCTCCAGTTCCGCCGTCGGTGTTAACGTGCCGGTCCGTCCTACCGAGATGACGATATCCCGCACCCGCGTCAACGCTTCCGCCGGAGGAAATTTGTACGCCATTGCCCAACGCGGCGTCTTTTGGGTAGCTCCCAGCTGCGCTTGCCAATCCAGCCGGTCCAGTTTAAAGACCAGGCCGTCAATGTCAAAGTCGAGCGGGGGCCGAGCTTCTTCAAATTCGCGAATATAGGCCCGCACATCCTCATCAGTGCTACAGAGACGCCAATGAGGTTCCACAGGAAATCCCCAGGCCTTCAACTGATGCAGGACGTCGCTCTGACGGGTCACGGGCGGGCCATCCTCTAAATGGCGAATCTCGTATATAAACGCACTCAGTCCACGCTCTCGGGTAATCGCGGGGTCTAGCTGGCGCAAAGATCCTGCGGCCGCATTGCGCGGGTTGGCGAATAAGCCTAGACCTTCGCTAGCCCGTGCGTTGTTCAAGGCCTCAAATTGGCTTAATGGCATATAGACTTCGCCGCGAAACTGACCCGTAATAGGTTCGGTCAGTTGGGCGGGAATCGCATGAATGTTGCGGACATTGGCCGTCACGTCTTCACCGACCAGCCCATCCCCACGGGTAGCCGCCCGCCATAGCCGCCCGCTCTGATAATCTAAAATGACACTGAGTCCATCAATTTTGAGTTCGCCAGTCCACTCTAACGGCGTCGGATGACCCAACCATTGGCTGACGCGCGCCTCATACTCCAGAAACTCCTCATACGAGTGCAAGTTCCCAAGGCTAAGGACGGGCTTGGCAAACTGCACGCTGCGAAAGTCCGGAGACACTCCTCCCCCCACCACTTGGGTGGGCGACTCGGGATCGCGAAACTCCGGAAAGGCGGTTTCCCACCGCTCCAATTCGCTCAACAGTTCATCGTACTCGGTATCGGAAATCGGCGATTGATTCTCGACATAATACTGATAGCTATAACGCGCTAATACGCGACGCAACTCCTCAATCCGTGCCCGAATCGCCTCAGGCTCCACTCAACCCGGTCTCCTCTCGCGTTAACTGGGCAAACTTCGCCAGAAAGGACCGCACACCCCCGCCGGGGAAGGCGATGGTCACTTCTGTGTCCTCCCCTTCGCCACGCATGGCCACGACAGTTCCCCACCCAAACCGCGGGTGGCGCACTTTTTCTCCCAGCGTCAGTCCATCGATGCGATGACTGGCGGCATGCGTGACACGATCGAGAGAGGCCAAGCGTTCACCACGAATGGTGAGGGCGTCAGGAATCTCGCGCAAAAACCGAGAGGGAAGGTTGGCATTGGTGCGACCTAACACGGTGCGCGTCTCGGCATGGGTAAGGTACAACTCCTCCTGGGCGCGGGTCAGGGCTACATACATCAGGCGCCGCTCCTCCTCCACCGTACCCTCCTCAAGGGAACGGGCGTGCGGAAACACCCCTTCCTCGAGCCCTGCAACAATGACTACCGGAAACTCCAGGCCCTTGGCGCTATGCGCCGTCATAAGCCAGACGCCCCCGTCATCGTCCTGCGTTTCATCCCAATCCGAAACCAAGGATACCCAACCCAAAAACTCTCCCAGGTCCCCGGTTCCCTGCTCATCCTCGAAGCGCTTGGCTTCGGAAATGAGCTCGCCAATATTTTCCAAACGGTCGTCAGCCTCGCGCGTCCGCTCTTGCCGCAGCACCAACATAATCCCACTAGCCTCTGCAACGTGGCGCACGCGGTCCGCCAAACTCGCGTCAGTCTCTTGACGAAACTCGGCCAACAGCATCGACAGGTCCCGCGCCGCTCGCCGGGCCTGTGCCGACAAGCCCTCAATGCTATCCGCATGGGTCAACGCTTCAGCTAACGAAATCCCTTCCTGCATCGCATACTCGCGCACGCGCCTTTGCGCCACATCGCCAATGCCGCGGCGGGGATAGTTAATGATGCGCAAAAGCGACAAATCGTCCGCGGGGTTAAACACCACGCGCAGGTAGGCTAGCACGTCTTTGACTTCTTTGCGCTCGTAAAAACGCTTACCGCCAACGAGACGATATTGAATTCCCGCACGCGTCATCGCCATTTCGAAAGCGCGAGACTGAGCGTTGGTGCGGTACAAAATCGCGCAATCGGACAGCCGGCGGCCGCGCCGCACCGCCTCATGAATGACTTCGGCCGCATACCACGCTTCGCTGTCCTCGTCTGGAGCTCGATATACCCGGATCAGCTCTCCCGCGCCTTTTTTTGTCCACAACTCTTTGCCCAGCCGGTCTTGATTGTGCCGCACCACAGCATTCGCAGCATCCAAAATCACTTGGGTGGAGCGATAATTTTCTTCCAAGCGCACCACTTGCGCACCCGGAAAATCCCGCTGAAACTCCAGAATGTTGCGCATATCGGCGCCCCGCCATCCGTAAATCGACTGATCGTCGTCGCCCACGGCACAAATATTGTTCTTGTCCCCCACCAAGTGTTTGATGAGTTGATACTGGGCAAGATTGGTGTCCTGGTATTCATCAACCAAAACATGACAAAAACGGCGCTGATAATGCGAGCGCACCTCAGGATGCGACTGCAATAACTGTACCGACTGAAAAATTAAGTCATCAAAGTCGAGGGCATTGAGATCCTTGAGACGCGCCTGATATAGGCCGTAAACTTCCGCCACGCGTTGACCGTAAAAGCTGGAGTCGTCCCAATTGGTTGGCGAGACAAAACGGTTTTTGGCTCGGCTAATGGCGTTTTGAAATAAGACGGGCGGCCAGTCCTTCTCATCCCAATTGCGGGATCGCACAATCTCCCGTATGAGGGCCCTGGCGTCTTCGGCGTCGTACACCACAAACCGATTGTCGTAACCTAAGGCATCGATGTGTTCGCGCAAAATGCGAACCGCGATCCCATGAAAGGTGCCCACCCACATAAACCGGCTATCGGGTCCTACCAAGGCTTCAATGCGCGTCTTCATTTCCCGCGCAGCTTTGTTGGTAAATGTAAACGCTAAAATTTGGCTCGGGTGAATCCCAACATCATGTATGAGGTGGGCTATCCGATACGTCAACGTGCGCGTTTTGCCGCTGCCAGCACCTGCCAGCACCAAAAGCGGCCCCTCTGTTAAGGTGCACGCCCGACGCTGGGGCTCATTAAGCTCGTCCAATAATGTCATACGGGGTTCCTCCCAGCACTGATATTTCCATTATATCAGCTTACTAGAGAGGAATGTAGCGCACTCTCCCACCCTTACGGCTAGTCCCCCGCGCCTTGAGCGCACTGAGCCCGTGGAAAGACGTGTTGGGTGTCTCGCAATGCATCGCCTAGTGCCAGGGGGCGCCCACGCTGTCATCCAACGGTAACGCCGGAGCGCGTCCCACTATCTCCCGCCCGCTTGCCCCTTCGCGCACGATGAATGCGGGGCCGACCCCTAAGTCCTTTTGCCCGTTCATTTGAATCGCGTATCCTCGTTGGCGCCAGCGCTGTGCTTCCTCCGCCATCCAATCCGGCGTGTTGCCAATAATGCCAACAGTGGGGGGTGCCCACCGGCCCTCCAGGACGGCAACAATCCCGCCTGGTTTTTCTTGGCGCACAATCTCCATCACAGCAGCAGTCGGGTTATGCCGTAGGACCGATTCCACTGCCGCCCACAGATCATCCTCCTGGGCGGCGGCACTGCCACCATGAATCCATAAAGTCAGCCGCTCGCATTCCATGCGGTACCCCTTCGGCTTCCCGTGCGGCAAAAACCCCATGACGGCCAGGACTGTCGACAGCTCCACCAGTGCATCATCCTAACGCTTTACTGTACTACAGTTTTATTATAACAAAACTTCCGCCGGGCGCTCGGGGTTCACCGCCCTTCTTTGCGCTTCATGCGATCAAGCACCAAACGGTAGCCGTCGGCACCAAATGTCAAGCATCGCTTGACGCGAGAAATGGTTGCCGACGACGCGCCGGTAATGCGTTCAATGTCGTCGTAGGTTTGCCCTTCATCCAACATGCGCGCCACTTGTAAACGCTGGGCAATAGACTGGATTTCGCTAATGGTCAGGATATCTTCCATAAACGCGTAACACTCGTCGACCGTTTGTAAACTTAAAATCGCTTCGCATAATAAATCGGTCTCGTGATTCTTCAGTTTAGGATTCATCGCCTCACGCAGCTAGCGCCGCGTGCCCCCTTCCTTAATCCATGGCCAATCCATGGCCATATCCCCGTATCCATTGCTAGCATAATCAAGTGCACAGCTGCGAGCAACGCTTGGCGCCCAAATCCATGGCCTGATCGGCTGCCGTTAATGGTGGAACGCGGTCTGGCTTCGCAGATGATGCGGAAGGGGTTGTTCTAACTTTTCGAGCGATGAGACCGCCCGTTCGAGATCTTGGAGGAAAAGTTGGGCCAAATCCAAGGAAAATCCGTTGCGCACGACCACACGCATCACGGTGACGTCCTGCAAATCGGGGGGCAACGGATACGCCGGCACCTGCCATCCCCGCTCGCGCAGCAGATGCGACAAATCATGGAGGTCCCAGAGACGCTTTGGTGCCTCGACCAGCCGCCAGGCCACCACCGGTAGGTCTGAACCATCGGACAACAGGTGAAACGGCCCCAATCTTTGCACGCCAGCCGCCACAAACTGCGCCGCCCGCTGGCATGCTTGCTGGACGGCAACATAACCGTCGAATCCCAATCGCAGAAAATTATAATATTGCAGTAGGACCTGAGCACCCGGACGTGAGAAGTTGAGGCCAAACGTGGGCATGTGGCCGCCGAGGTAGGCCACGTCAAAAATCAAATCGTCAGGGACCAGCGCCCGATCGCGCCATAGCGCCCAGCCTAGGCCTGGCAATACCAAGCCATATTTGTGACCCGAGGCGTTGATGGACAGAACCCGGGGTAACCGGAAATCCCACTCCAACGCTGGCTGGATAAACGGCGCCACAAAGCCCCCCGACGCCGCATCCACGTGAACCGGAATGTCCAACCCAGTGCGCGCCTGATACGCGTCAAGTGCGCCACAAATAGCCTCGACCGGCTCATACACCCCGGTGTAGGTGACGCCCAAGACCACCACAACGCCAATGGTCCGATCATCGATAGCTTGCAAAACCCCATCGGCGGTCAATTGGGGCCGATCAACACTCACGGGGACAAAACGCGGCTCCACTTCAAAGTAGTTGGCAAAACGTTCCCACACCACCTGCACGGCAGAGCTAAAGACGATGTTTGGGCGATCGACCGATAGGCCTTGTTGGCGGCGGTACTGCTGCCAACGGCGCTTCATCACCAAGCCGCCCAGCATAGCAGCCTCAGACGAACCTGTTGTCGATACCCCGAGAACGCCCTGGACGTCAGGGGCGTGCCATAAGCCGGCGATAATTTTGACACAACGGTCTTCGATAGCGGCTGTTTGCGGATATTCATCCTTATCAACAATATTTTTCCCCGCGGCATCAATATACAATTGTAAGGCCTCGGGTTCCATCCAGGTTTGCACGAACGTGGCAAGATTGAGCCGAGCATTGCCGTCTAACGCCAGCTCGTCATGGATGAGGTGATACGCGGTATCTGGAAGGATCCCGTGGGCCGCTAGCTCAAACCGGGGAACTTGCGTAGCCCCTCCCCGCGCGTATAGCGGGTTGATTTCAATTTCCGCCTTGTCCGGATGTTTCCCATCCCACCGTGGCACGATACCATCTGCCCTTCTGAAGAAGATGTACGCTGCTTGAAACCCTTGGTCACCTTATGATTCTTCAGCATACCAGAAATGGGAACTTTTGGGGCCCTTGTCGCCGGGTTATGGTTAAGTCGCCTTCCCTGAGCCACTGCTACTGCCGCTCCCTTGACCGCCCGATGACCCGCTGGAACTCGAGGACGAACTGCTGCTTGATTTTTGGGATGACGTGCCCAGAGCCTTGGAAGCCATGCTGACTAATGCGGTCTTGACGGCGTGGTCGATGGCCGAGGTCATTTGACCCGACTGAAGCGCGGACATGAGCTCCATCGAGAGTTGTTGCTTGACGCTAGGGCTAGACATGACCAGAGTCACCATGCGCTCAAGAATGGCCTGTCCTTGCGGGGTCATTAACGCTTGTTGTAGTTGGGCGGACGACACGGTTTCGGCAATCATCTTTTGCATGCGGGGAGTTTCTAGCTCATCCCGTACGGCCTGTTGAATCGCTAACGAAGGCTCGGCGCCGTGAGATCCGGGATCGCCCCCGCTATGCTGTTCCCCCGAATGCTGGCTTGATGTGGTGGATCCGTGCTCCGGCGACGGCGATCCCAAACTAATGCTACACCCGGTAAACATCACCAGCGAGATCATGACCAAGCCAACTTTCTGCCATCCCTGCATGCGTCCACACCTCCGCTTCCAAGGTTCCCCGTCAAAGGCAATATTAGCCCGCCAAATCTTTCCTGGACGCCCGAGACTCCTCACGACGACTCGACAATGCCCATGATTTCACCTATAATTAATTTACTTATGAAACTGTTGGAGCGATTGCCATGGCACTTCATTGGGGCGGTGAGGGTGGCGGCATGGGATTTGGCCGTCGCACCTGGGAACTTCGCCAAGCAGCCAAACAGGAAACCTTCGATTGGCCAGTGCTCCGACGAGCGCTCGCCAGCTATCTCGAATACCGGTGGCGCGTTGTCACCGCCGCGTTGCTCTTGCTGTCCACCGCCATCTTGAGCGTGTTGCCGGCGCTATTGGAAAAGCGCATCATCAACGATGGCATTGAGCGCGGCAACGTCCGCCTGGTGGTCGGCCTCGCGGCTGCCATCGTGATGGTCGCGCTCCTGTCCGGCGTGGCGAGCGTGCTGGGCACCTGGTTTACCCAAATTATCGGCCAACATGTCATGGCTGACTACCGCCAGCGGATTTACCACCATCTCCTGGCACAGCCCTTACAGTTTTTCACCCAGTCGAAAACGGGGGATTTGGTGTCACGCACCACCAACGACGTCGCCGCCATTCAAACCGTGGTCACCAGCACCTTGTCCAATTTCGTGCAAAATATCTTTTCCATCATCGCCGCATTGTCGGTCATGTTTACCCAAAGCTGGCAACTCACACTCTTATCTCTCCTGGTCCTGCCCGCCTTTATAGTGCCCGTCCAGCGCACCGGCCAGCGGCGGCGCGACCTGCAGGCCGAAATCCAAACCACACTGGGTCGGATGACGGCACAACTAGCGGAAACGTTAGGCGTAAGCGGCGCCTTGCTGGTCAAGGCCTTTCACAAGGAATCTGATGAAGAGGCCCGCTTTCAGCGCGACAACGAAACCCTCCGCGACTTACAGATTCGTCAGTCCTTGATTGGGCGTTGGCTCTTCATGTGGTTGAGCAACTTTAGCATTATGGGACCCGCGCTTCTCTGGGGATACGGGGGATGGCTTGTCATTCATCACCGGTTGTCGCTCGGGGTCATTGTGGCCTTCGTCACCCTCTTAGTGCAGCTCTACAGCCCCATGAGCCAACTGGCCCAGTTGCACGTCAATGTGCTCACCTCGGTCGCCCTTTTCCGTCGCATCTTTGCCATTCTTGACCTCACGCCGGCTATCCAGGATGGCCCCCACATTTTTACCCCCACCACCCCGGCCCCATCCATCACCTTAGACCATGTGTGGTTTCGCTACCCAACGGATAGCGAGCGTCCGCTGTCCTGGGCGTTAGAAGACGTGAGCCTCGACATCGCGTCGGGGCAGTTAGTCGCGCTTGTGGGCCCTAGCGGTGCTGGCAAAACCACGCTCTTGCATTTGATTCCTCGGTTTCACGACCCGGTGCGCGGCCGGGTCCTCATTGACGGCCGCGATCTTCGCGAGTTCACCTTGACCTCTCTCAGGACTTATATGGGTCTTGTCCCACAAGATCCCTTTTTATTCCACGACACGGTCATGGCCAACTTACGCTACGCTCAGCCCGATGCAACGGAGGAAGACATCGTGCGCGCCACCAAGGCCGCGCAGATTCACGAAACCATCATGGCGATGCCCCAAGGTTACGATACCATCGTCGGCGAGCGCGGTCACCGCCTATCGGGCGGCGAAAAGCAGCGGCTAGCCATTGCCCGGGTGCTGTTGCGCAATCCCGGTCTGGTCCTTCTTGACGAAGCCACGAGTTCACTGGATACACTGTCCGAGCGCCGCATTCAACAAGCCTTTCAGCATTTGTTAGATGGCCGCACGGTCATTGTCATCGCCCACCGGCTATCCACCATCTTGGCGGCGGATCAAATTGTGGTGTTGAACCAGGGACACGTGGTCGACATCGGCACCCATGCCACCCTGTTGGCCAAAGGCGGCCTGTATGCGCATCTCTACCGCGAACAATTCCAGCCCTCGTCTCTCACCGCCGAGTCCAGCCCACGTCACGACCATCGCGCACCGATGTCGGGACGGTAATAACTCAGGGGGAACTGGATGCGCCGCACCCGCTCGTAGGCGCGTTCCCGCGCCTCGCCAATGGTGTTCCCTAATCCCACCACAGTCAGCACCCGGCCGCCCGTATTTTCCCACCGTCCCTCGCGCATCTGGCTTGCCGCATGAAAAATGCGCGTCTGATCGAGATCCTCTCCTAGCGTAAACGAAAGGCCCGTCTTCGGTTGATCCGGGTAACCGGAGGCCGCCACCACAATGCCCACCGCGGCCCCCTGGGCTGGGGGAATCTGAGGCACCACCCCTTCACTGAGCGCTAACCAAAAATCCATCCAGTTCACCGGCACGATCGGTATTATGACTTGGGTTTCTGGATCTCCGAGACGCACGTTAAACTCTAGCACGTAGGGCCCGTCCGAGGTGATCATCAGTCCTGCGTACAACACACCGCGATAAGTCAGGTGTTCATCAGTGAGGTATTGCATGACGGGGTCCAAAATCCGCTCATTGATCGCTTCCACGACGGTTGCATCCAAGATCCTAAGGGGCGCCACCGCACCCATACCGCCCGTATTCGGGCTCTCGGGATCGGGGGTCAGACGCTTGTAATCTTGGGCCACCGGAAACCACGCATAGTCACGGCCGTTCGTCACCACTTGCACACTGACTTCGAATCCCTCCAGGTACTCCTCCCACAGCACCCCTTCGCGCCAGATATGCGGGCGCTCGGTCCACTCTCTGAGCGTCGCCAGCGCTTCTTCGCGCGTGTACACCACGCGGACCCCTTTCCCTTGTGCCAGCCCACTTTGCTTCATCACATGGGGCCAGTCAGCTTCCGCATGAATCCACTGGTGAAGTTCCTCTGGGCGAAACGTGATGCGCGCCTCCGCCGTGGGAATGCGGTAGCGGGTCATCACCGATTTGGCCACGCGCTTTTGGCTTTCCAATTCCGCCGCCTTTTTCGAAGGACCCACCACACGGAATCCAGCTTCGCGCAATGTGTCAGCCCACCCTGCTGCCAGCGGCGCTTCGGGCCCAATAATCACTAATGGATGCTGATCCGGAAACTGTTGGATGATGGCCCCCGGCGAGTCAGCCGGCAACAGTTTGACGTCCTGCACCATCCCCCCATTGCCCGGTGCCACCCACACCTCGGCGCCATAACGGCTCAACCCGTCAGCCAGGGCGTGCTCGCGCCCACCCGCTCCCACCACGACCGCGATCTCTCGCATGACTCACTCCCCTTCCGCTCTCAATACCATCCCCAGGCTTCGTTAATGGCGAAAATGTCGTTCGCCTGTGAAGAGCAACGAAACGCCTGCTTGTTCGGCGACGGCAATCGAATCCTGATCGCGGACCGAGCCACCCGGCTGGATCACGACGGCAACCCCGCATTCTTGGGCCAAGCGCATGACGTCGTCAAACGGGAAAAACCCGTCGGATGCCAACACCCCGCCGCGCGCCTTATCCCCTGCGCGTTCCAAGGCTTGACGGGCCGCATCAATGCGATTGGTCTGGCCCCCGCCAATACCCACGGTCACGCCATCTTTGACGATCACAATGGCATTGGATTTCACGCGGGCCACAGTTTTCCAGGCCAAATCGAGATCACGGGTGCTGGCCCGCGTGCGCACATCAGGACCCGCCACCTGTTTCCATTCGCCCATCGGCGTCGCGAAAAAGTCGGCAGGCTGCACTAAAAATCCCCCCCAAATCCCCTTGACATCCCAATTCCTCACGGGCGGAGGAGGTACGATGAGCACCCGCAAGTTTTTTTTCTGGGCCAAGATCGGCCGCGCATCTGCCGTCACCTCGGGGGCAATCACCACTTCTAAAAAGAGACTCACCAATTCCTGCGCCAGCGCCCCATCGATGGGACGATTGACGGCCACCACGCCCCCGAAAATGGACACCGGATCGGCGGCATAAGCCCGCCGATAGGCATCGAGAATCGTGGGTTGGACGCTAACGGCCGCCGGCGTTTGGTGTTTCACCACCACGGCTGTGGGTTCATCAAAGTCATAAGCGAGGCGGACAGCCGTATCCGCATCGGCGTAATTGTTAAAGGACAGCGTCTTTCCCTGCAACAGCGTAGCCTCAGCAAACCCAGTGTGTGCCGGATCCCAGTAAAGCGCTGCAGGTTGGTGCGGATTCTCCCCATAGCGCAGGGCTGGCCCCTTAACCCCAGGCATCACCCAAAATTCTGGCCAAGTCCCGCGGTCACCATCCAACGCCCGCGCAATCACGGCATCGTAGTACGCCACGTGATACAAGGCATGTACGGCAAGCGCCTGGCGGTAGGGCTCGCTATTCTCTTCCTCGGGCCGTGCCAGATACTCCGGGTACTGCGTGGGCGAGGTCAACACCGTCACCCGGCGAAAATTTTTCGCGGCCGCGCGAATAAGGGAAACCCCCCCAATGTCAATCTCTTCGATCAACTCGGTAAGGGAAGCGCCAGCCTGCCAGCGCGCCTCAAACGGGTACAAGTTGACCACCACCACCCGGATGTCGGGCGCTCCCAACGCTTGCCGTTGGGATTGGTGCTCCGCGCTATCGCTTGCCAAAATCCCACTGTAAATGAGAGGGTGCAGCGTTTTCACGCGGCCTGACAACACCTCGCCAAACCCGGTTAACGTTTCCACCGTCGTCGCCTCAATGTGCCGGCTGGCCAAGTACTGCGCCGTGCTACCCGTGGCTAAGATTCGATAACCGCGCCGCGTGAGCTCGTACCCCAATTCATCGCAGCCGGTTTTGTCGCTGACGCTCATCAGCGCCCATACATCCATAAGTCATCCTCCTTGGCATAATGCACCCGCCCGCGATCCCACCACACCTCGCCGCCATCGAGGGCCCAAAGTACGCGTGGCAATAGCTGGTGTTCCGCCGCATGAATGCGGTCAGCAAATTGTTCTAAGGTGTCTTTCGGATAACGGGGAACCGGCACTTGCGCAATGACGGGCCCCGTATCGTGGCCTTCGTCGACAAAATGCACGGTCACCCCGGACCATAACACGCGATCCGCATAAGCGCGTTCGATGGCGTAAAGGCCGGGATAAAGGGGCAACAGCGAGGGGTGCAGGTTCACAATGGCGCCAGCATAGTGCTCAATCGTCGCGCTGGTCAGCCAGCGCAAAAATCCCGCGAGGGCGATGCGTTCCACCCCGTGCGCGCGTAACAGGTCCACCAGCGCGCGGTCATAGGCCAAACGGTCGGGAAACTCTCGCGGCAGTAACACCGCGTGCGGAATCTGATGCGCGGCGGCGATATCCAACGCCCCGACTCCGGCCCGATGGGATACCACCAGCACCACCGGAAGGCCACTCTCGATAATCGCGCGCAAATTGGTGCCTGCCCCGCCAACCAGGACAGCCCACCTCATTGCACCACCACCCCGGGCTGGTCCACAATTTCCCCAATCGGATAGGCGGGCGTTCCAGAAGCAGCCAGAATGGACAGGGCCTGGTCGACGTCCTCTTTATCCACCACCACCGTAAAGCCAATCCCGCCGTTAAATGTGCGCACCATCTCGCGGCGACCAAGGCGCCCCCACTCTTGGATCAAGTTCATAATGGACGGATGGGGCCAGCGATCCCACTCAATCACCGCCCCCCAGGACCCGAGGGTGCGCGGCACGTTCTCGACCAACCCACCTCCGGTGATGTGGGCCATGGCCTTGACGTGCACCTGTTCCCATAATGTCATCACCGGTCGCACGTAAATGCGCGTCGGCGTCAAAAGCGCCTCCCCAAGGCTTTGGCCGTCCAGTTCCGGGAGAGTCTCCGTCCACCCATGGCCGGTCGTCTGGACAATGTGGCGAATCAACTGATAACCATTGGCGTGAAATCCCGAACTTAAGAGCCCGACCACCACATCCCCGCGCTGGATGGGGGGATCCGCGGGAGCCCACCGGCGCCGCCCCACCGCAAATCCAGACACGTCGCAGCCATCCCCGGGGTAAACGTCAGGCATTTCGGCCGTTTCCCCCCCGAGGAGGGCGCAGCCGGCGGCTTGGCACCCTTCTGCCATGCCGCGCACCAACGCGGTCACGCGTTCGGGGGTCACCCGCCCCATAGCAATGTAATCTAAGAAAAAGAGGGGTTCGCCGCCAGCGGCCAAGACATCGTTCACATTCATGGCCACCAAGTCAATGCCTATGGTGTGATAGACCCCCAAGGCTTCGGCAATCAAGATTTTCGAGCCGACGCCGTCAGCCCCCGCCAGCAACTCCGTGTCCCCGAGCTTAAACCCTCCCGCAAAGCCCCCGATATCCGTCATGACCTCGGGCCGCCGGGTCATCGCCGCCCAGGGCCGCAGCGCCTCCACTGCCGCCTGGCCGCGTTCAATGCTGACTCCCGCTTTTTCATACGTCAGTTCATGAAAATTGTTTTTGACTTCGCTCATGCTCGCCCTCCTCGAGTGGCACGGGGTATCCCCGGCCAAAGCAGGCTAGACACCACCGGTCTGAACCCAACGCCGCCATCAGGCCCTCGGGCGACAAAAAGGCCAGGGAATCAGCGCCGACGGTCGACGCCAACTCCGCAATTGTCATATGCCGCGCCGCCAATTCCCCGGCACGGGAGGTATCAATCCCGTAATGGCAGGGTTCCAGATACGGGGGTGATGCAATCCGCATGTGCACCTCTTTCGCCCCCGCGCCGCGCAGCAAGCGCACAATGTGGCGAGAGGTGGTCCCGCGCACCAAACTGTCGTCAATTAACGCCACGCGACGGCCAGCCACAACCTCTTTCACCGCCGACAGCTTGAGTTGCACCCCTTTTGAACGGAGGTCCGCGTCTGGGGCAATGAACGTGCGGGCAATGTAGCGATTCTTGACCAGGCCAAAGTCAAAGGGCAACTGGGACGCTTCTGCATAACCCATGGCGGCGGGCAAGCTGGAATCCGGCACGCCCACCACCACATCGGCCTCGGCGGGCGCTTCCTCAGCCAGTTTTTGCCCCAAGAGGCGCCGCTTCATGTGCATCGACTGTCCTTGGTAGAGAGAATCCGGTCGCGCAAAGTAGATCACTTCAAAGGCACACGCCCGTTCCTGCGCCCGTTCGTGAAACCGCTCGCTCGCTACCCCAGCGTCCGAAAGCTGAACGAGCTCACCCGGATCAATATCGCGCACCCATCGTGCCCCCACCATGTCGAGGGCACAGGTCTCCGATGCCAGCGTCCAGGCACCGTCGGCGGTGCGGCCAAGCACCAGCGGTCGAATGCCCAGCGGATCGCGGATCCCGAACACCCCGCGTTCGCTGAGAACGACAAACGCAAATCCTCCCTGTAAGCGGCGGGCCGCCTCTTGTAACGCCTCTAAAAAATCCTCATGGGGACTTCGCGCCAAGAGATGGGCTAACACCTCGCTGTCGCTAGTTCCCTGAAAGATGGCTCCTTCTTCTTCGAGCTCCCGCCGGAGGCTCTGATGGTTGACCAAATTGCCATTGTGCGCCAAGGCCAAAGGTCCAAACCGCGTGTGCATCAAGAGCGGTTGGGCATTCATCGCGTTGGACTCGCCGGTCGTGGAGTAGCGCACATGACTGATGGCCGCATTGCCGGGGGTGTTCAGCGCCTCCCCCTTCACGGCATCTTGCAACAGCCCCATGCCTTTGGCCACATGGATGCGGTCGCCATCCAAAACGGCCACCCCTGCGCTTTCCTGCCCGCGATGCTGTAGGCTAAATGCCCCCCAGTATGCCTTGCGGAACGCCTCGGGATCTCGCCATATGCCAAAAACGCCGCACGCCTCTTTCAAGCCTACGTCCCCGGTCATCCGCGTACCTCCTTAACCCGGCTGGCGCCAGGCGGTCAGCAACTCAGCGCGCGTCCAGTGAACGCGTTCGTCCACCTCAAGCCGGCCGGACTGTGTCACCTCGCCCAGATAGCGCAATTCAATACCCACCGCCTGCCAATAGCCTACGGCGTCGTCCACCACCTCGGGAGCCACAGCCACCACCCATTGGGCGGGACCCTCGTTGAATAGCCGCAGCAGCTTTTCTGATTCTGTGCTTTCGGATAACAGAATGGCCATGCCTAAAGACGGTGGCGCGCCCAGCAACATGCGGGCGAGCGCCGTCGCTAAGCCTCCGCGCCCAATCGCCCGCACCGCTTGGGCGAGACCGCGGCGCACAAATTGGGTCATCGCCTCGAGGGCACGTTGATGATGCCCCAGATCACCGAGGGGATACGGTGATGCCCCCTCAACCACGCGCTCCGCCACCGAGCCGCCCCAATGCAGCGGACCGGGATTCACTAAATACAGCGTATGGCCCTGGGCCCCCACGCAGTCAGGCACCGGTTTGGTGGCATCGTCGAGGCGCCCGAGGGCGCCAATCATCACCGTCGGCCATATCGGCTGGCCGTCGGTCTCGTTGTGCAGCGACACGTTGCCGCCCGTCACGGGAATGCGCAAGGCTTCCGCAGCGTCTTGGACCCCCGCCACGGCAGACGCCATTTGCCGAAAGCTCTCCTCTTTATCGGGATTGCCGGCATTAATCCCATCCGTCAATCCTAAAGGCTCCGCCCCCAGAGCGGCCAGCCGGCTCGCGGCCAGTACCACCGCCGCCGCGGCACCGGCGTAGGGATCGAGGCTCGCCCACTGGCCGGTGCCAAACACGCTGAGCACCAATCCCACGCGCGTGTCGTGAAGTCGAAGCACCGCCACGTCGTGGTCCGGGCCCCAGACGGTCCGGGTTTGAATCGTGGAATCGTATTGTTGATAAATAAAGGAGCGGTCACGCACGTCAGGGTGCGCCAACACGTCAAGCACCAGCGCCCTTAACGAGGGGATGGTGGTTATGACCGGGGGCGCCTCTGTTGGGCGATGGCGAAGGGCCCGCCACCACTCCTCGCTCACGTCCCGCCGCGGGCATCCGCGCACGAGCCAATGCGCTGAGACGGTTCCCTGGACGGTCGAATCCCACCAAATCTGGATCATCTCGCCCTCGGTCACCTCGCCAATGACCGTCGCGAGGATTTCATAGTGGTCAGCCAGCGCTCGCACATCCGGCCACCGTTCCGGTTCAACCGCCATCAGCATGCGCTCTTGGGTCTCAGACAACATGATGTCATACGAACTTAACTGGCGCTGCCTTAGGGGCACCCGATCCAACCACAGATTCGCGCCGACCCCGGAACTGTCACAAAGCTCCGCGACCGCCGATGTGAGCCCGGCGGCCCCAAGGTCTTGCAGCGCAGCAACCCAGCCGCGCTCGACGGCGGTCAATGTCATGTCCATGAGCAATTTGCCTAAAAATGGATCGCCCACCTGGACCGTCGGTCGCAAGGTGTCATGTTCCGATCCCTGAAAGTCTTGGGAGGCTAATAAACTCGCCCCGTGAATCCCGTCGCGCCCGGTGCGCTGACCGACTAAGACCAGCAGATGGCCAGGTCGTGCCGTATTGGCAGTCATCGCGTGCTCGGGGCGGCGCAAACCCACCGCCAACACGTTGACGAGGGGATTTTGGGCATAGGTCTCAGAGTACGCCACGTCGCCCGTCACGGTAGGAATGCCGATGGCGTTGCCATACTGGCCAATTCCCTTCACAACCCCCTGGCGCAAGCGCACACTCTGGCTATCGGTGCCGAACCGCAGCAAATCGGCCACTGCAATGGGCTGTGCGCCCATGGCAATAATATCCCGCAAGATACCGCCCACGCCGGTGGCTGCCCCCTGAACTGGCTCGACATAGGAGGGATGGTTGTGGCTTTCAATTTTAAAAGCCACCTCCCAGTCGTCGCTGACGCGCACCACGCCCGCGTTGCCGCCAGGCCCGGCGACCACATACGGTCCCTCATGGGGCAATCGCTTCAAGAGGGCACGGGAATTTTTGTAGCTGCAATGTTCTGACCACAAGGCACCAAAGAGGCCGAGCTCCAATTCGTTGGGTTCGCGGCCCATCAGCCGACAAATGGCCGCATATTCCGTTTGAGTCAACCCCACATCACGAGCTTGCATCGCGAGACCTCCGGCGAATCCCCTCAAGCCACGCCGTGAGCAAGCGCACGCCGTCCGCCGATCCCAGCGCTGCATCCATGGCCCGTTCGGGATGGGGCATCAAGGCCGCCACCGATCCGGCAATCACCCCGGCCAGATTGGCCACCGATCCATTCGGATTGGCAGCTGCCGTGAGTTGCCCGTCGAAAGACACATATTGGAGCCACGCCTGGCCACGATCAAAGAGCGAGGCTAGCTGCCCTGGGGGAAGGTAATAGGCACCTTCACCATGCGCGATGGGCAGGCGCAAATACTCACCTTCCCGAAGGCCCCAAAAGAGCGACGACGCGCGCGTCACGCGCAGGTGTTGCCAGGTGGAAAGAAACGTACCTTGCCGGTTAGGTCTGAGCGCCCCCGGCAATAGTTTGGCCTCCGTGAGAATCTGAAACCCGTTGCAAATCCCCAGGACCGGGAGCGCACGTTCACGTACCGCGTGGCGCAGGGGTTCCATCACCGGCGCCTGGGCTGCCAGGGCCCCGCCCCTCAGGTAGTCCCCGTAGGAAAAGCCCCCCGGCAAAATCACGCCGTCGATGCCGCCTAAGTCACGGTCGCGGTACCAGAGGCGGATCACCGATGCGCCCAGCGCGTGGAGCGCCCGCACGGTGTCGTCATCGCAATTGGATCCTGGAAACGTGACGACCGCAATATTCATGACGCATCCACCCGCACCGTGTAGGTTTCCATCACGGGATTAGCCAAAAGCGACTCGGTCATTTGCCGTACGGCGGCTTCGGCCTCGCTCACGCTTTCAGCCTCAAGCGTCAATTGAATATGTTTGCCCATCCGCACATCGTCCACCAGGTAGCCCATCTGGCGCAACACCTGCGCCGTCGCATCGCCCGCCGGATCCAAGATATCCGGTTTCAAGGTCACCACCACCGTGGCATGAAATTGCGCCATTATGCCATCACCCGCCGGTAAATCTCCTGGTAGGCATCTTCCACGCCTCCCATGTCGCGGCGAAACCGATCTTTGTCCAGCCGTTCGTGAGTCGCCTCGTCCCATAACCGACACGTGTCCGGTGAAATTTCATCGCCTAACTTCAGCTCGCCATTCGGATTCCACCCAAACTCAAGCTTAAAGTCGACCAAAATCAACTGGCGATCCTGGAAAAAGGCAGAGAGCAGCTGGTTAATGCGTAGTGCCTCCTGCTTAAGCCGCGCCACGAGATCGGGACTCGCCAATCCTAAGAGTCGGATATGGTCATCGTTCAAGAGGGGGTCCCCTAACGCATCGTTTTTGTAATAAAATTCCACCACCGGAATTGCAATCGGGGTACCCTCCGCCAACCCGGTGCGCTGATGCAACGACCCCGCCACGCGATTGCGCACCACCACTTCAAGCCCAATCATGGTCAACTGCTCCACGTCGAGTTGGCGGTCATCCACCGTCGCCAGATAATGTGTCTCAACCCCTTGATCGCCAAGCCACTGAAAAAGCCGTGCGCTGACCGCCGCGTTAACCACCCCTTTCCCGGCAATTTCCGCGCGTTTTTGCCCGTTAAAGGCGGTGGCGGAATCCTTAAACTCCATCCGCACGCGCCCAGGCTCCGGCCCTTCATAGACGCGCTTGGCTTTACCTTCGTACACCAACTTCATTGTTGTTCCTCCTCGTGGCCATTGCACAGCCCAATGCGCTCAAAAATGTGGTCCACTTCGGCCAGATACGGTTCTACCGCGAACAAGGCTTCCAGTTCCTCGGAGCTCAAGCGCTCCTGCACAGCGGGATCAGACATCAAGCGTTCGCGAAAGGATTTCTCGGGATTTCGGCTTTGCGCCAACGCGTGGCGTTGGACCAGGTCATAGGCCTCATCCCGGCTCATGCCATGCTCCACCAGGGCTAGGAGAACCTTGCCCGAGAACACCAGGCCTCCCGTGAACTCCAGATTTTGCTGCATGCGGTCGCTGCGAATGGTCAGCCCGGTGACAATGCGCGTCATTTGCGTGACCAAATAGTCGGCCAGCGTGGTGACGTCAGGCAACAATATGCGCTCCACCGACGAATGCGAGATATCCCGCTCATACCACAGGGGAATATCTTCCAGGGCCGGGATAACGTACCCACGGATGACGCGGCTCAAGCCGGAAATCTGCTCGGAACGAATGGGATTTTTCTTGTGCGGCATCGCTGACGATCCGCGCTGGCCGCTTGAAAACGGCTCTTCCAGTTCGCCCACCTCGGTGCGCTGTGAGAGGCGAATTTCCGTAGCCATTTTGTCCAACGTACCGGCTAAAATGGCCAACGCTGTCACCACCTCGGCATGGCGGTCGCGTTGCAGCACCTGCGTCGAGAGTGGGGCCGGCGTTAACCCAAGGCGCTCGGCGACGTATTGCTCAATAAAGGGCGGCAAATTGGCGTAGTTGCCGACCGCCCCCGACATCTTCATCACCGCCATATTGGCCCGAGCACGCTCTACCCGTTCGAGGTCGCGTCCTAACTCCAACCACCATAGCGCCCATTTTAAGCCATGACTGGTTGGTTCCGCATGCATGCCGTGCGTACGCCCAATAACCGGAATCCGCCGTGTTTCCAGAGCCCGCCGTTTCACGGCGTCGCGCAGCGCGATGACATCGTCTCGCACAATGTCCAGCGCCTCGGTGACCAGCGAAGCTAACGCGGTGTCCACGACATCTGTCGACGTGAGCCCAAAATGAATGTACTTGGCATCCTCAGGGTCCACGGTGTCGGCCACCGCGCTAATAAAGGCTAAGACATCATGATGATACCGCTCTTCATAGTCTAAAACCCGCGCGGCATCCACCTTGGCCTTCCGCTTCAGGCGGCTTGCCACACCCCGGGGAATCCGCCCCAGTTCCTCCCACGCTTCCACCGCTAAAATTTCCACCTGAAGCCACCGTTCATAACGCGTTTGCTCTGACCACAGCGTCTTCATGACTGGACGCGTATACCGCTCAATCATGGCGCACCCCTTTTTCCGAACGTTGTACTTTCATTTTACACAAAACGTTCGCAGACAACCAGCGCATTTGAGCATATTGATTTGTCAAGGCTGAAGAATTCATGCAATATCACAAGGTTCGCAGAAAAAAACTGGCACGGGAATTCCGTGCCAGTGTCTGTCCGTGGGCTATTCCCATTCAATGGTGGCTGGCGGTTTGGAGGTCACATCGTAAACCACCCGCGTAATTTCCGGCACCTCACCCACAATGCGGCTTGCCATGCGATCCAGCACTTCGTACGGCAGGCGCACCCAATCCGCGGTCATGCCGTCTTCGCTATCCACCGCGCGGATCGCCACCGCGTAGCCATACGTCCGATTATCCCCCATCACGCCCACCGCACGCACATTCATCAGCACCGCAAAAGCTTGCCAGATCTGGCGCTCGAGTCCGGCGCGCACTAGCTCCTCGCGCACAATGCGATCGGCCTGACGCAAGACTGCGACTTTGTCCTCGGTCACTTCCCCCAAGACCCGCACCGCGAGGCCAGGGCCTGGAAAGGGCTGGCGCCAGACCAATGACGGAGGCAGGCCGAGTTGCTCGCCCACGCGCCGCACTTCATCTTTAAATAACCAGCGCAAGGGTTCCACCACGCGAAACGCCACGTCGGACGGCAATCCTCCCACATTATGGTGCGATTTAATGGTCTTCGCGTGACCTTGTCCCCCCGATTCAATCACGTCAGGATAGACCGTGCCCTGAATCAGCACCGTCGTGGGCCCGATCGCCTCTTGAGCCTGCTCAAATGCGCGAATAAATTCCCGGCCAATCACCTTGCGCTTCATTTCCGGATCTGTAACGCCCTGCAGCGCGCGAAAAAATTGCGGGGCTGCCCGAACCACGTGCAGGTCGATGTCGGCAAACGCCCGCTGGATCTCCTCGATCTCACCGGCCCGCATGAGCCCATGGTCGATGAGTACCGCCGTCAGCCGATCCCCAATGGCTTGACGGGCGATGGCTGCCGCCACTGCGGAGTCGACCCCGCCGGACAGCGCGACAAAAGCGCGGTCATCGCCCACTTTGGCGCGCACGTCGGCCACCGCCTGCTCGACAAACGCCGTGGGTTGCCAGTCTGGCACCAACCGGGCAATGCGAAACAAAAAATTCCGAAATACAGCCGCTCCCTCCGGCGTGTGGTGCACTTCCGGATGAAATTGGACTGCCCACCAATGGCGTTCAGGATAGGCAAACGCCGCGATCGGCGTCCGGGGAGTGGAGGCCAGGACTTCAAAGCCTGGGGGCGCGGTGCGGACCAAGTCGCCGTGGCTCATCCACACCACGGAGGGATTCGCCATGCCAGCTAGCAATAACGAGTCGCCGGTGATGGTCATCTCAGCCCGGCCATACTCGCGGTCGGGCGCCGGTTCCACCGTCCCCCCGAGCATTTTCGCCATAATTTGCATGCCATAGCAAATGCCGAGCATCGGAATCCCTAACTCAAAAATTGCCGGATCGGGCGACGGCGCGCCCGGCTCAAAGACGCTCGCCGGGCCTCCGGAAAGAATCAGCGCCTGAGGCTGCTTTTCGCGAATCACCCGGGCCGGCGTGTCGCCCGGCAACACTTCAGAAAACACCCCGGCCTCGCGCACGCGCCGGGCAATCAGCTGGCTATACTGGGCACCAAAATCCAACACGATGACGCGACTGGTCATGAGGTGTGTACCACCCGACAGATGTCGGCTAAATTGCGATAGCGTTCTTCCACGTCGAGGCCATAACCCACGACAAATTCGTCGGGAATCTCAAACCCTTTATAATGCACCGGAACCGCTACTTGGCGGCGGGACGCCTTATCCAGCAAGGCACAAATTTTTACCGAGGCGGCTCCGCGCGATTTCACGTGGCCGTAAATGTAATTGAGCGTGAGGCCCGTATCCACGATATCTTCGACCACTAACACATGTTTTTGCTCCACGCTGTGGTCGAGATCTTTGATGATGCGCACGACGCCAGACGACTGGGTGGACATGCCATAAGATGAGACCGCCATAAAGTCAATCGCCAGGGGCAAATCGATAGCGCGGGCCAAATCAGCCACAAAAACAAAGGATCCTTTTAAGATCCCAATTAAAATCAGGTCCTTATCCTGATAATCGTAGGTAATCCGCGCTCCCAGCTGTTCGACGCGCAACCGGATGTCCTGGGCCTGAATGAGCACCTCGAGTTGCTCCCCGGCTCTTGTCTGCACACACGTTACTCCTCTCTGTCCTCATCCCGATTTAATCGCCGTAAAATCAAAGCACGGTCTTTTAATGGATACAATGACGCGTGCCGAGGCCGCTGCCCGTGGGCAATGCGCTTGCCTTCAAAGTAGCTGTCGGCATCGCGTTCCACCTCTACCGGAGATTCCGATAGCTGCGCTCTCACCGCCTTGAGCGACATGCCTGAATCCAAGAGCCTTTTAATCTCCAGTAAGCGCTCGATATCTCGCTGCGAATAGAGCCGCTGATTGCCTTCGCTGCGGCGGACGGTCAACAGCTTCAGACTTTCGTAGTAGCGAATCCGTCGCTCTGTTAATCCCGTGCGAGCTTTCACCTCACCGATGGAAAAAAGCATTGGTTCGCTCTCGCGCATCGCGATTGACTCCTCCACAATCCTGAGATTGCTTCCATATTACCGGATTTGATTGCGAAACAACAGTCACTGACTCCTTGTGTCCCGTCCCGAAAAATGAGCCCCAAGCGACGCTTGGGGCTGTGACACCGGTTATTTGGCTTCATCTACGCGCGCAAAACTGCGCTCCGCTAACAGGCGTTCTAGCCGGGCAATCTCTTGGTGCGCTTGCCCTAATTTGTAGGACAGCTCCTGCATCTGCATTTGCTGACGGTCAATGCGGTCGTACCGACCGCGCATCTCTTCTGTCAAAACCTGAACTAAATCTTTTAGCATCATGTGCTGAGACTCCACAATATCGAACAATTCACTGCCTTCCGAGCGCATGCCGTAACTAGCCGCTGCAACACTCCGTTTCGTGCGCGTCATGGCCATCTCTGGCGTGCGATTAAGCGCTTCGGCTAATTCGCGATATTCAGGACGTCCTGCAGATTCTAAGTCTTCCGTTCGCAACACATACGGGCGGCCCGCGACGCCCCGCTTTCTCGTCGCCGGCAGGCGGCCATGCCGCACGTCGTCGCGCAAGAGTGCCCCGAGTTCGGGAGCCATTTGCACCAGTTGAGCTAGGGTAACTTCCACCGTGATTTCTCCTCCTTGAATACGAGTCACCTTTATTGTTCCCATCATTCGCGATTCCATTCCGATACTTGCGAATCATAACATCCCTTCGCAAAAGAAAAGGGGGGCCAACGGCCCCCACTCTCCGAATCCCTCTACATCATCATGTCGCCCATGCCGCCGCCCATACCGGCGCCTGGGCCAGCCGCTTCCTTCTTTTCAGGCTTGTCGGCCACCAACGCCTCCGTGGTCAGCAACATCGCCGCAATGGATGCCGCATTTTGCAGTGTCGAGCGGGTCACCTTCGCCGGATCCACAATCCCCGCCTGCACCATGTCCACAATTTCGTTCTTGGCGGCGTCAAAGCCACGGTTGCCCGTTTCCTTCTTCACCATTTCCACGATGACGGACCCTTCTAACCCCGCGTTCTGCGCGATTTGCCGCACCGGTTCTTCAAGTGCCCGCCGTACAATGGCCGCGCCAATCTTCTCGTCGCCTTCCAGGTTGAGTTTTTCCAGGGCCGGGATGGCGCGAATGAAGGCCGTGCCGCCGCCAGGGACAATGCCCTCTTCCACCGCGGCGCGGGTCGCGGACAACGCGTCTTCGATGCGGAGCTTCTTTTCTTTCAGCTCAACTTCGGTCGCCGCACCCACCTGAATGACCGCGACGCCCCCGGCCAATTTCGCGAGACGCTCCTGCAGTTTCTCGCGGTCATAGTCGGACGTGGTGTCTTCAATTTGCTTCTTGATGACTGCAATGCGCTTCTTAATTTCCTCATCCTTGCCGTGGCCGTCGACAATCGTGGTCTCTTCCTTCGCCACCTTCACCTGTCGCGCCTGACCCAGCATGTCCGGGGTGACGTTTTCCAACTTCAACCCAATGTCTTCAGAAATGACCTGACCACCCGTCAAAATCGCGATGTCTTCCAGCATGGCCTTGCGGCGGTCACCAAACCCGGGCGCCTTCACCGCCACCGCCGTCAAGGTGCCGCGGAGCTTGTTGACGACCAACGTGGCCAGCGCTTCCCCTTCCACATCTTCGGCAATAATCACCAAGGGCTTCCCGCGCTGCACAATCTTCTCCAAAACCGGCAAGAGGTCTTGGATGGCCGAAATCTTGCGGTCGGTGATGAGGATGTAGGGGTCGCTGAGTACCGCTTCCATTTTTTCGGTGTCGGTCACCATGTAGGGAGAGATGTAACCCCGGTCAAACTGCATGCCTTCCACGGTTTCCAACGTCGTGCCCGTGGTCTTGGATTCCTCCACGGTGATGACGCCATCCGCACCCACTTTTTCCATGGCCTCAGCAATGAGCCGCCCAATCTCGTCGTCGTTGGCTGAGATCGAGGCCACCTGGGTTATGGCGTCCTTCCCCTCAATGGGTTTCGCGATCTTCCTAATTTCTTCCACAGCGGTATTCACGGCGATCTCAATCCCGCGGCGGATTCCCATGGGATTAGCGCCCGCCGTCACATTCTTTAATCCTTCGTGAATCATCGCTTGCGCCAATACGGTCGCGGTTGTGGTGCCGTCGCCGGCGACGTCTTGGGTCTTGGTCGCCACCTCTTTCACCAGTTGCGCGCCCATCGCTTCAAACGGATCTTCGAGCTCGATTTCCCGCGCAATGGTGACCCCATCGTTGGTAATGAGGGGAGCGCCAAACTTCTTCTCCAGCACGACATTGCGCCCCTTCGGGCCCAACGTCACCTTGACCGCATTGGCTAACTTATCTACGCCTCGTTCCAAGGCCCTCCGCGCTTCTTCTTCGTAGATCATTTGCTTGGCCATCGAAACGTCCTCCTTTACAAGGAATATCTCCTATGCTAACACCGACGCACTTTGCAGTACGGCCAAAATGTCGGCTTCACGCAACAGCAGGTAATCCGCATCATCAATTCGTACTTTTTGGCCCGCTTCGCTGGAAAACAGCACGACATCGCCGACCTTCACTTCCAACGGCGCCCGCCCGCCATTCTCCAACAGCCGACCGCTGCCAACAGCCAGGACTTCCCCTCGCGTCAGCTTATCTTTAGCCGTATCGGGCAGGACGATCCCTGCCACAGTCTTTTCTTCGGTGATAGGCTTAACGACCACATGGTCGCTCAACGGACGAATTTCCACGGTATCCCTCCTCAAATCGCGCTAGGTGTGCGATGAATCGGTATGGTGGTGTTAGCACTCATTAAACGCGAGTGCTAACAGATTCCATATGGCATAATAGCGAATCTCTGGGTTCGCGTCAAATATATTCCGGCAAAGATTTTTGGTCGATCGCGGCGTGAGGTTTCTCTGACCCAATGCGACGAGAAAACCTGCGGACTTTGGGAACCCATTAGGCAGCGTTAGGACGATGGGTGGTCATGACGAGTGTGCCCGCTGATCAGGTCTACCAGATGCGGCAGCACGGGCCGCACCACGGGCCACAACTCATCCACCGCTCGCGGGGAACCCGGAAAATTGATAATGAGCGTGTTCCGGGCGACCCCGGCCACTTGTCGCGAAATCATGCCAAACGGCGTATGCTTCAACGATTCCTGGCGCATGGCCTCCGCCATGCCGGGAATTTCTCGGTCGATCACGCGGCGCGTGACTTCCGGCATCACATCGCGAGGACCCAACCCTGTGCCCCCGGTGGTGAAGATAATATGAACGCCCGCTTGAATCCATTGCCACAACTGTCGTTCGAGACGCTCCGCCTCATCTGGGAGAATGCAATAGTCCACGACTGTGCCAATCTCGTTGCCAAAATCGCGCAAATGCTGGCCGGAAACGTCCTCGCGCTCTCCGCGGGCAGCGCCATCACTACTCGTTAACACGGCCACCTTAATCGGCTTGGTCTGCGCCTGATCGTCGAAATTCGCCACTTCGCCCACCTGTCTTTAGTTCCAGTTGAATATCCGTCATTGTCATTGCCCGATCTTGAGCTTTCAGCATATCGTATAACGTCAACAAAGCCGCGCTCACCCCGGTTAACGCCTCCATTTCCACACCCGTTTTGGCTGTGGTCTCGACCGCCACCCGCACCCGAAACGCCGCGGTATCCATGGCTACGTCCACCGCAATATGTTCAACGGGCACCGGATGCGCCAAGGGGATCCAGTCACTGGTCCGTTTGACGGCTTGAATCGCTGCCAGCCGTGCTGTGGCCAACACATCTCCTTTAGGCGCTTGGCCGGCCTTGACCAACTCCACCACGGCAGCGCGCGTCAACAGACGTCCCGTCGCGACAGCCCGGCGCCGCGTCACCGGTTTGTCTGCCACGTCCACCAGATGGACATGGCCCGCTTCGTCGAGGTGCGGCAATTCATCATGAGACGGCATTTAAAAAGCCTCCTGAGACTGGGTTGGGGCGTTGGTGATGTCGCGCCCAGGGCGGCGATAGATACGCCACACGTGAGGGATCACGGCCAACACGCTGCCTGCAAAGCCAATGCGTAGACCAGTCAGCAATCCCTGGCCATCATGGGGAACGGCTAAGAGTGCCAACCCGAGGGCCGACAGCAAAATTCCCCCCGTGAGACGACCGCGCGGTTGGCGCTTGCGCCGTCCCACCATTAATGCCAGGCCAAGCATGCCTAAGACCCACCCTAAGAGCGCCAACGCCAACACCTGCCGCAGCAAATGGGCTAAATGATCCCATCCAAGGATGCTGAATGCCACCGCGCCCATACCCAAGATCGCCAATGCTACACGTTGCATGATAGCTTGCACCGCCCCTACTCAATTCACACGTCCATAAGAAGTTCATAATGTCCAGCGACTCATCATAACCATATCACATCGTGCAAAGAGGGAGGCGCTGAGTCGATGGAAACCCAAGAGAGAGGGGCGCCAATCCTGGGCACGAGGGCACCTCGCCCCGTCAGCTAGCCTCGGCACTCGCGTCACGCGCTGTCTTGGTGATTGGCGCCGCCCTATCCCGGTGGACGCAGGCCGGACTAGCCACGCCTTGGATGAGTTGGCGGTCGGTTTGGGACAGGTTCGCATCGACTGCTTTAATCATAGGGGGCAACCGATATTCGCGAAAGAAAGGAGGCGGCCGCGCGTCATCCCGTCCAGATGCCGAGACGCGCCCGCACACATGAAAGCTCTGGTGTCACATCTCGCAAAAGACGGTCGCTGGCTTAGCGCCATTGCCACCGCCATGGTTTTCGGAGCGCTCGTCACGTTAAGCTGGTCTTGGGCCATTGGCCGTCGAACCGCGGTACACACCGCCAAAGCGGCACCGCCCCTGATTGCCCTCACCTTTGACGACGGGCCGTCCCCGCGCTACACCCCTGAAATTCTGGCGCTTCTCACCCGCTATCATGCCCACGCCACCTTCTTTGTACTCGGCAGCGAGCTTGCGCGCTTTCCCAACCTGGCGCGCGACATTGTGCGACAGGGTTCGGTGTTAGCCAACCATGGCTACAACCATGTCAACTTGTTTCGGGTCGGGGCCCAGGGCGCCTGGCGCGATGCCGAGCGCACCCAGGCATTGTTCGCCCGCGAACACCTCCCCTTAACCCCCTTTTATCGCCCGCCGTTTGGGAACTCGAGTCCGCAATTGGTGCGCACCCTCAATGAGCACGGCTACACGGTGGTCCTCTGGTCAGTCGACACGCGCGATTGGGCCATGCCGGGCACCACGTTTATTACCCGCCGGGTCTTGTCCCAGTCCAAGCCGGGCGCCATTATTCTCATGCATGACAGTGGAGGCAACCGCAGCCAAACAGTCCAAGCCTTGGCGGCTATTTTGCCGGTACTGGAGGCCGAAGGATACCACCTGGTCACGCTGCCAGAATATGTGGCGCACCTTCATATCCATACGCCAACAGAACTGCCGCTGAAACCCGCTCCGGCCTCCCCCACACACCCGCCGGCGGCGCCCAGTGCCTTAACCTGAGACGCCCGCCAACTAGTCGACGCGCACCACCGTTGCTTCTCCCTGCCCACCGCCACTGCAAATGGTGGCCAGGCCGTACCCGCCGCCGCGCCGCCTCAACTCTAAAATCAACGTCAACAGGATGCGGGCGCCCGAAGCGCCAATCGGATGACCCAGCGCCACCGCCCCGCCATTGACGTTCACCTGATCGGCGCTCAGTCCGAGGAGTTGCATGCTGGTCAGCGTCACGGCCGCAAACGCTTCATTGATTTCCGCCAACGCCAGGTCTTTCACCGTCAACCCCGCGCGCGCCAACGCCATCTCCGCAGCATAGGCTGGGACCGTATGAAGATATTTGGGTTCGCGCGAAGCCCAACCGCTAGAGACAATCCGCGCTAACGGCTGAATACCGCGGCGCTCCGCCTCTTCTCGCGACATCAGCACCAAAGCGCAGGCTCCATCCGTCAATCCCGGGGCATTGCCGGCGGTCACCGTGCCATCGGGTTGGAATGCGGGTTTCAGTTGCGCCATCTTTTCGCGCGTGGTGTCGCGCCGCGGCCCCACATCCTCTTGAACGACAACCGGTGGCCCTTTCTTGACCGGCACCGACACGGGAACGATCTCCTCGGCCAGCTTCCCGCTGTCCATCGCGTGAATCGCGCGTTGATGACTTTGATACGCCCAGTCATCTTGCGCGTCGCGGCTGATGCGGTATTCTTTGGCCACTTCGCTGCCGTAGACGCCCATATGGCACTGCCCGAAGCTGCACCACAGCCCGTCATGAACCACAGCATCGACAAACGGCACGTCGCCCATGCGTAGCCCGTACCGGGCCCCCTTTACCAAATAGGGCGCCTGACTCATTGATTCCATGCCCCCGGCCACGGCAATGGACACGTCACCGGCGCGGATGGCCATATCCGCGAGGTTGACCGCCCTTAAACTGGAGGCACAAACTTTGTTGATGGTCTCCGAGGGAACCGTTTCGGGCAGCCCCGCCTTCATGGACGCCTGGCGCGAGGGAATTTGCCCCGCGCCTGCCTGAACCACTTGGCCCATCCAGACGTAGTCAATCTCCGCGCCCGCCACCCCGCTCCGCTCCACGGCCGCTCTAATCGCCGTGGCGCCCAAATCTACCGCGGGGACATCTTTCAGCACTCCCCCAAAGGTCACAAACGGGGTCCGCGCCCCGGCCACAATCACCGTTTCCACCAATACCGCCCTCCATTCTCGGCCCCGTTACGCCTGACGCTCGATGTGCGCACCTAAAGAGGCCAGCTTGGCCTCCATCGCATGGTATCCGCGATCAATGTATTCCACCCCATCGACAATCGTGGTGCCTTCAGCCCTTAGGGCCGCCAAAACCAGCGCGGCACCCCCGCGAATATCGTGTGCTTCGACGGGCGCTCCCGTCAGCCGTTCCACGCCGCGGATGATGGCCGTTTCCCGATCCACTTTGATATCCGCCCCTAATCGCACTAAATCGTGCGTATAGCCAAACCGATTCTCAAAAATGGTCTCCTGCACCACCGAGACCCCCTCTGCCACCGCAAGCAAAGACACCATCGGCGGGTGCAGGTCGGTCGGAAATCCCGGGTGGGGCAAGGTTTCAATATCCACGGCGTTCAAACGCGGAGCGCTAATCACGCGAATCCAGTCCATGTCTTCTTCAATTTGGGCGCCCGTTTGGCTTAACTTTAACAGCACCGTCCCCAAATGCTCGGGAATCACGTTGCCCACGGTCACCACACCGCCGGTAATGGCGCCGGCCAGGAGATACGTTCCCGCCTCGAGGCGGTCGGGGATGATTTCGTGGTGAGCGCCGTGAAGCGTTGAGACCCCATCTATGCGCACCATGTTGGTCCCGGCTCCGCGCACGCGCCCGCCCATGGCATTTAAAAAATTGGCCACATCCACAATTTCCGGTTCCATGGCGGCGTTTTCCAATATCGTCGTGCCTTCGGCCAAACTGGCCGCAATCATGAGGTTGAGCGTGGTGCCGAAGGATGCGCGTTCAACGTAGATGCGCGTGCCTTTTAACCGTCCGGCCACCTCCCCCTGAATGGACCCGTGCTCAAGCCGCATGGTGGCCCCTAGAGCCTGAAATCCTTGGATGTGGTAATTCACGGGGCGCGACCCAATTTGACAACCGCCCGGAAAGGCCACGTCAGCAGCACCCAATCGAGACAATAAGAGACCGACTAAATACGTCGAGCCCCTGAGCTTTTTGGCCAAATCGTAACGGGCCTGATGCTTGGTGAGGTGTTCAGCATTAATCGCCAGTCGATTTTGACCGCGCCATTCGACGCCAACCCCCAGATCTCGCAGGATTTCGCACAGATCTAAGATATCGGTGTAGCGCGGCACATTTTCGAGCACACTCTCGCCCGTACTGGCTAGCGCCGCCGCCACCAGCACCGGCAACGCACTATTCTTCGAACCTGACACCGCCACATCGCCCGCCAAGGGTAAGCCCCCTTCGATGACAAACTGCGCCAACCGCCTCGCCCTTTCCCCTCTTGTCTAACGCATGTCTATGGTATCAAAATTCCTGCGGTTCGTAGAGGCGTTCATGACTACAACAGGCCCACGCCGCCAATGGCGTGGGCCTCATCGGGTGGAGGAGTTGCGTTTAAAGACTATAGTTGGGGGCTTCTTTGGTAATTTGCACGTCGTGCGGATGGCTTTCAACCAGTCCCGCCCCGGTAATCCGTACAAACCGCGCCTCGTTACGCAAAACCTCAAGATTAGGCGCGCCGCAGTATCCCATGCCGGCGCGAATGCCGCCCACCAACTGATATACCGTATCGGCAAGCGATCCGCGATAGGGGACACGCCCTTCAATACCTTCCGGCACCAGCTTTTCGACGTCCAGCTCATCCTGGAAATAACGGTCACTGGATCCGCGCTTCATCGCGCCTAACGAACCCATACCTCGGTAGACCTTAAACGAACGCCCCTTATAAATTTCCATATCTCCCGGGCTCTCTTCCGTGCCCGCAAATAGAGAACCAATCATGACCGAAGACGCGCCCGCAGCCAAGGCCTTGACAATGTCCCCCGACCATCGGATGCCGCCATCAGCAATCACCGGGACGTCCGCTTCGCGGCACGCTTGATAAGCATCCCATACCGCGCTAATTTGCGGCACGCCAATCCCCGCGACGATCCGGGTGGTGCAAATGGATCCGGGTCCCACGCCCACCTTCACCGCGTCCACCCCGGCCTCAATGAGCGCTTGGGCTCCCGCTTTGGTGGCGATATTGCCGCCGATGAGCTCCAGGTCGGGAAAGGCCTGCTTAATTTGGCGAATGGTTTGCAAGACCCCTGCGGAGTGGCCATGCGCGGTATCGACCACCACCACGTCCACGCGCGCCGCCACCAGCGCTTCGATGCGCGCCAATGTCCCCTCGCCCACGGAGACCGCCGCCGCCACCAACAAGCGGCCATTCGCGTCCTTAGCCGCGTGGGGAAATTTCCGCGCCTTTTCAATGTCCTTAATGGTGATGAGGCCGCGTAGCCTTCCATGTTCGTCGACCAACGGGAGTTTTTCAATGCGGTGCTGTGCCAAAATTTTCTTGGCTTCGTCCAACGTCGTCCCTTCGGGCGCAGTGACCAAATGATCATGGGTCATCACTTCGCGAATGGGCCGATCGAAGTGCTCTTCAAATCGCAAGTCGCGGTTTGTGAGAATGCCGACTAAATACCCGCCATCGCGCACGATGGGAACCCCTGAAATGCGGTAGCGGCTCATGAGATCTAAGGCGTCTTGAATGCTGTGATCTGGCGACAAAAAAATGGGGTCAATAATGACACCATGTTCGCTGCGTTTTACCTTGTCCACTTCACTAGCCTGTTGCTCCGGCGACATATTCTTGTGAATCACGCCAATGCCGCCCTCGCGAGCCATGGCAATGGCCATGCGCGCCTCGGTCACCGTGTCCATACCAGCCGAGACCAAAGGAACGTTAAGCCTGAGGCGCCGGGTTAACCGGGTCGTCACATCCACGTCGCGCGGCAACACCGTGGAGTAGCCCGGCAACAAGAGCACATCATCAAAGGTGAGCGCCTCACGTCCAAATTTGTCCTGGGTATCCATTGTTTGATCCTCCTCGAATCCTCAGTCCTACCTTTCCCATTCTCAGCACAGGCGAGGTTTGAACAAGTCTACCACAGGAAACGAAAAACCGACAATCACGACTCCGGGAGACACGAGGCGTGACCCCAGGCGCGGTCGCGCATGGCTCTGACTGTTATACCTGTGCTAACAGTGTCGACATTTCTTCGCCCACCTTGTACACCGGCCCTGCGCCCATGGTCATAAACGTGTCCCCGGGTCGCAACAGGGGCAGCACCAAGGGAATGGCGTCAAACATATTGGGCACAAAGTACACCGTGGTCGTACCCCGCGCTTGGATGGCGTCCGCAAGCGCGCGCCCAGACACGCCGTCAATCGGCCGCTCCCCCGGGGGCGAATAAATTTCTGTCAAGATGACGACGTCGGCCGCATCAAAGGCGCTAATGAAGTCTTGCCATAAATGCTGGGTTCTCACATAGCGCTGCGGTTGAAACAATACCACGACCCGCCCTGCTGTCACTTGCCGGCAGGCTTCGAGCGTCGCCCGGATCTCCGTCGGATGGTGTGCATAGTCATCGACAACGCGCACGGGACCGGGCACCAACACCTGAAAACGCCGGTGGGCATTTTGAAACTGGCGCAAGGTTTCGAAGACTAACCGATAATCGATGTGCAAATGATGGGCGACTGCCAGTGTCGCCAATGCATTTTGCACATTGTGCCGCCCCGGCACCCGCAGGTCAAAAGCGCCAATCGACTGGCCGGCAATCGTCATCTGACCGTGCGTGCCGTCCAGCCCCTGATGCTCAATGACCGCCGATACCAAGGCCTGGGGATGAAAGCCATACGTAATCGTCGGCACTCCTGGGTCTTGGCTGAGCGCTGCCAACGGCGGGTTGTCGATACCCAAAACGGCGACGCCCTCAGGTGGCACGCTCTGAATAAACTGTTGAAAGGCGGCCACTAACTCCTCAAAGCTCTCGTGAAAGTGCTCAAGATGCTCGGGTTCAATGTTGGTGGCCACGGCAATTTCCGGACGGTACCGGAGAAACGTGCCGTCGCTCTCGTCCGCTTCCGCCACCACCCAATCCGATCCCCCGACACGCACGTTACCGTCAAAGAGTGCCACCTCCCCGCCGACAAGGACCGACGGATCGTAACCGGCCTGGGTCAACAAGGTACCAATCATGGTAGTCGTCGTGGTCTTGCCATGGCTGCCGCTAATCAAAATCGCCCGTCGCGTGTTGACGATATCCGCTAACACGTCTGAACGATGCCGCAGTCTTAGCCCTCGCCGCAACGCCTCTTGCCGTTCCACATTGTCATCTTGAACATCGGTATTGTACACCACTTCATCGGCGCCCACCACGTTCGACGGGCGATGGCCATACATCACGGGAATGCCATGACGGGCTAAGCGCTCCGTTCGACTCGACGGGTTCATGTCGCTGCCGGTGACCTGATATCCGTGGTGGGCGAGCCACAACGCCAACCCGCTCATGCTGTAGCCGCCAATTCCTATAAAATGGATGCGTTTCATCGCTCAACCGCCCTTTATTGCCGCATTGATAATAGAGTACGCGGCTCGCATGGCTTTCATCCGAATCGTAAGCATTTGGCTTCGCGCACCGGCCCATGACCTTACGACAAGGCCCACCCAGGCTGCTGCCAGCGTTCGACATAATGCGTCGCGGCGGCAACAATTTGCGCACGCTCGGCTTCGGTCAAGGGTCGAATGACGCGGGCAGGATGGCCCAACACCAAGACTCCGGGGGGAATTTCGGTCCCCTCCGTGATGAGGGTGCCGGCGCCGACAATCACATCGGAATGTACGATGGCGCCATTCATAATGATAGAGCCCATGCCAATCAGCACGCGGTCCTCCACCTGCGCACCATGCACGATCGCCCCATGTCCAATGGTCACCTCGCGACCAATGAGGCAGGGAAAGCCAGGATCCGCATGAAGCGTGGCGTTGTCCTGAACGTTGCTGCGAGCCCCCAGGCGAATCACTTCCGCGTCCGCGCGGAGCACCGCATTAAACCAGACCGACGCCTCCTCAAGGAGCGTCACCTGCCCAATCACATAGGCGCCGGGCGCGATAAAGACGGGGGTCTTGACGTCCGGCGACCACGAGCCATAATCCATAAGCATCTGTGTCACCTCTCCGATGAAAGTTCGGCCTAGCCAGGGCTAACCTCTTGAAGCGCCCAGGGCGTCTTGGGGCCGTCGTCAAAGGCCATGCGGTGCCCCTGCTGATAGCGAAAATAGCCGGCGGCCGCCACCATCGCCCCGTTATCCGTACACCAATGAGGCGGCGGCATATGAACCGTCACCTCATGGGATCCCGCCCAGGCCGCCACCGCCTCGCGGAGCCGACGGTTGGCGCTGACCCCGCCCGCCAGGTACACGTGGGGTGGCGAATAGCGCTGCCAGGCCCGGTCCAGGGTCTCAACTAAGGCTATCACCACGGCTTCTTCTAAAGCCCAAGCAATATCCGCGGGGTCGTAAGTCCCTTGCCGCACCATCTCTTCCGTTGCAGTCTTCAAGCCGCTAAAGCTAAAGTCGAGCGAATCGCGTCCAAGCCGCGCCACGGGTAACCGCAAAGTCGGCGTGCTATGCACCGTTTGGGCCAGCTGTTCCACCGCCGGCCCTCCGGGGTAGCCCAATCCTAAAAGCCGCGCCCCTTTATCAAGCGCTTCCCCGGCCGCGTCGTCGCGGGTCTCTCCCAACACCTGGATGTCCCCATGTCCCCGCCAATACGCGAGGGTGGTGTGCCCCCCCGAAACAATGAGCGCCAACGCGGGAAACTGAATCGGTGCGACAAGGCTATTGGCATAGAGATGCGCCTCCAAGTGATGCACGCCGATCACCGGTAGGTTCTGCGCCACCCCAAGAGCCTTCGCAAAGCTCACGCCGACCAGTAGGGCCCCCAGGAGCCCTGGCCCCTGGGTCACCGCCACCGCATCCAGATCGCTCGGCGCTAACTCAGCCGTCTCCAGCGCCGCCATGACCGCTGGCAGAATGGCCACCGCGTGTTCCCGCGCCGCTACTTCCGGCACGACGCCACCAAAGCGCGCCTGCAATGCCGCCGACGACAGCCGCTCGGCGGATAGAACCCGCGCGCCGTCCTCGACAACTGCGGCCGCGGTGTCATCACAGGAGGTTTCAATGCCTAGAATCCGCATAAATCGCCTCACTTCGGCCATCTTAAGGTCCGAGAAAGGGGGACCCAGAACGTGACTTTCGTCTATAGTGCACTACTTTTCCTCGTTTACGCGGGTCCCGTACTGCTCACCCTGTCGCCGCTGACCTACCACACCACCACGCTGGCCCATTTCGCGACCTTCTTGCTTAGTGTGATGCTCTTTGTGCTCTTGGGCAAGCACCTGAAGACGCGCGGTAAAGCGCGGACCTCCCGCGGTTTTATCGTGGGACTCGTCGTGGCGTGGCTCGGCACCGCCGTATCAGAAGTGGTCCGCCGCCTACCGCTAGCCCAACAAGTCTTTATAAGCCAGCTGCCCGGCGTTCCCCGGGCAGCTGCCATCACCATGTTGCATTTGCATGCCGTCACTGGTGCCATTTTAGCCGCTCTCATTTATGGCGTGTTGTACGCCCTCTTAGGGGCGGTGGCCACCTGGTGGGGAGGGCGCACCCCGCTCGTGGCGGATGATAATCCGCCACCTGAATCGCCCAGCCCGGTCTCTTAAAGCGGGTCTTTCCACATAATATACGCATCTTCTCGCGGATCGCTGTAATAGCCCCGCCGCACGCCAAGTTGAATAAACCCGAGCTTTTGATAGAGATTTTGCGCGACAACGTTCGATTTCCGCACTTCTAAGGTCATGCGCCGCGCCCCCAGCTTTTTGGCGCGCTCCATGAGTCCCTGCATCATGCGCTCCCCAAGATGATGACCGCGAAATTCAGGATGAACCGCCACATTGGTGACATGCGCCTCGTCGAGGATAATCCACATGCCGCCGTAAGAAACCACCCGCCCGTGAAAGTCAAGCACCAGGTATGACGCAAAATTATTTTCCATCAGTTCTGTTTGAAACGCAGAACGAGACCAAGGCGTAGGAAATGAGGATGCTTCAATGCGCATTACCGCATCCAAATCCGACAGATACATGTCGCGAACAACAACATCCGACTCTAGTGGCTGATTCGGTAGTGCCATCAGTTACCTCGCTCGCCGCACACTGACCGCGGGTGCTCTCAAGTAGCGGGGCACCAGAGCCAACGGGTCATCGGCTTTCCCCCATTGTACCGCGGGCCACCCTTCCAATGCTACATTTACACCCGAAAGATCCGCATCCAGCGGTTCCGCCCGTGGACCAATTTGTTGCAACAACGCGGGATCGTCGCCAGCCGGCCCCAGCACCCATACCGCGACTGACAGCGGAAACATCGGAGGAAGCGTCCCGGAAATGGCCCGATCCGGGGAGAGTGGCTCCGGACCGTTGGCCCCCCGGAAATAATCGCCCAGGTAAAAGGCGGAGCCTCGTCGTTCGCTGGTGACGATGACCCGACTGCCTACCGGCGCTGCCCATGCCCAACTGGCTAAGGACGAGACACCCTTAACCGGGATGTTCCACCCCCAGGCGAGCGCTTTGGCGGTGGAAATGGCAACCCGCACCCCCGTAAAGGATCCTGGCCCCACGCCCACGACCAGCCCGTCCGGTTTACCAAACCATCGCACTTGCTCCGAAATCCAGGGCACCAACAGTGAGCCCGCTGCCCGCGGCAGTCGTGCGGAAAAGAGGGCCAACGCGTGCCCGTCTTCGATCAAACCCACGGTCAGCATCGCGCCTGAGGCATCTAACCCTAATACTTTAAAACCCATCATCGCGCCCTCCCCGCACTTGCCGTCCCGTGGTCCACCGGGACCCCACAAATGTGAGCGTCACTAAACGCTCGTGCGACCGTTCAGGACCAAAGGCCAAGGTCACCTCTAGACGCTCTGGATAATCGGCAAGAATGGCCTCCGCCCATTCGGCCAAAAGCAACGTCCCCGTCAGATCGGCGGGCAAATCCAGCACATCCCATTCCGACACCTCGCGCAGGCGATAGCCATCCACATGGTATATCATAAGCGTCTCGGTCTCATAAATGTGGAGCAAATCAAAGGAGGGCGAGGTAACGGGACGGGTGACCCCGAGCGCCTGGCAAATCAAGCGAACGAAAGTCGTTTTCCCAACGCCGAGGGGGCCCTGAAAAAATACCGCCCCTCCCTCCCTGAGCATCGGCGCTAACTTTTGCGCGAGCTGCTCCATTTCCCCTATACTAGCCACGTGGATAGGGTTCTTTTCAAAAATGTTCAAACCGTATCCCTTCCCCTTTGACGCTCACCACTCGCCCCTGGTCTCGCCAACAGATCCCTTCCTCGTCGGTGACCCATCCAATCTCGGTCAATGGGATCCCAAGGCGTTCCGCCTGGCGCTGAATCGCGCCTATTGCGGATGGCGCTGCCGCAATCAATAATTCGTAATCCTCGCCGCCGTACACCGCCCAGGCCTTGACATCTCCTTGCCATGTGTCTGCCAGCGCACGCGCTTCCGGCGCAATCGGCAACTGGTCGAGATGAACCTCAGCCCCTTGTCCAGGCATCAGCATTTCCGGAATCTCCGCCGCCAGGCCATCGCTAATATCGGTCATCGCGGTCACGTAAGGTGCAATCTCGCGCGCTAGCTCCACGCGGGCCTCGGGTACTAAGTGCGCAGTGAGCAGCAGCTGCTGACCTTGATCACTGGCCGGGGCGCGGACCCCGCGGCTAAGCAACAGAAAACCTGCATAGCTACTCCCGAGCCAGCCGCTCACCAGCAGCCGATCGCCTGGCCTCGCCCCTTTTCGCCCTATCGGCCCTCGCGGCCCCGGTTTGCCTAAAATGGTAACATCTAAGACAAAGGTGTTGGGGCTTCCTACGGTGTCGCCGCCAATAATCGGTACGCCGTAGCGCCCCAAGGCAGCTGTGAGCCCTTGGTACACCCCCCGGACCTGGTCCACCGTACACTGGCGAGGAATAGCTACGCTGGTAAGCGCCGCAACCGGGTCGCCGCCCATGGCCGCGATATCGCTCAGATTGACCTCGGCGGCCTTCCGCCCGACCTGCTCCGGCGTCGCCCAGTCCCAGCGAAAATGTTGTGATTCCACCAGCATATCCTGAGAGATTAGCCAGCCGCTGGGTGCAGCCGATGCCGGTAAAAAGGCCGCGTCGTCACCAATCCCAATCACGCCATCGGGCAACGATCGCTGCATGTCGCGAATGAATTGAATCACCCCGCGCTCCCCCAGACGACTGATGCCCACATCCATCCCTCCGTGTTTAAGCCCCGTAGAAATTCGGCATACTTGGGTAAACCATGTACGAGAGAGGTGCCCTATGTCAAGTTACGACATTCCATCCCCATCCCATGCGGATCGCTCAGAATTAAATCACACGCTCTACCGCTACGGCCTCTCGTTAGCGGTCTTGTTTGACTTACTGGTCGCCAAAGGCATCTTGTCCCGCGAGGAGATTCGCGAACGGGCAGGCCTACTGCATGATGAACTCTGGTGCGACAACAGACCCGAGGCCGACTAAGACGATCGCCGGGTGATTTGTTACAATAGTCCCGAAAGGCGGGACTCAGGTATGACGGTTCGCGAAGACAGTGTCGCACTCACAGGGGGCACTTTGCACTGGTATGAAGCGGGAAGTGGGCTTCCGGTTGTCTTGTTGCACGGCGGTGGCGGCACCGGGCGCGCGTTTTGGGCTCAACTGCACAGCTTAAGCGACCAAGGTTGGCGCATTCTAGCACCCGACATGCCGGGCTTTGGGCTCTCGGACTGGTTTGACGGGGTCACTCGCATTGAAGAGATTGGCCCAACTCTCTTTGAATGGCTCGATTCTCTTGAGATCCCCAAAGCCGTGCTCGGCGGAAATTCTATGGGGGGACGCGTCGCCATGTCGATGGCCTCTCATCACCCAAGCCGGGTGCCTGCCTTAATTATTTTGGATTCCGTGGGATTGACGCTTTCGGACGTCCCCATCATCAATCCCTTGACGCTTCCCTCAAACCAATATATGCGGGGCCTGGTTTTCGACCCCGATCGCTATAAGCAACATACGCCATACCGCACGTTGGCCGATGCGCAACAACTGAACCGCGGACGGGTTTCGTTTGCGAAGTACCTCGACCACGCCGCCATTCAGCCTGATCCGGAGCTGGACCTTGGACAATTGACCATGCCGACATTGCTCATTTGGGGCAGAGAGGACCGCATCGTGCCATTAGCCTACGGGAAAGCGCTACATCAGGCTTTGGGGCACGGTGAGCTTACCGTAATTGATGATTGTGGCCATTTGCCGCACATCGAGGAGCCCGAACTTACGAGCCACCTGATCCACGATTTTTTGATGCGCCATCAACTGCAAGCACTCGCCGACGGAGCTGGGGACCATCGATAGTGTCACGCGTCGTGCGCGGAAACCTGAGAGGCGTCCGGTTCCCACCGAGGAGCCAGGGCTTTGGTATGGCAACTACTGCCCCTAAGGTGTATCCGCCTCGCGCGACATTGTTGATGCCTGACAATCCGGACAGACGCCTTCCCACAAAAGGGACTGCGACTCAACAACCCAAGCCGACCCGGGGGTAAAGACTAGGTGCGTTCTCGGATCGCGGTTGACATCATCAAGGCGACCACAGCGGCGACAGCGCACGTGGTCGTGCGCATCGCGACGAATATCGTAGTACCGCCGGCCATTAAACTCCAACTGAACAATAAGGCCCGCCTGTTCAAATTTTTCGAGGACGTGATATACGGTGGCCAAACTGAGACCCGCATGATGGGCGACGGCATGGCGGAAAATCGCGTCCACGTCCGGATGGGACAATTGGCGCAGCGCGTCTAATACAAGTAACCGCTGGGGCGTGGCCTTTAAGCCTGCGCTCTGCAATAGCCGCACGGCGGCTGAGATGCTCACAACGCCTCCTCCTAGTTCTCAATCAGGTCGTGAAGCAGAGAAGCGACCGTTTCCCGCGGCAGTCGGGTTTCGTAGCGGTACTGGGGATGCTCGGTCGCTACCCGCACGTCGGTGGCATCCGCTAAGGCCGCGCGCGTCAGGGGTGAAAAGCGAAAGGTCAAATAATGCACGGTGCTCGTCTTTTCTTCGGTAGAACGCCCAGGTTCTGCCTCCGCGCGAATCGCCGTGTCGCCATAACGCAGCCACACGGTCTCCTCTAGCCCACTCAAGTCCTTCAAAATGGCTGGCATGTCGTCTTCTTGGGTTAATTCGATGAGTAGCGTAGCCCCAATCGCCAGCCCTTCGGGCAATAAATCGTTGTAGACATCGACTTCTTGCTGCACCAACTGGGGATCGGTAATGTGCTCAATGCGGCACATTTCCTGAACTTGAAACCACATGGTGTCCCAATTTTCAAAAACCAGCGACACGCGAGGGCCGATCGAGACCCGCCGGACGCGCTTTAGCGCGATGATGCGTTGGCGCACCTCTTTGCGGTGCTTTTCATAGTCCTCAATCCGTTCGATGTCACCCAACGATAACGGTTTCATCAGGCATCTCCTCCTAGACCATAAGCCTTGGCTAACACTTGCACGGGATGAAGCGGCGGCTTATCGGTCGCCGTTTCAATTTGCAGCCCGGCTAACGCACAATCTGAACACGCCGTCGTGCTGCGCCGCTCATGAAATCGCTCCGTCAACTTGCTCGACACCTTAATGGCTTCGTCATAGTATTGCGCTTTGAGGCCCCAGGTGCCATCAATGCCCGCGCAGCGATCCACCATCTCGACTTGACAGCCGTCAATGGCTTCCAGAAGATCCTTCGCCGCCCGCCGGATGCCTTGCGCCTTGGTATGGCAGGCAAGATGATACGTCACGGCACCCGGGCTCTCCTGAAAGTCCTTCTTCAGTCCCCCGCGCTTCATCCGGTCCGCGAGAAATTGCGTCACATCCTGCGTCTTTTGAGCCACCACTTTCGCATCATCCCCCGGCACCAGCGTCGGATAGTCTTGCTTGATTAAGAGCGCGCAGGTAGGCTGTAAGGCGAGGATGGTTTTTCCCGCACGTGCATAAGGTGCCAGCAACTGGACGTTGTATTGCGCACGCTTCACCGCGCTGTCTATGTCGCCGCCATCCAGCGCCGGCATGCCGCAACATTGCTGATGAGGGGGCACGACCACGCGAATGTCGTTGTGCCGCAACACCTCAAGCGCCGCCTGGCCAATTCCAGGCTCGTGATATTCGACCGTGCACGTGGAGAAGAGGACGACATCGACCTCCTCCATTGGCGGCATCGCTGCCTGTCCTTTGCGCCTGACCCACGTGGAGAAACGGGTCGGAGCAAACTTGGGCAAGTGCCGCCGATGGTCAATCCCGTACATGCGCTCCATGAGCCTTCTCATGCTTGCATTCTTCAGCGACCAGTTAGCGACGCCTGGCGCGATCTGCCCCATACGCCCTACCTGCTCGGGATTTCCCAAGAAACGGTCGCTGCGGCTAATACCGTGTGCCTTGGCGCGAATCGCTTTCGAGCGCAGCATCAGGCGGGGAAAATCGAGATCGTACCGATGCGGGGGAATGTACGGACACTTCATATAGCATAGCTTACATTGGAAACACAGGTCGGCGACGCGGTCCATCTCGTCGCGCGTCACCTTGGTCGCATCATTGTCGTAGGCCTCGACGATGCGAAATAGTTCCGGGAAGGACGGACAAAGGTTATAGCATAAGCGGCAGCCGTTACACACGTCAAACGCAAGTTTCATATTGTCTTCAAAGGCATGATTATCCCAATATTCCGGGCGATGCGGATTATACTCCATCGCGCTCTCCTCTCAACGCCAGCAGGTGACGAAATGAATCGTCGGGGGCTTTCGCCCCCGGCAGTCCTGTTAGTCTTCCAGGTTCTCCAGACCTTTTTGGAACCGTCCAGCGTGGCTTTTTTCGGCGCGGGCTAAGGTTTCAAACCACTCCGCAATTTCGTCAAAGCCCTCTTCACGGGCCGTCTTGGCAAACCCTGGATACATTTGCGTGTATTCATACGTCTCGCCTTCAATTGCGCTCTTGAGGTTTTGTTCGGTGGTTCCCACCGGCACTCCCGTCACCGGATCACCGACCTCGGCTAAAAATTCAAAGTGTCCAAAGGCATGCCCGGTTTCCCCTTCGGCAACGTCGCGAAACAAGCCCGCAATGTCTGGCCTTCCTTCGATATCCGCCTTTTGGGCAAAGTAGAGGTAGCGGCGATTAGCCTGAGATTCTCCTGCAAACCCTTCCTTTAGATTCTGGTGAGTTTTCGTGTTTAACAAACTCGGCATAGATGGCGCTCCTTTCGATATAAGGATGATTGTTAACTAAGACTTAGTCTAATTTAATATGAGATAGCCGTCAACAATTTTTTCCGTAGGTGCCAGTGAATGGACAGCGGCGGGTGATGAGGACGGGTTGACGCCGTGGTCCAATGTTCCCGCAATCACAGTTCCGACCGGCGTAGGAAACCAGTCACCAAACAAGATGGCCCTTGACTCGTCTGGCTGCAAGGATTATCCCGCTGAGCCCTATTGCTCGTAGACGACTAGGGTTTTACCATGCTGACGTGGGCCGAAGGTCTGGATTTGTTTGGAACCGCTGATGACCGCGCCGCTATCAAGCCCGAGGATTGGCTATTGTCTGCCCAGGTGCGCATCGATCCTTAGCTCGTCCTGTTCCCCGATCTCACCTGAGCGGAAGCGATTCTCGATCAACTCATTCGTGGAGCGCATCGCGTGGTCAGTCAAGGACTGTCGATGCACTCGGTCTTGAAGCCCCATGGAGCGAGATACAAACAAATTAACAGAGTAATCTCGCGGATTCGGATGGACATATGCAATTCTGGTAAGGTCGAGGCGCCATCGCCAATTTCCTTGATCAAGCAGGGAACCGTCCGTTCTCCCTGTGTCAAGGGATCGTAGCGGGGCGTTCGTGCCGAGGGGGTACACAACACGGACGCCATTGCATTGCTCACCGCGCTTACGTGATCCAAGCTCGTGAGCGCGTACTAAGAACAGAGGGCCTTGCGCCCCAGGACGACAGCACAACCGTTGGAGCCGATGGGAGACCCTGCCGATTGAAGAGTTGAGCGCTGATACCACTCTGTTTCGCATAGAGTGGTACTGAATTTTTTGTCACGTCTATTAAACCGGGCTATGCCAACCCCCAGGGGATAGGATGATCAAAATCCATCACGCCACGGGCACGCAATGACAAGCACCGCATGGTAATGCCGAGACAAGGGTCGTCATCGGACCGCCGTGGAGAGGTGAACAGCAGGCGTAGTGGGTACCGAAGGTCAAGAAAATTGAATTAGGAACATTTTGACAGTAGATGTCACGCGCGGTGAGTTTGTACAGTCGCCCCTTAACCAGACAAACATTCACTACCCTCGCAAAAACAATTTTTCTTTGAATTGACCTCGTCGGTGGACGTTACAACTTCCCAGCCTTCAACCTCATCACCACCCGAATGTCACCGACAACCGTGCCCGAATGGTTGGTCAGCGTGGGGTGCAATTGCTGCTCTAAGGCAACCCGTTCGCCTGCGGTCAATAGATGCATCTGGTCGAGGACCGCTGCCACCACAGTAGGCATCACCCGGCTATTGCCGTCATCAATTTTAATGGCCATTCCCCAGCCTTTTTCGGGTATGCCAAGACAAAACACCGCCTCCGCCCCGCCTTTGGCTACGACGCGATGGCTCAGAGCCTCCGCGAGTGTCACCTCCAGCCGTCCGGTACCGGAGACTAGTTCCGGATGCTGACGCATGGCCTCACTGACAATCAAGGCAGCCCCCGCTTTCGCCGGATCCACTCCCCGTGGATCGACTAACCGCGCATAACTATAGGCCATGCGCGTCAGTGGCAGGTAAAACGTTGGCACCCCACACCCGTCCACGCCGGTATACACGTCTTGCTCTTGCAATCCTGCCATGGCCAGTACATTGGCGCGAATCGCTTGCTGCACGGGATGCTCGGGCAGATGGTAGCCAGCCAGCGGCGCCCCCAGTGCCCGCGCTAACGTCAGCATGCCCGTGTGCTTGCCACTACAGTTGTTGTGCAATACCGTGGGCTTGACCCCGGATCGGATAAGCGCCCATTGTGACTCGCGGTGGCTCGGCGGATGCACCCCACAGACTAGGTCCTCGGGCTTGGCATCAATCCGCCGCAGCAACTCCTCGACTAGTTCTACGTGCATAGGTTCTCCCCCATGCGAGGCACAACAGATCGCCACCTCCCGCGGGCCGAACTGAAACTGTTCGGCGGCACCCGATTCGATGAGCGGCATCGCTTGGAACGGCTTAGCGCTGGAACGCCAAAAGGTAGCCCGCTCCGGGTCGCCAAACCAAAAGCGCACCTGACCAATGCTATCCACCACGGCAACATCCGCTGCCACGCGACTTTCCATGCGATCGCCACGCCACAATTCCACCGCTATGTCAGACATCGTTTTCTTCTCCTATTGCGCTTATTGCGCTGCCGCCAGCCCTTTTTGGCTGCGAAAACCACAACACGCGTCCACAAACGCCTGAAACAGGCGGCGCGCCTCCACTTGCGCTTCGACCAGGTCCTCGGGGTGCCACTGCACGCCAAAGACTAGCCGTTCTCCGGGATACTCAATGGCCTCGATAATGGCGTCGGGCGCCTCAGCCACCACGTGCCACCCGTCAGGCACGCGGTCAATCGCCTGGTGATGAAAGGAGTTGACGAAAAAGTGGGGGTTTCCCACAATCTCGGCCAAGCGGCTATTGGCACTCACCGTCACATCGTGAGTCGCCTCCTCGCGCGACACCCCCTGACTGTGGCGCAACGTCGTATCTGGCCGCCGTCGGGGGATGTCTTGAATTAACGTGCCGCCATACGCCACCGCCAGCATTTGCACACCTCGACAAATCCCGAACACCGGCATGCCCAAGCGCTCCGCTTCGCGAATAAAGGCAAGTTCCGCCTGGTCGCGTTCCACCGCCACCCCAGACCAATCGGTTCCGTCGTCCACCGCGCCAAATGTCTTGGGGTCTACGTCGCCACCGCCACTTAAGATCAGGCCATCACATTGGCGCAGTAGTTCAAGGCTAATCGCCATGTTCGGCAAAAGCACAGGAATGGCCCCCGCCTGTGCCACGGCCTCAATGTATGTGGTTCGCAAAAACTCTCGCGCATAGCCTTCAAACTGGTTATCCCGGGACATTGAAATCGCGACCAGTGGTTTCACGTTGAGGTCACTCCTCCAGTCAGCCTGCTTTGTCACAGCGACGTCAATCCCAAACTGATAATAAGGGCGCGATTGACGCGCATCATAATATCGGCATTGAGATGCGCCACGCGTTCGCGCAGTCGCCTTTTATCAATCGTGCGAATTTGTTCGAGCAAAATGACCGAGTCTCGGTCCAAACCGGATTCTGAGGCTTTGATTTCCACATGAATGGGCAGTCGCGCCTTGAGGACTTGCGAGGTCAAGACACAGACGATGGTGGTGGGACTGTAGCGATTGCCAATATCGTTTTGCAAAATCAGCACCGGGCGCATGCCCCCCTGCTCCGACCCCACCACCGGCGATAAATCCGCAAAAAAAATGTCGCCGCGGCGCACCGTCAACTCCGAACCGGCCACGACCTATTCCTTCCAAAATCCCACGAGATCCCATCGTTCTTCGGCTAACGCGGAATTGAGATAACCCATTTCTTGATATCCTTCAATCAACGCCCGCCGTATCGCCTGGCGGCGCTGTTCGACGAGATAATATTCCACACTTTCTCGAATCACATCACTGCGGTGGCGCCCTTCCTCGGCGGCCATCCGATCTAACGCGTCCACAAAATGATGGGGCAACCTCACCACCACCCGGCGGGTATCCGACAATCTGTCCACCTCATTTTCCCGTATCTGGTTGATATTATAGCGATGCCCAAAAACAGGGTCAATTGAGCGGTTCGCCGCATCAGTTAAAGCCAAGGGCACGCTAACGCCTCACCTGGCTCACGTATTCGCGCGGCACGCGAGACCCAATTCGGGTCAACACTTCGTAGCTAATGGTGCCAGACCACTGGGCCCAATCGTGGGCGCTAATTTCATCTTCCCCGTCTTGTCCCATGAGCGTCACACGCTCACCCGGCCGCACCGCTAGCCCATCAGGCACTGCAACAGTTGTTTGGTCCATGGAGACGCGTCCCACAACCGGGCAGCGCTGCCCCTGAATCAACACCCATCCCACATTGGAAAAGCTCCGGGGGTATCCGTCGGCATAACCTACGGCCACCGTGGCAATGACCGTGGGACGGGTCGTCACGTAGGCGCGCCCATAACCAATAGGTTGGCCAGGCCCGACGCGTTTGACCATGGTCACACGACTGACGAGACGCATCGCGGGCCGTAGTCCATAAGTCACGCTCCACGGCTCCGAGCCGTAAAGGCCAATGCCTACTCGCACCAGGGAGAAATGGGTGCCGGGATACCGCAAGGTAGCCGCGGAATTGGCCAGATGAAGATGCGAGGGCAGTGCCACACCCGCTTCACGCACCGCTTCAATCACATCCAAGAACGTGCTCAGCTGCTGACGGGTAAACCCGCTATCCTCCGCATCGCTTTCGGCGAAATGGGACATCAGGCCTACCCATTCGACCGATCCCCCGGTTAATCGAGGCAGCCACTCGGGCACGACCGATTCAGGGGGAACACCAACGCGGCCCATGCCGGTATCCACTTTCAGATGGACGCGCGGGCGGCAATCTCCCTGTTCCAATACCGCGTTGAGATCGCGCCATCCCGCCTCATCCACCAGTATCACATCGAGACGCCTTTCCACGGCCAAGCGCAGTTGTTCGCGATTGCTCGGACCCAACACCAATACTGGGCCACCAATCCCGGCTTGGCGCAGCTCCTCGCCCTCCTCGGCCGTGGCCACCCCTAGCCAATCCACACCCGCGTCGCGCAGCGCCCGCGCCACCGGCACGGCACCGTGTCCGTACGCATCAGCCTTCACCACCCCCATCACCCCGACGCGATTGCCCACCTGTTGGCGAAACACACGCGCATTATGCTGTATGGCGGCCAGATCAATTTCTGCAACCGTCCCGCGCAGGTACGAGGCCACGCTCTTGTCATCCTCCTCATTTCCCTGGAATTGCTCACTATTGCCACCACTCGACCGCGCGCGGGGTGCGGCCTTGCAAAATAGCGCCGCTAGCCGGACCAATCCAGTCCACCAAATCAACCGCCGTCAACGCATAGCCCAGCGCGTCCGCTCCAAGCTCGCCGGCCCAACCGTGCCAATAGGTCGCGAGCGCCAGCGCCGGACCGCCGGAAAGTCCCGCCGCCAAAAGCCGTGCCACCATCCCGCTCAACACGTCCCCGCTGCCGGCCGTTGCCAGGGCCGAATGCCCCGTGGGATTGACCCAAACGGTGCGGTCCTCCGCAATCAGGCTAAAGCGTCCTTTCAGCAACAGGGGCACCTGAAATTTCTTCGCGGCCTCGAGCACGGCCTCGCGTCGATTGGCGTTGACCTTGGCGCGCGGCCATCCCAATAGCGCCCCGAGCTCCCCCGCGTGCGGGGTCAATACCCAAGTCGACGGCAACGGCTGATTCCACTCCGCCAAAAGGCGGAGGGCATCCGCATCAACGACCGTCGGCTTGTGAAGAATCGCCAATCCATCCAGCAGCCGAGTTCCCACTCGTCGACCCAACCCTGGGCCCACCACGACGGCATCCGCACGAGACACGAGGTGTTTTAACGCATCGCTCCACACCAGGTCACCGTCGGTAGCCTCCGGCACGCCATGCACAATGAGCGCCGGAGAGGTGGTCACGCGCCCTAGAGCGCTTTCCGGCACCACGACCTCCACTAACCCCGCGCCGGCTTTGAGCGCGGCAAGAGCAGCAAGCACGGGAGCCCCCGGCATTGACCGAGATCCGCCAACCACGACCACGTGCCCGCGATCGTACTTCTGAACCAACGTGCCCACCCGCGGCCACCAGGCCTGAGCCACAGCAGGGTCCAGCCAGCGCCCGCCGACTTCTGCAAACGAGTGTTGGGGAAGGCCAATGTCAGCCACCACTAACTGGCCGCTGACCTCCGCACCCGGATAGCCGACAAGGCCCCATTTGGCGGCGCCCATAGTTACCGTTGCCAAGACCTCCAGTGGCGGGCCATCGTAAGAGCCCGTGTCCGCGTCGACACCGCTCAAGATGTCGGCAGCGATCACCGGGCGTCGGCGCTCGCTGAGGCGATGAAGCCAGGGGGCGGCGGGACTTTCCACCACAGATCCGTGAAACCCGGTGCCAAAGATGGCGTCCACGACCACATCCGCCGTGTCAAGTCGGGCCAGCGCTTCATCCCCCTCGACGACTTCAGCGCCTGCCGCTTGGGCCGCGCGGACCCACCCCTCGGCACCCGGAAAGCGGGGAGCCAGCACCGGAATGACCGTCACGGGTCGCCGCCGAGCCAGGTGACGCGCCGCCACCCACCCATCGCCACCATTGGATCCGGGCCCGGTGAGAATCGCCACGGCGCCTGACGGCACGCGATGCTGCACGTATCGCGCCAACTGCCATCCTGCCACCGCCAGTAAACCCTCGTAAGGAACCCCTTCGGCCATCGCCTGCTGGTCTGCGGCGCGCGCCTCATCCACTGTCCACACCGGCTGGTCGCGTTCCCTCATGCATCTCCCTCCGTAATCAACACTACCGCCGTGGCATAACGCCGTTCGTGGCTTAAAGACACCTCCGCCGTTAAGCCCTCCGCTTTCATCCAGGCGTCAATGGGACCATGAAATACGAAGTAGGGAGCCCGATTAGCGCGGCGTCGCACCTCAATGTCGCGCCAGCTCCCCCCGTGTAACCCTTGCGCCGCTTTAACAAATGCTTCCTTGGCCGCAAAGCGTGCTGCCAATCGGCGGGCGCGCTCCGGCCCTATGCCCGCGTCAACCAGCTCCTCCGCGGCAAAGAGGCGGGTCAGCACTTGGGGATGACGCCGAATCACGCTCTCCAGGCGATCCACCGCGGTGATGTCAATGCCCACGCGCTGCACTAGGCTTTCGCCACCGTTAAGCCCCAGGTCACCGGGCCGGCCTTCCAATGAGAGAGCACCCGAAACCCCGCCGCTTCGACTTCAGCTGCCACTTCTTGGGGGCTCATGCGAATGTCCATTGGCGGGCCCACTTCCATGGGTGTCTTTTCCCAGTCAACAATAATCCAGCGTCCCTCTGGCGCCAATATCCGCCGCATTTCCTGTAACGCCTGGGGGCGATCGTGAACATCGTGATACATCGTGTGCCACACAATGCGGTCGACCGCGCCGTCAGGCAGCGGGGTGCGTTCGGCAAAGGCTTCGATCGGCGTCACTTGGGAGAATCCTTCGCGCTTAGCCCGGTCCTCAAGCGTTTGAATCGCATCGTGGCTCGGGTCAATAGCGTACACCTGTCCCTGAGGTCCCACCACATCAGCCAGCGGAAAGGTAAGCCACCCGAGCCCGGCTCCCACGTCGGCGACTTGATCCCCTGTGCGGGCGTCGATCTGTGCGAGCACGTTCTGCCGGGGCATCAGTTGTTCCCGGTCCGGCCGCAGGAGATTCTTTAATTGATCCATGGTCCATCCTCCGTGAGGATGGCCATGGTGATGACTGTGCTCGTGATTGCCCATGTCACACCGTCCTACCCTTTTTCTCTATTGTACAAAATTTGACGATCAGACGAACATTCGGCATAACGTCAGCCCTAAGCGCCGATGCTACCCCAAAAAGGAGATGGCTTGTCATGCGCTGGCCGCTGGTCGTGGCGCTGGTTCTGTCAGCTACCCCGAAAATTGCAGTCCCCGTGCCATCCACCGGCGACGCCCTCTACCGCACAGCATGCGCCTATTGCCACGGCGCCCACGGTCAAGGCGGCGTCAGACGTCACGCGCCTCCTCTCTGGGGGCCGCATAGCCAGCTCCTGAAAGGGGCCTACGATACCCCCAATGCGCTGCGCCAATTTATTCAGCATAACATGCCGTTGGAGCCCGTTAACGGCATCAATCCCGGAAGCCTCACGGAACCCCAGGCCACCAGTCTGACCAAATACATTTTGCACCACTATCACGCCTGATACCCTAAGGAACTCATGCGATCCCTATTCGAATGCCACCGTGTCCGCATTGGGCGAGGCCAGCGCCACTTCCAAAATCTGACCGCGGTGAAAGCGCGGCATTTGCAAATAATAACGAGCCACATCTTCGATACAGGACATAGGAACAAATCCCACAAACTCGCTACCCTGGACCGCCACCCCCCAGCGCGCCGCCTCCCGCCGGACCATATCCAAAACTTCCGGCAGAGGGGTCGTCGGATAGTCCACCAGATTCATCGACACCTGCACCCGATTCTGGCTCGCCATATGCATACCCAACGCTTTGACGCCGACGAGCCCGCCCGAGGACCCGCGCACAGCGCGAGCGACGCGCCGGGCAATGGCCACATCAGGGGTATTTAAATACACGTTGAAGGCGATGAGCAGCTGCCGCGCCCCTACCGCCACGGCCCCGGCTGTCGGATGCGGGCGTTGGGGGCCTAAGTCGGGGGGATCGCTAATCATGCGGGTGGCCAATCCTTCAAATTGTCCCCGCCTGACGTCTGCCAAATTTCGGCGCGACGGACGGGTCGCCGCCTCTCCATAAAAGTAGACCGGCACGGCTAGCGCTGTCGCAACCCGTTGGCCCAATTGCTGGGCCAGCCGAATCGCATCTTCCATACGCGCCGCCTGCCAGGGCACAAATGGAATGACGTCCACGGCGCCAATGCGCGGATGAGTGCCCCGGTGGGTTCTCAGATCAATGCGTTCGACCGCCACCGCCACCGCTCGAAAGATAGCCTCGACCAAGGGCTCGCCGGGGCCGACCACTGTTAGCACGGCGCGATGATGGTCGGGATCGGCATCCAACCCCAACACCCGGACCCCGGGGCCTTCGGCGGCCTCGCGAATGGCCTGAAGAACTTCCGGGCGCCGTCCCTCGGAAAAGTTCGGCACACACTCAAAGAGCGGTTCTTCGTTCATAGCTCAATCCTCACTCGGGTGCTGTAAAATGTGGCGCCGCCGCCAAAATCGGACAAGGCCGCGGATGTCAGCTGATTGACGTTGCCGCCATCGCCGATGAGATTCCAGCGCACGGCATAACTCACCACGACCCCTGGCTGGGGTCGCTCGCTTTGACGCACCTTCATGCGCGTTTCACCTCTGTCGTTAAATACCCGGACCCAGCTGCCATCTCCCACTCCCAAGGCCATGAGATCGTCGGGATGCATCAATAGCTCGGGATCGTCCTCGCGCACCAAAGACGCAACATTGCCAAAGGTGGATTTGATGGTGCGGCGCCGGGATGGCGAGAGCAAGATCCACTCGCCCGCCTCCCGATCCATGTCGCGCGGCTCGGGGTTGACCGGCAACGGTTCCAAATGTAAGCGCCCGTCCACCGTCGGCGCGGGAACATCCACAAACGGCCGCCTTTCGGTCTCCTCCCCTATCTTGATCACCTTCTCCTCCCACAACCGATCCCACGTCAAGCCCTGGCATCGGTTTTCCGGCGTATCCAGAGCGTCGTCAATAAGCTCCCGGTCGGATGCTGCCAGCGCTGGATGCGACAACCCGAGGGCCTGGGCCATGCGGCGGAAAAACTCCGTATTGGACACCGATTCACCCCAGGGCACCGTAGCCGGGACACTGAGCTGCAGGTACCGGTGCCAATAGGAGGTAAAAAGGTCCAAGGTTTCAAAGGACATGGCCGCTGGAAAGACCCAATCGGCATAGCGAGCCGTGTCGGTCATCATTTGCTCGTGAACAATGGTCAAAAGATCAGAACGTAAGAGCCCTTCGAGCACCTGCCGTTGATCGGGGGCCGTCGCGGCGGGGTTGCTATTGTACACCACTAAGGCCTCGACCCGTGGGGAGTCGACGGCGGTGAGCGCGGTTCCCAACTGCACCATGTTGATATGGCGAGTCTCCCGCGGCCGTAAATCCGGCCGGGTTAGGCGCTCCCAGTTGATGGAGAAGGACCCGCTATTGGAAACCAGATGCCCGCCGCCCACGTCTTGCGGAGCGCCGAGAATAATCGAGAGGCACGACAAGGCCCACACCGTTTTCGCGCCATCGAACTGGCGCTGCACGCCGTATCCGGTGCGTATCAAAAGGGGCCGCAGAGCAATTAAGTCGTCGACTAACGCCTCAAATACCTGAGCTGTGAGACCCGTCGCCAGAAGCACGCGGTCACGTGGCCAGGCCTCAGCGACCGCTTGAAAGGCATCAAACCCGCGCGTATAGCGGTCGATGAATGCTTGATCGTGGGCTCCGCGATGAATAATGGCGCGAGCTAAGCCAAGGGCCAAAGCGTAATCACTGTGCGGCCAAAGGGCCACATGACGCCCGTAGCGGGTCGCGGTTTCGGTTTTCAGGGGATCAATGGTCCAGATGTGGGCGCCATGCGCCCGCGCTTCGTCTAATAGCGGAATTTCGTGAATATTAGTCACCATCGGGTTGCTGCCCCACAACACCACCAGTCGCGCACGCCCCAGGGTCTCGGGATCGGGCCCCATCCGCGTTCCGTATACCCAGGTCAGGGCGGCATCCGCTGCCGCTGAGCAAATCGTACGCTCCAGCTGGCTCGCGCCCAGGTAGTGAAAAAAGCGGCGATCCATGGAGGATTCGCTTAAAATGCCCATATTGCCGGAAAAGCTGTAGGGCAGGACCGCTTCGCCGCCGGCTTTGGCCATGATCTCGCCGAGACGCGACGCCACCTCGCGCAATGCCTCATCCCAGGTCACCTCGCGAAACGCGCCGAGACCCTTGGGACCCACGCGCTTCAGGGGCCGCTTGAGGCGCTCAGGGTGATACAGCCGATCCAGGTAGCGGTTAACCTTGTAGCACAAAAAGCCACGCGTCAGCGGGTGGTGAGGATCTCCCTCAATCCGGACGATACGACCGTTCGTAGCCGTGACCCATACGCTACACGCGTCATAGCAATCGTGGGGACATACCCCATGCACAGGAAGACTAGGCATGCTCCCCCTCCTCGGTTCGATCGGCGGGTGATTCCACCCGCACGGGCGGCGCCTTCACCGACACCGCCGGGTGGCCGACGACCCAAAATCGCCATGGCCACGCTTGAGCCTCACCCGCGTATCCGATGTTGATCCGCGGCCCCCGTGCCACCTGGTACGTCGGCCACCGGCTCATGGGGCGGGCCAAATATAGCGGTGGACGCCAGAGCGCATGGGCATTCAACCGCCGATCAATGCCGAGCACCTGGCATAATTTCCCCGGACCGGCTGCCAGGCGATTTGACGCGACCGACTTATTGCGCGTGCGACTCAACATCACGTCAACCCCCACCAAGGGTTCGAGAGCCCGCACGAGAATAGCATGGGGCAACCCAGCCTCCCCCGTCACCACGTTAAAGCAGTAATACATGCCGTAAATCAGGTAAATATACGCATGGCCTGGGGGTCCGTACATCACCGCTGTCCTGGGCGTCGGCTTGCCGCCAAAGCTGTGAGCCCCTTTGTCGTCGGGACCTTGATACATTTCACACTCCACGATACGGCCTGCCACCAGGCCCTCGGGGCTCTCATGCACTAACACCAGATCGAGCAGCTGGTATGCCAGGGATTCCGTCGCTTGTTCAAAAAAGCGCGACGTGACTGGCTCAAATTTCATCGTGATCTCACATGATCCAACCTCCGGATGCCCAACCCTGCGGGCAATCGGGGACCGCAGACTATTGCCCTCACGCGCATCCCCCAGGCATCTAGCGCTCCACCGTCCGCGCCGGCCATAACCCCAGACTCATGGGCGCCCCGTGACCCTTGATCCATTTAAGCATGGCCGATTCCCCATGTTGTGTCAAACCCGAGAACAAGGGGTAGCCGCGATTGTGTAGCCGCAGATTTCTCATAAAAGGGCAATTGGGCGCTCATTACCCTCGGCGATCGGCTGTCACCGCTCGCCCGTCATCTGAATAGGATGGAACGGAAGACCAAAACAGGAAGGTGAATCCGATGAAATCCAGAAGCCATCACAGGCGTTCGGTACCGGTCGGTTTCCTTTTGCTGTTACTGCTCCTCCAAACCCATCGCCGTTCGCCGTCGACGTTACGCATCCGGTCAACACTCGTGGTGCGATCGTAGGGTCGCCCGAAGTTGAAGGGAGGATCATCATCGTGAATTCGGAAAGAAGCCGGTCTTCGCACCATTACCATCGCCATCGGCCGTTCCCATTGGAACTGTTGCTGTTGCTATTGCTGCTACCCCGAATCCGGTCCCATTCGCGATCGCGTTAAGGCATGGCCGCCGCCTTCGGTGATCCGGGTGGGCACGGGGGGCACCTATCCGGACCACTAGCGGCGGACGTCAGGTGTGGGAGACTGACATCTCGGTTGAGACGAACAAGGAGGAATCTTGGGTGAACACGTCACTTGGAGATTTGTTGCCGTTTTTGTTGCTGGGTCAGCGCCGCGATTTATTGCCGCTCCTCCTTTTGTTGTTAGGTGAACAAACCACTAGTTTTCAAAGCAGTGGGGAGTCGCAGGACGAGTCGAGCATTCCAGCCGACTTTAATGCCTATTTGTCTTCCCTGGTCGGCGATTATGTCCGCGTGAGCCTGAACGATGCCGTCGACAACGGACTGACGCTTGCCGGGATCTTAGTGCAAGTCGGCAGCGATTACATTACGCTGCGCGACGTGATTACCTCCAGCGTTCAGCTGGGACTGCGCGACAAGGTCATCATTCCCATTGCCAACATTGCCGGCATTGACCGCGTCCCCTATTTTCAACGGCTTTTGCCGCTTTTAGGGCTGATCTCGCCGACGTCCAGTTCGTGATGATTGAGGGACGAGGCCGGCCGCTATCCTTGGTTACCGGGTGATAGTCAAGGCCTCCCCCTACCGAAATAGATACTCGCGGAGCAATTGCTGGAGTTCCGGCCGGCCTTTGACCAATTGCGAAAGCGGGCCGCTGACCGGAGATGGGCGCGGCTCATTCGTTTCACCCACGTGCATGAGAAGATCGAGTCGTTCGATCTGGTCGGCGAGCCGCGACAATGAATCGGCTAACTGGCGCAAATCTTGGGCCAATCGAGGGGTGGGCAATGATCCGAGACTACCGTTCAGCGCTTCGAAAGCATGGAGGTCGGACTGCCCCTGAGCCTCCTCCTCCATCGCTTGAGGTGGTTTAGCCGATGTCTTCACGACCGGCTCCTCGTGGTGTGCCGACGCCGTAGTCTCTTCGGTCTCTTCCTCTGCGTGATGCGCCGCGCTAAACCGGGCCTGTAATGGGCCGCGGGAGTCAGCCTTGGTGGGTCCCTGGGATTTCGGCAGCTTCACCGGGTCTCCGGAGACAGTGTTCATCCTCTACCACCCTTTCATCGTCTCTTTTTATGTGTCGGCCCCCCCGTTTATGCCTGCTGACAATCTCTCGAAAGAAGGGAGCTCTCGTGGACCAGCTTGACATACCGATCGTCCGCGCCGAAAAGATCATACAGCCTCTAAGTTCGGGGAGTTCGAGACCCCTGTTGCTGCGCTTGGAAGACGGACGGGTCGCCCATGCGAAATTCCAACACAACCCCCAAAGTACCCGGAGTCTTTGTTACGATCTCTTGGGCACCCGGTTGGGCCACCAGTTGGGTTGCCCGGTGCCGGAAATGGTGTTACTGGATATTCCTCGCCATGCGATTCAGCACATGCCCTATTTGACCAAATATCGGTGGCGACCCGGATTACAATTTGCCACCCTGTATTACCACCAAAGTCATCCGGTAGCCAAGCACGAGATCCAGTCGTTGGTCAACCTGGCCGACTTACCGCTGTCTGCTTTGTTCGAAGCCTGGCTCTTTAACCACGATGTCAAGTTTTCGCATATTCTTTGCGTGTCGGACCCGGAGCCGCGGTTTATCCTAATCGACCATGGCTTTATCTTAGGTGGACCGTTTCGCAGCCCGGCCAGCTTATGGCGTAGCCGCAAGGAGTTCCCCTTGCCTAAACCTCTGACGGTCATGGCCCTGGGCGTCCCCGTGCGGTTTGACTTTACGGAGGCGCTCGATCGCCTGGTCTCGCTGCCGGCATCAACCATAGAGAGCGCGCTCGCACACACACCGCGCGAGTGGGGGCTGAAGAGCGCCGAGCGGCAGGCAATCCTGGCCTTTCTCGTATACCGTCAGCAAAAACTCAAACACGTGGCAGAACATTTGCAACAGGTGTGGAATGCCCGTAAGCCGGCCGATGCCCCTTGGATATCGAAGACCAGCACTCCTTCAGATCCCGTCAGCAGCGAGCCGCCCTCCACCCTACCCGATGCCACCCGGGAGGATTGGGTTCAGCTGAGCCACGAGGAATGGCCCAATCTTCCGACAATGGACGACGCTCCGGTTCCGAAGGATGAAGAAGGGACGCCCCATGGAGCATCAGATCCCCACATCGATTAAAGAGGTGGACGCGGTACACGGTCATCTCAGTGTGGATCGCCTTAAAGTCGATCCCGGGGTCATTGAGGGCTTGCGCCGCTACCCATCATCGGAATGGGACCTTATCTTAGCCATGGCGTTAGGCATGGGGTTCAAGGTCATGGAGGTGATTGACCCCGAGGATTGGACCATTTTGCGCCGGTATTACGAATGGCAGCGTATTACGAACTGGGCTAACGCATCTCAGGAGTTCGACGGGCACACCCTACACCAGTTCCGACAAGCGCTCCGTCAGCTTGACTGGCGCCGCTTACGCCAACGCTGGGAAGCGCAAATGGAACGCGACGTCGAAGAACTCCTGGCGGAGTGGATTATCTCCGCGTCGCACCGCGACACCCGCGACCATTCGCCTTAAGCGGCGTGGCGATCGCCTGTCATATGTTGCGCCAGCCCACAACCGCCCGAGCGCCCGGTCATCAAGGCCAGGCGCTACACCGTGTCGCCTGCACCCATGGACCCCTCCGTTCCCTGCGTCACGGCACCGGATTCCCGGGTCATCAATGCTTCGGCCATGGGCTCTACGCTGGGCACACGCGTCAGGTGGTCATGAGTCGCTGCCCCTAGCTGTCACCACCCAACGGCGACCGTCGTCATCCCGTTCTCAAAAGACAGCGGTCATGCGCCCATGGTATCATAGCGGTAGGTGACCCTTTCATGAAGCGAACCGGCACCGCGACGAGCCCTTTACATGGCGGACACTGTCCCCCGTGGTTATTTCGCCACATGCAACAGCTCAGCGCCGCCATGGTAGAGGCGATGATTTTAGATTACGGCCCACGCACTGTGCTAGAACGGTTTTCGGATCCGGCCTGGTTTCAAGCGTTTGGTTGCGTCCTGGGGTTTGACTGGCATTCCTCGGGTTTGACCACCGTCGTGTTAGGCGCCCTCAAGGAAGGATGGGGCGAACGCGCCCACGAGTACGGGCTGTACATTGCTGGCGGCAAGGGGCGGACATCCCTGAAGACACCGCAAGAAATTGTGGACGTCGGCATGCGCGAGGCGTTAAATGTCTCAGCCGATCGTCTCGTTGAAGTCAGTCGCTTAACAGCCAAGGTAGACAATGCTTTAGTCCAAGATGGCTATGACCTTTATCACCATGTGCTCTTGTTCGACCGCGACGGAACCTGGACGGTGGTCCAACAAGGCATGAAGCCCGAAGCTCAACTCGCGCGTCGCTACCACTGGTTTAGCGAAACCGTGCGCACCTTCACAACGGCTCCTCATCAAGGGATTGCCGGAAGACCTGAGGCGATCGTCTTGGACCTTACGCATCCGGATAACGAGCCCGCGCACCGCGCATCCCTCGATTTGATCCGTGACCCTAGAGAGGCGCTAAGAGCCCTCATCTCGTTGCACGAGGCCCAAGATGGGTCTCGTCACCTCCACTTGCCCTATCCCCACCAAGTACCCTCGCCGCGCTATTTTGACAAGGTGCTGACCCAGCTTTACGAGAGGCCGCCTCAGGATTATGAAGACTTGGTCCTCACCCCAGGCGTAGGCCAGAGCACCTTGCGCGCTCTGGCCATGGTGGCGGAAGTGATCCACGGCACCCCCCTCACCTACCAAGATCCCGTGCGCTATAGCTTTGCCCACGGCGGAAAAGATGGCACGCCCTTTCCCATCCAGCGCGCGGACTATACCCATACCATTCACTCATTAGAACTGGCCATTCGTCATGCGCGCCTGGGGCAGACCGACCGGCTGCGCGCGTTTCAGCGGCTGAGCCTCCTTGCCCCCAGTGATTAGCGGCGGAAAAATGTCTTGCACGCAGTCTCTTGACAGTTTTGGGCCGGGGTCTCGCCAATCTCCTGGACAATCATGGCGGTGTTACTGACATCCACGGACTCGGGATATTTTTGGGCCGCCTGATCAGAGGTAATAAGAATACTTTCGGCATTGCAGTAATTGTTTTCTGCCCAAAAATAGCAGTTGTCGACGGTGCATCGCACTTCAATTCGCGGCATGTTTCCCTCTCCCCTACATGATTGTTGCGCATAGACTACCCATTAAGGCCACCAACCATGCATCGTCGTCTTAACGTTGCAGCACTGTATGCAGGGACGAAAAAGACCGCACACTACCGCACGAGGCTCTTACCGAAGGAGGATCAACAGATTGCCGTTGCACTTAGTGTTGGCGTCAGATGGGTCGACCGGAGCATTAAGCGCCGCGCAATGGATCCGCGACCACTGCGCCAAAGACACCCTGATTCACGTGGTCACGGTCACGCATGCCCCCGTAGACGTGGGCGCTCCCACGTTTACGGCGATGCCCGATTACGCAGGCGGTCTCGACGCCGCCGCTCAGGAAACAGCGGACCAGCGCTTAGAACCCACGCTTCGCGTGTTGGACGGGTTTTCCGTCGATAGCGCAGTGCTGAGCGGTCGGGGAATCGGGCCGACGCTGCTCTCTTATGTAGACACCATTAGCGCGGACGCCATAGTCGTGGGACGCCGGGGAACATCGCTTGTCGAGCACATGGTCATGGGAAGCGTTAGCCAATTCTTAGCGCACCGCGCCCCCATTCCTGTCTGGATTATTCCGTAAGACCCAGCGTTGGTTCACCTGCCGCGAGGAGGAAATCTTTCCCTAGGCTTCGAATACTCCTTCGGGGGCGAGCGCTGAAATGACGCGATCAGATTCTTTAGGGCGCGTGCAGCAATTCTTGGACGCGATAGACGGCATTGTGTTGGGCAAACGCCAGGAGGCTACCGTTATCCTGGCTGCGTGGTTGGCCCATGGGCACGTCTTGCTCGAAGGGGTGCCCGGCGTCGCGAAAACCCGGTTCGCGCGGGCGTTTGCCCAATTAACCGCCCTTTCCTTTGCCCGCGTTCAGGGAGCACCGGATTTACTCCCGCAAGATATCACCGGCGGTGTCCTTTATGATTTAAAAACCGGCCAATGGCAGTTTCGCCCGGGCCCGGTATTTCATCACGTGCTGTTAGTCGACGAAATTAATCGCATGAGCCCCCGCACCCAAGCGGCGCTGCTCGAATGCATGGAGGAACGGCAGGTTACGGTGGACGGCATCTCGCACCCCTTACCTACCCCATTTTTGGTGCTGGCCACCCAAAACCCGATGGAAATGGAAGGCACTTTCCCGCTGCCGGAAGCGGAATTGGATCGCTTTCTCATCTCCTTGTCGCTCGGATACCCTAGTGCAGCCGATGAACGGCGGCTTGTTCAAGCCTTTTCGCAAGGTGACCCGCTCTCCCAATTACCGCCCATTATCGACGGGCCCTTCTTGACGAACCTTAGTGAAGCTGCAAAATCTGTCCTTATTCATGACGCGACCCTAGATTACTTAGTGGCGCTGTGCCGGGCCACGCGCGATCATCCATCCATTGCCTGGGGCGTTTCACCTAGGACGACGGTACGATTTGCCCAGTTAGCGCGGACCTATGCCTTCTTGCACGGGCACGATTATGTCACGCCCGACGACTTGAAAACATTGGCGCCATACGTCCTGACGCATCGCTTGGTGCTCAGTCAAACGGCGCAAGTGAGCCGTGTCCATCATCGCGCAGTTGTGGACGACCTGATGCGCACCGTGCCGGTGCCGGTGGAGCATCTCCCGTGATCTGGCGCGCGTGGCAAAGCGAGGCCATCCCCCTGGCAGGTCTTTTGATTGCGGCCACGGGGTTGGTCACGAACCAGCGAATCCTTATGGCTGTGGGTCTGTTCTGGTGGGGGCTGGTCTTTGTGGCCGGACGCATGGCGCAGCATACCCTTCAGCGGCTGGAGGCTCAGCTCTCGCTACCGGTCATCGTGGCCGAACCCGGGCAAACCGTTGCTGGCGAACTTTGTTTGAAGAATCCGATGCCCTGGCCGTTGATGCATGTGGAGTGGAAGCTCGTGCTCCCGGCATCAATTGAAGCCCAGGGACCGGGACAGGTGCTACGCCCCACCGGCGCTGGACATCAGACCTTAACGGGCCATTCGTGGGTGGGACCCAAGGAAGAAATTCGCATTCGTTACCGCCTGGCCGGATCCCAGCGAGGCCGCTGGCCCATAGGGCCCGGGGCCTTTACCCTTCAAGATCCCCTCTCGCAAGCAGAGCTGATCCGCGAAGATCAGGCCACGCATTACCTCACCATCTGGCCTCACCGCTATGCCCCGCCGTTCGATCTCCTGGACCGCGCAGCACGAGACGCGCAGCGCCGGACACCACGGTGGGCGTTTCCCGATCCGCTCTCGATCAAAAGCGTCCGTGCCTACCAACCGGGGGATCCTCGTGGCCACCTCGCGGTCTATGCCACAGCTCGGGTTCAACAATTGATGGTCAAGGAGACAGAGCCACTAACCAATCGTCGCATCCACGTGCTATTGCACCCGAAGACCGCAGCAGGCCCTTGGTACGCCATTAATGGGGATCTCTTCGAAGACGCCATTTGCGCCGCCGCTAGCCTCGTCGAGACGGCGTTAGCGCAGGGTTTCGTCACCGACTTGTGGGCCACAGGCGCAATTCCCGGCCAAATGCGGGGCTTTCACCTCACCGCCCGCCATGCATCGGACGTCGGCACGTTGTTGACCGCGTTAGCCTGGCTCCAACCATCGGGGACGATGGACGATGATGTCACACGACTGGTCACCTCCTTACTCGCCGAGCGCGGCGCGGCCGCCCCGTTATTGATTGTGAGTCCTCTATGGCCTGAGATCCTGACCGCCAGTCTCGTCTCGCAGCGGCGCCCTGGCGTCCATGCGGTGTATATCGCCATTGGCGACACAGCGCCGTCTCCCTTGCCGGCCGGTTTGGTCAGCTGCTGGCGCTTTCATCGGGGACGGTGGAGCCATGCATAATCGGGATCGGGCACTCTTGATTGGCATCTATGGGATTTCGTTGGCCAGTCTTGCCTGGGCGTTAAGGCTTTCGGCAATCGTTGACCTCGCACTCCTCCTGATGATCCCGATCGCCTTGATGCGGAGGTCCAGGCCACCTGCCCGCTTTGTTCTGGCGCTCGCGCTCATAAGCCTCACCGTATGGCAGCAGCCCACGCCTGGCGTGGCTCTCGTGGTTGGTCTCATGGCGCTTGGCGCGCTGTCTGTGGCCCGCGTCGCGGATCCCCGAGGGACTCGTTACATTGTGGCCGCACTTCTCATCAACACGATGGCGACCCTAGTGCGAGCCACCAGTGACTGGGCGTACGTCCCGCTCATACTCTTGGCCTTAATCAGCCTAGCGTCCGATGGCGACGCGTCGCCGGCTCTGAACCACCAGCGGCTCTATCTCACGACGATGCTCGCGGTCCCGGTTGCGGGCGCCGCGCTCCTGGTCTCCGTCGTTTCTCGCTATGTTCCCTGGCAAGCCGTCATTGCCGGCCTCTTCAGCCTCGCAGCGTACCCATTTTTATGGATTTTAAGCCGTCTCACGATCCGACACCTAACGTATCACCCTCCTTCAATAGCACTGACCCACGGGATTTATCAACACACGGGACACCTGCCGCCGACACACCTCCCGGTTTGGGTTTTAGGCATTGGAATCGTTTGGGGAGTCAGCTTACTCCTGACAGTACTGGCTACCGCCTACCGGTGTTGGGCGTTGAACGATCCGGATGTTATGTCCGATGCGGAAACCGAGGCCATTATTCACACCCCGTTATCTCCAGACGATAGGGAGCACTTGGCGGTTGGTGGCCGCTTAGGCCCGACCCGCCGCTTCGTCCGCGCCAAGCTTAAGGCAGCGCGGCGTGAGGGGCTTGCCCGACAGCCCCATGAAACCTTGCGCGAATGGCTTCAACGGCGATATCCGGGCGTTCAACACAGCGCCGCATCATTCTATGAGGCGGTCCGCTACGGCAATCAAGCAGACACCGCCAAGATGCGCCGCGACCTACAACGCGAATGGCCGGGAGCGTCGGGCACGCCCCCGCCTCAAGAACGCCGCTAACGCTAGTGTTGTGCGAGCGCTTCGTGGATTAACGTCGCCGCTTCAGATTGGTTAATGGCACCATTGATGCGTTTCATGAGTTGGCCATGGCTATTGACGATCAAAATCGTAGGGAAATATTCCACGTGCCAGTAACTGAGCCCTGCGGGATCCACATATGCGTGGACATTGCTTGCTGTCAAGCCAAAGCGGCTCACATAGTGGCGCATGGTAGCGGCCATGCCCCGCACACCCACCACCGGACCGACATTGTCGTGCCCGCTAAAGGGCGGGCTCTCGGGCCCCGGATCCCCGATGCCACTATGATTAGAAACATCCACCAGATCGAGCGTCAACCCCGGGGTCTTGAGCACGGTAGGCCAGACCCACTTGTCCACATACGCGCAATAAAGGCACCAGGACGCCATCAGCATCACCACCGTCACTCGCGACCCCCGGACCAGATGCGCGGGGTAGTCATTGCTAATCGCATAAGCCTGGTATCCCCAGGTAAATCCACTCGCAGGCAGCTTCGGTTCGTGAAGCGACGGAAGATTGCGGCTTGCCACAGGGGGACGACTCCGCGTGGTTCCGCGGTAGCCCAAATACAACACCCCCACGGCCAGCACTCCCACAATGACCCATAACCACCACGCTGGTCCGTTGCGTCGCGTGCGATTAGTTCTCTGCGACTTTCCTGCCATGCCTCACCCGTCCTTGTTTATTGATGCCTTCAGTGTAGCACGTGAATGGCCGTGCCCTAAAGAACTATGCCTCGTCACCATCCGACGGATCCTATCGCCGTGCTCTGCGCTCGCTAGAACATTGGTATCACCAAAATGACTTAAACCCGGCAAATTCGGATGTCGCCCCACGCGATCACGCGCCGCTGTCGGCCTTTACATCCTAGCTCCCTCGGCAGACAAAAACTCCGCGCTTCGATCGTCGTTAATTGACGGTCCCTCCGCGCATCGACGATCAGGGCCAATGGTACACTGTAATGGGGTTTGGACTGGCTCCCGTGAGAGCGCACATAGTAGAAGGCAAAGCCCGGATACATCCAAGGGCTTCAAAACAGAAAAGGAGGGAACACGGTGGCAGGGCCTTCGGGGACGATGGAGTCGCTCACCATTGTCGGCGGCGGAGTCGCCGGGCTCAGTTTGGCCCTGGCCTTGAGTCAGAAGGGCCGCAAGTGCACCGTCCTCGAAGCGCGGCCCGATGGCGATGGTGAACATGGGGCAGCGCTCGCTATGGCACCCAATGCCATGGCGGTCTTACGCCGACTGGGCATTGCCGACGACGTCACTCGCGAGGGGTCCCGCATTGACTGGTATCGCTTTATGAATCCGCGTGGGCAAACCCTTGCCGCCATCGATCTCGAACCGTTATCGCGCCCCTGGGGCGAACATGCCTGGTGTGTACCCCGCCAACATCTCATTGACACGCTGTCCCACCATCTCCCGCCCAGCACCCTGACCACCAGTTGCCGGGTCAGCCAAATCGCGTGGCAGCAAGGACAGTTTGCCCTCTTTAACGACCACCATGCGCCCCTCGGGTGGGCATCGGCCTTGGTGGGCGCCGATGGCGCCCACTCCCTCGTACGCCAGCATTTCTGGGGCCAACGCGATGCCGTATACCAAGGCTTTTTTGCCATTCGCGCGGTCATCCGCTATCGCTTGGATAACGCGCTAGCGCACACGGTCACGCAAATTTGGGGTGCGGGCAGCGAATTTGGATTTAGCCCCATGGGATCTGATCACACCTACTGGTACGCGACCTTGCGCTGGCCCCAGGCCACCCCCCCATGGCCGACGGTCGAGCACGTCTTGGCTCACTTTGGACGCTGGTGCCACCCAGTGCCGCTCCTGTTGGAACAGACGCCTCCTGCCGCCATGTTGATTCACCCCATTTTTGATCGCCTGGAGCCTTGGCGCTCGCAGCCCATACCGGTCACGCTAGTCGGCGACGCGGCACACCTGATGACGCCCAACACCGGCCAAGGGGCGTGTCAGGCACTTCTCGATAGCTGGGCGCTAGCCCAGTCGTGGACGCGCGCCGCCACGCCGGTCGACGCGTTTCAGCGGTACCGATCGCTCCGCTTATCGAAGGCCCTGACGGTGGCCCGCATATCCCATCAACTCGGTCGGCTGATTCATCAACGCTCCCCAGCAGGGAGTCAGCTGGCCCTCATGCTGTTGGCCGCAATGCCGCCATCCGCAATCCGCGCCGCGATGAAGCGCGTCGTCGGGTCGCCTCTGAGCTTGCACCTGGAGTGTTGAGGTCGCCGTAGCTCGAATCGCCCACACGTGGTGGCCACTTTAGGGTCGGCAGTGCCTGCATCCATGGCCACGCCTGATCAGGGCAACAGAGCTCACGCATCGGCCATGGTCCACAGCCTGCCGCTCGTGGGCAGACTGAAAGCCTTGTCCAGCCATAGCTCCCTTTGATATACTGTGGATGGTGATGGAATCCACCGCGGAATCATTTCCGAAACTACCCAGCCGGGTTGATGACTCCTACGCAACGGAGTCGTTGACGGCTGCTTTTTTATGTCAACTTTGTCGAGTCGGGGTGAGACATGGACTATCTAGCTCAGGTCTTGCAAGTCGTTTTTGTGTTAGCCTTTGCGCCCCTCTTGAAGGGCCTCATGGAGCGCTACCGCGCGCGCCTCGCGCGACGCCATGGGCCGCCTATTTGGCAACCCTATCGGGACTTGTGGAAGTGGGCCCTCAAGGAAACGGTCCGCAGCCGCTACACCAGCGTTATTTCGGAATGGGCACCCATTATTTACTTTGTCGCGCCACTCTTAGTAGCCATGCTCATTCCGGTGTTAACCACCTTTCCGCTGCCGTTTGCCTGGATGGGCGACATGCTGGCGGGGGGCATGATTTTGGGAGGCGGCGGTTTGGCACTGTTACTCGCCGCGCTCGACAGTGGCAGCGTGTACCCTATTCTCGGCGTGAGCCGGATTCGCTTGATCGCGGCCTTTACTGAACCCTTGTCGCTGCTGCTGGTGTTTGTGGCGGCGTCAGCCGCCAAGGCGACCATCCCCTTTATCGTGAACCAAACGTTCGCGTCGCGTCTCTGGCTACTGAGCCCTGCCCATCTCCTCATCGTGGTGGGCTGGTTCCTTCTCCTCATCGCCGAAGCGGGACGGATTCCGGTTGACAATCCCTCGACCAGCCAAGAGCTCTCGATGATAGACCCTGCGCGCATCTTTGAATCCAGCGGCGTCGACTTGGCACTCTATGAATGGGGTGGGCAAATGAAATACCTGATCTTAAGCCTCATTTTGGCTAATGTGCTCATCACCCCGTGGGGCCTCTCATCGTCGCTGGGGCTGGCTCATCTCATGGCGGCGATGGTGGCCGTCGCCGCCAAAACCACGGTCATCGGCCTCGTGGTGGTCAGCATTGAAGCGGGATTTGCCAAACTGCGCTTAATCCGCAATGTCGACTTTTTAATGGCAGCCATCGTCCTTGCGGCCTTGGGCGGATTGGCTGCCAACCTTTAGAAAGGAGGAGCACCAGTGTCTCTTTCTCACCTGGCAGCGGCCATCATTTGGCTGGCTGCCATCGGGATGATGATTGTCAAGTCTCCCCGGTCGACCACCACGTTGTACCGACTTCAGGCGTTGGGCGAGGCAGCCCTCGTGGCCCTATCCGCGTGGACCCAAACCCGTCCCCTGTTGTGGGCCAGTGTGGCCCTCATCATTGTCGTCAAAGTCGTCGTTGTGCCGTGGAGCATCCATCGCGGATTTCGTGGCAACACCCCCGGCTACAGCGCCAAGAGTCCCGTCGGGACCACCACACTCTTGATGCTGGCCGCACTCTTCAGTGCCGGCGGGTACCTGTTGGCCGAGTTGGGCTTGCCCCACCCGACCGCGTCGGGCATTTTACTCGCTGCGCTGTTGGTCGCGCTGTTGCATACGACGTCGCGCTACGAAGTCTGGAGCATGCTATGGGGGCTACTCAGTCTGGACACGGTGGTGGGAGCCAGCATCGGTCTTGTATCCCCCGCGCTGCCGGCCACTGACGTCATGGCCGTCACGCTCGTCACCTTAGCTTTGGCACTCGTCTTGGCGCTATTGGCGCGCTGGATTCGCGCCATCAAGCCATCCCTCGATGTCCGCCAATTGGAGGAACTTACCGGATGATTACGGCTACTTGGGTAATACCCCTTGGGATCGGGGCCTTGGCTCTCATCAGCTTCATCCTGCCGCGCGCTCGCATCGCCTGGACCGGCAGTCTCGCCCTTTTCTACCTGATTGCAGCCCTGATAGCCCAGGCCGCCCACCTCTTAACGACATCAGGGCCGCTCTCGGGCTGGCTCTTTCTCACCATGGCCGTTTTTTCCATTTTTGGCCTCTGGTATTCCGTCCCTTACATCGAGCGCGAAGCCCGGGAGCACGGCTGGTCCTTAGCGCAAGTGCGGATTTATTACGGCTTCTTTCTCATCTTCGTGGCGTCGCTCATCGCGCTCGGCATCTGGACCAACTTTCTCTATCTCTGGATCGCGATGGAGGTCGCCACCTTGTCGAGCGTCGTGCTCGTAGCCGTCCCCAAACAATCGCGGTCATTGGAAGCCGCCTGGAAATACGTGATGGTCACCGAGGTGGGCGGCCTCATCGCCTTGCTGGGCACTGTCCTCGCCTTGGCGGCGGCGCACATCCCCCTCTGGTCGTGGCACCCGTCAGCAGCCACCGCCTCGCTAAATGTCGTCCATCAACGCTGGGCACTGATTGGCGCACTCTTAGCGCTTATTGGGTATGCCACCAAGGCTGGACTCGCGCCGTTTCACACCTGGCTTCCCGATGCCCACAGCGAGGCCCCTTCTCCCGTCTCTGCGTTGTTGTCCGGCTTAAAGCTGGCGGGTGGTGTGGTCATCATCTACCGCCTCGACCTCGTGCTCTCCCACATTGTCCCCGTTGACGTGCTAAAAGATAGCCTGATTCTCTTGGGGCTCTTCTCCCTCGTCGTAGCCGCCGCATTTGTGGGATTTCAGCGCGATCTCAAGCGGCTTTGGGCCTATTCCAGCATTGAGCACATTGGGCTCATCGCACTCGGGGTCGGATTTGGGGGCATTGCGCTCATTGGAGCGGCGCTTCACATTTGGACCCATGCGGCCACGAAAACGCTCCTCTTTCACAACGCGGGCACAGTGCGGCTGCTCTACCACACGTCGACCACGCACGAGGGGGCCCGCGCGGTCCTCACCCGCACACCGTGGAGCGGCGGACTGTTGGCCTTAGGAGCGGCCGCCGTGGTGGGGTTGCCTCCCTTTGCCCCGTTTTGGAGCGAATGGCTCATTTTGGCGGGCGGTTTTCATGTGGCCAGCGATCGCCCCTTTGCGTTTATCGCCGCTGGCCTCCTCATTGTGATCTTCATTGCCCTCGCGAAGCGCATTCCGGAGTGGCTATTTACCCCCGGCCCGGCTGACGCCCCGCCACGCCATCCGATTCGGGAGCCGGCTGTGCTCATCGCGCCGTCAGCTCTGTTAGCCGTGTTGGTGCTGGTGGGCGGCGTGGGCCTGCCGCTTCTTGTCCACCCGCTTTGGACGCAATTGACAGCCCATTTGGGACAGGTCAATCTTTGACGGGAAAGGAGCAAGTCTGTGGCTGACAACCGATTAGCCCAAGAAGTATTTTTTGCTGGAACTCACGGCGGCGAATATGGTGAGTGGCTTCAAGCCTGGCAAGCCGAGCGAGCAGAAGGTATCGAAACGCTGCTGTTAGACGCGCATAACCAGAGCCTCAGCGTCTGGGGACTGGATCCGGACGCGCACCGCGTCACGCAGCTTGTCTGGCGCCCCCCTTCTCCCGATTCGGTGTGGGCTGCGGATCCCGCACCTTCCCGCGTCGGAATTCGGGAAACGGAGAACGCAGAACCCTTCATCGCTCGCACGTGGCCCGCCTTGCCGTGGTCTTCGGGGTCCCCAGTGGTGCGCGGCAAAGGGGTGTTTTTCTACCCCCTCGGGCCCGTGCGCGCGGATGTTGCCGAATCGGTAGAATATCGTCTTGCGGTCATGGGCGATGAGATGATTCACGTGGATCTCCGCGCAGGTTTTAAGAGGCGCCACGTGCGCACGCTAGTCGTCGGCCGGTATATCGACGAGGCGTGGCCCGTCGTGACGCGCTTTACCACCACGTCCAACGTGCACCACACCTTGGCCATGGCCCTCGCAGTGGAGAAGGCGTGGGACATTTCGGTTTCCCCCACGCACACCCTATTGCGCACCCTTTTTGCCGAACTCGAACGCATTGTCAGCCACCTGGGCGATTTGGCCGTGTTAGCGGTGTCCACCGGATTACCCCTGCCGCAAATGGAATATCTTCACCTCAAAGAACTCGTATTGCGCCTAAATTATCGCCTCTTTGGCCACCGCTATCTGCGCGACCTCATTGTCCCGGGCGGGGTTCAGCTCACCCAGTGGCCTCAGAAGGCTGACGTTACCTGGGCTCTCAACACCTTAGCGACCGTGTATCGCCAAAGCTCTGACATTGCGTCAGGGCTTCTCAACACGCCCTCGTTTCTTGACCGCTTGCATGGAGCCGGCGTCATCCCCGCTTCAACGGTTGCCCAAGTCCGCCCGGTGGGCCCCGTTGGCCGCGCGAGCGGCGTATCGTTCGACGTGCGTCAGGCCCTCCCGTATGTAGCCTATGTCAGTCACCCCATTCAACCTTGTGTGGAGACGAGCGGCGACGCCTATGCGCGTTTTCAGGTGCGCGTGCGGGAGTTAAGCGTAAGTCTGTCATTAGCCCGCATTCTCCTCGAGGAATGGCGCGATCTCGATACGGGAGTTCAAGCAGCCCGTGTGCTTCAAATGCTCAAGGGCCCCCCGCTGTATTCCCCTGGGCTAGGGATTGTCGAAGCGCCCCGTGGGCTCTTAGTGTACGGTCTTTATCCGCACAAGGACAGCGGCCGCATTGAACACTTGGCGGTGGCCACCCCGTCCATGCGCAACTGGTCCGCCGTACCGGAGGCCATGGCCAATCATAATATTATGCAAGATTTTCCCATCATCGATGCCAGTTTTTCATTGTCGGTATCGGGTTGGGACGGTTAGCGGGAGGCGTGTATGTACTACTGGCATTGGTTACGACATATTGTCCGGCGTCCGTTTACCACGGGTTTTCCGACCGAGCCTGATCCCACGGTGGCGCGTATGGCAGACAGCGGCGCGGTGCATACCGTCACCGTGCCTGAGGGCCCTTTTTACCGCCGTTCTGTTGCCCTGCGCCATGTGGACGGCGGATCCTGCAACGGCTGCGAATCGGAGCTCGGGCTGTTGACCAGCCCCGACTACGACTTTTCCCGTTATGGGTTTAGTTTCACCCCGTCGCCGAAACATGCGGACATTTTGGTCGTGACAGGAGTGGTGACCGAAGCCATGATCCCCGTCATTGTGGCGACGTACGAGCAGATGACCGCCCCTAAGCGCGTCGTCGCCTTGGGCACATGTGCCATTGACGGATGGGTTTTTCGCGATGCCCCCGGGGTGCGGGGCCGATTGGATAGCGTCATCCCCGTGCAGGTGAACATTGCGGGATGTCCCCCCACGCCGGCCGACATTTTGCGCGGCCTCTGGGCGGCTATAGAAGGCGAGCCGCCTCCCCTTCCTCACCGCGATGGCGCATCACACGCCGAGAAACAATATGAGCTTGTCAAAGGAGAGTCCCGATGAACGGTGCCGATTGGACGTTGGGTTGGCTCGGATATGTGGTTGTTACGTTGGTTGGCGGAGGGGTCACAGCTTACGTCGGTTCCAAACGGGGAAGCCGGCTTTGGCTTTTCGGGTTCCTCCTCCTAGGGGCCATCGCGCTCTGCGTCATGGCCTTCTCTGTCAATGGGGCATCCGCCACTTACTGGGCATTACCTGCGCCTTGGCCTACGCTCACCTTTAGGCCCTTGCCGTTTGCGGCGTTATGGTCTTTTCTCGCTGGCCTTCTCTTTTTCGCGAGTGCGCTTCTCGCCATGGAGCGGCCCGATGCCCAGAGAATCTTTTATGCGTTAATCCCTTTGTTAAGTGCTGTGGGAGTGTACCTCTGGAGCGGGGATGGGCTAATGCTCATCATCAGCTGGGAATTTCTCTCTGCCGTGACATATTTGGGTCTCGTCACCACCCGCCGTTCCCGGTCCGTGTTTAATGCCGGTTGGACGTTACTCGCGCTCTCCGAGTTTGGGGGTATACTGCTTTTAGTCGCGATTGTTTGGTTGATTCCGACCCACGCGGTGCTCCTCAACGACAGCTTTACCGCGCTAAAAACCAGCGCCCTGGCGCACGATCCGCTGACCGCCAACATCATCATGATCCTGGCGGTCCTGGCCTTTGGCGTCAAAGCTGGGTTATTTCCCGTCATGATCTGGATGCCCGCCGCCGAACCGGAAGCGCCGGGCATGGTGGCCGGGGTGTTTTCCGGCCTCATCACCGCATTGGCCGTGAGCGGCATTCTTGCCTTTATTTCCATCGCCGGTCGCCATGGGGTAGCCTGGGCGGTCATCTTGTTGGTGCTAGGGGTGTTAGGCACCTTCTCTGGCGCCCTTTACAGCGTGGTGTCCCGCCATGTCAAGCGCATCTTGGCTTACTCAACCTTAGAAATCATGGGTATGGTCTTTAGCGCCATGGCGATTTGGCGTATTGCCTCATGGACGGATCCATCCAATGTGGTGGCCTCTTTGGCGCTGGACGCCGCCGTTATCCTCTTGATAGTGCACGCGGGCAGCAAATTCGTCCTCTTTGCAGTCACCGATTACAGCGGGCGCTGGAGTCAGATGCTGGATGGGCTCGGCGGGCTCATTCATGATTCGCGCACGGCGGGCATCGCCGCCTTGCTGGCCGTCGCGGCGCTGGGGGCATTTCCGCCGCTGGGAGGATTTGTGGGCGAATGGCTCCTTCTCGAAAGTGTGTTAAAGCCGCTGACCGGGCCCAGCCACGCCGCCATTCATCTGGGACTCATGGTCGCGGGTGCCGTGTTAGCGTTAAGCGCCGCGATAGGGGTCGCGGCTTACCTTCGTTGGTACGGCTTCATCTTTCTAGGCATGCCGCGTCGGACGAAAACCGCCCCGACCGAGACTTCGCGCGCATGGGGAGTGGGGCTCGTCTTGCCATTAGTCACGGCGTTCGTGGCCGGACCAGGCGTCCCGTGGCTTCTCCCCTGGGTGAACCATCTTCTGGCGAGCTATCTCACCACCCAAGCCGCCGTCATCGCACCCAGCTATCTCCAGCCTTCCAGCGCAGCGCCCCTGATTCCCATTGGGGTCAACCTGATCCGGGCCCCTGGGGCGCCAGGCAGCGAGTTTTTTCCCCAGGCCTTTAGTGTCAACAACCCTTACGTGCTCTGGTGGATGGCGCTCTTTTTGACCAGCATTGTCGCCCTTATTCGCTACGGCTTTCGCCGACATCGAGGGATGCGCTTGGTCAATCCCTGGAACGGCGGCGCCGAACCGCTTGTGGCCCGCGCCAGCTGGTCTGCGGAAGGGTTTACCCACCCTATTCGCTTGGCCTTTGCCCGCTTTTATGGGTTGGAGCGTGCGCGCACGCACACGAGCGGCGTCCACTTTTACCGGCACACCATCATCTACCGCCTCGAAGAGCAGGGCTATCGCCCCTTGCTGGTCACAGCGCAATGGGTGGCCGCGCAAATCCGACGCATGCAGTCGGGGCGCGTCAACCAGTATATCGCCTGGGTATGGCTTAGCGCCTTACTCGCCATCTGTGTCGCGTTGGTCCTACGCTAAAAACCCCGTTCTTAATGCGAGGGCGCCAAGGTCTCTGCTAGCGGGTTCTCATGGCGATTCGGCACCTTTTGGCTCCATAAGAGGTAATTCACGGCGTCAAGCAGGGCATCCCACGACGCCACCAGGATATTGCGCGACACCCCGACGGTCTGAATCACCTCGCCACGGTAATCCGAGCGGATCCAGACGCGCACCGCCGCGGCCGTTGCGTCCTGCCCGTCCAACACGCGGACCTTGTAATCCGTTAGCCGGAGTTCGTCAATGACAGGGTATTCCCGGCGCAACGCCTTGCGCAGCGCTTCGTCTAACGCGTGGACCGGCCCCGCGCCTTCCCCGACTTCCACGTAATGGCGGTCCGCGACCCGCACGCGGACCGTCGCCTCGCAAATGGAGGACGAATCGTGGGTGACCGACGCATGAAAGCGATCAATGTGAAAATACGCGGGCACCCGCTCAAGGGACCGCTCCACCATGAGGCGCATTGACGACTCTGCATCCTCAAATTGGTATCCTTGCGCTTCCAGCTGCTTGACGCGTTCCACGAGTCGGGTCAAATGCTCTGGCGGCAGATCCAGGCCATCAAAGTGGTAAAGGAAATTGGACCGCCCGGCCAACTCGGATACTAAGATGTGCCGCGTTTGCCCTACGCTGTCGGGCGGCACGTGTTCATAGGCCTCGGGGTATTTGCGGACAGCGCCCGCGTGAACTCCCGCCTTATGCGTAAAGGCATTTTCTCCCACATAGGGCTGAGACTCGTTTGGCGCTAAGTTGGCAATTTCGGCCACCACGCGCGATAAGTGGGTTAAGTCCCGCAACCGTTCTGGTTTTCCTGCTTCGAGGCCCATTTTCCACACTAAGTTGGGCCAAATCGTGACCAGATTGGCGTTGCCGCACCGCTCCCCGTATCCGTTAATGGTGCCCTGTACCATCACGGCCCCCGCACGGACTGCCTCCAAGGAATTGGCCACGGCCAGCCCCGCATCGTCGTGGGCATGAATGCCCAGCTGGACGTTTACGAACTGGCGCGCTGCCGCCACCCCTTCGTGAATCGCGTCGGGAAGGCTCCCGCCATTGGTATCGCAGAGCACCACCCATGCGGCACCGCCATTGACTGCGGCCCGGACTACCGCCAGCGCGTACTCGGGATCTGCCTTGAAGCCGTCGAAATAATGTTCCGCATCAAACACCACTTCAAGACCATGATCGACTAAAAAGCGGCAAGACTCTTCCACCATCCGCAAATTTTCCTCAACGGTCGTTTCCAAAATCTTTTCGGCTTGAAAGCGCGAGGCTTTGCCGAACAAGGTCGCGGTTGGCACATCGAGGTCCACAATCGCACGCAAGTTGGCATCATCCTGGACCGGGATGTCCTTGCGTCGGGTACTGCCAAACGCCGCGAGGCGCGCATGCTGGAGACGGCCCTTCATCGCGTGGAAAAAAGCCGTGTCTTTAGGATTGGATGCTGGCCATCCGCCTTCAATGTAGTCTACACCGTACTGGTCGAGGAGCTCCGCGATGCGAATCTTGTCTTCAAGCGATAAGCTAATGCCGCGGCGCTGGGTTCCGTCGCGAAGCGTGGTATCGTATAAATAGACATCTGGCACCACTAATCCCTCCTGCGGAGCTCTAAATCGGCGTCCCAAATATTCTCTTTAGTATAGCATCGTTTAAAATCGGAAGACAGAGGTTCACAAGGGCGTCTTAAGATCTCGAAGGTGACGAGCCACCGGGGCCAATTCGACTCGAGCGGTTTCTGTAGCAACCACTCTGGCAAAATTTTGTAACTCATTTTGGAGATGTTGTAAAACTTCACTTTTCTCGATTATTTGTTGGTTAAGAGCACTCAAGATTGATTCAAAATTGGTAATCTCGTCTTCCGAGAGCCCGAGATCTTCCGTAAGTCGCCGCCAAAACGACCCTCGTTGATGTAAATCTTGTTCGATATCCCGCCTCGCGTCAATATAATGAACACGCACAGGTTCTAGGTGTGCACCTGTTACCCGTCCCTTTTCTTCGGCTCTTGTCCAATCAGGGGGGTCAGGCCAATCCTTGAGAAATTTTCGTTCCAATCGGTAGCTGTTGTAAACGCGGCTCCATTAGAGCATACTGCGGACACCAATAAAATCTGCCATGCTTTCATCTTGTGAACGGAAATTCGAAATGCGCACCTCCGTAATTTTAATTTCACTAGTATAACTAGCCATGGTCTCGTCATCCCTCCATTCAAATCAAAACATTTTCTTCCCAATGAAAAATCCAAAACGGTCTATGATAGCCAGATCCGTTTACATCGAAATTTCCCAGTGGGAACTCACCTCATTAAGTAATGCGTTAACCCGCTGAATGGTTTTAGAATCCAATTCTCTCTGGATTGTGTTGAGTTCTAGCGTAACGCGAATGGCTGGTGACCATTCTTGTAACACCTGAACCAACTCGCCAATGACCTCAGCCAGGTTTTGGATTTCTGCCGGCTTTAGCACCCGTTCCGATCGAATACGCTTATCGCCCCCCTTAGGTCCAGGTCCATCAGTCACGGGCGGTTCCGGTCGTACCCTTTCCGGTAGCTGAAGCTTGACCGAGCCCGCCTCACTATAACTGCATGGCCAATTGACCCGGTCGGTCTCAATGGTCACCAATCCCGCATTTCTCGCCTCGGTAATGGCCCGGCTTATGACGGACCATGGCAACGGTCGATCATACATTTGCGATATCCCTACTGAAACCGACAATGCCGTAGCCACGCCGTCATGCCATGCCTCAGGGACTTTTTCGGGTAACACATCAAAAACACTTAAGGAAGAAGGCGGAGGATAGATGCGGGCACCGGGCATGATGACCCCTTCGGGTACCGATTCCCCGCACAAACTCACGGTACCGTTAACTAACCAAATCCGGCCCAGCGCTACCGCTTCCGCTATCGCCTTCGATACAGCCTCCTCCGGCACTTGGGGAATCGGCAGCGGCTCCTCATACCCGTCGTGCGCTACCTTGATGGTTGTTCCACCCGAAAACACCTGATAAATGTGCGCAACGGTTGTGCCTTCATCCCAATCCCACAAGCCCGGCACCCGTCCAGGAGATAAAATCTCGGGATGTAGATGCTCAAGCTCCGCCTTTTCTGGCAGGACAACTTCCATAGTGGGGTCTTCGAGATCCTCTAAATCAATGGGCTCCTGCCACCAGGTACGATAGGTCCGATCTGGGCGCCACGTTCGGAGAACAAAGAGGCCCGCGGTCATGCCTTGCTTTACCGTATCCCGAATACCCTGCGTGCGCAGCATCTTGGGCAATGCCGGCGTATCGGCAAAGGCCGTTTCCAAATCTTTCAGTCTTCGGGCCGCATCTCCTTCTTTCCAGAGTTCATAGGGCCCCCCGGGCAACAGAGCGTCGGCGCTGATCGCCGTATCTTGAATACGAGACCGTTCATCTTTCTTGATTTGTTCAAACAGTGGACGGGTGGCATCGACCGTCATCTTAAACGCCTCTGTTTTGCCATCCTTGGAAATGGTCACCACGACACAGTACGATTGTTGGATGAGGGTAGGCAACGCGTCCCAACTGTCCTTTTGATGTTGGGTTAACAACTTCTTACGAGACGGATCCATTTCTTGTTTAGCCAGTTGTCCCGCCACCTCATCCCATGCCAACGCGACCGCTAGCTGTTCTCGTATGGCTTGCAGGCCCGTCCGTTCCAATGTGACCAATACCAGCGCGTTGCGATGTACCCGAGGCCTGTCTGTCGTTGTGGTTTCCTCCAGAAACTTTCGCGCATTTGCACTCGGATTGCCTGAGGTTGAAGCCGCATCGGGCCCTAAGACCGCATAATGAAACTTGCCGTCGTCGTCAATGTCGGAAGGCTTTTTGGGCAACAAATGGACCACTGCCCCTGCCGCGTTCGCGCCGGCAGTTAACGTTTTTACCTTCTTAATCTCCTCCACTAATTTTGCCTCGATGATATCCGTTTTGGAAATAACCCGTAGAAGGGCATCGTTATGCATCTGTTTAAGGTTGGGGCGTGATCCGAGCCGCCATGCGGTCGGTAGACCGTGCCCCGCCGATCCTTCGGTTAAGTACGCCTCGTCTAAAAACCAAGATGTATCGGCCCACGCCCGTAAAGCCTTTTCCAACTCAATCCGGTCAGGACGAGATGGCCCTATTAGAACCAGTACTTCCCGTGTGGCGGCCCGTTGGCCAATTGGTTGAGAATGAAGGAAGGTAGCTACCACGGCTTGCTCGACTTCTCGAGACTTTAAAGCCGGAAAATCCTCTTGAATCCGTTGTGCCTTTTCCAGTTCGCCTTGCAAAATTGTCAACCACTCTTGCCGCTTGCCTTCGTATTCTTCGGTCGCGGCCACGGTCGCCAATTCCCGGGTTGCGGCACTTAACTCATGGCGTCCCGGCGATGCTAAGAAGATATTGGTGCTGATGAGAGGTTGGTCGTCCCATTCCACAGCCTCGCGCAGAGCCAAGGCAAACGTTCTTAAAATTCCTCGGGTCCTTTGAAACCCTTCTAGTTGTGTCCATTTCGTATAGAATACATCGGTGAGGTCGGGATGAAATGGGTAATGATTAGTATACCGCTCTTCAGCCTGGGCCCCGTCCTTACGGGTGGTTTCGTCCAACGCCTGAATGCCCTTCAGGGCTGCCACCACCGCCGGTCGGAAGCGATCCTTGTCCCGTATTGAGCCGGCGGTAAAAAACTGCCGCCGGAGAATTTCGGCCACATCGTCTTTCCCTACAGGCTGGATACTATGTTCCTGTTCCCGGCGGAAAATTTCCGCCAAGTCGCGGCTGAGTTCCTTGCCTATCAGGTCGTTTTTCCGCGGGTCACTGGCGAGCAAGGAGACCACCATGGCGCAGCGGGGAGTTTTTATGACCGCCTGTGTGAGATATTGGAAGAAATTTTGCATGCGCCCCCTCCATGACGGATCCTGCGCGATTTTTTCCCGCACATACATGAGGACCTCGTCAATGAGGATCAGCGTGGATAAATCATCTCGCGCTGGCCAGGCCAAGAGTTCTGCCAGTAAGTTTTCTGCCGGGGCGGCATCCCGTTCTTCCGCCACATTGTCGGCGTGGAGCAACTTCAGCCCGTCATTCCCGGCCAACTGATAAGCTAAGATGCTCCACGGCTGTTTGAGCCACCGGCGGTTTCCCCGTGGATCTTGAACCTCCATGCCCTTGTCCACATCCAGCTTATCAAAAGGAAGACACGCCACCCGGGCGGCCGGAAACGGCATCCCCGCATGTTCACGAAATTCCTTAACAGCAGGTAAATCCGGCAGTCTTTCGGGCTGACTCACCAGGTGGTATAACGTGATAAGGGTATGGGTCTTACCTCCGCCATAGGTGAGTTCGAGTTGCCGGATGCCCTTCTCGCTTTTCCCTTGAAGCCGCAGCACGACATCTTTGACCAATTCCCGCAAATTGAACGTAGGATACGTCAGACTAAAGAACTCGTAAGGATCCCGATATTGCAGAGGGCCCCGGTCCAAAATCACATCATAAAGGTCGGCGGCAAATCGAGCGAGCGACAAATCGCCCGTTTTGACATCTTCCCGCAAGGTTACGACTTCCCGCCACGGTGTCCATTCGCGTTTGGCCATTTTCAATCCTCCGTTCCAAAGAATCGTTCCTGAACCATGTCTGAAGCCGGCCCCCGGCCCTGCACATGATTGCTTAAACTTTCCAAGATAGCCCGTTCCTGACTGCCGACTTCGGCTAATTCGATCAGTGCTTGCAGCAGGGGATGAAAAAGCGGATTTCTCCGTAGCCCGCGACGATCCAAATACGCGTCGACCGGAACGACGTCTCCCGCTTGCCATAGATGCATAAGCCTGTGGATTTGATCAATCAAGGGCGCAGGCCGCCCCGGGAGATCTTCCCCTAAGGCCTTGCCGGTTCGCTGACGCCATGTCTTGAGGCGGGCCGTATCTCCCTTGGGACCGTCCGCCTCTGTCTCTTCTTCATCAGAGTCCTCATCTTCCTCATCCCTCGACGATCCCGTCCGCATCAAAAGATCCCATTGATTGGTAAGGGCTGTGTCTGATAGACCACATGAGATGGCATAAAGAATGACCGCGCCAATAGGAGCTTTCTCCATTCCAAAGTCATAGCGATGCAACAGATAATAGGTGGTCACATCATCTAACCCAGATACCGCTTCCATTCCGCCGGTTTCGGTAAGTACACGTCCGACCACAAAATCCACAACTAGACGGCGCACATGCTGTAAAAACTCGGTCACGGTCATAAGTTCGCCCGGGCTATTGGCTTTTTTCACCACCGGATAGCGGCTGTACGCTTCCAATGCCGGTCCCGTCGCCGCCCACACAAAGTCGGGTCCCCGAATGCCGGCATCCCAATAGTCGTGTAAGCGTTTCGTTAATCGTGCTCGCATATCGTCCAATACACGGGTATCCCATCCCGGACGGGCTATGGCCTCCCGTTTCTTGCATACAAGCCATACGGAGGACGATAATGCGGCCGAGGATTGAGCTCGGGTTCGATTGCCCATTTCCGTTTGAATGGGCCAACTAGCATCCACCACAAACCCTGAACGAATAATGGCGGAAACCAGCGTTTCCCATGCGTCTGGTTGTTTATGGGCAAATACGATGACCAATCGGCCCTCCGGCTTCAGTGCCTCGTGACACCGTTGAAACGCCCGGAACATTCCATCTTCATACGCCCGTTTTGATTGCTCCTTATCTCCTCCAAAGCGACTGGAATCATCTATCAGTTCACCGTCATCCTGGGCCATGTCCCATTTTGGCGACAGTGCACCACCAAATTCTGTTAATGTGCCGTCAATGCCATGGAGTCCCCGTTTCAGCCAAACATAAAAATAATCCATTAAATCAGAGTAGGGAATAGCATCATAATAAGGCGGATCTGTCACCACAACGTCTATGCTTTCTAGTTGAGTGCTTATCGCACTACCACGAATAACGTACGGCGATTCCGCCTTGAACGGAAACCTCAAAAGGTATCGAACAACCCACTCTATCTGTTGCTGATAGCCTCCTCCTGCTTCAGAAAACGGATTGATTTCCCCAAAATCCCAAATGATGGGTAAGGCAAACCGATGAAAAGTGTGACTGATTCCGTCCCTCGTATTATCCCAAGTGGTAACAGCTGAGTTTCGGTCAATCATCCGATCTAGTGCGGCAAATAGGTACGATAAAATCGCAGTCATCCATACATTGGAATGGTCCAGCGATATCCCTTTTACCGCCTGCCGAATCACCCTAAGAAATGTTCCTATCGCCAACAGCTGCCTTGGCGTAAAGAGCTTGTACCACTTGTCCATCCCATAGTTAGCAACACCTGAAAACTGACTCTGCGTAGGTGTTGGCTCATCCGGTATGCCAAACGGGATGTCCGCATAGACCCGGTCCAATTCGTTGGCCGCTTCCTCCGCAAGCCGAATTTCTTCAGGAGTAGGCAGCCTGTATTCCTTGCCTTTAGGGCCATCGACCACCACGGCGGTCATCTGCGTTCCTAGCCTACCAGCCCGTCCTTCCAGCCGAATGTCTTCCATGCTCATAATCTTTGGAACGTCCGGCGTTGAGCACACGGGACAAGTAGCCCCCGAACGCGACATCGTGCCCTTGCCGATACGTTTGTCATGTTCGCGTCGCTGGGCCATATTGCCACCCACCACCGGAACGTCGGTTTCAATGGCGAATTCCACACCCGACTTATCCGATTTAGGCACCATAGTCAAGAGTACTCGCTTTTTGTCTTTCTTTGCCAGCCAGCGGGTTTTCAGTAAGGGAATCGTCGCCCGACAATGCTTGCACGTCACCGTCCGGGCCCAGAGATAAGCCACCGTAGGTTTACCATCAATGACAGGGTAAAAGCGGGCGAGCTCCTGCTTGGCTTGATCCAATACCCATTGACCCCAGGCGCGCACATGCCAGGCCAAATCGGCCTCAGGCACGTCAAACGCATCCATTTGGGCCTTGTTCTTTTTGGAAGACGTCTTGCGGCCCTGACTCATATACGCTTGCATAAATTCGGGCGATTGGAGGGCAAAGTCCGGAAGGGGACGGGTTTGGCCCGCCAATTTTTGCGGATATTCCAGCGTGCATTTAAGAATAAACCATGCGACCGGGTTAATGTCCACCGCCGTCACTTCACACCCGAGACGCATGGCTTCCAGCGGGATCGCGCCGCCACCAGCAAACGGATCGAGGACTCGAGGCGCACGGCCATCATAGGCCTGGCGAATCTGCTCCCGAAACCAATCCATATCGGCACTAGATTCCCGGCCCCAGTGCAGAACGCCGCCTACCGTCTCCTCTTTGATCGCATCGGATTTCCCATTGGTCTTCCCAGTGCGAACGACTTTCCCGCCAATGCGCTCCACCAATTCTTTTCGGGCCTCTGGGGTACCCGGATCGGGCAGCAGTGTCGCAATCAGGGCCGCCCGTGCAGCCGCCAGCGGCCGGCGGGCGGGCCAAATGTGTAACGTGGATATATGGCCATGACGAACATTTTTTTCATGAACGGAATCTAGGGATGCCTGCTTTAAGGGAAACGCCATCTCGATCAGCCGAGTATCGTTGGTCATCTAGCTTTTACTCCTTTTAGCGAATCAGTTCATCCAAATTTAACGGCCGGGCCAGCACTTTGGTACCCAATCGATCCTGACCGGTCTCGAAAACGATCTTCCAATAGTCATGGTCATGTGTGCTCCCAAAGACGCTTCCGGATAGCGATGGGTTGACCCATACGGGCAACTGGGACAGGTTGCGAATAAGGCGTTCCAGTAACGCCCACAATTCTTCGGGAAATTTCCGTTCAAAAAGTTCATCGTCCTCGACCCCAGCGTGTCCTTGCATCAGGAAATGCCGGCGTACCAAGTCCCGTACGTATCGCATCAAGTTGAAAAGCACTTCCTCTCGCGAAATCCGAACCGCCCTGAGGTGACCTTCGGGCACGGGGTGACCTTTGCGGACCCTCTCTTCCAGTTTGTTGGCCCCCACATCAAAATCGTAATGGCCAATGTATACGGTTTGAGCCAAAATCCCGAACAAACGAACAATTTGTTCCTTTTCCAACTGGCGAGGATTCTCGTCCAGTTCCAATTTATAGTTCAAAGGTAGGCCTAACGGGGTTTTGCGCAGGAATAAGGAGAAGGCTGTCTTTTCAATGGTGTTATAGGATAAGGGCTTGTCCCCTTCGCGGCCGCTAAACTCTATGTAGTCTTTCAAAGTATTCTCCGGGTGATGAATGATTCCAATACGAACGTCATCCAATATATACCGGGCCACTTCACGCCGTTCGCCCCGGAAATACTGGACTAAATCTTGCTCCGAAAAACCGAGGTCATTCGAAGAACGTCCAGTCGCTTCCCGAAAAGCGTCAATTTTTTCCCAATATAGCTGACTGCCCAAAAACCGTTGCGTCGACTGATCAAAGGCGATTTGCCGGAGCGTGGTTCCAGCATGGGTATTAGCTTCTAGCAAGAGATTGACATCAGGATTCAAGAATAGCCGGATAGGAAACTGACGCACTCCTAAGAGCAATTGCGAGACCAGCTTATGTTGGCCATCAAACACCTGAACCTGAAGCTTATTGTCTTCAATCACGCCCCAAGCGAGCGCCACATGCAGCTGAGGCTTCCCGCTCAAAAATTCGTTGAGCAAACCGCGAATCCGCGGACCTACCGCCCGTGGATTAATTCGTTGGTCGTGGTGCAGATATTCTAATGGCACGGTCAAAAAGACCGAATCCATATTGGACAGCTTATCGTGATATATCGGCAGGCGAATCTTTTTTGCATCATCAGGAGGAAACCATACCATCAGCTCATCCTGACTGCGCATAGCCCCTATGGGACGCGGAGATCCCCCTAAATCCGTCAAGAAGTCCCCAAGGTTTGGCCGGTTAGGCCCTTGGCTAGCATACCGGTCTTTAAGGCGTTCATAACGGCTGAGAGAGCGCGCAATCCGTAGATCGGCATCCAGTTTATGCAAATTGCAGTGGGCATGAGTCACCGCATAATTATTCGGATCATCTTTTCCCCCTTTGGCACGGGGGATGACATGATCAATGTGGATCTCATCAATCGACGGATCTAGAGCTTCATCACAGATAAAACAGCGACCCATTTGAATTGCGATAAGCGACTCCACCAATGCCATATCCATGTTCAATCAAGTCCTTTCATTCTTGGACATGATGCCGTTACTGACTTTGCGCCACTTGGGCAATCTCGGATGCCGAAATGACGACCCCGCCTTGAGCCCGCGTCAACAATCTTCCAAATGGGTCAGCAATGGGAATGGCATACGGGTGGGGACTGGCACAGTCCCACACCACATAGAGCCAGTAATGATCCCGTAAATTGCAGGCTTTAACCCACTCGTTATCGGAAACCACAATCTCGCCACGGGTAGCCCGCCCTTTGACTTCAACTGCCCGTTCCCTCCCATCCGGGTGGCGAGCCAACAAATCAAACCCCGGCCAAGCGGAAAGCCCCACCGCTTGGGCTTTAGCCGGGGTGGATACATCCCAGACTCGAAATCCCTCTTGTTCCAAGAGGCTTTGGGTCACCGCCATGGCGATGCGCTCTACATCGGCATCATATTGCTGTCGGAGAATCGGATCTTGAGAGGGCACCACCAACGCGTGAGCCAAAAATTCGATAGGCTCAAGTTCCAGAGCATCGGTCCGGTTCATAATGCGTTCCTTGGCCCGCGCTTTCTCGTCATCCAAGGTAGCCTGCCGTCTCTTAATCAACGTCAGATGCCCCTGAAGCGAACGTTCCCCTTCCCGGATCCGCTTGGTAAACCGGCTACGTTGGATAGCCAAATCGGCCTCGAGGGCCTGATAGCCTGATTCGACCCACCGCCATTCCTCGTCTACGGCGTGACGAACCTCCGCCTGAAGCGGGTCGAACACCCTTCTTCTCACCGTTTCTACCAAATATTTCTGCACCTGTTCACGAGCTATTTCCGCATTGGCTGCAACCTTGACCCATTCTGGCGGAATACGATTCCCAGGCCGTAGCAATAATAAATGCTCGGCCGGAACCTCTTCAATGCGGCCATCGGTCCAATGCCTAATCCCTATCAGCCGTGTCGCTCGAACCGTCTTCGTGCCGGGACGATCGGGGTCCCGTTCCACCACCTGTGCCAAGGCCAAATGGAATGTGTACGCCTGGCTTACTTCCGGATCGATAAAGACTGCCCCGCGAAGCGCTTGATCCGCATATTGCCCCGCTACCCAGGCGCGATAGGCATCGAAGACGGGCTCCCCGGGATGGAAGAAAATCGCGTTGTCTTGTCCCTCCGGTTTGCTCAAAGTCCATTGGTTACGGAGGGATGGATCGTAACGCTCCATTAATGGCCAGAGTACATCTAAACTCCCAGGTTTTAGGGGTTTCAAGGAAAACACCCCATCGAGCTGACCTTCCCATCCAATTCCGAGAAGAGGTGCCGAGTGTTCCAGAAAATGACGAACGTACCCAGGCAGTAGCCGTTGGTACGATTCCCGCCGGAGCCGCTCCCGTTGCTCGGGTAACTGATTCAACACATCGCCTGCCGGGGCCAACACACGATCCATAGCATGGATGGCCTCAGCGGCGCGCTGAACATTAAAATGAGCATCAACTTGGTGGACGGCCGCTTCGTCATCCATTGCTTCCAAAATGAGATCGCGCAGGGACAGTCCCGCCAATTGCTGGCCAATCACATCAAAGACCTTGTCTGACTTGAGTTCCTTCCGAATAAGCTCCAGCTTATCCAGCAGCGTTTTAATCACCCGTCCCTCACGAGTGTTGTCGGCAACCAAATTGAATATCAGGACCGGGTCATGTTGCTGTTTGTACCGGTGTATCCGCCCCATTCGCTGTTCTAACCGAGCCGGATTCCATGGGATGTCGTAGTTCACCATCACCCAACAAAACTGCAGGTTAATCCCTTCGCCCGCCGCATCGGTGGCAATTAAAATGTCGGCCCCGCCTTGCGATCCTGGCAACCGGAATCGGGCAACCTGAGCCTCCCGGTCCAGATACGGCATCCCCCCATGAATCCAAGCCAGCCGTCCTTCAAACCCGAGGGCTTCGAGCCGTTCGGTCAAATACTGCAACGTATCGCGATGCTCCGTAAAGATGAGAAGCTTCTCGCCCTGAAACTGCGGATCTCGCACAAGTTCTCGTAAACGAACGAATTTGGCCTCATCCTGTTCGTCGAGCACCTCACGCGCCAGGTCAATTAATCCTAGAACCTCGTCGCGTTCCCGCCGGAGTTCCGGGATGGACGATGCTACCAACGCCGACAGAGCTTTTTCTTCGCTGTTTTCGTGCTCCTCGCGACCGCCTTCTCCCGACTCTTCATCGGCAGTTTTGGTTTCAAGGTCATCCGTCCATTCCTGCTGGGCCTTCTGGATGGACAGGAGATCGAGTTGTCCGGCGGTCGCTTTGGTCAAATATTCGTTAAGGCGCTCAAGACGTCTTTCCAAGGACCGCAATAGCGCATAGGCTGAACTGGCCAATCGACGCTGAAAGACACTCATGGCCAACCGGGCGGCCGACCGGTTTAATATGGCGGCCCGATTATACGACGACCGGATGTATTCCGTGGTCCGATCATACAGGGTTCGCTCTAATCCCTCGAGTGGGTAGGCTAACGTTTTTGACTCCCTGGTGGGATAAAGGCGTCGACCATCAAACGTGACCATTTCTTCTTTGGTCCGGCGTATGTAATGGCGATCCCGTTGCTGCTCATCATAACGTTCCAGCATCTCCGGCGTCGAGAGCGCCTCGGGCTCCAGTAGATGCCACAGGGCGAAATACGGATAGGGTTTCCCCATATGGGGGGTGGCGGTCAACAGCAAGACGTGACGGGCGGCCCACCCTAATTCCTCCTCAGGCTCCGTACTGGCCCCGACTAGAGCCTCAGCTAACCGATAGCGTTGGGTCTTCCGAATGGACCCATCCGGCTCTTGGTCTGCCGCCAGTTTATGCGCCTCGTCAAACACCACCAAATCATACGGTTCCACCTCGGGAGCCCGCAGCCACTCTCGCATCCGATCGCCCGCTAACGTATCGACACTCACAATAATTTGCTGGCTAGCTTGCCCGACAAACGGGTTCCCTTGCCGTCCGTCAGCACCGGACACAATGCGAAACGTAAGGCGGAATAAAGTGTCCAGCTCCCGTTGCCAGTTGCCCACCAGACCAGCCGGCGACACAATAAGGACGCGCCGTAACCGGTGCCGCAGAAGCATCTCCCGAATATAAAGGCCGGTCATAATGGTTTTTCCGGCTCCCGCGTCATCAGCCAACAAAAATCGCAAGCGCGGTTGAGGCAACATCACGTCATACACCGCAATGCGCTGATGCGGTAACGGATCAATAAGAGAGGTTTCGGCCGCAAATGTTGGATTGACTAAGTACCCATAGGCCAGCCATTCCGCCTCCACCGCCACGCGTACTGCCTCGGGAGAAGCTTGAAAATCTATTCGCGGTGGCGAAGCCGCGTTCAATTGTGTACGTGTGCGCTGATCGGCATGCAATGTTGGGGAAGATTGCATCGACTGAAGGTCGCTGACAGCACTACCACCCGCCATGGCCAAAAGGCGTTCCCAGACCCATCGATAGGGTTTGGTATGACCATTTTCCCACCGGTTAACAGACGTATACGCCACACCCAGGCGGGCTGCCAATTCAACTTGACTCAGCCCAAGGCGTGCACGTAACCTTCGAATATTATCCGGCGTAGGTTCGAAGGGATTGGCCAAATTCGTTCATCACTTTCCTACCATATATCGACATTATTACCGAATGGTTGTATATCGTCAATGCTATCGCACTTGCTATATTTCAGATTTTTAAGAGACTCGGCACAAAGCGTGAACCCAATTTGTTAACGCCGCCCACCGTTGTGGCGAACGGTGTAGAGGGCAAACGAGGTAATATATCCCAGATAGCCATCGAAGATGGACTTAACGATTTTTTGGCTGCTATCCAATGGATGACGCAGGCCTTTACGGGGGGCTCTAAGATAAAACCTGTGGGATCGCAAGACGCAGTGGCTGCGTGAAGAACACGGCGATTCGGGGTGGGATCGGGTAGAGGCTAGGGTTCACCTCGCATAAAAAATCGCCGTTCACAGCAGGACATGGCAGGAAGCACCGCCAATGAAGCCTGTATCAACCCCTCAACTTCAAAGAGTGCTTCCATGGATCAGTGTTTCACCACGGTGCTACCCCTGGACGGATGGGAGGTGATGGGGGAGACGTCTAAATCCTGCTGTGGGTATGATGGGAATCAAGTCCCCCCCGGGTGCGGAGCAGGAAACGACGGGATCTCCCTCGAATGCTTCGGCATCTCGTGGGCGGATTCGTGCGATGTCGCGGGGTGGAACATCTCGACCTTTTACAGGGGCTGGCGTTTGTCTCCAGGACTCGCGTGCTGTGTGACTGAGTGCCGCCCAGCGTACCGCCCACATGAGCCTGCATGGCCGGAGACTCGGATACGTGACGGCCAACAAGCACGGAATGATGCTAGACATCGCCCACGACCAACAATGCGGAGAGGAGGGCCCGCGCATGACGCAGTGTATGGGACTCGATCTGCACAAAAATGATATTCATGGCTCTGTCTTTCAACCCGGCCAAAAAGGGACGCCTTGCCGGTTTCTCAACGCTCCCGAAGAATGGGCGCACTGTCTAGCAACGCGGCTCACCCCGGAGACCGCCGTGGCGATCGCAGCGACCAGCCAGGCGTTCGCGATCTCTGATCGCCTGATCGACCACGAGGGTCCAGGAGTCGTCATTCATCCGGGCGGCCCCCGGACCGGATCGATGCCGAGCGACTGGCCCAGCTGCTAGCGCTGGGCCCGTATCCCCGAGTCCCGGTGTGGGTGCCACCCACGGAGGTGCGGGCCATTCGGGCGTTAATCGCTCAGGTCCAGGCTTGCCAGCAGCAGGAGACCGCATGACGCAATCGCGCGGAATCTCGTGATCCGCGCAGGCCATGCCGTCCCGCGGACGATAGCCTTGCGCGACTGGTTCCACGGGGCCGAACTTGACGAGATCCTGGTGGCTGGGGTGCATGGCGTTGACAAATTCCCACAGCCACCGAGTGGAAGGCAGTCCCAGTAACCTGACTTATCTGGGAATGTATGACACTTGTTCCAACTGTACTACGATCTCCCAACCCAGTCTAGGTGATTTTTTCTCAGTCTAGACAATTATTTTCGAGTCTAGCTAATTTTTTCTCCGAATACCGACTACGACACCCGACGCCTCTATTCGACGGTCACGCTTTTCGCCAGATTGCGCGGCTGATCCACGTCCTGTCCGCGATGCACCGCCGTCCAATAGGCCAAGAGTTGCAGGGGGAGGGCGGTGAGGGCAGGGCTTAACAAGGGATCCGGCAAATCCAGGCGAATGAGATGGTCCACCGGCCACTCCTGCGGCAGTCCGGCGTCCACAATGGCCCACACTTCGGCGCCGCGCGCTTTGACTTCCAAAATGTTGGATAAGGTCTTTTCGGCCATCACGCGATCGGTCACGATGGCCACCACCGGCGTCCCTTCTTCAATTAACGCCAAAGTGCCATGTTTTAATTCCCCAGCCGGGTATGCCTCGGCGTGAATGTAGGCGATTTCCTTGATCTTCAGTTGGCCTTCCATAGCCAGCGCATAATCTATGCCGCGGCCGACATAAAAGACATCAGACTCCGTCGCTAAACGTCGGGCCATCTCCACGATCTTGCCCAGTGAGGCCAGGACTTGCTCGCCTAAAGCGGGCAACGACCACAGGGCGCGCACGAGGTCTGACCGCGCATGTCCCCGTTCGGCGGCGAGTTGCAACGCCAGCATCGTCAGCACCAGAAGTTGCGTGGTGTACGCCTTGGTCGAGGCCACGGCAATTTCTGGCCCGGCGTGGGTATAGACCACGTAATCGCTTTCCCGGGCTAACGTCGAACCCACTGTATTGACGACCGCATAGGTGGGCGCCCCGAGTTGGCGCGCAAGACTCACTGACGCCAAGGTATCGGCGGTTTCGCCGGACTGGGAAATGGCCAACACCAGCGTTCCCGGATCCAGCACCGGATTTTGATACCGAAACTCCGACGCCACTGCCACGTCCACGGGAATGCGCGCCAGCCGCTCCATCAGGGCCTTGCCCACCAAGCCGGCGTGATAGGCGGTGCCGGCTGCCACGATTTGAATGCGGCGAATGTTCTTGCGCTGAGACCAGGGCAACCCTAACTCGCCCGCTTCAATGTGATCGCCCCGCACACGCCCCATCAGGCAGTCGGTCCACACGTCCGGTTGCTCCATAATCTCTTTGAGCATGAAATGCGCGTAGCCGCCGCGCTCCGCTTGCTTAATATCCCAATCCACCGTAAATGGCGCGCGATGGGCCAATGCCCCTTCCTGTGTTTGGATTTCCACAGCATCGGGCGTCACCAACGCCACATCCCCGTTCTCTAGCACCAGCGCCCGGCGCGTCTTAGGCAAAAACGCTCCCACATCCGATGCCACGTAATTCACGCCTTCCCCTAAGCCCACGATCAATGGACTCGAACGCCGCACCGCCACGATGCGATCCGGCTGTTTGGCGGAAATCGCCAAAAAGGCATACGCGCCACTCAGCCGGCGCTCGACCTCGCGCACCGCGCCCAGCAAATCCTCATCCCCGCCATAGGCTTCTAATAGGTGCGGAATCACCTCGGTATCCGTGTCGGAAACAAACGTGTGTCCTTGGGCAATGAGTTCGCTCCGCAACTCTTGATAATTTTCGATAATGCCGTTGTGCACGGTAGCAATCGTGCCCCGACAATCGGTATGCGGATGCGCGTTGAGATCAGTGGGCCGCCCATGGGTCGCCCACCGCGTGTGCCCAATGCCGAGGGGCACGCCACGCGGTAAAGTACCCAACAACGGTTCCAACACCGCAAGTTTTCCCTGCGCCTTGGCCAACGCCACGGCACCGTTCGTTGCCAACGCAATGCCGGCCGAGTCATACCCACGGTATTCCAGCCGTTTTAAGCCTTCGAATAAGAAAGTTAGAGCATCGCCTTGATGTCCGACGAAGCCCACGATTCCACACATATTGACTCGCCTCCATGCGAAGTTGAGTCGGTCCCAGCCGCACGGTTTTGTTTGCCCCTCGCGGGACACCTTTGTCCGTGATTTGTCGGCTGCTGGGTAGCCGGAGGTCACCCGCCGAACAATTCGAGATCCCTCTCCTCGTCAACCCCTCAGGGTTCCGGCGCTCGCATTACGCATTACACCTCAGCCGACTCCAAGGCGACGCGCACCCCCGTTTCCAGCCGGTGGGCCCACTCCTGAATAACGTCCACATCCCTCCCCTCAAGCATGATTCTTAACAGCGGCTCCGTGCCCGAGGGACGAACGAGCACCCGCCCCTCTCCTTGTAGCGCGGCTTCCGCTGCCTCGACCAGGCTTGAAAGGCCCGGAACCTGCCGCCAATCATTCACCCGCCCAGGCAAGGGCACGTTGACCAACACTTGCGGAAACCGCTCGACCGCGACGGCCGCCTCCTCCAGAGCGGTCGGACGCCGGGCCAACACGCTCAACAAGGCCAAAGCTGTCAGCACCCCGTCCCCTGTTTCCGTCCATTCCTTCAGAATGATGTGACCCGATTGCTCCCCCCCAAGTTGTGCACCCGTTTCACGCATCACCTGAGCGACCCAACGGTCTCCGACCGGCGTCCGCCTTAAGTGAAGCCCGCGTCGCCGAAGCGCCTGCTCCAATCCTAAATTGGACATCACCGTGGCCACCACCAGGTCATCAGCCAAGGCCCCGCGCGCCTTTAGGTCAAGGGCTAACACATACAAAATCTCGTCGCCGTCGATGATGCGCCCCGTCGCATCAACCGCAATCACACGGTCAGCATCGCCGTCAAAAGCCAGCCCCAGCCGTGCGCGGTACCGCAACACCGCCTCGCGCACCACTTCGGGGTGCGTCGCCCCACAATTGACATTGATCAGGGCGCCGAGTGGTTCACCATTCAACACGCGGGCGGGAATGCCTAGCTGCTGAAAAACCAGGGGAGCTGTAGCTTGGGCCGCGCCGTGGCCCACGTCTAACACCACCGGCCAGTCGGGAACCCGTCCGTTAAAGATGGAAATGAGGTGCCGGCGATATAAGGCACTCGCGGTGTCTTCATAATGGAGGACCTGACCGATGCGCTGGGGATCGGCTGGCGGCCAGTTCTGGCGCTCGATGGCGCGCTCCACCGCTTCTTCCGCCTCCGCTTCCCACTTGCGTCCCTGACCGTCGATGACCTTAATCCCGTTATCTTGGGGGGGATTATGGGACGCCGAAATCATCACCGCCGCATCGGCGTCCATGGCCGACGCCAAATAGGCTAAAGCTGGGGTCGGGAGAACCCCCACCAGCATCACATCAATCCCCAATTCACTGAATCCCGCCACGAGTGCCGCCTCCAACATGGGTCCCGACACCCGTGTATCCCGGCCGATCAAGACCCGAGCCGGCCGCGGCAATTGGGCCGCCACGCCCCGCGCGATGTCTAACGCCAACGACACCGTCAACGTGTCGTTGGCCACACCCCGTACTCCGTCGGTGCCAAAGAGAGCCAATCCCATCAGTCCTTTGTTGCCGTTATCTTGTGCAAAATTACGATATTAACCCGACGGCGCAATGGTGACTGTAATCGTCACCTCACCCGAGCTAGCCAACGTCGTGCCTTTGGGCACGACCACCGGCACCGCCACGGTAATATTTTGGCTAGCCCCAGACACACTCACCGGGATGGTGTAGACATGGGTTATGCTAGCCAGGACCCGCTTGGAGCCGGATAAAATCACCGTCGACGGGTACACACTAATTTGCGAGACCTTATACCCCGCCGCTGGCTTTCCAGTCAGTTGCCCAATCACTGGCAACACTTTCTCTGGGGGTTTTAACTGAATGGTCGCCGTTACGTTGGCCGTCGGCGGGTTCACTTCCACTTTGGGCACGACGTGTCCCAGAGCATTTACCGGGTGCAGCACCACGGCTGAGGTCACTGTGGCCGTGCGCCCGGCAATGGACAGCGTGCCCACCACCGAACGCACCTGATTTAAGGCACTAGTTGGCCCGTAAATCGTGGCCTGCGACAGACTGCTGTTGTACCCGACAAACTGATAGCTGAGCGCTGGTTGACCGGTCACGTGAATCACCACCGGCACCTTTTGCTGTCCCATGCGGGCAACCGTGACCACCACACGCGGCGGCGTCACGCTGACCACGCCCACGCCAGGGGGCACGGTCCCGGATACTTTTAACGAATAAATCCCTGCCTTGGTCAATCCGGACAAATTCACCTGAGCCAACACTTCGCTGGTCATCGCGCTAGACTCGACCGCGCTGGGCGGACCTTTGATTTGCACCGTCACAGTCGCCGGGTTGATGGACAGCACCGTCAGGTGGGGATTGATCGACGAATAGCCCACAGCGACAGGACCAATCGACCGATTGATGGACAGGGTCGAGGCAGCTCCGGCCTGAATCCAGATAAAGATGGCGACGATGACCGACAAAATTTTGAGTACCGTGTCGTTTTCTAATAGTCGATCCATCATGAGGATGCACCTCGATGCCAAAATCTCAGGGGCGGATGAGGCCGCACCTGCAGGTATCGCCCTAACATCTCTCTCAGCGCCCGATCCTCCAGTCGCCGGTACAGTCGCCCCTCAACCGCCATGGAGATCCATCCGGTTTCCTCAGAGACGGCCACCGCAATAGCGTCCGACTGTTCGCTAATCCCCAGCGCGGCCCGATGCCGACTCCCGAGCTCGCTGCCCGGTTGCGCGCTATCCGTTAGTGGCAAGAAAGCGGCGGCCGCCACGACCCGGTCCCCGCGCAAAATACAGGCCCCGTCATGAAGCGGCGTATTGGGCACAAAAATATTTTCCAAAAGCGCGGCGCTCACCACCGCATCAATTGGGGTGCCGGTCGCCGCGTACTCGTTAAGCCCGGTTTGCCGTTCAATCACGAACAGGGCGCCAATGCGACTGCGCGCCAGACGTTCTGCCGCGCGCGCCACCTCGTCAATCAGGCGCGCCACATCGACGGCCTCGTGGTTGACCAGCGTTTCTGCAAAAAACCGGCCTTGCCCCAGTTGTTCCAGAGCGCGGCGCAACTCCGGCTGAAACACAATGGGAATGGCCACAATCAGCATGGTTTGAATGTCCTTCAAGACCATGTGCGTCGCGCTTAAGTGCAGCCAATTGGATACTGGCACGGCCAGCAACAGCAAAATAATCCCTTTGATAAGCTGCACGGCTCGCGTGCCGCGAATCAAGAGAAACAGCCGGTATACGCCATACGACACAATCGCAACGTCCACCACCGAAATCAGGATGGACAACGGCGTCATGTCTCGCAGAAACGGTATCAACCGCGATCACCCGCATCGTGAATTCCAATCCTAGGTTACCACAGATATCCGGGATCGCCATGACCCCGGAGACAACCCATGGACGACTTTTCTGGTATGCTAGACTAATTTTGGGAAGGTTACGCGAGGCAACGAACCGACCCCCATTTTACCCACACGACTCAGGGAGGGCGCTATGGCGGACGACGCGCGAGATCACGGATCCGTAAGAGGCTCGGCCGATTCGGCGTTATGGCGCAGCTATCGCATTACCTTTCTCTTTCTGTCCATCTTGTGGGAACTCTTCTGGGCCCACATTCGCTTGCGCAATCAGCCGCCTGATGTTGCCGAGCCCGCGTTGGATGCGCTGTACCGCCGCCAGGCGTTGCGCTTTCGCAAAAACGCCGAGGAAATGGGTGGGCTCCTCATCAAGGTCGGCCAATTTCTCTCAAGTCGCGTCGATTTGTTGCCCAAAGTCTATTTGGATGAGCTGGCCAAACTCCAAGATCACGTCCAGGCCGCAAGCTGGCCAGCGGTGCACGCGGTGTTAGAGGAAGAACTGGGGACGTTGAATCGGCACTTTCTTTGGTTTTCTGAGACCCCTTTAGCCGCGGCATCACTGGGCCAAGTGTACGAGGCTGTCTTGACAACGGGCGAACGCGTCGCGGTCAAAGTCCAACGCCCAGGCATTAACCGCATTGTCGAATCCGACCTCAAGGCATTGCGCTGGATTGTCGCCATTGCCACGCGCACCACGACCTTTGGCAAGACGTTTGATTTGGCCACCGTGCTGAAGGAGTTCCGGCGACTGGTGTTCGAAGAGCTTGACTACCATCGGGAATTGGCCAACACAGAACTGATTCGCCAGGACTTACAGTTCTTCGATCACGTCATTGTTCCCAAAACCTATCCCCATCTCTCGACCGGCCGCGTGCTGGTCATGGAATTTTTTGATGGCATTAAGATCGACCGCGTAGCGGAACTTGAGGCACACCACATTGCACCCGCCGACGTGGCGGAACGCGTCATCCGCCTTTACCTGCATATGGTCATGGAATCCGGCGTCTATCACGCCGATCCCCACGCGGGCAACATCCTCGTCGCGCCTAATGGAGACCTCATCCTGCTGGACTATGGCATGGTCGGAACCCTAGACCTGGCCACTAAGCGCAATCTCCGCCACCTCTTTATTGCCGTGTCCGCTCGGGACCCGCACGGCCTCATTGACGCCATGTCCGCGCTGGGCATGATTCGCCCGGAGGCAGACCTCACGCGACTCCGCCGTCGCGTGAGCTACCTTTTTGACCGCTACTACGCCGAGACACTCGATCAACTGGGTCAACTGGACATTCCTCAAATGCTGCGCGACTTCGAAGTCATCCTCCGCGATGACGCCATTCAGGTCCCGGGTTACTTTGCCTTTCTGGGCCGCGCCATTGCTATTTTGGTCGGACTGGCTACGGCCATTTATCCCGAGATTAACCTCATGCAGCTCTTCGCCCCCTACGCTCAGCGCTTCATTACGGAAGAGGCCGGTGGCACGCGCCAATACCTTCAGCGCCAAGTGCAAACCTACGGAAAGACACTGCTCGAACTCCCTCCACTGACAGCCAAGGTCTTACGGCGCATCGATCAAGGGGAAATGGAAAGCACCGTCTACTGGCGGGAAGGGGAAAAAGAACTCCGCCACCTGCGCCGCGCCTTGTACACGCTCGCGAATGGCGTCTATGTAATCGGGTTTCTGTTCGCCAGCGTGCTACTCCGCCACCATGCCTGGGCATCCCGACTCTTCATGGTGTTGGCCATTGTGACCTTCATTGGCAACTGGTGGCGCCACCGCCACGACTAAGGAGTCTAAGGTCTCAATCTCTCCGGTGCGCGCGCTCGCTCGATCCCACGAAGTAGGCCAATGCTTGCATTTCCAACGTCAGATCAATTTGCTGCACAAACACTTCCGGGTTATTGACAACCAGTGCCCGCGGCGCAAAATTCAAAATCGCCCGGACACCCGCTCTCACCAACCGATCGCAGACACTTTGCGCCCCCTGGGGCGGCACGGTAATAATCCCCATGCCAATCTGGCGTTCGCGAATAATCGATTCCAAAGCCTCCAGGGGCTCCACCTGCAAGTGATCCACCTGTCGACCGATGACGGCCGGGTCAATATCCACCACCCCGGCGATGACCACGTCGCCCGACGTCTCGCCGGTATGGCGCACCAACGCCGTGCCTAACCGGCCCGCACCGACCACCACCGCCCGCACCCCGTGATCCAGCTGCAAGATACGGCGAATCTCCTGAGCCAAGAGTTGCGCGTCATAGCCCACGCCGCGGGTTCCAAACGCTCCGAAGTACGCGAGATCCTTGCGCACTTGTTCCGACGAATAGCCCGACAATTGCCCCAGCGCCTCAGACGTGATGCGATCCTGCCCGATCAAGGTTAACGCCCGCAAATACGCCGGCAGACGCCGAATCGTGGTCTCCGGAATGCGCCGCGATCTGACTTCATGCCGCTCCATCAATGGTCCCTAACCCCGATAAAGTTGGTGACATCCATGAGTTCCTCCCGTTCCGGACCCTCAGGCACGGACGCTAACGCCTCGCGTGCTGCGCTCAAATGGTCCTCCACCTGCTGTCGACAATACTGAATGGCCCCACTGGACATTAAGACATCGCGCACGGATTCCACCACCACCGGCGCCTGATTGAGCAACTCCCGCAGTCCCGGCCCGTACCGAGCGTCCTCGAGCGCATGAATCACAGGCAGGGTATAAATCCCCGCCAACAAATCCTCACCGACTGCCTTGCCTAGCACGCGCGGGTCCGCGAGCCAATCTAGCAAGTCGTCGGTGACCTGGTACGCTAACCCGATATGGTGTCCATAACGACCGAGCGCCTCGATAACCGATGCTTTGGCGCGCGCCGCCGTCGCCCCTAAACGACAGCAGGTCTCGAGAAAGTAACCGGTTTTCGCCTCGATACGGCGCCAGTACGCTTCCTCCGAGGCAATACGCCCTTGGTCCAGGTGCTGGCTAATCTCCCCCGTGGCCATGACATAGACCACCTCGGCTGCCATGTCCACCAATTCCGGTCGCCGAGTTGCCGCCAACAATTGAAACGCTCGGGCGAAAAGAAAGTCACCGGCCAGCACCGCCACCGGATCGCTAAAGCGACGTCGCACCGCCAACATTCCCCGGCGAATGTCCGCGTCGTCAATAATGTCGTCGTGAACTAACGTCGCCATATGGATCAGTTCCACGGCGGTGGCCACGTCCACCAACTGGCCTTGGTGCTGGCGGGCCTGGCCAAACTGCCCCGCTAGCATCACCAAGGCAGGACGAAGCCGCTTGCCGCTGGATTCCTGCAGATATTGGGAAACCTCGCGGACCACCGGATTGTGTTGCTCGAGCGCTTCTCGTAACCGCTGATCCACCACTGACATGTCGTCAGCTATCAGCGAAAATAGGCCCAACCCGCTGTCTCCTTTGTGTGGATAATCTCTTTCCCCAACACCGATCTCCGGGTGTCTCACTCCATCTTACCACGGCACCGCATCCGTTAGTGCAACCAATCAAACGCTGCAGAATGGTTCACAATATGCACTATCGGCGCGGGATAGACACCTAGTCCAATGGTTCCCAAGACCGCAATAATGACCACCACCGCCCCCGCGATGGGCCAACGAATAGGGACCACCGCGCCATCTCCGGCTTGAAAGGCTCGTTGCAGTGGGCGCACGTAGGCCGCCAGGCCAATCATGGCCCCGACCACCAGGCCGATAGCTAATCCCGGCTCATTGGCGTAGAGCGCTGCCTGCAGCAAATAAAATTTGCCGACAAAGCCGCCTGTCAGGGGAATCCCGGCCAACGACAGCATAGCCACCGTGAGAAAGGCGGTCAACCACGGCGACCGCCGAGCCAGCCCGGTTAAATCGTTGAGGCTGACAGACTTTCGGTCACCCGCTACCATGGTAAAGACCGCAAAGGCCGCCAATACCGCTAACCCGTAGACCAGGAGATAAAACAGCATGGCCCGCGCGCCCGACTGATTATGCGCAGAAATGCCGACTAAGACGTAACCGGCATTGGCAATCCCGGAATAGGCCAAGAGCCGCTTCATATCCTTCTGCGCCAATGCCAATAGGTTTCCCGCCACCATGGTGAGCACCGCCAGATAGCCTAGCGCTGGTTCCCACCAGCCGACCGCCAGCGAAAAGCCGAAGAACAAAAAGCGCAGCAGCACCGCGGCCGCCGCCACTTTCGTGCCGAAGGCCATATAGCTAGTCACCGGAAGAGGCGACCCTTCGTAAACGTCGGGTACCCACATGTGAAAAGGGATAATGCCCAATTTGAACACCAGGCCGACCACGGTTAACGCGAGCCCTGCGCCGGCCAACGGCAAAATCAAGGGACTATTCCCCAATTGCGTAAACACCATGGTCCCCGACGCCCCGTACAAAAGCGCCAAACCGAACAGCAAGATTCCCGAAGAAAACGCACCCAAGAGCAAATATTTGAGGCCCGCCTCGCGGCTTTCAGCGTAGCCGCCACTCGCCGCCAAGATATAAAGGGGAAGCGACAACAACTCAATGCCCAGGAAGAGCACTAAAAAGTTGTTCGCGAGCCCCAGCACCATCATCCCTAACAGCGCCAAAAGCACCAAGGCTGGAAAATCCGCCCCGTAGCGCTCGTCGTTCCAACCGATCAATAGGGCGCCGGCCGATGCCAGCAACACCAAGCCGTTAATCACCAAGCTGAACCCGTCGACCGTGACCCCCTGCGCGTAGAGCGACAACGGCAACGCGCGATCGGACCACAAGATGATAGTCCAGACGCCCGACACCACCACCGCCGCCAGGGCGGCCCAATACGCTAGAATGGTGCGATTTTTTGCGAGCATCACCATGATCATGGTGGCAAAGACCCCTAATACTATGGTATACTCTGGCCCCAATGCTCCGCTCATTAGCGACCGCCCCCCTGACTCGCAAAATGCATGACGTGATAAAGCGAGGGTACTGCGTGGCTCGTGATGCCTGCGGGCCAAATGCCGATGAACACCACTAATCCCGCCAACGGTACTAACCAAGCGACTTGGCGCGCTAACAAATCCCGAATGGCTGAGCTCCTGGCCGGGCCTTGCATCACCGCTTGGAAGACTCTCAGCATGTACCACGCCGCCACCACCAGCACAAAGCCCGCAATCACGGCAAATACCACTTGCGATTGAATCAGTCCTTGAATAATCATGTACTCGCCGACAAATCCGGGCAAACCTGGCAGTCCCAAGGTTCCCAACACGAAAAACAGAAAGTAGGCGGCAAGGCGCGGCGCCGACTGATTGAGGCCCGCCATATCTTGGATCGTCCGGGTACCCGTACGGCTTTCCAAGAGTCCGAGGACGATAAAGAGGCCTCCCACCATGAGTCCATGGGCCACCATGTAATAGGTCGTGCCTAAGATCCCCGCCTCCGTCAGCGAAAAGATCCCTAGTGCCATCATCGCCATGTGAGACAACGAGCCATAGGCGGTGACCATCTTCATGTCCGTCTGCCGCAAGGCCGCCAATGCCCCGTACAGCAAGCCAATGGCCGCCAAAATTAATAAGAGCAGCTGAAACTGCCGAAATTGGGGAAGAAAAATCGGCATCATGACCCGCAAAATCCCGTAAATCCCGGCTTTCGAGAGGACGCCGGATATCAGCGCCGTCACCGGCGCGGGCGACTCCCCGTAGGTGTCGGGCATCCAGCCGTGTAACGGCCACAATGGCGCTTTAATCCAAAATGCGACTAAAAAGGCAAAGAACAGCCACGTGGCAATGCCCGCGGGAATCGCCATGCCGCTTAAGGCCGCGATTTCAAACGTAAACGCGCCGCCGTTTTGGTGGTGAATCACCGCCACAGCGACAATGCCCACCAGCATAAAGAAACTGCCCACCAGATTCATAATTAGCCACTTGAGGGCCGCGGTCCTCCCGCGCGCGCCGGACCACTGCGTCAGCAAAAAGAACACCGGCACCAACAGGACTTCCCAAAACACGTAAAACACGAACAAATCTACGGCAGCAAACAGTCCAGCCACCGCAAATTCCAGCACCAGCAACCAGAAATAGTAGATGCGGCCCATATCCTCGCTCGACGCCAAGATCGCCACGACGAATAATACCGCATTGAGACCCAAGAGGAATAGGCCCAGCCCGTCCGCTTGCAGATGAAACCGCACGCCCCAAGCGGCGATCCAGGGCCAGTTGACCCCAGCCCGATTCACAAAAAGCAGGCCGACGTACCCTAACAGCGCCACAAAGCTGGTGATGGCTGCAACCCCTTTCGCCCCTTTGGCAGGTGCCCAGAGGGTTACGATGGCGCCGGCTAGCGGCACCGCCAAAAGCCATACCAAAAACATGTCGAAGCCTCCTTAGCCTTTCCTTGCCTTCCCTAGACGGTTACGAGATAAAACCAATGCGAATCAGATAATACGCCAATAATGCGACCACGCCCACCATAATGGACAATGCATACCGCCGGACATAGCCGGTCTGGATGGGAGCCAAGTCGCTGGCCCACGCTTGGATGCCATCCGCCAACCCCACAACCCCGGCCAGGATCGCGCGTTCCACCGCCAGCATCGCGTCACCTAGCCACTTCAACGGGTTGACGGCCACCGCGGTCCATGCGGCATCCATCCCCCAGGCCTTTAACATCCATAGGCCTGGGGCGCGTGTGGTCCCCGCTTGGGGCTGAATTCCGCGGGCCACGAAAAGCCAGTACGCCACGAAAAAGGCGATGACCGCCAACCCCACGGTGACGACGGTACCAAACACCGGCCCGTGCTCTAGCGGAGCCGTGGACGCCCCTAAGTATTGATGAAACGCGGGACTCAACCACCCATTGAGCCAGCTCCCAAAAAATCCGCCAATGACGGAAAACACCCCTAAAATGACCACCGGAATGGTCATGACCAGCGGCGCCTCGTGCGCGTGGTCATAAAGCTTGGCATTGCGGGGTTTGCCGAAAAACGTCAAGAAAAAGAGGCGAAACATGTAATAGCTGGTCATCCCAGCCGTCAACACCCCTACCGCCCAGAGAACCAAGTGGCCAGAATTGTACGCCTGCCCCAATATGGCCTCTTTCGAAAAATACCCGGCAAACGGGGGAATGCCAGCAATAGCCAGAGTCGCGGCCAAAAAACTGGCCATGGTCCACGGCATTTTGCGCCACAGCCCCCCCATTTGCCCCAGATCCTGTTCTCCAGCTAAGGCGTGAATGACGCTGCCGGCTGCCAAAAAGAGCGTCGCCTTGAAAAACGCATGGGTCATAAAATGAAAGACTCCAGCAGTATAGGCCCCCACGCCGACCGCCAAGAACATGTAGCCCAACTGACTCAGGGTAGAATAGGCGAGCACCTTTTTAATGTCCTGCTGGAAGAACGCAATACTGGCCGCAAAGATGGCAGTAAAGGCACCGATGGCGCCAATCAGCTGGTGGGTAAACGGCGCCAACCGCAGCAACGGGTACAGGCGCGTCATCAAATACACCCCGGCAGTCACCATGGTGGCGGCGTGAATCAGGGCCGACACCGGCGTGGGACCCTCCATCGCATCGGCCAGCCACATATGTAGCGGAAATTGGGCCGACTTAGCCATCGCGCCTAAATACAGCAGAAACGCCGACCACTCAAAAAACGCCGACCCTGGTCGCGCAGTATCAAAGATACGAAAGAGATGCGCATACCCGATGCCATGGTAGTGCACATACAGTAATGCCAAGCCCAAGAGAATACCTACGTCGCCCAGCGTGTTCATCACAAACGCCTTTTTGGCCGCCGCGACGGCGCTCGGGCGTTCGTACCAAAAACCAATCAAAAAGTACGAGGCCAAGCCCACCAGCGCCCAGCCAATTAATAAAATCGCCAGGTTGCCGGCCAGCACCAACAGCAACATCGAGAAGATGAAGAAGTTCAAATAAGCAAAGAAGCGTCCTTCACCGGGGTCGTCGTGCATATAGCCAATCGAATAGATATGAATCAATGCACCGACCCCGGTAATGATGAGAAGCCACACCGCCGACAGCGGGTCAAAGTAGAGGCGCCAGTGGATGGTCGGGCCAAATCCCGTGACCCAATTCCACAGGACCCCGGTAATCACCCGGTGATGGGCAGCAAGCTGGCCGAGCCGCCGATCAGCGGCGACACTCAACACAAAACTGACCGCCACCAAGAAGCTCGCCCAAATTCCCGGCAGCCGCCGTGGCATGATCCCCTTAAATGCGGTAATTGTCCCTGCTCCGATCAGCGGAAGAATTAAAATTTCCACCAAATCCTGCATGCTTTAAACGCCCCTTCACAGCGTGCTCGCTGCTACCCCTTCAGTTCCGACACTTCGTCAATATCCAAGCGGTGCCGGTGATGGTAGACAGATACAATGATGGCAAGACCAATACCCACTTCGGCAGCGGCCGTTCCGATAATGATGAAGGCCATCACCTGCCCGGTCATATCGTGGAACGAGCGGGCAAAGGTGACAAACACCAAGGCCGCTGCATTCCACATCATTTCTGCCGCCATAAACATGATCAACGGATTTTTGCGGACGAGAACGCCCACCGCGCCAATGGCAAAGAGCGCCGCGCCCAGCGCCACCACCCAATTGAGCGGGATCATGAATCTCCCTCCTTTACGCGCGGCTTCGGGCCTTCGCGCGGAGGGCGATTTAACACGAGGACGCCAATCGCCGCCGTTAGCAGCATCAACGCCACCGCCGCAAGGTAAACAAAGTCTTGGTTCCAGAGATTTAACCCCATACCGTGAAGATTGCCGAAATTGGGCGGGAGGCCAAAGGGCACCGAGCGGCTGGGAAAGAGCACGCCCAGGACCGCCAGTCCCCCGCCTGCCAAGACAGCTAAAATGCCGGCTGTCAACCGCTGGCCTTGAAGGCTTTCCTGCGGTTCGGCGTCATCCTTGCCCGCCGTCAGCAACGTCACGACAAAGAGGAATAACACCATAATGGCCCCCGCGTAGACAATCACCTGGGCGGCCGCGAGAAACTCAGCCGACAACAAGATGTAAAAAATCGCCAAGGCCAGGATATTCATGATCAAGAACAGCGCACTGTGTACGGGCTGGCGGGCTACGACCACGCCAACCCCCCCGCCTAAGGCCAAAATCGCCAAAATCACAAACGCAATCACGACCGTCGGGTCACCTCATTTCCTGATCGCGGGCCGCAAGAGCTCCTCTTTGTCAGCAATCATCGACTGCCGATCATACGCGGCCAGCTCATTGAACGGTGTCAGACGCACGGCATTGGTCGGACACGCCTCTTCACACATGCCGCAGAAAATGCAGCGGATGAGATCCACTTCGTAGTCCACGGAATAGCGATTGGTCCACGACACGGGCTGATCCTGAGGAGCCTCTGCCGCCACCACGCGAATGGCGTGCGCCGGGCACACCGCTTCACAGAGCCCACAGCCCACACACAACTCGTGCCCTTCTTCGTCCTTGGCCAACATGTGCTTGCCCCGGTATCGGGGAGAGTACTCGCGGCGCTTTTCCGGGTACGGATAAGTGTCGCGGGGCGCTGTGAGCGCCTTAAAGGTCGTCCCCAATCCTTTTACGATGGCCTTTGCTCCATCTAGCATAGTGCCCCTCCTTTAATGCTGAGCTGCCTTCGGCAGCCAATGGCCGCGCCCATCAACCCCTGCCCTACACCTGACGCCTCCTAAAGGATTCCGCTGACGAACGCCGCGGTGCCCAAGAAGTAAATGAGAGCCGCCGGCACCAGCACTTTCCAGCCAAAGTTCATCAGCTGATCGTAGCGAAAACGCGGCAGCGTGGCGCGAATCCAAATGAACACAAACAGGAAGATGGCGATCTTGATAAAGAACCAGATAATGGGCGGAAGCCACGGCCCCAGCCATCCGCCAAAAAACAACGTAACGGCAATACCACTCACCGTAATCATGTTGATATATTCGGCAATAATATAGCTGGCAAAGCGCATGCCCGAATACTCGGTATGATAGCCGGCCACCAACTCCGACTCTGCTTCCGGGAGGTCAAAGGGCGTGCGGTTTGTTTCCGCAATTCCGGTGACAAAGTAAATCAAGAATGCCCCGATTTGTGGCAACCAAAGCCATCCGTGCGCTTTTTGGTAGAGAACAATTTGCTCCAGATTGGCAGTGTGCGCTGTCATCAGAACCCCCATCACCGCCAAGCCCATGGCTAGTTCGTACGAAATAATTTGCGCCGAGGCCCGAATCCCGCCAAGCAGGGAATACTTGTTTTGGGAGGCCCATCCTCCCAGCACCAGTCCGTAAACACCCAGAGAGCTAAAGGCGAAGGCAATTAAGAGCCCGATGGAGGGATTGGCAATATCTAGGGTGACGGTGAGCCCAAATATGTGAATCGGTGCGCCAAAAGGAATGACCGCGTCGACGCACAACGCCGTGAACAACGAAATCACCGGTGCCAGCCGGTAAACGAACGGGTCCGCCCCCAATGGCATGAGGTCCTCTTTGAGCACCATCTTCAGCCCGTCCGCTATGGGCTGCAGTAAGCCGCCGGGCCCCACGCGGTTTGGCCCCAATCGCAATTGGAAAAATCCCAGAAGGCGGCGTTCGAGCAACATGGTATACGCGAATCCGCCCATCAAAATCGCGATTAGCAAGACGATTTTAATCACTAGCAAGACAATTTGCAGCACGATCATCGCGCCTGGACCTCCTCTACTCGCTGGACCTTCACCGGCCCTGCCTGAAGCCGGTTGGCAGGTATGGTAGATCCACCCAGCGGGACCAGAAGGCGCCCCGGTGTCAAGCGCTCGTCAACTTTCACCGAAAGTTCGATGGTCTCTCCCCGACTTTCGACCCTGACCAGTCCCTCCTCGCGAATGCCCCAACGCTCCGCATCAGCCACACTGACGCGCGCCAGAGGCGACGCCATTCGCGACCGAAGAATCTGGGAGGGAATCCCGTTATCCCAGACCATCGCGCTGAGAACTAGCTCTACCTCACCCGGATTAGAGACGGGCGCCGCAATCGGCGTGATGGTGGTGGGTACTGGCTCATCGGGCAATAAATCCGCACTCGCGTCATCATACGGATCCCACTCGTCGTCCACGACAAACGGACGTCCTAGAGCGTGGGCCCAAGCGGTTAAATAGGACTTGGTGGGCCGCGCCTGGCCAGGCGGGTTCACTGAGGGAGTCGCCAATTCTAAGCGCCCTTCCATGTTCACATAGGTTCCGTAGACCTCCCCCGGCCCCGCCCCGGGCACGACTGCGCTGAACGCCTCATGGCCAGTCGGTAAAAAGAGTCCCTCAGCCACTAACCACTGAACCTTCTGGTATGCGTCTTCGACCAGCCGACGGTCAGGGTATTCGCGCAAGAGATCTGCGCCCCACAGCACGAGCATGCGCACCTCGCCGTCCCGGGCAGCCTCCAACACCTGGGTTAGCGCCGCGTACTGGGCAGAAAACCCGGCCCGCTCGAATCCGCGCCAATTGCTGGGGCCAAACGTGGGTAGGACGCGCGTCCGCTTGCCTTCGCGCACCTGGGCCAAGGCGATGAAGGCCGCCTCCACCTCCGGCTCCACGCCATCCCATACCAAGACCAGCCGTTCCGATTGCAGCAACGCGTCCCCAAGCCGCGCCAAATCCGCCTCACTCAACCCCTGACCGATCCCTGCCCCTTTAGACACCAATGTCTCTACCACGGGGTGCTGGGGAGCCCCGCGCTTTAAAGCGGCAGCTAGGACATCGGCCTCATGCCCGACGTGGGTCACCAGTGTGTCCACCGGCAACGTGGGTCTCCCGAGCTCTCTCGGCGCTACCCCCATGAGTTGCACCGGTTGACGGCGGTTCTTTAAGCGCTCGCGCAAGCGCAAATGCAGCACTGGTACCGATTCATAGGGGTCGGTACCGACTAAGATGACCGCATCCGCCGCTGCCAGGTCCTCGAACGTGCCGTTGAGACCGCGCGGCAAGTACCCTGGGACGTCGCGGCTGACCACAACCCCGGTGCTGCCGACGACCTCGGTGGCGAAGCGGTATAATTGATGGGCCTCTTCCGTGGTATGGAGGCCCCCAATCACAAACGCCACCCGATCGGGCCCCTCGTTCTCAATGACCTGGCGAAGCCATTGACCAATCTCCCGCGTGGTTCGCGCGGCCGCCTCTTCGCGACCGTTCAACCACGATGTAGTGATACGCCGAGGATGCACCGCAAAATCAAAGCCAAACCGCCCGCGGTCGCATAGCCAACCCCAGTTCCGATCCACGACCGGCCTCCCTTCCACCCGCACGATCTGGCCATCGCGGCCCGTCGTCAGCGTGGTGCACCCCACCGGGCACAAGGTACAAACCGATTCCTGACGTTCAATGTTCCATGGACGCGCCTTATGATGGTAGGGTGCCGCCAGCAGCGCGCCCACCGGGCAGAGGTCAATGACGTTGCCGGCAAACTGACTGGTGGCCGGCTTGCCCTCTACCGTGGTCACCACCGTCTCCACACCGCGCCCTTCCAAAAGCAGCTGGGGTTCGCCCACGTACTCGTCCATAAAACGCACGCACCGCTGGCACAAGACACAGCGTTCCTGGTCAATCAGGATGAGGTCGTTAATGGGACCATCCTTGACTTTTTGAATCTTCGGCTCTTGGAAGCGCCCTTGGGGCGGCCCGTAGCGAAAGGTGTAATCTTGGAGGAAACACTCCCCCCCTTTATCGCACACCGGGCAGTCCAAGGGATGATTAATTAACAAAAACTCCAGCACGCCTTTGCGCCCTTTGTCCACTTGAGGCCCACTAGTGTGCACCACCATCCCCTCGGCCACTGCGGTCGTACAAGCGGTCGCCAGCTTAGGCATTTTTTCCACCTGCACCAGGCACATGCGACATGCTCCGAGCGGGCCTAACGCTTCATGATAGCAATAGACTGGAATATCAATGCCGAGGCGGGCCGCAGCGTCCGCAATCATGGTGCCTTCGCGGACCTCGATTTCCTGCCCGTCAATAGTTAGCCGTATCATACACCTTCGCCCCCAATGGACATCTGCCTTCCCGCACGTGGGCCTCAAATTCATCGCGGAAATGATTGATCGCACTCACTAAAAAGCCGATCGACGCATCGCCGAGCGGGCAAAAACACTTGCCATTGATGTTGTCGGCTACGTCGGTCAAGGTAGCTAAGTCGCGCTCGTCCCCGAGCCCCATCTCCAGCCGTTCGAGCACGTCGGCCATCCAATAGGTACCTTCCCGGCAGGGCGTGCATTTGCCGCAGGATTCTTCCCGATAGAATTTCACCAGACGATGCGACGCTTTGACAATGCAGACGCTGTCATCGATCACGATGCATCCGCCGGATCCTAGCATAGAGCCCGCTTGCAAAATGGACTCATAATCGAGCGGGGTATCCAGTTTATCAGGCGTCAACAGGGGCACGGAACTGCCGCCGGGAATGATGCACTTAAGTTGCCGACCGTCTTTTAATCCCCCGGCGTACTCTTCAATTAACCGCCGAAGCGGGGTAGCCAGAGGAATTTCATAATTGCCGGGGCGGTTGACGGGGCCGCTCACCGACATAATTTTCAACCCTGGGCTTTTTTCCGTGCCCATCGACGTGTACCATTCCGCGCCATAGGTTACAATCGGCGGCACGTTGGCAATGGTTTCGACATTGTTCACAATGGTCGGCATCCCGTAAAGACCGGCCACCGCCGGAAACGGCGGCTTCAGCCGCGGGTTGCCCCGGCGCCCCTCAAGGGATTCCAGCAACGCCGACTCTTCTCCGCAGATATACGCCCCGGCACCCCGGTACACGAAGATGTTGAGCGAAAATCCGCTGCCTAAAATATTGTCTCCCAAAAATCCGGCCTCGTAGGCTTCCTGCACAGCCCGCGACAACTCTTCATAACCGCGTAAGAACTCGCCGCGACAGTAAATGTACGCTTCATTGGCCTTAATCGCATAACTCGAGATAATCATGCCCTCAATGAGTTGATGGGGGTTGTTCTCAATCAATTCGCGATCCTTAAAGGTGCCCGGCTCCGCTTCATCAGAATTCACGACCAAATACCGCGGTCGGCCATCTTTCGGCAAAAACCCCCACTTCACCCCTGTGGGAAACCCGGCTCCCCCTCGTCCGCGTAGACCCGACCGTTTGACCAAATCCACCAGTTCGTCCGGCTGGTACTGCTTTAAGGCCTGGCGCAGCGCCTCGTAACCCCCGTGTGCCCGGTACACCGCGATCTGCCCGATGTTCGGCACCTCGCGATGCCGCAATAGGTAATAGGTCTGACTCATGACGACACCTCTTCGGATAACAGGCGATCAGCCTCGCTCGGCGGTATCGGTCCCCGGTAGCGCAAGTTCACCTGGGCCACCGGCGCCAAATCGCACGCCGCAAGGCATTCGGCTTCCAAGAGCGTGTACTCGCCATCGGGCGTGGTTTGTCCTTGGGAAATTTTCAACTTCTCTTCTAATGCATGCATGAGATCGTCAGAACCCGCCAACATGCACGATAAGCCGACGCACACGTGGATGACGCGCTTTCCGACCGGCTGTTTAAAGTACAAGGAATAAAAAGACGCCACCGAATCCACGTATTGCGGCGACAACTCCAATAATTCGGCAACATCTGCCAAGGTCTCGGGGGACAGCCAGCCTTCCGAGCGCTGTATGCGATGCAGTAACGGCAGCAAAGCCGAATTGGCGCGCGGAAACTGTTTCTTAGCCTCCTCGGCCCATCCTCTCCATTCCGGCTTCATTTGTCGACATCTCCCAACATAATATCGATGCTTCCAATGGCGGTGATCACATCTGCCACCAGGCCACCGCGGCACAAAATCGGTAACGTTTGCAGATTGTAGTACGAGGGAGTGCGGGCACGCCAGCGGTACGGCTTGGGCCCCCCGTCGGAAATAATGTAAAAGCCCATCTCGCCCCGCGGCCCCTCGACCGCCTGGTACACCTCGCCGGCCGGCACCGGAAACCCGGCGGTGACCAGCTTAAATTGATGAATCAAAGCCTCCATATTCCCGTAAATTTCGTCCCGCGGCGGCAGAGCCACCTTGCGATCGCGCGTCGCATACTCGCCACGCGGGGTAATTTTGTCGAGAGCCTGCTCGACAATCTTCAGCGACTCGGTCATTTCATCCATGCGTACCCAAAAGCGAGCATAAGCGTCCGCCTCGGTGCGCGTCGGCACCTCAAACTCAAATTCCTCGTAGGAAGAATAGGGCTCGGTCTTACGCAGATCCAACGCTAGCCCCGTGGCACGAATGTTGGGTCCCGTGACCCCGTATTGATAACAGGTCTCCCGATCGAGAACGGCAATCCCTTTTAGCCGCTGGTTGATTAACGGGTTTCCTTCAACCAAATTGCGGTACATCTCGATCCAGCGGGGAAATCCCTTCGCGAAATCCCACGCCTTCTCGTGAAAACCATCCGGCAGATCGTAGGCCAGCCCGCCCACGCGAAAATAACTGGGGTTCATGCGAACGCCCGACACTGCCTCAATTAAATCCAAAATCACTTCGCGCTCACGCATGCAATAAAAAAACAGGCTCATCGCACCGAGATCCATCACGTGCGTCCCCAGCCACACCAAGTGGCTCGCGATCCGCGTGAGTTCCGCAAACAGCACGCGAATGTATTGAGCCCGTTTCGGCACCTCAAGTTGCAACATTTTTTCGACCGCTAACACGTAGGCCAGGTTGTTTGTCATGGGGGCCAAATAATCAAGGCGGTCGGTAATCGTGTTGCACTGCTGATAGGTTAGGGTTTCAGCGGTTTTTTCAAACCCCGTGTGCAAGTAGCCGATCACCGGCTGGGCATCCACCACCCGCTCCCCATCCAGCACCAAGCGCACCCTGAGGACCCCGTGAGTACTGGGGTGTTGGGGGCCCAGGTTGATCACCATGGTTTCGTCGGACAACGCCTCTCGTTGAACCAGGCCGTGCACTTCGTCCGTTGCCATGATCTACCTCCTCAGTCAATACGATTACCGCCCGTGGGATAATCCTTGCGCAGCGGATACCCTTCCCAGTCGTCCGGCAGGTAGATGCGCGTCAATTGCGGATGACCGTCGAAGACAATCCCAAACAGATCGTAAGCTTCGCGCTCGGGCCAATTGGCTCCTGGCCATATGGAGACGACGGAAGGAAGCGTCTCGTGTTCGCCGACCCAGCACTTAAAGCGAAACCGCTGCCAGCTGTCGGGGTGAACCACCTGGTAAATCACCTCAAAACGCGGATGGGCCGGAAACCAATCAGCCGCCAAGACGTCGTTAAACATGACGTATCCCTCGACTGTCTTCAAGTGTTCCGCAAACGGCAACAACGCCTCGCGCTTGATGACCACCGTGGGCTGATCAATGCTGGGAACAACCTCCAGGGCGTCGGTAAACTCTTGCTGCAGTCGCTCCAAAAGTTCCGCGGCTAACGCGCTCACGACGTCCGTCTCCCCTCTTGCGCCAATTCCAGGTACTTTGGCGGCAGACCCATCTGAATTTTTTCGCGGAGCTTCAAAATCCCAAACATCAGCGCATCAGGACTTGGGGGACAGCCTGGCACGTACACATCAACCGGCACCACGTGGTCTACCCCTTGGATAATGGCATAATTGTCAAAAACCCCGCCCGATGACGCGCACGCGCCCATCGAGATGACCCACTTCGGTTCTGGCATTTGCTCCCATATAGTTCTTAACACCGGCGCCATTTTTTGACTGACTCGGCCCGCCACAATCATCAAATCGGCTTGGCGAGGCGAGGCGCGAAACGCTTCGGAGCCGAACCGGGCTATATCGTAGCGCGACGAGGTCACGCTCATCATTTCTATGGCACAGCACGCAAGGCCAAACGTGGCCGGCCACACGGATGACTTTTGCGCCCAACGCGTCATTTTCTCGACCGTCGTCAACAAAATGCCGCGCTCAGCCTCGGCGCGGGTGGAGTTTAATCCCATTGAAATCCCCCCCTGTTCCATACGTAGAAAAACGCCAGACCCACAATGGCCAAAAAGGCCAACACGCGCAACATCCCGGCTTGGTGCAAACTCCGCAAACTGGTAGCCCAAGGATAGAGCGACATCACCGCCACGTCAAAAATCATAAAAAACATGGCCACGCGGTAAAACCGCACGGAAAAATATTTAACCGGCGCCTCCGGCACGATCCCTGATTCGTAGGTGATGCGCTTCAATCCGCCAGGAGCCTTAGGCCCCATGTGCTGGGACGACGAAGCCACTAAATAGGCCACCAAAAAGGCGACCAGGACATAAATCAATAAGGCCCCGTATTGCGATATCATGGTTATCCTCCGCCCCTCATCGACACCTCATACACTTGTGACCAGTTTCACATATTATGCCAGGGTGAACCGTTTCCGCTATCCATTGTAGCAATCTTTCCAGGGCAATCAACTCAAGTGGGAAAATTGATCAACGATTTTCGCGGTAGCGGAGCCAGCGCGCGCGAATCTGCCGCATGCGATGGTTCACCGCCGATTTGCTTAAAGGAGGCGTCACATGTTGGCCAAGCTCTTCAAAACTCCATTCTGGGTGGGCCAAGCGCAATTCCGCCAGGCGGCGTACGGCCGGGGGAAGCTTGTGCCATTCGTCCGTGGACATGAGCCCGAGGACTGCTTGTCCGTCTTTCAGGGCCGCATCCACGACGCGCTTCATGTTGGCGGTTTCCGAGTTGACCAAACGGTTTACTTGGTTTTTCATGGAGCGCACCACACTTTGGCTTTCCATGGCTAACACAGATTGAAAGGCGCCAAGATGACCGAGCAGATCGATGACCGCTTCCCGCTCCTTGAGATATAGAACAGGCGAATGGCGCCGCTCTCCCAGATGAGGGTTTATGCCCAGGGCTCGCATCGCCGCCCCCACAATGGATGCCACTTCCGGCGTCGTTCCTTGAATCTCCCAATGAAGGGGGCGGTCAATCTCCGACAGATACCCGCGGACCAAAAAAGCCCCCCGCACGAGCCCAGCTGGGCAGTCATAAAGGCTTTGTTCAATATCCGGAGGCGGCACATCATTGCCCCAGAGCCAAAATTCTAAACGATTGGCTCGGCGGTGCATCTCCACCACGGGGTCTAACTCGAGGCGCTTCATAATGCGAAAAGCCCGGCGACCCACCAACGCTGCCCCTGTACGCACCCAGGGTTCACGTGCCCCGTCAGATTCTCGCGTCCGCCCACTCAACCCCCACAATTCGGCCCAACAGCAAGGCAATGAACCCAAGGGAGTATTGGCCAACTCCCCTTTTACCTGCCGGGTGTACGACCATCGCGTGTAAACCACCTACGCCTTTCTCGAAGCCGAGATTCCAGCCATAAACTGTCCCATAGGCGGCCCTCAGCCCAGTGGGGGCGGTGCCGCAAAAGGATTTTCAATAACGCTCGCGCCAGTTTCTCCGGATCGTGGCGGACCACGCCGTCAACCGCAATAAGCGGCTCCTTTACTAATTCCACCCGAAGCGCTGGGCCGGAACGGCTGACGACCGGTTCGGCTCCTTCCTTCCGGTAATTCTCCAAGACCGTCGCATCGACGGATTCGTTATTCATCAACACGACGTCAATCAGTCCTTGGCCCACCTGTTTTTCCAAGGCTTCCAGGTGATCTTCAACGGTGTAGTGCGCGGTTTCTCCCGGCTGTGTCATCAGATTTGCGACATACACGCGCACCGCCCGGGATTCGCGAATAGCCTCGGTTATGGGCCGCACTAATAAGTTGGGAATTACTGAGGTATAGAGGCTGCCAGGACCCATCACAATCAGGTCGGCTTCGCGAATGGCGGCAATGGCCTCCGCCAGCGGGGTCGCGTCGTCGGGCTCCATACCAATTTTGGCAATCGGTGCCGGACTTTTTCCGATCCGGCTTTCGCCCCGGATCACCTCTCCCGTCACCAGCTGCGCCCATAATGTGACCCGCTCTAGGGTGGCCGGCAGTACCGTGCCACGCACTGCCAACACGCGGCTAGACTCGCGCAACGCGGTCACAAAGTCCCCTGCCGTCTGTTCCATCGCAGCTAAAAACAAATTGCCAAAGCTATGGCCTTCAAGTTCTCCGGCGCTAAATCGGTGCTGAAACAATTCCTCCATGAGGGGTTCGGTGTCGGCCAGGGCCACCATGCAGTTGCGTATATCGCCAGGCGGCAGAATGCCCAAATCGCCCCTGAGACGCCCAGAACTCCCACCGTCATCAGCCACCGTGACCACCGCCGTCAAGTTAGAGGTATATTCTTTCAGTCCCCTCAATACCACCGGAAGCCCTGTGCCGCCCCCGAGCGCCACCACCTTAGGGCCTCTCGCTAACTGACGCCGCGAATACAATACACCCGCCCACTTGTCCGATCCGAGCACGTCATTCACGGTGTGCCCGAGCGCCATGCTGCCCAAGGCTACTAAGGCAAGACCTAGGACAAGAAGCCCCACTGCCGTAGTTCCCGACCACCATGTCCTCACCGTCCACCGCGCGGCGACAGCGCCCAACAGCGCAAACCCCAACGCCACAATGGCTAAATATCGTTTGACGCGCAATCCTGGCCACAGCAATCGCCACATTTACAAACCCTCAGTCGCACGCGGCGACACATCCCGGTGTTCAATCCACACCGTTTCTCCGCATCCTTTTAAGTGGTCGGCGAGTCGATTGGCAAACACCACCGATCGGTGCTGGCCTCCCGTACATCCTACGGCAATGGTCACCGTCGGTTTCCCTTCCGCCTTAAAATGGGGAATCAGAAAGTCCACCAAGCTTTCTAGGCGCACTAACGTCTCCCGGGATACGGGAAAACCCATGACATAGGCCTCCACGTCGGGATGATGCCCAGTCAAGGGGCGTAAACGGGTAATGTAATGAGGATTGGGCAAAAATCGCACATCAAACACCAGATCCGCATCCTTCGGCAGGCCATGCTTGAAGCCGAACGAGACCAACCGCACCTGGAATGGCGCCGTTTCCACGAGCCGAAAGGCTTCTCCCAATCGCTGGCGCAAGGCTACGGGACTCAGATCGGTGGTGTCAATGACCATATCCGCCCGGCCACGCAATTCTTCTAAAGCGGACCGTTCCTGGCGCAGTGCCTCAACCAGTCTCAGCCCGTTTTCGAGCGGGTGACGGCGACGGGATAGCTTGTAACGGTGGATCAGCGTTTCTTCCTCGGCCTCCAAAAACACCATGTGGTATTGAATGCCTGCCGCTTTAAACTCGTCGAGCAGTAATCCTAACTCTGAAAAGAAACGCCCACCGCGAATATCCATACCCATGGCCGCACCATGAATGTCAGGGCTGCGCTGAACCAGCTCCACAAATTTGGGCGTTAGGGACGGCGGTAAGTTATCGACGCAAAAATACCCCAAATCCTCAAAAGCGCGAATGGCCTCGCTCCGACCCGCGCCGGAAAGGCCCGTGACAATAATGAACCGCGGCGCCACACTCCCACACCCTCTGCCACCTACGCACTCAGCGACGCAAGATGAGACCGTCACATCCTCAGTATAGCGCAACTTGGGTGTTCCCTGCCGGCAGCCGCATCGCGAACGCGTGGGTCCATCCATGTCGTGGCCAGGAGTTCGCCTCCCCTTCCCAGCGGTCCTCCACACCATGGCCCATCGGGCGCGGCCCGCCCTGTAACCCGGGTAACCTTTACGCGGTTGTCGCCGTTTAGAGGAACGGGGGAACACGATAACAACCGCGTGGCGCGACCGGCCTAGCTGAATGACATACGGTCCACGACAGCGCGGGGCCGACCCGTATGCATGCGCCTAAGGATGCCTCGAATTCCCTCGGGGGCGGACGTCAGAGAATTGACAGGTGCCCACAATCATGGTCGAATAGCGGTACGAGGAGGATTTTGGGCAATTTTTGGGCAAGGAGGGATCCCGATGGCCGCATCGAAGCCACCCACATCCGAAATCCCGTCCCGGCGACACCGCAAGGCGGCACCCGAGCCTCCGGAACCCCCGGCACTGCCAGCCATTCCAGCCAGCCGCAGCGCCCGCAGCCGCCAGCGCCGCGAAGAATCGTTAGAGCGCCAATTCCATTGGATCTTTATCGTCGTCGTCACGGCCACCACGCTCTATTTATTAAGCCGTACCAGTTGGGGCATCCGGCTACTCACCGGGCATTTCTAGAACCCATTGCTCTAGCGCGACCGCCGCACCATCCTCTTCGACCGCCAGGGTCACGGCATTGGCCGCCCTTTTCACGGCCTCCGGCGCCTGCCCCATGGCCACGCCAAAGCCCGCCCACTGTAACATGTCGACGTCGTTTTCGGCGTCACCGATGGCCAAAACCTCGTTGGCGCGGACACCCAGCACGTCAGCGGCAATAGCAAGGCCGCGAGCCTTGCCAACGCCCTCGTGCACCACCTCGAGATAATCCGTTTGCGACTTGAACACTCTGACGGGAAAAGGCTTCACCAGCGCTTGGAGCTCTGGTCTTAACCGGTCCAGAACCTCGCCGTCGGCTTGCATCAGGATTTTAATCGGGGGTTCCGGCCACTGTGTCAATTCTTGAGCACCGCGAACCCAGGCGGGTATTTGGTTGGCATCGATGTACTCGCGCACTCTGACGTCCTCGCGCGAGACCCAGAGTTCACGCCCGACATAGACTTGGGTGACTAAATCGTGTCCCAGGGCCCATTCGACGACGCGATAGGCACCCTCTTCTGGCAATGAGATTTGATGAATCACGTTTGCCGACGGCATCAGCGCCACCACGGCACCTTGGTACGCCACCAGTGGTCCTTCGCCGAGTTGAAATTCCTGCCAATAGCGCGCTGCCGACTGGACCATGCGACCCGTCGCTAAAATGACGTGAATTCCCCGCTCTCGAACCTGTTTGACGGCCCGCTTCAGCCGGTCGGAAATAGTTCCGTCCGGCTTGAGCGCCGTTCCATCCAAATCTAGGGCCACTAATGCAAACGGTGCCGAAAGAGCCAATTCACCACCCCCGCCACACACGCTAAAATCAATGACGTGCCCACCAGCGGCCACACACCCATGACCCGAAAGCCGGGCACGATGGCGCTCACAATCCCTAACATTAACGCATTAATCACCCAGCCAAACAGCCCAAAGGTGAGAACCGTCAACGGTAAGGCCAAGAGGCGTACAATAGGCCGCACAGTCAGGTTCACCAGCCCTAGCACAAGGCTAGCCATGAGCGCGGTGCCAAGGCTTGGCAACTCAATTCCCCAATGGTGGCGGGCTAGGACAAATAATGTCAGCGCCGTCGCCAACCACAAGATTAACCGCCTGAGCGTGATTCCTCTCCTCCTGAGTTGGCGCGCAAGTATTGTAACAAAGATTGCGCTGCCGCTCGAGTCATTCCTGGCAGGTGGGCTAGCTCATCCACCGACGCTTGGGCCATGGCATCCAAATTCGCATATGTTTGCAACAATGTGCGCTTGCGCTTGGGCCCAATATCCGGGACGTCATCTAACAACGACCGCAAATTGCGCCGCGACCTGAGTTGCCGATGAAAGGTGATGGCAAATCGGTGCGCCTCATCCCTGAGATGTTGCAAGAGCTTTAACGCTTCAGAATCGCGATCCAAGATGATGGGATCCGGCCGATCCGGCTCGAACAGCCACTCGTGCTGTTTGGCCAAACCAAACACGGGAATGTTCCCCACCCCCGATTCGCGCATCGCCCGCACGGCATAACCTAATTGCCCGCGCCCCCCATCGATGAGCACCAAGTCGGGGAGCATCGCAAACCGCTTGAGCCCGGGATGGTCGCTGGCCAGTTCGCGATGACGAAACCGGCGCTGAATGACCTCGTACATGGATAAAAAGTCGTTCGGTCCCTCTACGGTGCGGATCTTAAATCGTCGATATTGGGACTTATCGGGTTTGCCGTCGGTGAACACGACCATGGATGCCACCGATTCGGTCCCTTGGGTATTGGATATATCGTAGCACTCCATCCGATGCGGAATCTGAGGCAACCCCAGCGCATGCTGCAACCCCAAAAGCCCTTCTTCAATGTGACTATCCTGACGTTGGCGTCGGCGCATCTCTTCATCCCGCAACATTTCCGCATTTTTCCGCACCAACGCTAGCAACTCCGCCTTGTCGCCCCGCTTGGGGACTTTGAGTTCACAGGCACTACCGCGTTTGTCGCGCAACCACCCCCTCAGCTCAGCGGAGTTCTCCGGCAGGGCAGCAATGAGAATTTCTTCCGGCACGTCATCCGTGGCCGCGTAGTACTGCGCCAAAAACGCCTCAGCAATGGATTCGTCAGAGGCGCCGTCGACCCCTGCCAGGGTTAAGCTCTCTCGCCCAGTGAGGCGCCCTTTGCGGACCCGAAACACCTGCACAATCGCTTCATCGGCGCCTACAGCCCAACTAATGGCATCCAAATCGCGACTGGTGGCCTGCGCGACGCGCTGAGGTTCACGCACTTCCCGAATGGCTTCTAACTGGTTTCGCAACTCCGCCGCGCGTTCGAATTCCCAGGCTTCTGCTGCCGCCTCCATGCGTTCCTTCAGGTGACGCTCCACGTCGTCCGCGCGCCCTTCCAAAAACGCTTCCACCTCGTGCATCATCATGCGATACGCGTCAGCATCCACCCATCCCTGGCAGGGGGCTTGGCAATGGCCAATATGGTACTCCAAGCAAGGTCTGGCTGCATTCTTAAATTTTTGGTTGGTACAGTTGCGGATGGGAAAAATTTTGCGCAGCAAGCGAATGGTGTCGCGCACCGCCTGCGCCCGCGGGTAAGGGCCGAAATATCGGCTGCCATCAGGCACGGGGTTTCGAGCCAACATTAATCGCGGAAAATCCTCTTCCCAGGTCAGCCGCAGGTAGGGGTACGACTTATCATCCTTCAAGCGAATGTTATATCGCGGCTTCATTTGCTTAATCAACGTAGCCTCAAGGATCAACGCTTCGACTTCCGTTGAGGTCACAATGTACTCCAAGTCGGCCACGTGGCGCATCATCGCCCGCACCTTGGGAGCCAAACGTTCCGGGGTCTGAAAGTAGGAGCGCACGCGGCTCCTGAGGGCGACGGCCTTCCCGACATAGAGCACTTGACCCTCACTGTTCTTGAATAAATACACCCCCGGGTTTTTGGGCAGCGTTTGCCATTCAATGGAGGCCATGTCGTCACCTCACACGCGCGCCGAAGCCAAAGCTCGTTGCCGCTCTATGTGCCGTTTCAAAAATTGCCCAGTGTACGATCGGGGTTCCGCCATGACCACATCTGGCGGCCCGGCAGCCACGACCATACCCCCTAGCTCGCCGCCTTCGGGTCCTAAATCAATAATCCAGTCCGCGCGTTTGATGACATCCAGGTTGTGTTCGATGACGAGCACGGTGTCTCCTTGTGCCACCAGTTTCTCCAACACATCCAAAAGGTGGCGAATGTCCTCCGCATGTAACCCCGTGGTTGGCTCGTCCAAAAGATATAACGTACGTCCCTCCGATCGGCGCGAGAGTTCTGTCGCCAATTTGATCCGTTGCGCTTCGCCGCCAGAAAGGGTGGTGGCCGGTTGACCGAGGCGAATATATCCGAGACCCACCATGGACAACGTCTCTAGTTTCCTTTTCAGGCGCGGTTGATGCTGAAAAAAGGTAAGCGCTTCATCGACGGTCATGTCCAGCACCTCGGCGATGTTCTTCCCACGATAGGTCACGTCTAATGTATCCCGGTTATAGCGCGTACCCTTACACACCTCGCACGGCACGTACACATCAGGTAAAAAGTGCATCTCAATGCGTAAAATGCCATCGCCCCGACAGGCTTCGCACCGGCCGCCGCGCACGTTAAACGAAAAACGGCCAGCCCGGTAGCCACGGACCTGCGCTTCGGTAGTGCTCGCAAAAATTTCACGCACCAGGTCGAACGCGCCGGTATACGTCGCGGGATTCGATCGGGGCGTCCGCCCAATGGGACTTTGGTCTATGGCAATCACTTTATCTAAATGCTCTAACCCCGACATTGCCCGGTGGGCCCCCACCCGGCGATGGCGTGCATGATTAAGGTCCACCTCGAGTCGCCGACGGATGATTTCATTCACCAACGTCGATTTTCCAGATCCGGACACGCCGGTCACGGCCACCAATAACCCTAATGGAATCCGCACCTCAATATCCTTCAGGTTGTGCTCGCGCGCCCCTTCTACTACCAACCAGCGATCGCCGGGCTCTCTCGGGTGCGCGGGCAACGGGATCTCCCGCCGTCCGGAAAGGTATTGCCCCGTCAAGCTTTCGGGGTTCTGCATCACCTCTTGCGGGGATCCGACGGCCACAATTTGGCCACCGTAGGCGCCAGGCCCGGGACCAATATCGACCAAATAATCCGCACTTAACATCGTCTCTTCGTCGTGCTCCACCACTAACACCGTGTTGCCTAAATCTCGCAGTCGCTTGAGCGTGCGGATCAAGCGATCGTTGTCGCGCTGATGTAGACCAATAGACGGTTCATCTAAAATATAAAGGACACCGACCAAAGAAGACCCAATTTGGGTGGCCAGGCGAATTCGCTGGGCCTCTCCCCCAGACAACGTGCCAGCAGCACGGGACAGGGTCAGATAACCCAAACCTACGTCCACCAAAAACCCGAGCCGCTCCAACACTTCTTTGAGGATGGGCTCGGCAATGCGCTGCTGCCGTCCTTCAAGTCGCAATGCGCCCAAAAATTGGCGCGCTTCGTCAATCGAGAGATCCGTCAGCTGCGCAATCGATAACCCGCCCACCGTTACCGCTAAGACCTCAGGTTTTAACCGCCGCCCGCCACACGTTTGGCAGGCGCGGGCGGTCATGTACTGCTCAATCTCCTCCTTCTGAAGATCGGAGGTCGCCTCCCGCCAGCGCCGTTCCAACAGCGGAATCAAACCTTGCCACACAATGGTGTCATGGTGGCGCTGACCAAAAAGGCTCTCATAGTCAAACAAAATGGGGTGAGGATATCCCCGCAATAAAATATCCTGATGGCGCGGTTCCAGTTGCTGAAATGGCACGTCCAACGGGATGCCCACCTGACGGCCTAAGGCTTCAATAAGATCAGGATAAAAGCGACTGGTTCCGCGATATAAAGGAAATAGCGCGCCCTCCCGCAGGGTACGGTTGGGGTCGACCACCAACTCGGGATCAATTTCCTGCTTGAACCCGAGTCCCGTACAGTCGGGGCACGCTCCAAAGGGCGCATTAAACGAAAACATCCGGGGGGTTAATTCTTCCAAGGAAATGCCGCACTCGGCACAGGCTAAATCCCGGGCGTATAATTGCGCTTCCCCTTCCGGCGGCCCAATTTCGACCAGACCGTTGGCGACTTCAAAGGCGCGCTCGATAGCCTCCGCTAGCCGTGGAGCCGCTTCTGGCCGCAAAATGATGCGATCGACCACGATGGCTATGTGATGCTTTTGATTTTTATTCAGTTTAGGAGGACTTTCTACCTCCACTAACGCCCCGTCAACCCGGGCCCGCATGTACCCTAGCCGACGGATGTCCTCCATCACCTTGTCGTGAGTGCCCTTGCGCCCACGCACGACAGGGGCGCGAACCTCCAAGCGGGTCCCTTCGGGGGCGGCCATCACGCGGTCCACAATTTGCTGCACCGTTTGCTGGTGGATGGGCCGACCACATTGGGGGCAGTGGGGCAATCCCGCACGCGCATACAAAACCCGTAAATAATCGTAAATTTCCGTGACCGTACCGACGGTGCTCCGCGGATTATGACTGGTCGTCTTTTGATCGATGGAAATAGCCGGGGACAAACCTTCGATACTATCCACCTCCGGCTTATCCATCTGCCCCAAAAACTGCCGGGCATAACTTGACAGTGATTCGACATAACGACGCTGGCCTTCAGCGTAAATGGTATCAAAGGCTAAAGAGGATTTCCCCGAGCCCGAGACCCCTGTAATCACCACCAGACGGTCGCGCGGAATTTCCACGGTAATATTCTTAAGATTGTGCTGCCGGGCTCCCGCCACCCGGATCACCGCACTAGCCACGCCGTTTGCCGCCTCCCACGCTCTTGACCGGGCGTTCTGCCTCCAACTCTAGCAACATGTCTCGGAGGGCAGCAGCCCGCTCAAATTCCCATCGCCGGCTAGCCTCTTTCATTTCCTGGCGAATTTTATTGGCCAACTTCAGTCGTTCACGAGCCGACAGCTCCTTGATAGGCTTCTCGTTGGCCGTGGATTCAGCCGGGCGGATGGCCGTGATCACATCCCGGACAGCCTTTTCCACCGTCTTCGGTGTAATCTGATGTTCCTCGTTAAACCGCATTTGAATGGCGCGCCGACGCTCGGTTTCCGAAATGGCCCGCCGCATCGACTCTGTCATAACGTCGGCATACATAATCACGGTACCTTCCACATTGCGGGCGGCCCGCCCTATGGTCTGCACCAAGGAGGTTTCCGAACGCAGGTAGCCTTCTTTGTCAGCATCCAGAATGGCGACCAAGCCTACTTCCGGCAAATCTAAGCCCTCGCGCAAGAGGTTAATCCCCACAAGCACGTCGAACTCGCCCAGCCTCAAATCGCGGATAATGGCCATCCGCTCCATGGTGTCAATGTCCGAGTGCAAATAGCGCACTTTTACGCCGACTTCGCGCAAGTAATCGGTCAAATCTTCGGCCATACGTTTGGTCAACGTGGTGACTAACACGCGCAAGCTCTTCGCCACGCGTTGGCGAATCTCCCCTAACAGGTCGTCAATTTGGCCCTTGGTCGGACGCACCAGCACCACCGGATCAACCAGACCGGTCGGGCGCACAATTTGTTCAACCACCTGCTCTGCGTGGGACAATTCGTAAGGCCCTGGGGTTGCTGAGACATACATCACGCGATCAATGCGCGCTTCAAACTCCTCAAAGGTTAACGGCCGATTGTCAAACGCCGACGGCAGGCGAAACCCGTATTCGACTAAACTTTCCTTGCGCGATCGATCCCCTGCATACATCCCGCGAATTTGGGGAACGGCCACGTGGGATTCATCAATTATGGTCAAGAATTCCGCCGGAAAATAGTCCAGCAGAGTATAGGGCGGTTCGCCCGGCGCCCGTCCCGTGAAATGGCGCGAGTAATTTTCAATACCGGAACAAAATCCGACCTCCTGCAACATTTCTAAATCGTAACGGGTGCGTTGCTCCAGCCGTTGGGCCTCCAGATCTTTTCCGAGTCGCCGCAGCACCGTTAATCGCTCTTCCAGTTCTCGCTCGATGCTCTCAATGGCCGGGTCTCGCCGATTTTGGCCCATCACGTAATGGGACGCCGGATAAATCGCCACATGTTCACGATCACCCAAAATTTCTCCCGTGACCACATCAAATTCGCGTATCCGCTCAATCTCGTCGCCAAAGAGTTCCACCCGGATCGCCTGTTCGCTCCGGTTGGCCGGAAAAATTTCAATCACATCGCCTTTGACGCGAAACTTCCCGCGAACAAAGTTCACGTCATTGCGGTCATATTGAATTTCTACGAGCTTACGCAAAATGCTGTCGCGGCTTCGCTCCTGTCCAACTCGAAGGGATAAGACGAGGTCCCGATAGTCTTGTGGCGACCCTAACCCGTAGATGCACGACACGGACGCCACCACAATCACATCCGACTGTTCGAGTAGCGCGGAGGTGGCGGAATGACGCAGCTTGTCAATTTCATCATTAATTTGTGCGTCTTTTTCGATATAAAGGTCTGTTTGGGCAATATATGCTTCCGGCTGATAATAATCGTAGTAGCTCACAAAATATTCGACCCGATTATGCGGAAAAAACGCCTTCAGCTCGCCGGCCAGCTGGGCTGCCAACGTTTTATTCGGCGCTACCACCAGGGTGGGCAGCCCTATTTCGCGTATCACGTTGGCCATGGTAAAGGTTTTGCCTGATCCGGTCACGCCTAACAGCACCTGCCGCTTCATTCCCCGCTGATAGCCTGACACCAGCGAGCGAATGGCGGTCGGCTGGTCACCCTGGGGTTCATAAGGACTCACGAGTTGAAAATCCGCCACTCAGATCCTCCTTCGCGCCTTGAGACCCGGCAACAACGCGAGGGGGATGCTCGCCCCCCTCGTCCGTTGCGCCGTGGCTTCTTCACGCCACCACCTTGCTATCCTCATATTATACCACATGATCCCGATCACACGCGGAGAAACCGGTGCAAAGCGACAACGCTGGCCAGTGCTCCCATCACCAACCCTCCAATGACCGTAAAGACCGTTGTGTGGAGGAGCACGACCTGAAACCCGGCCATGGGCCAAAAGGGTAGCGACACCGCCGCCTGGCGCAACACCCAATGATACCCTAGCGCCACAGCAGCATCCGCCGCCACCGCTCCCATCAACCCGATGGTTAGTCCCTCCAAAATAAACGGCCAGCGGATAAACCAATTCGTCGCTCCGACCAAGCGCATGACCTGAATTTCGCGTCGGCGAGCAAAGACCGCCAACCGGATAGTATTAATAATGATGAAGAGCGTGGCGACCCCGAGGAGCGCCTCTACCACCCACCCCGACCACTTGAGTACCGTCGCCAGCCGCGTCAATCGCTTGACCACCGTTCCTTGGTAGACCACGTTATGAACAATGGGCTGACGCGCAAAGTGCCCGGCTATGGTGCGGATATCGCTTGGCGCGCGCGCATAAACATTGTAGCCGTCAAATAAGGGGTTCGATTTTTGAATGAGTTGAAACAACGTGTGCTGATCCGGAAATTCCTGCTTTAACGCCTCAGCCGCCTGCTGCTTGGTGAAAAACTGAATTTTGCGAATCCCAGGCCAGGTTTTGGCTTCTTGCATCAGAGCTAATTCTCGTCGGCGATCAACGTGAGGCTTGATAAAGACGCGGATCTCCACCTGGCTTTCCAACATGGCGGTGACGTGATTCACATTAACGCTGACAACAACAAACACCGCTAGGACAAACAAGGCAATGGTGACCGTCGATACGGAGGCCAACGCCATCCATGAATTGCGCCATAAGCTGCGCCCGGCTTCTTTCATCAGGTATCCGATGCTGTTAAGACTCATAGGCGTAAACACCTTTCGCGTCATCTCGCACGATGGAGCCGTGTTCGATCACCACCACGCGCTTTTGCATTTGATTGACGAGGTCTTTCGCATGGGTCGCCATCACGACCGTCGCCCCGCGTCGGTTAATCTCCTGAAAGAGTTTCATAATGCCGGCTGCCGTTTCGGGATCCAAATTGCCGGTCGGTTCATCAGCTAAGATATAAGACGGATGATTCACCAACGCCCGGGCAATGCCCAACCGTTGCTGCTCTCCCCCGGATAGCTCCTCCGGATAGTGATCGCGGCGCCGCGCCAAGCCCACCAGCTCAAGTACCTGAGGTACGCGTTTATGAATGTCTTTGCGCGACGCCCCCACCACTTCCATGGCAAACGCGACATTTTGAAAGACGGTGCGCGTCGGGAGCAACTTGCCGTCCTGAAACACGATGCCCAATTGCCGTCTCAAGCGGGGCAACTGTCGCCACGTCATGCCGTTAAGCCGAAATTGATCAATCACGATTTCGCCGCTGGTTGGCCGTTCCTCTCCATACAACAAGCGAATTAAGGTCGATTTGCCAGCACCCGATGGTCCCACCAGGAAGACGAATTCACCGCGATGGACGGTCATAGAGATGTTGACCAGTCCCTGGTGACCATTGGGATAGCGCTTAGTCACACCCTCTAGCCGTATCATCCGAGTCCCTCCCTTGGGCACGATGAAGAGTACCATCCAAGGTTCGACAAGTTTTGCAGCAATTCCTCCATCTCGCTAGCAGGAAGGTCTCGCGATGATCGACAGAAGGGGGGTGCGATTCGACGGCCTTGAGATTTTTGTGGGCTGCCAGGGACATCTCTGATGCTCAAAAGGGGAAACGGGGACATACTAGATGCCCGAGGGGAAAGATCATGGTACATGTTCCAGAGCTTCTGGTCGCATTTGGCGGTGGGGTGGCCTCCATCCTGTCACCCTGCGTCGTTCCATTAGTGCCGTCCTATTTAACCACGCTGGCCACCACCTCACGGTGGCCAGCAATTTCCGAACACAGCGCATCGGGCCACGCAGTCGTATGGCGAACACTGTTATTCATTACCGGATTTTCAACGATTTTAGTCTTATCCGGGTTAGCCGCCACAAGTATCGGGCAGCTACTGTCTCACTACCAGGCGTTGATCGCGGACATTGGTGGCATGGTGCTGATCGTATTCGGTCTCGAACTAGCCGGCGTGGTCCGCCTCGATTGGATCGCCCGGGACATCCATCTCTGGAAATACGCTCATCCCCTGCGGCCCCTCAGCCCGTTGTGGATGGGAATGATTTTTGCCGCCGGCTGGACGCCATGCGTAGGCCCCCTCTGGGGTAGCATCCTCCTTCTTGCATCACGCGCCGCCACACTATGGCGCGGTTCGCTCCTGCTCGCCAGCTACGCGCTGGGCATTGGACTACCGTTTCTCTTGTTCTCGATCTTCTGGAGTCGGACCGGTCGCTGGCCCCGACGTCTTCTCCCCTATCTCGCGCCAATGCAAACGATAGCCGGCATATTTTTAGCCCTTTTAGGATTTCTTTTGGCCACTCATCTCTACACTCGCCTGGCCAGTGGCGGATGACTCGCCCCCATAGGCTTCTAACCATCGAATGACCGCGCGCGTCACGGGACTTGGGGTCGATGAACCGGCGGTCACACCGACGCGGTGCACGTGATGAAACCAGGCCGGGTTTAAATCGTTGACATCTTCCACCCGAAAGGCCGGTTTTCCCCCAATATTCGTCACCACCTCCACTAATCGATTCGAGTTATTGCTTCGCCGATCGCCAACGACGATCACCAGATCCACATCAGCTGCCGCAGCAACGGCAGCTTCTTGGCGCTGCTGGGTGGCTAAACAAATCTCATTGTAGATCTCCGCATGCGGAAATCGCATCTGAATCGCTTCAAGAATCGCTGCCGTGTCCCATTGACTTAACGTGGTCTGGGTTACCACAGCGATGGGCGTGTCAGCCTTGATGGCCAGTTGCCTGATGTCCTCTACACGACTAACGAGGGTAACCCGGTCTTGTGGAGCCTCGCCCATGGCTCCTTCGGGTTCGGGATGGTTGGGAGTGCCGACATAAATAATGTGGTAACCCGCGCTCACTTTCTCGCGAATGAGTTGGTGCGTCTTGGTTACGTCCGGACACGTGGCGTCGTATAACGTCAAACCCCGCTGCTTCGCCTTCTCTCGGACGGCGGGGGACACACCGTGGGCGGTAAAAATCACACTCGCGCCTTCAGGTACCTCATCCAAGAGGTCCAAGCGACTTTTGCCATCCAGCGTCTGAATGCCCAGGCGAGCTAAGTCATCGACAGCATGCCGATTATGCACAATTTGCCCTAACACAAAAATGGGCCTCGGCACCGCGGGATCTCGTGCTAACCGCTTTGCCAGCGTTAACGCATCTACCACCCCATAACAATATCCACGCGGTGTGATCTTGACGACCTCCACAAGCAGCCCTCCTTTTCCTTCCCCTATTCTAGCTCATTTTGCACAGTCTCGAGACAAAGGTGCGGGGGGTGGGCATAACAAACGCGAGCTCCGGGGAGGAGCTCGCGTTCAGTAATAATGGAGGAGTCGGCACGACGTGGCCTGCCAGCGCCCGACGGCGCCAGTCCGCCGCGCCGCCCCGAGGGGCACGACCGTGTGCGGCATGGGAACGGGTGGACCCTCGGCGCGCTGCACCGACTCCGACACCCCGAGGGGCGTCCACAACTTCGGAGGAGAAA
>JAPNUR010000029.1 GCA_026627385.1 Bacillota bacterium | reverse complement strand
GGCCTCCTTGATAGATTTAGGGATATTTCTATCGTAGCTCAGACCTCTTGTTTTTACATCAGCCTACAGACGTCATCACCGGACTACGACAAGATCAGGCGTGCCGGGTTTCTTTGGCCCGTGGTTAATGCCTTGTCGCGTTGCCGGGTATTCCATTGCGGGTTTTAAGGGGAGCCTGGCATCGCTAATCCGCGACGGGTAATAGCAGTCGCCGTCGCCGTACGTTACCGCGTTCCTTGGCGAGGACTCGAGGAACTCAGCCATCTTCAGACAGCTGACTTTGGGCAAAGATATTTTGGCACGTGCGGACAATCTCTTCAGCCATAGTCACCGCATCTTCAGCATTTTTGGGGGTGTAATTCTTTCCTGGAATTTGGCCGAGTTCCGCACTGGGATAACGGGTTCCGATGTAATAGCCATCCAAAATCGCCGCACTATCCCGGTGCGCGCTCATCATGCTAAATTGGTCTTCCAGTCCCGCAATGAGGCGGCCAATGGAATGAACTCGCGGCAAGCCTAAGCCGTACAGTACGTAAACGGATTTCAAGGCTTTTTCGCTGGCTTGCTGTGCGTAGAAGCAGGCCGCGTACGATGCCGTCACAATCAACTGTCGCGCCGTTGACAGATCTAGCTCCGCCTGCCCAAGCCATAAGATGGCGTCCTCCGTCCACAAATTTTTCATAACAGCACTCCTTCTTGAAAAATCTGACGACCAAATGCTGAACGGCAACGAATGTCAGCTTCTTGGGGTGTCAACACGATCAAGTCCACCGGAACGGGCTGCGGTCCCAGTACTCGATAAAGTGCCGCGGTACGCTCTGGGGGCGGGAGGTTTGTTTCCCAAATCACCAACAGGTCAACATCGCTCTCCAGGCGAGCTTTCCCCTGGGGCACTGACCCGAAAAGGATGACTTTGTGAACACCGTAGCTATACAGTTGGGCGGCCACCTGGCCGGCCACCTGCCAAAGGAGGTCCTGATACTCTTGACGTGCAGCGACTAACTCACGAAATTCCACGGCGAATCCTCCAAGGCGCACTATTTGACGTCATTGTCACATTAGCATATACCGCCGCACTTGGTCATAGCTCTTCCCGGCAGGTAATGCGATATGGTCCGCCTCCATGGTAAAAAGAACGGGTTGGGCCTACATCCCTTATCAACGCGGACGTGTAGTTTTCCCCCATTCGTCTCTCCGACGATAGTTGACACGTGTTAGAAGGTCGCCGACCACCGAATAGCGAATCTGGTTGGGACGATACGGCCCGCACTCCCGTAAAATGGCGGAGGCTGGGGATGGTCACTTAGGTGGGAACCATAACCGCTGCTTGACGCCGGACGTACTCTAGCCCTGCCGCCGTGGTCGACCAGCCGTCGTGATCCGTCTAATCCTCGGTTGTCGGACCGTATAGCCGTCCACCAAAAGCCATTGGAGGCACAACGACCCCTTTGGCATGGGAGTTGGTACCGGAAACAATGGCGTAAATCCCGAGATCCTCCTTCCCCTTACGCGGATGAACATGGATCGCATCGCCTAATGGTCGCGCGAGGCCGGTGCTTAGAGCCCGCCACCGTTTACCACCCATGGGGCGTTATAGAAGCCGGCGGCGCCCCATTGGATACCATCGGCCAATATGCGGACGACAATGGGGAGATTCGCCATCCTCTGTCAAATGATATTAGCTAATAATATGCTGACTAGAGGGGAGAAATTTGACCGGAGGGAACTCTTCACCGAAACCGCTCGTCCCTGACAGTGCGAAGACGCCACAGTATGCACGCGGCCCGGAACAATTGGAAACGAAAAAACCGCAATGATCCTGCGGCGAGATCATTGCGGACTCCCACGGTTGAGTTGTGGTCAGTAACTGTTATTGTTCCATTTGCTTAGCCAGGAAGCCCGCTGCCGTCTCCGCCAATTTTATCTCCATTTCCCCCATCTTGACGTCAGGTTCCCGACTGCAAATGATAATCGCCCCGATCGGATCGCCCTCAGCGATAATTGGCGCAATCACCTCGGCCACAAATTTGTCTTCGTCCTCATCGCCAATAATGCTTCCTTTGGGACGGTGGTCTCCTCGGTTAAAAAACAGCGTTTTGCGATCCTCCATCGCCTTCTCTACCAGAGCGCCGACGGGCTTATTCAAAAACTCCTTCTTCGGGGCTCCGGCCACCGCAATCACGGCGTCGCGATCCGCAATTAACGCAATATGGCCAACTGCTTCGTACAGCGAATCCGCATATTCTTTGGCGAAATCGCCAAGTTCGCCGATAGGCGAATACTTCTTGAGAATGACTTCGCCGTCCCGGTCGACGAAGATTTCCAACGGATCCCCTTCGCGAATTCTGAGGGTTCGCCGGATCTCTTTGGGAATCACCACGCGGCCTAAGTCGTCAATCCTACGGACGATTCCTGTAGCCTTCAACTGAGCGCCCCCTTTCGCTTCGTATCTTCAGAGGTAGTATATCGAGGGCGACGACCGATTATGCGTTGTCCCCAACTCGGCGGTTCAGCTTGGGATCAGGACGCGAATCGGTTCGCGGGCTAAGAGGCGGTGAACCCAGCGGCTAAACGCTGCGTTTCGCGCTCGTTGCCACAGTGCGGCTCGTATGGCTGGCTCAACCTGAGAAAACGGCACCATCGTGCCCTGACGCCACGCCTGCACCTCGAGAATAGCGTAGCCGAATGGGCCGTGAACTATGCGGGGAACCCCTGGCCGCATCCCCAACACCGCTCGGGCCAACGGCCGTGAAAGGGCTGTAGAGGCTCCCCAATTCACCCAACCACGACTACCCCCGGCCGCACGATAGCGGTCTCGGGATTCTTTAAAGGCTAACGCACTAAAGCGGGCGCCGCCCTTTAAGGCGTGCATCACCGCATTAGCGTCAGCCTGAGACTTGACCGTAATGGTGCGCACCAACACCTGCGGAGGGCTCATGTAATAGGCCGCATTGTGATGGTAATCCTGCTGTTGTTCCAAGAGGGTAGGCTGGGGAACGCGGCGTGTTACCTGCTGATATAAAGCCTCTACGGCAAACTGATCCGTGAGATATGTACGCACATCCGTGGGATTAGTGCCCAAGGCCTGAAGACGTCCGGACCATTCGTGGGGGCCGCCAAGACGAGGAATTAACGTGCGTGTCATCCATTGGTCCGCCAGGGCCTTAGCCCTTCCAAGTCCCTTTACGCGATGCTGCTCCGCCCAATGAGCCACCATCGCCGCTTCGCTGACGGCGAGAACCTGAGCGTAGACGGCCTTCGGTGTGGTATCGAGGTGCGTGTGCTGCACCATTTGGTTGACGACCCGCGCCGCCGACACCTCTCCGTTCGTCACGACGAACGAACCCGCACGGGCCACCGGACGGCTGGCTGCCGTCAGGCCACATCCCGTACCCCAGGCGCTAAGGATGCTGATGATGCCGACCCACGCCCAGCGGTTCCCCTTGCCCCACACGCTGCTCTTCTCCTTTCAGGAGGGTTAAAGCCGCTTCAGCCGCATCGAGATAATCGAGCGCCGTTGCGCGGACCGGCATTTTAATGGCCACTTCTGGAACCCGGTTGGCAGCGGGTAGAAGCCTCCCCGGAAATCGGTTGGCCAGTGCCTGCAAGGCTGCCGGCTCCACGCGCGTGTCCTCGGTCCCGCGTAATACGAGTCGACCTGCGCGCTGGCCAATCCAGACTAACCGCACCAACTTGGCTAAAACCCGCACGCGCGTCAGCTTGACCAGCCGGTCCACGGCCGCCGGTGGCGATCCAAAACGATCCTCCATTTCTGCGGCCAGCTCCTCCACTTCGGATAGCGTGCGCGAAGACACCAACCGCTTATACAATTCAATTTTCTGCCGTGGGTCGTCGACATAGGTGTCAGGAAGATACGCGTCCACTTCAATATCTATGGTCGGATCGGGCAACTCCTGCGGCGCCTCACCTTTGAGCTCGCGAATGGCCTCCGCCAGCATACTGGTATACAGATCAAATCCCACGGCGGCAATGAAGCCGTGCTGTTCCGGGCCGAGAATATTGCCCGCCCCGCGAATCTCCAAATCGCGCAATGCAATTTGGTAACCCGCGCCGAGCTCCGTAAATTCCCGAATCGCTTCCAACCGTTTTTCTGCTTGAGGCGTAATGACCTTGTCGCGCCGGAACGTGAAGTAAGCATACGCCACGCGCGCCGAGCGCCCGACGCGGCCGCGCAGCTGATACAGCTGGGCCAAACCTAAACGGTCAGCGTCTTCAACGATGAGGGTGTTGGCGTTGGGAATATCAAGGCCCGACTCGATAATATTGGTCGCTAATAACACATCATACTCTTGGTCAATGAACCGAGCCATGACATCTTCAATACGGGTTTCCGGCATTTGGCCATGAACGATGCCCATGCGCACGTCGGGAATCAGGCGCTTTAAACGCTCTGCCGTGCGATCCATTGCCATGATGCGATTTTGGACGTAATAGACTTGGCCTCCGCGATCCAATTCGCGACGGATTGCATCGCGAATCAACTCATCATCGTATTCAACGACGACGGTTTCCACCGGCAAGCGATCCTCAGGCGGGGTCTCAATCACGCTCATATCGCGAATGCCGACCATCGCCATGTGCAAAGTGCGAGGAATCGGGGTCGCGGTCAATGTCAAGACATCGACATTTTCTCTGAGGGCCTTGATGCGCTCTTTATGCTGCACGCCAAAGCGATGTTCTTCGTCGATAATGAGCAGTCCCAAGTCCTGAAACACAACATCCTTGCCTAACAACCGGTGGGTGCCAATCAATAAATCGACCTGACCTTTTTTTACCCGCCCAAGGATCTCTTGTTGTTGCTTGGGGGTGCGAAAGCGGCTCAACACTTCCACCGTAATCGGGTAGGGCGCCATGCGCGAGCGCGCCGTACTAAAGTGTTGTTCGGCGAGGAGCGTCGTGGGCACTAGAAAGGCCACTTGCTTTCCCGCCATAATGGCCTTGAACGCCGCTCTTAAGGCCACCTCGGTTTTGCCGTAGCCGACATCACCTAAAAGCAAGCGATCCATCGGCCGCGGCCGCTCCATGTCGCGCTTGATTTCATCAATTGCGCGCAGCTGATCGGGTGTCTCCTCGAAGGGGAACGCGGCCTCAAACTCTTGTTGCCAGGGCGTATCCGGCCCAAACGCATACCCGGGACGGGCTTCGCGGACGGCGTAGAGCCGAATCAGCTTCTCCGCCATCTCCTGAATGGCGGCACGGGCTTTTTCCTTGGTGCGGTGCCACTCTTGCCCACCCATCTTCGACAGCTTCGGCTCTTGGCCTTCCACGCCAACATACTTTTGCACCAAACCCAATTGGTCTACTGGCACGTATAATGCGTCGTGACCCAAATACTCGATGTGGAGATAATCTTTGTGCTGTCCTTGAATGTCGAGCGTGCGCAATCCTAGAAAGCGTCCAATGCCATGCGTGGCGTGAACGACGTAGTCGCCGGGAGTTAAATCTTGCAATTTGACGCGCGCCTTGGGTTCGCGCCGCATCACCCGGGTGCGACTTTCCCGGCCGGTCAGCTCGGTTTCTGCCAAGACGGCGAGGCCCAGTTCGGCCACCACAAAGCCGTGTGACAGGGGGCCCACGACAATGCCCACCTCCCCGGGCACCCCGAGTCCCCGGCGCACGGGAAGATTTAAATCGATGACCTGGCGGGTCATCAGCCGTGCGCTCTCGTCATCGCGGACCACTAACGCGGTGCGCATCCGGGCCTTCTTTAACCGCGTCAGTTCCGCTTGTAACAGTTCCCCTTGCGCATGAACGCGCGGTGCGGGCCGGCCGGTCAGGCTCAGGCTCACGTCGGCCCGGTTGCTGCCGTGGGGTAAGAGGGATAGCAACACGTCGGCATGCCCTTTAATCTCATGAGACCAAAGATCCACGGGGATGGGGAGGGCTTGCTCCATGGGCAGCAGATCGCCTCGTTCCAAACGGCGCTCGTACTCCACGCGTTCTTGCGCGTCTAACCCGCGCCATGCCTCATCAATCCGCGGCCAATCGTGGTAAATAATCAGGGGCAATCGGCGAAATCCCGCGGTGATAGGCTCGGGGCGGTAAAACGCCGCGCTGTAGCGCTCAATACCGGGGAAACTCAGGTTCTCCCCCAACTGGTGCAGGTAGCGGCCGAAGCGCTCACGGGCCCGCTCGCTCTCCTCGATACGGCCAACGGCCTGAAGGTTGCGAATCACCTCCTCGGCTTCACGGCTTATCTGCTCGATGGCCCGCCGCCGCGCGAAGTCATCCCACACCAGCTCGCGCGCCGGCCCAATCTCCACCGCGTCAAGCATCGCCACCGTCCGCTGGGTGGTCGGATCGAAGGTGCGCACCGAATCCACTTCGTTGTCAAACCACTCGATGCGGACCGCCGGGCCGCCTGGGATGTAAACATCGAGGATCGCGCCCCGCCAGGCAAATTGACCGTCTTCCGTCACCTCCGCCTCGGCTTGGTATCCCAGCGCCACCAATGCTGCACGCACCGATTCGGGTTCAAGCACTTGCCCCGGCGTTAACTGCACCCACGACCGCGGAAGCGGCGCCATCCGTTGGCGCAACGCTTCCACCGGTGCAACCAACACCGCACGCTCCTCGCGCGCTGCTCGAAAGAGCGCGCTCAGCCGTTGGTAATGCCATTCGGTACTTTCCGCGCGCACATCACCAACGAGTTGGGGCCGCGCCGGCAAAAGGCTCACCGCTCTGTCGGACAAAAACGCGCGGAGCTCCGCCTCGACGCGCCGGGCTTCTTGGAGGGAGGGCGTGACCACCAGCACTGGCCGCGCCACATCCTGGGCGATGCAAGCCGTCATAAAAGTGGGTAGCGAACCGGAAAGGCCGGTGACCTGCGCCCGCACATGACCTTCGGTCAACCGTGCCACCAACGCTTGGTACGGTTGATACCCCGACAATACGGACAGTAAGGATGTCAGCTCGTTGGACGGCATTTCCTCCCTCTCATTCCCGCACATCAAATACGGGCTAGTGCGGCTAGCCCGTCGTGTCTCTAGTTATACCATAGGTCATCGTCCCAGGGCACCGGGAGACACTCTTCGCACAAAATTTTCACCCAGACGACGTCGCCCGCTTCGTTCATTTCCAAGAGATCGTCTTGATCCTCCGGTTCTAGCCGCGTCAATCCCAACCGTGGTTCACGCCAGTCTCCCGCAAACTGCCCCAGTGCGCGCCCGCATTGGCGGCAAATGTACCGCACCATGGCGTCCCCTCCTCAGATCAATCTCTCAGGAGTCTTCCCGCCCGGTGTCTACCTTAGCCATTGTAGCGGTTCATCGCTGCCTCCAGTCCCGCTGATCGGGCTGTCTCAAGGGCATCCACCGCCCGATCGATCACCGTCTGGACCGCATGCATGTCGTCAGCAGCAAAACGTCCCAAGACCCAGTCTATGACCGGCACCGTGTCCGGCGGTCGCGAGATACCGAGGCGCATCCGGGGAAAATCTTGGCTTCCCAACACGTCGATAATGGATTTCAGGCCGTTATGGCCGCCGCTCGATCCTCGAAGCCTGATGCGCAACTCGCCTAGCGGCAAATCCAAATCGTCGACCACCACTAAGATATCGACAGGCTTGATGGCATAATCGCGACAAAAGGGGCCCACAGCTTCGCCCGACAAGTTCATGAAGGTCTGCGGTTTTAACGCCCAGAGTCCGGCGTGTGATGCCACCAACCCGTACCGGGTTCGCCGAAACCGCGTTCCCACGCGTTCTGCCCAAGCGTCCAAGACTAAAAAGCCCATGTTATGGCGCGTCATGCGGTAGCGATCGCCTGGGTTTCCCAGCCCGACAATGAGTTTCAGGGCCATTATTCAAACAGCTTCGACACCGACAGATCTTCGTGAACGCGCATGATGGCCTCGGCTAACAGTGGCGCGACCGAAATGACACGCGTCCGCTCTGGCGGCTGGTTTAACTGAATGGTGTCGGTCACCAGAATTTCCTTTAACGGCGACTCATTTAAAATCCGCGCAGCATCTCCCGAGAATACCGGGTGGGTACAGGCTGCATACACCGCTTTCGCCCCCAAATCTTGGATTGCTTGGGCAGCCTTGGCAATGGTACCGCCGGTGTCGATCATATCGTCCACAATCACTACGGTTTTGTCGCGGACGCGCCCAATGACGTTGACCACTTCGGACACATTGGGCTCTGGCCGTCGCTTGTCAATAAACCCCAGCGGCGCCTGAAGAAACTTGGCCATTTGCCGGGCGCGGTAAACGCCGCCCGCGTCCGGGGAAAAGATCATCAGGTCATCGAGCGATTTCTGATAAATCGCTTCGGAGAGGATCCGGCCCCCCTGCAAATTATCCACAGGGATGTCAAAGAACCCTTGGATTTGCGGTGCATGAAGATCCATCGTCAACACCCGGCGCGCGCCCGCCGTGGTAATGAGGTTAGCCACCAACTTGGCGGAAATGGGTTCGCGACCCCGCTCCTTGCGGTCCTGACGCGCATACCCGTAAAACGGCATCACGGCCGTGACCCGACGCGCGGACGCACGGCGCGCGGCATCAATCAACAGGAGCAATTCCATGAGATTGTCGTTCACGGGACTGGACGTGGGTTGCACGATAAAGACGTCGGCCCCCCGCACATTTTCCAGCAAACGCACGCGAATTTCCCCGTTGGAGAATCGCCCGACGTCGGCCTGTCCTAGTTGAATGCCCAGATGTTCGGTAATTTTTTCAGCTAACGGGCGATTGGCATTCCCCGTAAAGATCTTTAAGACTCCTTCACGCTCGAACATCACTGTCTCCCTTGCCCAATTTTTTCAGACGCACTCCTGGGAGTCTCTTGTGTCCGTCCATCGGACCATTCCGCATGGGGCTCGGGTTATGGCTCGTGGCGCCGACTGCGCCGGGCCTTCGCCCAGCCCGGCTTATTTTCCTGGCGACCGCGCGCGATCGCCAAGGCGTCGCCGGGCACGTTCTGAGTTAACGTCGAGCCCGCCGCCACGTACGCGCCCGGACCGATTTCGATAGGCGCCACCAGGTTGGAGTTGCAGCCAATAAACGCCTCGTCACCGATAAACGTTTGGTGCTTGGTCGTTCCGTCAAAATTGACAATCACCGTGCCCGCACCAATATTGACTCGCCCACCAATCGTGGCATCCCCTAAGTAACTGTGGTGACCAGCTTTGGACCCAATGCCAACGCGGGTATTTTTTAACTCGACAAAGTTGCCAATCTTGACATCCCGGTCCAGGTAGGTACCCGGCCGCAAATGGCTGTACGGCCCCACCCGCGCGTGGCTAGCAATCACGCTCTGCTCCACCACCGATTGCTCAACCACCACGCCATCCATCAGCCGGCTGTTCACAATCGTCGCCATAGGGCCAATGTGGCACTCTCGACCAATCTTAGTCCGCCCGCGCAAGAAGGTCATGGGATAAATGACCGTATCCTGGCCGACTTCGACCTCCGCGTCGACGTAAGTGGTCTCGGGGTCAACGATGGTCACCCCTTCTTCGAAGAGGCGCGCAAGGGTGTCTTCCCTGAGGCGCGCTTCCGCCAAGGCCAATTCGCGCCGCGTGTTGACGCCCATCACCTGATGTGCCTGTTCCCACAGCATAGCGCGCACGCGCCCGCCGCGCGCCACAATCTTCGCGACGGCGTCCGTCAGGTATTGCTCGCCATCGTGATCGGGCAGATCCCTCAAGGCGACGGCCAATTCATCGACCTGCCACAGGCCTATGCCGGTATTGATTTCCTGGATTTGTTGCACTAACGCATCAGCATCTCGCTCTTCGCGGATAGCCTGAACGGTGCCGTCATCCCCGCGCAACACGCGCCCGTACCCCCGCGGATTCTCCATGATGGTTGTCACCAGGGTGGCAGCATCCCTATGCGGGTCGTGCTGCTCCAGCAACTGGGTAATAAGCGCTGGCGGCACCAAAGGACAATCGGCGTATAAGACCAACACCTGCTGCACGTCATCGGGGATGGCTGCTAGTGCCCGCCGCACCGCATCGCCGGTGCCGCTGAGCTCTGGTTGCGACACAAAGTAGGCGCGCCCTTCCAATACCTCCTCAACGCGCTGGGCTTGATATCCCACCACCACCCACGGCATGCTCAGGTGAGCGTCCTCAACGGCTCGGACGACATGGGCGACCAAAGGTAAGCCACCGAGCTCATGAAGTGCCTTAGCCCGTCCCGAACGCATCCGGGTCCCGCGCCCTGCGGCAAGAATGATGGCTGCCGTTGTGGCCATGCGATCCCTCCTGGGTTACCTAACGAGTATTTGCCGGGTTTAGCATACCAAAGTTTGAACCTGACTTACCACCATCCCCAAGGGAAAACCCATAACCACCGCCAAACAAATGGACAGTCAACCACCTCAGGGGCCCTGGCGTCAAGACAATGTCGGGGCTATCCCTTTGGGACAGCCCCGCTTTTTCCATTTCCTTCGCTTTGGCCCGCCCAGGCGGCCTACAATGCAGAATGAAACACATCTAATACCGCTTTTTGAATGCGTTCACGCGCCTGCGGGGTGATGGGATGTGCCACGTCGCGAAATTCCCCATCTGGAGTCTTACGGCTGGGCATGGCCACAAACAACCCCTTAAGACCTTCTACGACCTTTACGTCGTGAATCACGAATTCACCATCTAAGGTCACGGACGCTACTGCCTTCATCTTGCCGTCAGTGGCCATCCGTCGAAGCCGCACGTCAGTAATTTCCACAGCAAAATCCTCCTTCGCCAAAGATGCCTGGTGTGACCCAGATGTTTGGGTACATCAATATTCGCTGTCTGGCGGCTTAATTCCTTCAATTGTCGAAATTTTTGGTATCGCGAAGGGAAAATTTTGTGCGACTGGGGATGATCTGGTAGCCGTCACTCTCGAGGGCGGCTACAATGGTCTCCTGATGCGGCCGATCGCGCGTTTCTAAAACAATATCCACGCGCACATCTTGGGGTGTCAACGCAGGATCCCACCGTTCATGGTTGACCCGAATCACGTTGGCCTTGAGTGCCGCAATGCGATCTAAAAGGCGTGACAATTGCCCTGGCTGGTCGGGAAGAACGGTGCAGAGGTGCAGCTGCCGACCTTCTTCGACCAGCCCCTTTTCAATAATTCGCGTCAGCAACGTCACGTCAATGTTTCCGCCGCTCACGACAGATATGACCGTGCCCTGATCCATCGACACCTTCTTGGCCAAGAGGGCCGCCAGGCTCACCGCTCCCGCGCCTTCGACCAACAGTTTCGAGCGCTCTAAAAAGAGCACAATGGCACGGGAAATGTCGTGGTCGTCCACTGTCACCACATCGTCCACGAACTGTTGAATCAGGGCATATGTTAACACGCCGGGCCGTTTTACCGCGATGCCATCGGCTAAGGTGCGGACCTGCGGCGTCGCCTCAATGTGCCCAAGCTGGCGGGATTGTACCACGGCAGCCGCGCCGGCAGCCTGCACTCCAATCACCCTGATGCGGGGGTTAAGAGTTTTGGCCACCAACGCAATCCCGCTAATCAAGCCTCCACCCCCCACGGGGACCACCAGGACGTCGGCCGATGGCGCATCTTCGAGAATCTCAAGACCAATGGTGCCTTGACCGGCAATAACCCAGGGATCATCAAACGCATGAATGAGCACCCGCCCCGATTCCCGCGCCAAACGCGTCGCTTCTTGAAACGCCTCGTCAAAACTTTCGCCCACCTGACGAACATCCGCTCCATAACGCCGCGTAGCCTCAATTTTGGTAATCGACGCGCCTTCCGGAGTGACAATAACGGCCGTCGTGCCCATCAGGGCCGCCGCCAAGGCCACCCCCTGAGCATGATTGCCGGCGGAGGCCGCGATCACCCCGCGCCGCAGTTCATCGGCGGTTAAGGCACGGATGCGGTTATAGGCGCCGCGCAACTTGAAGGAACCCGACCGTTGCAGGTTCTCGAGTTTGAACAACACCCGACCGCCGAGCAAGTCGTTAATGTCACTGGATTCTTGCAGCGGCGTGCGATACACGACGCCCGCCAAATAGGCCTGGGCATCCCGCACGTTCTCCACGGTCGGCCAGTGCTCGGACATCTCAAACCTCCCAGCCAATCAATGCCTGGACCCACGCGGACGGCTCCACCACGCCAATCCCTTCTTCCACCCGATGCCACTCTAAAATCGCGCGATATTCCTCGACGAGCTTATGCGCGGGTTGACGCGTGGCCACCAAGACACCCACCCCCACCACGTGCGCGCCGAAATCCCCTAATAGATCCTGCGCCGCTCGGGCCGTGCCGCCCGCTTGCATAAAGTCATCGACAAACAAGATGCGCCCCCCGCGTACCGGAGCCCGGCGTGCCAACGACATGGACTGTACCCGGCGCGACGATCCAGAAAGGTAGTTTATAGAAAGGGAAGACCCTTCGGACAGGCGGTTATCGCGCCGCAATAGCACCATGTCCACGCCCAACCCGCGCGCCGCCGCCAACGCGAGCGGAATCCCGCGCGTCTCCACCGTCGCCACGGCATCCACGCGCAGAGAACGGAAAGCAGTGGCTAATAAATCGCCCATCACGTCGATTCGCCGGGGACTAAACAGGAGGTCCGTGACGTAGAGAAATCCGTCGGGCGTCATGCGGTCAGGATTGGTCAGTTCGCGAATAAAATCTTTGACGTCTTGGCGCGTCCGTTCTATATCCAAGACGGGCGTAAAGGTCACGCCGCCGCTCATCCCGACCTGCGAATCGATGGTCCCCAGACCGTGAGTTTCCAATGCCTCCTTGACCACCATCAAATCCTCGCTCAGCGTCGACTTGGCCACACTGAGGCGCCGGCCAAGATCTGTCAAATTCATTTGTGCTCCCGGGCGCGCGGTCACCAAGCGGGTCAGGGCAATCAACCGCCGCTGCCGCTGATCACTCACGAGATATCCCACCCTTGCACCTCGCGACGGCTGCGCGAGAGTTCCAGCTCCGCGAGGCGTAAATCTTCGGGCTTATCCACGTCAACGCCCGCCTCAGCATAGGGAAAAATGAGCGCGCGCCCAGTAATTCCCAACACCCCGCCCACACGGGTTTCTACGTCGTCAAGGGACAGACGCCCGGTTACAAAGCGCGCCAAGAGACCCCATCCCACGTCTTGGGCCAGTTTCCACGGCGACTTGCGGTGCGCGATCAGGCGCTCCGCCTGCGCCTTTAGCTGCGGCACGGCATCAACCCGCGCCAAAAAAATATTGCCGCCCGTAAAGACGCCTTCTTTTAGCCGCACGTAGGTTCGCTTTGAGGACCCGAACCGCGCCAACACCTCCGATTTCGGAATCACGGGGTACACCACATCCCGATCCCGGGGAGCCGACCGAAGAAAGGCTTCCACAATGTCGGCGGTAATCCAGGGAATGTCTGAAGTCACAAAAAGAACCATCTCCGCGTGGGCAGGAGCGGTCTTGAGACCGGCGACAATGTTCCCAAACAATGTGCCGGTCATAGCGCCCATCACCACCCCTTCGCGGCGCAGGGACTCGGGCCCAACAAGGCCGATCGAACTGACAGACGGTGCCTCTTCTAACGCATCCAAAACCCAATCTGCCATGCGCCGTCCCGCCACGACAATCTCTGATTCGTAGGCGGCGGAACTGTGGACCTTGAGCAAACCATGATTGGGTTGCCCTGCCAGAACAATTGCATGCATCGAGTGACCACATCCTTTACTGCGAGCCGCGATCTAACGTGGTGGTCGGGTAGACCCGCGGGATCCCGCGCGCGTGGAGGCGGCGCGCCATCCATCCGGCCCACTCGTCATCGCTACCCAAAATGTAATAGGTTGGCCCACTGCCTGACAAGGCAAACGGGGCACCGTCAGCGGCCGACTGGATCACATCGCGGAAGCTCCGGAGCGCGGGTTCAACGCGAAAGGCCGCGTCTTCCAAATCATTGGCCAACATCTCGCGAGGCACGGCCTCCCCACTTCTTAGACATTCCAGCGTATCCTCGATAGGAGGAAGCGGTTTTACCCCGTCGTCGGCATCGAAGGCCGCATAGACGGCGGCCGTGGACAACGAAAATCCGGGATTCGCTAGAACCACCGCTCGTTGAGGAATTCCGAAAATCGGCGTCAGGTGCTCGCCATAGCCTTCGGCCCGCACGGTGCCGCCCACAAGAAAAAAGGGAACGTCCATGCCAAGGACGCTCGCCCGTTGATGAAACTCAGGTGATGTCAACACCGCATCTCCCTCAAAGGCCCATCGGATCACAGCCGCCGCGTCGGAGCTTCCCCCGCCTAATCCCGCGCCGGTCCAAATGACTTTGTGCAAATGTCCGTTAACAGGCGGCAACTGAGGCTTCAAACCACGGCACCAGTGGTATGCGCGCACCACAAGATTGTTGTCATCCATCGTCACTGCGACGGGATCGCCTGTCGTGGACCAGGTCAGGTGGTCATGAGGTTCAAGGGTCAGCCAGTCTTTCATAGCCACGGTTTGCATCACGGTGTCTATGGGATGAAAACCGCGCGTATCGCGTGGTCCTACGCGGAGCCCTAGATTAATTTTGGCTGGCGCCTGATAGCACGGCATCTTTCTATCTCCCTCAGGGAAGACTTCGGGATGCCCGTGGCAAAATCCTCTTCGTCAGGCATCTTCCACCCACTCGCCCTGGTCTCTTTTCAGAGACTCAGCACGCATCGCTAACGCTGCCTCGGCCGCAGCCCGCACCAACGGGTACGCTTCGTACAGCACTAAGACAAGGCTCGCCGGAGGTGCCGTGAAAATGGCCCGCTCCACCGCGGCTCTTTCATCGAGCACGATCTCCATGTCGCCCACGCCGGCATCCTGTAACGCCTCTTGGATCAGTGTCGCTACCTCGCCTTCGGCGCGCCCACGCCGATCGCGGTCTTCGCGCACGACGACTCGCTGGCTAAAGCCGGCCACCACCTTGGCACACGCGCGAATATCATCGTCGCGCCGATCGCCGGGAAGCCCTAACACGGTAACAATGGTCCGCGGTTTGAGCCGCCGGCAAATATCCCCCAGCGCGGTAATAGCTGGCACGTTATGCCCGTAGTCGACTAACACCCGCAAATCGGGCCCATAAAGCAGTTCCAGGCGGCCACGGTTGAGCCCTGTGCCGCCCACGGGAAAACTCTTGAGCCCTTCAGCCACGTGACGCGGGGCAATGCCTAAGGCAATCGCAGCCGCCGCGGCCGCCGCCGCATTCGCCACGTTAACCGCCGCGAGTCCCCCCAAACTCGCCGGCAACGCCCGGACTCCCACTAACCGGATGGTCCTGGCTCCTGACGCGTAATAGAGATAGCCTCGCCTCACAAAGACGGCTTCACCGCCGCTGGCTAAATGTTCGGTGACATCAGGGTTATCCGGGCGCGTCGAAAACAAGACAATACTTCCGCGACAGCGCTCACGCATTCTGAACACGTGGGGGTCGTCGGCGTTTAATACCGCTTTCCCGTCCCGCCTCACCACATCCACGATGAGCGACTTTAAATGAATCAGGTCCTCCAGTGTCTCGATCCCATCTTGGCCTAAGTGATCCGGGCCAATGTTGGTCACCACCGCTACGTCGAGGTCGTCAAAGCCCAAACCGCCGCGCACCATGCCGCCGCGGGCGGTTTCCAATACCGCCATTTCTACCGTGCGATCGTTTAACACCAGCCGGCTAGACCAGGGGCCCGTCAAATCCCCCGACTTGATAAATTCGCCGCCAATCGCAATGCCATCAGTCGTGCACATTCCCACGCGATATCCAGCGTGCTCGCCGATATGCGCCAGCATACGGGTAACGGTTGTCTTCCCGTTAGTGCCCGTAATGGCCGCGACGGGAATGCGGCTCGGACGGGTGGCAAATAAATACTCGACAATGGCATCCCCCACAGGGCGGGGGGCCCCTTGATCAGGATACAAATGCATCCGTAAGCCGGGCGCGGCGTTAACTTCAATGACCGCGCCACCCGACGCCGCCAACGGCTGATCGAGGCGGGGCGTAACAATGTCCACGCCCGCGATGTCTAGCCCCACCGCGCGCACGGCACGAACCACTTCCTTGGCCAGCCCCGGCCCTACGTCATCAGTGACATCGCGGGCAGTGGCACCCGTAGACAGGTTAGCACTTTGGCGTAAAATGACGCGGGTGCCGCGCGGCGGGATGCTGCTCTCCTCCCATCCTTGGTCGTGGAGCGTGGTGCGCGCTTCCTCATCGAGAACCACCCAGCTTAACGGAAAGCCATGATTGGGTCCCCGTCGCGGGTCGCGATTGAGTATCGCCACCAACTCTTGAATGGTATGTTCGCCATCCCCTTCCACTGCCGGAAGGAGGCGCTCGCTCGCCGCCACCAGGCGATCGCCCACGACCAGCAGGCGATACGTGCGGCCGCTAATTTGCCGCTCCATAATGAAAGGCCCCGGACAGACGTTCCGCGCCGCGGCGTAGGCCTGTTCGAGCTCTTCCAGGCTGAGAAGGGACATCGCCACCCCGCGACCTTGGTGGCCATTGACAGGCTTTAAGACCACCGGCGGCCCTATTTGCGCGAAGGCTACCCGCAAATCATCGGCCGACTCAATACAGCGATGGTCGGGTACCGCGATTCCGGCGTTTTCGAGAAGCTGTAACGTCAGTCGTTTGTCCTGAGCCGCATCGACACCCACCACACTGGTCAAATCGGTCATGCTAGCCATAATCCGGCGCTGGTGCACCCCTTGCCCCAGGCGCACATAATTGCACTCGTCCAACCGTGCAACCGGGATGTCTCGCCGGCGCGCCGCTGCCACAATCGCGGCAGTACTTGGTCCTAAGCGAAAGTCCGCCAGCTGCTGACGAAATGCTGCCAATTCCCCCGGCACGTCAACAGCTCTTCCCTCCCAGAGCTGAATGACCCATTTCACGGCGTATTCCAAAGCCCGACGACCGCCCGCTTCGGTCTCAGACTCAAATACCACCATGACCAGACCGGGTTTGACTTCCCGGGTCTTGCCATAACTTCCCCGTTCCCCGCCCTGAAAGAGACATTCAATGGTGACATGCTCTACCACGTGGCCTAGGTACGTCCCTTCCCTTAAACGCTCGCAAAATCCGCCACGGTAACCCCGTGAACAATAATGATCTGCAAGACCGGGCAAGGCCTCGAGCAACCGGGCAATAAAATCAGGCCGTGCGCTGGAAGGCACGTTGCCGTAGTCACCCAGGCTTAACACCGCTTCCATGGCCGAGCGCAGAACGTGGCGGTTAGGTCCAGGGAAAAAAGTCGCGGTCAAAATCTCCACCTTCGTCCTCCCTTAGGTCAGTCGCCTCCCCGCCGCGCGTGGGCGTCCGGGTACTGAGATCAAACGCATAACCGTGGGGCAACACGTGCAGTCGCACACCGGTAATGGCCAACGGGCGATCTGCGCGCGATTCCGACGCGTTGGTATGCATCACGTGTGACCCATCGAGCAGTGTCACGGTTCGAGATCCCCACACTTGCAAGCGTTGCGCATCGAGGGAGACCTCAATGGCCGTATCTTCGTCCAAGCCCACGCCTAAAATGCCGGGATTTTGTGCCAGGGCTGACAGCAAACGGCCAATGCGGCCGCGCTGCGAAAAGTGTTGGTCGATGACCGCCCCGACCCATAAGCCCATCCCCGGAGCCATATGTACGGTGTTCTTGGTGGGGGCTTCTTCAGCATCTCCCATGACAATCATGGTGTCCGACATCATAGACGCTCCCGCCGACGTGCCCGCAACCGCCAAGCCGCGGCGATGTTCTTCTAACAAGACGTGATGAAAGCGCGTGCCGCCCAACACGCTAGTGACCCGCAGTTGGTCGCCGCCGCTAAAAAACAGCATGGCGCAACGGCGGATGCGCTCGAGGATCTCGGGCGCATCGGCCTCCGCCCGCGCCTGAACGGTAAGGTCCATGACTTCGTCCACGCCCAATGCGGCAAACACCCGCGAGTATTCAATATAGGCTTGTCTTCCCTCTTTCGAGGCCGTCGTCACGATCCCAATGGCCGACGGGCGGCCAGCACTTTCTGTGATGGCGGCCACGCGCCGTAGGATGACGCGTTCCCCCTCTTTGTCTTCGTTCCCGCCGATGATGACTAGCGGCCCGATGTCCGTCGCCTCCCAGACAAAATGAAAAAGAACGGCGCAGCACGCCGTTCTATTCTCTTCCTGACTCGCAGGGTTTATACCAAAAAAAGAAAACCTCCGTCGTGGAGGCCTCGAACTTCTAGCTGGTCAGTGATTCGGGCAGTATGAGCTCCACTGTTTCCGTCAGCACATCGGTGTAGGAATACGAAACGCGCCGCTCTGACAGATGACCTTCCTCGATCTTGACCACGAAGATGTAAGGATATGTCTTTTCCAAGATGCCTTCTTTTTCATCGACTTTTTTCCGGCCTTTATTTGCCTTGACCCGAATTCTTTCTCCTACGTGCGATTCGAGCTCACGCTTAATGTCGTCCAGTACGCTCTTGGCTGCCACGCGATCACTTCCTTCCTCACAGATGAAGGGCAACAATAGAAATTTTAACATCGGTTTCTAGTAATGTCAAATAAGCTGATCATTTTAGCAAGACCATTCCCCATTGGTCAATAGCTCCCGCCTAAATTGTAAGTTCTCTGAGAAAAACTGAGACGCCGATCACCCGCTGAACGCATGGGCCCCGATCGCCACCATGGGGTCAAGGGTCGCGACAAATCAGCATGGCGTGTTAGGCGTCAACTAGCCCTTATCGCCTCACCCCGTGATCTCCTACGTGCGAAACACCCGCGAACTGTCGCCGTTTCCTCGGCGGTTTCATAGATAAGAAGCACGCTCATTTGGTGTATTTGTCAGCCACTGTGGACGCCCCAAACGAGTCGGGCTTAATCGCCGCTTGGTATCCGCTGCCGGTCACCATCCCCACAATTTCTCGGATGAGGTCTTTGGTTTCGCCCTGCCGGCCGACATCAATGTGAATTTGCACATCAAAGTCGACGACGCCTGAGCGCTCCAGCATCTCCGTCAGCCGCGAGGCAACCGCGAGGCTTGTCGAGGTTTCATAAAAAATTTTTTGCCGAAGGCTTTTGATGGCGCGACGATGCGCCCGGTGAAAATAATAGCGGCCACCCTTCCCCAGGTGGTGGATCACCACCGCTGTCACTAACACCGTCTCGTGTCGGGTGTGGGAATCGGTCCCGATGATGAGACGATACTGGTCGTGGGGCGCCTCGTTGAGGTACTGCAAAAGGTCCGCAAACATCTCCTCGAAGGTTAGCCGCCCTTTGGTCGGACTCTCAAAAATCATCGCCATCCCTTCTTCTTTCCAGCCACCGCCTGGGCCAACCGGACCCATTCGTCCAGTGTTAATTGCTCGGCTCGGGCGGAAGGGTTAATGGACAAGGTCGCTAACTCTTGCTGCCAGGCACTGGATCCTTGCCACGAACCCGCCGCTTGCGCTAGCGCCTGGCGCAAGGTTTTTCGGCGGTACTGAAATCCTGCCCGCACCACCCACCGAAACGCCTCCCACGGCACTGGAAGCGGGGTTCGCGCTTTTAATTGTAACACAGCAGACTCAACGGCTGGCGGAGGGTAAAAACTGCTGCGCGGTATGCGCCCAATGGCTATGTCCACCGCCATGTAATAGCGCAACAGCACGCTCAATTGAGAGGTGTCGCGAAGCCCAGGCTCCGTCGCCAACCGTTCGGCAACCTCCCGTTGAACCATCAATACGGCATACCGCCACCAACCCTGAAATTCCATCAACCGTTCTAATAGCGGGGCGGTAATGTAATAGGGCAGGTTCCCCACCACCGTCACCGCGTCCCAGTGTTGCTGGCGCACTAAGTCCGCCCACGATGTCGTGAGGGCGTCGCCATAGACGATGGTCGCCTGGCCCGGGAACGCGTCGGCCAGCGGCGCTAGCAGCGGCTCCAGGCGAGTATCTAATTCCAATCCCAAGACGCGACGGCCGTCTTCCAGGAGCGTGCGCGTCAAACCACCGGCGCCGGGCCCGATTTCGAAGACCGGAAGCGTCACATCCGGTTCCCGGGCCAAGCGCGCCAGGCGATCCAAGACGCGGCGGTCCACCAAAAAGTGTTGGCCCCAACGATGGGCTGGGGCCAACCCGAGACGGCTGAGGCTCTGTTCGAGTTGTGAAGGCGTGCGCGGGTCAATCACGCGTACACAGGGCCTCCTTTGTATGCTTCACGAGCTCAACACGTAGACCGTGACTTCCCGCACACCCCAATCAATCGCTTGCATAGCGGTGTCATAACATAAATCAATGCGATCCCCCACAATCGCGCCACCGGTATCGGCGGCCAGCGCGAAGCCATATCCCGGGATGTAGAGATGGCTGCCCAGGGGAATCACCGCGGGATCAACCGCGGCTATGCCATATTGTGCTTTTAATCCCGTCGCCGTATACCCTGAAGACCACGCGGGATCCGGCCAGTAAGCGGTGCTCAGCATCGGAATGGCTTCCTGAAAGGTGAATTGTGGCCGACCCGCCACAATCGGGCGCGCCATGCCATAGCTGATGACTTCGGGCTCCGGTGGTGACACCACGCGGCTTTTGATAAGGTGCGACTGGATCACGCGGCCATTTTCGACTAGTTGTCTGAACCAATTGACCCGCACCCCATCTCGCCCTGCAAGCGTCACCAGGGTTCTGCCTTCCGGCAACAAATCACTCCCCTGGCGCGTCACGCGATACGGAATAAATTCGGTGATGCGCTTGGTAACCCACCAGCGGCGAATGACGTTTATTGTGGTAGAGGCCGTCACTTTGGCGTTTAATGCCGGTCGTACGAGGTCGAGCGGCTCAAGCTTAATCTTGGCGGCCTCCAGCACGGCGTGCACGTGGTAATGGGTGGTCCAGAGGTGCATACGGCGGTGAGCGGTTTTAATCCATACCGGTACGGCCTCATGCACCAAGATGGCCTCTCGTGCGCTGAGGGTATGGCGGTTAACACTGAGACTATCGTGCCGGTTTGTCGTTAATCCGGCTTGTTCGAGAATCGCTTTGACCTTTTTTCGAAACGTCCAAATCGAATAGTCGCTCTTGCCAGTCGGGCCTTGGACCACAATGTCGACATGTTGGAACTGCGTTCCCACGATTCCTGCGCCCACCGCACAGACGGCTGCCGCGCCAAGAAACCAGGAACGGAGTCCCTCCGTCCTCCATTTAGCCAATAAGGGTCCTCCTTTTACATCGCGCTCCCCTGTCGTAGAATCACTGTTTTCCCCATTAATTCCTGTCCCCAGGAAGAGAAAACAGCTCAAAAGTATTCGACATTGTGAAGGAAAACACCTCTTCGGTGTGGCAACTTTTTTGCGCCGCAATGATCTCCGCCACCCGAATCACGCGCACCGGTTCATTGCGCTGCCCCCGCCAAGGGACGGGAGACAAATAGGGCGCATCGGTTTCCACCAATATGCGGTCAGGCGGAACCTTGGCGACAATGTCTCTCAGGTCTTGGGCGTTTTTAAAGCTGACAATACCCGAAAAGGAGAGATACCAGCCGAGATCAAGCACGCGCTGGGCAAACGCCCATGATCCGGTAAAGGAATGGATAACCCCCCGCGTGTGCCCGACCTCGCGAAGGATCCGCCAAGTGTCCTCCTCGGCTTCCCGCATATGTACTGACACCGGCACGTTAAGATCGCGCGCGAGGCTCAACTGTTCCCAAAAAACGCGTTGTTGCACCTCTGGCGGACTATGCTGGTAATGATAGTCTAATCCGATTTCCCCAATACCCACCACGCGCGGTTGGCGTAACCACTCGGTCAACAACGCACGATGGTCTGGCTGCCAGTCGCGGGCATCGTGGGGATGCAGCCCCACCAGCGCCCAGGCCCCCTCTTGTGCACGCACCCAGGCCACAGCGGCCTCGGAAGTCGCCAGGGTATAGCCGGGCACAACCGCGCCCACTCCGGCCTTACAAGCCCGATCCCAAACCACCGGGCGGTCATCATCAAAGGCGGCGTCCTGTAGATGGCAGTGACTGTCCATGATTCGCAGCATCATTTCACGCGGGCCCCTTCTTTGACGTGGCTTATGGGCGCCACTAAGCTGAGACGCTCGCCATCCGACGCCGCCAGTAACATGCCTTCGCTCAGGATCCCGCGAAATTTGCTCGGTTTAAGATTCGCCACGATAACCACCTGTTGGCCCACGAGATCGTCAGGCGCATAGTGCTGGCGAATCCCGGAGACGATCGTCCGTTCCCGCACCCCGTCGTCCACGGTTAACCGCAACAGCTTATCGGTGCCTTCCACCACGGATGCAGCACGGACGGTCGCCACCCGCAAATCCAGCGCTTGAAAGGCCTCAATGCTGATGGGCGGTGCGTTCTCCTGATGTTCCACGCCCGCCATGGCCGGTTTGGGCTCGATGCGCGGAAAGATGGGAGCCCCACGGCGCACTTGCCTTCCCGCGGGATCAAAACCAAAGATTGCCTCGCGATAGTGGCGGACAGGCTCGTCAATCCCCAGCTGATAACGGATGCGCGCGGGCGTCTCAATCAAAAACGGCGTCAATAACACGGAAACGATGCGAAGCGTCTCCCAGAGGCCGTAGAGGACATTGCCGAGACGCACCTGATCGCCCTGTCGCGCCAGATCCCACGGTTTTTCTTCGTCGATATATTTGTTCGCCCGGCGCACTAACCGAAATACCGCCGCGAGCGCATCGGAAATCGCCAGCGCCTCGATAGCCTCGTCGACCTCGCGGTACACTTCCGCCGCCAGTTGCGCCAGCACGCCATCATCTGCTGCGGAAACCAGCGAGGGGACGGTATCCTGGGAAAAGCGGTGAATCATCGCTGTGGTGCGAGAGAGCAAATTGCCCAGGTCATTAGCAAGGTCCACGTTCGTCCGCAAAATGAGGCTGTCCTCGGTATAACTGCCGTCAGCGCCAAAGGGCACCTCGCGCAACAGGTAATAGCGCACGGCGTCTGTCCCGTAGCGGTCCAGCAAGGCAATGGGGTCCACGGCATTGCCTAACGACTTACCCATTTTCGACTGTCCAATCAGGAGCCATCCGTGGCCAAACACGCGCTCGGGCAATGGCAAATCTAATGCCAACAACATGATAGGCCAAATCACCGCGTGAAAGCGGACAATCTCCTTGCCTACTAAATGCACGTTGGCTGGCCACACCGCCTGAAAACGCCTCATATCCGAGAGATATCCGGCCGCGGTGAGGTAGTTAGTCAAGGCGTCAAACCACACATAGATGACGTGGTCCGGATCTCCTGGCACCGGGATCCCCCATTGGATCCCAGTCCGCGAGACGGATAAGTCTTCGAGGCCGGCATCAATAAAGTTCAGCATTTCGTGCTGCCGCGATGTCGGTTGAATAAAGTCGGGGTGGCTTACAATGTGCTCACGTAAGCGATCTTGATACCGGCTTAAGCGAAAAAAGTAGCTTTCTTGCCGCACCCGCTCAACCGGCCGACCGCAGTCAGGGCACTTGCCGTCGACTAACTTCGATTCCGTCCAGTAGGACTCGTCGGGTACGCAATACCATCCCTCGTAAATACCCTTGTAGATATCACCTTGTTGCTGAAGGCGCGCAAAAATCGCCTGCACCACTTGGCGATGGCGGTCTTCGGTGGTGCGAATAAAGTCGTCATAAGAGATGCCAAGCCGCTTCCACAGCGGGTCCTGAATGTATTGGACAATGGGCGTCACAAATTCGAGCGGCGTCATCTGGGCCGCTTCGGCCTTGCGTTGAATCTTTTGCCCGTGCTCGTCAGTACCAGTGACAAATAGCACCGCTTCCCCCTTGAGGCGATGGAAGCGAGCTAGGGCATCTGCCGCCACAGTTGTGTACGCGTGACCAATATGGAGATTGTCGCTCGGGTAATAAATAGGCGTGGTAATATACCACACGGATTGACCCACGTTGTCAGCCTCCTCGCAATCAAACAAAAAACCCCTTCGCTGGAAGGGGCGACATGAAGCCGCGGTACCACCCTTATTGGATCTCGCCGTCCGCTATCGGGGACCACCGGAAACCCTACTCGCATCCTTCAGGTTTCAAGCTCCAGGGCCATCATGCAGGAAGGAAATATCAGGCTTCCACCCACCCTGACTCGCTGCCATTTCCCGCGCCCTCATGTTCCCTTTCGTCGCTCACGTTGGTGTCATGCTAACAAACCTGGACCAGGCTGTCAAATGTCGTCAGAGCGCCAAAAGGCCAAAGCGCTGACGCACAACACGCGCTTTCGGGGTTTTGTTCGAGCCACTATAATATGGGAGCCGCAGGTGAAGGGAGGTGTTTAGGTGGAAGGTTCAGATGTGCGCTGGGTTCAACGGCTGGCGCATTTTCGTCAGGCTTTACAGCGCTTGCGTGAGGCCAAAGCGTTGGCGGATGCGCGGCCGTTGTCGCCGTTAGAGCAACAGGGGCTGATCAAGGCGTTTGAATTTTGCTATGAGCTGTCCTGGAATCTTCTCAAAGATTACCTCCAAGTTGAAGGCATAAGCCAGTTATATGGCCCGCGCAGCACGATCCGGGCGGCGTTTAGGCTGGGTCTCATCGACCACGGTGAATCGTGGATGACGATGATTGAAGACCGCAACTTAAGCAGTCACACCTCTGACGAGGTGACCACGCTACGACTTCTCCAGGCCATTCAAACCGACTACCTTCCCCTTTTGGAGGCTTTGGAGGAAACGATGAGAACTCTTCGCACACAGGATGAACCTTCATGATCTTTGGCTTATCCGACCACACCGTAAATATCTTGCGGGAGACTTTCCGCCGCTATCCGGAGGTCGAACAAGTCGTCATCTATGGATCGCGAGCTATGGGGACGTATAAGACGGGATCCGATATTGACTTGACCCTCATCGGGGACCAATTAACCCATGAGACTTTGCTACAGATTGCTCAAGACCTGGATGAAGCCCCCATTCCCTATACGGTCGACTTATCGATTTACCATGACATCCGTGATGGCAACGTCCGCGATCACATCCGCCGCCGCGGCATGGTCTTTTACCAAAAGGCCGGTGCCAACGAATGAAGAAGGGTCCCGCCGGATCTGCCTCGCAACAGCAATGCCCACTGTGCCAGCAACCGACCCCCGCGCAACAGCTGATCTCATGCCCATGAACTCTGCAAGCCAATCACTAGAGGGTGCCGCAAACCCGAGGCGCACCGCAGAAGCTCATCACAATTAATAAATGTGGGCTCGGGTGGGAAGTGAATAGGCTAGGTCTCACCTGCAATCCGACAAAGGAGGCGTACACGAGAAGCGTGCGATTCATCGCCATTGACCATGGGCGCGTAGCCGGGGTTCGGTTAATTTTTTTCGACATTTTTCGCAGCAGGGTTTGACTAGAATTTGGAATTTCTGGTATTATCATGTCATCTGCATGTCGAATACCAGAAGGGGGGCATCACCAGTGAAGTCAACGGGCATTGTTCGCCGAGTGGACGAGCTAGGCCGCGTAGTGTTGCCAATCGAGCTCCGGCGCACGTTAAATATCAGCGACAAAGATTCGCTTGAAATTTACGTTGACGGGGAAAAGATCGTGCTCAAAAAGTACGAGCCCGCATGCATTTTTTGCGGCAACGCCGAAGGCATCGAGACGTTTCGGGGCAAAAACGTGTGCCATACTTGCCTAAAGGATCTTCTTCACACCGAAGCGGTCTAGTGGCGTTGATAATACTGGTATAACTCGCGGCGCGACACGCCGCATTCTCGCGCAATTTGACTCACTGCTGCCGATGGAGGCATGCCTTTAGCCGTCAGCTGGCGCACCCGGGAGGCCAGCTGGTCCCAATCTACCGGTGAACTTCCGGGTGTTTTGCGGGCGGGGCCGATGACAAGCACGCATTCGCCCCGCCATACGCGATTAGCCGTAGCCAGCTGCCCTAGGGGCCCGCGCCAAAATTCTTCGTGTTGCTTGGTCATTTCCCGCCCAAGAAGGACAAGCCGCTCGGCTCCCACCGTCGCTACGAGATCCTCGAGGGTTTGCGCCATACGGTGGGGGGCCTCGTAGAGAATCTGTCCGTAGGGCCAATCGCGGATCTCTTGTAAAACGGTCCGCCGCACTTTAGCCGTTCGCGGCAAAAACCCCCAGAAGGTATAAGGGGCGGGAAACCCGGAGGCAGCGTATGCCGTGACAGCCGCAGAGGGTCCGGGCACCACCGAAACGCGAAGCCCTTCTTCCCAAACCGCGTCGACGAGCTCCTGGCCGGGGTCGGAAATCGCGGGCATCCCACGGTCAGAGACCAAGGCTAACCGTTCGCCGGCTGCCAGCCGCCCTAGAACGTCAGGTATGCGTTCCCGGGTATTGTGCTGATGAAAGGAGACGAGCGGCACGCGAATGCCGACGGCGCGACACAGCTGGCCGGTCACCCGCGTATCTTCTGCTAAAATGGCGTCCACCTGCGCTAACAGGGCGCGGGCCCGCGCTGACCAATCGGCCAAGTTCCCAATCGGCGTCCCTACCACGTACAGGGTGCCTGGTTCGGCATCCCATTCCCGGTCAAACGGGTCGGCCATGCTGACTCCCCCTTAGCGCCATTTTTTCGCGATGTGTAAGCTGTTTAACTCGCCGCTCCCGCCTCAACGCCTCCCCGTGCGCCAGGGGCCCGTCCAACCACCATATAGTGAAGGGTCCTCGCCCACGGGTATACCGCGCCCCCCGTCCAGCCGCGTGAGCCGCCAAGCGCATGCGAATATCTTTCGTAATCCCGGTGTAAAAGGTTCCATCGCCACACCGCAAAACGTAAACCCACCACAGTTGCTCTTCCCTAATCATTATCGGCCCTGGACTCTCATGCCATCCTCTGCCCCTCACGAAGCCACACCGCTTCAATGGCGTTTAAGACCAAATCTGGATTCGCATTGGACTCCAAATTCTGGTACCCCAGTTGTAGCGTCTCCCATAGCTGGAGCCAATTCCGATCACCTGATGCCAGGTATTGCTGGCGGACCCCATACGTTAATTCCACCAAATGCTCTAGGGTAACAGGCGTGATGCTGATGGGGCCGGCGACCGTTTCATCGGGCGCCTCATGGGTAAACCGCCAGTGCTGGCATCGGCTGCGAATGGTTTTTAAGAGCGCTTCCGGCTGCTCTGAGGCTAACAAGTAATAACCATAGGCGGGTGGTTCTTCCAAGTGTTTTAAGAGGTAACTTTCCGCTTCACGGCTGAGCGATTCCGCTGGCCGAATGATAACCACCTTGGCCGACGACCACAGAGGACGGACCGCTAGTCCACGGACAGCCTCTGCGACCTGTTCGCGACCAATGCTACGGGACTCGGGGCTGACAATCACCACATCGGGATGATTGGCCACCGCGGTTTCACACGACCGGCAGTGACAATCGCGCTGGCGACTCCCCTCACACAATAAGGCCCGGCGGATTTCCTCTACCGCCACATCAAGGATCTCCGCTCCGCCGCTAATCAATAGCGATTGTGCCAGATTTCCATGCTCCAGGGCGCTGCCCATCTGGTCTAACACGTGGCGATCTCTAGAACTTTTCATAGCGATCCACGTCAACCACAAACACGGTGGCGCCCCCTACGGTAACGTCCACCGGGAACGGCACGTAAGGTTCCCCGCTATGCGATGGCGCCTGGGGTGTTAAGGTCTCGTGACGGACCGAGCTCGTCCGTTTGAGCACCATTAACACTTGCTCGACATCTTTTTCCTCCACGCCCACGAGAATCGTGGTATTTCCCTCCCTAAGAAAACCACCCGTGCTCGCCAGCTTCGTGGCCCGAAACCCTCGGCGGTTGATTTCGGTCACCGCCCGGCCCGCGTCTTTGTCTTGCAAAATGGCAATAATCAGTTTCATCATGTCGGGCTGCCCCCTTTCGCAGGTAGTATGGAACGAATCCGAGTCTGGAGGATCTCAAAAATCACATCGGGATCTTGCCGGCTATTGACAATAAACCAGCGTGTCGGTTCTTTGCGTGATAGCCAGGCATATCCACTTTCCACGCGCTGAAAATATTCGGCCTGGCGGCGCTCAAGCCAATCGGGCCCCTGGCCCCCAAATGGCTCACCCCGCAGCCAAATGGTTAAATCCGGGACACGGTCATGGGTTACCGCCCGGTTAACATTTTGCACTAAGTCGAGATCAACCCCGCGGCCAAACGCCTGGTAAGCAACGCTGGAATCAATAAAACGGTCCATAAGAACCACGGCGCCACGAGATAGCGCAGGGAGTACCACCATTTCCATCAGTTCGGCACGCGCCGCCGCAAACGCCAAAAACTCTGCCAAGTTGCTGCCCGCTTCGACCTGATGCAGCAACACGTCGCGCACTGCTTCGCCAAACGGGGTGCCGCCCGGCTCACGCACCGTCAAGAGCTCCCCAACCTCCTCTTCAAGCCATCGAGCGACGCGCATTAATTGCGTGGTCTTACCCACCCGATCTAAACCTTCCCAGGAAATTAAGAGCCCTCTCATTCGGCAACCACCCAGACCCAGGCCTCACCATTGATGCGCTTGATTCCTTGAATTGGCGCCCTGTTCGTGTGCGACCAGTCCAAGAGCCAATCAATCATCTCGTGACTGAGTATCTCCCCCGACACAGCTAACGGGATACCCGGGGGATAAGGGGTTAGCGCGTCCTTCGCAATGCACCCCACGGCTTTGGCTAGAGGAACCCAGCGCCCCGGGTGCTCCCAAGCTTCGCGAATGCGCATCGGAGCCTTAAGCTCTGGATATGGCACTATCTCCATAGCCTTGGCTGAGGGCAATAACGGCGACGCACCCAATGCGTCCCGGAGTTTTTCCAAGCGCTGGCCAGGACTTAAGATGAACGTACAGCTCTCGGCAGTGGTTTTTTCGACGCGCCCCACCAACCTGACGCGATCTTCGATAGCAGCGCCAGGGCCCATGACCGTAAGGCGCAGGGGATCGCTGGCAAACCCGCGAGCCTCCGCCCACGGCTGCAATAAAATCCATCCTCGCCCCGCCAATTCGTCGCGAAGCGCTAAAGCCTTCCTAGCCGCGTGAATCCACCGTTCCGCGTAGCCCGGCTGCCGACGGGCCCACTGCAATCGGTCGAGGGAAGCCAGTAACAGGTATGATGGACTCGTGGTGGCCAAAACGCGCCACCAGCGATCAATCTCATCCGCCACCACGCGTGGTCCCTGTGCATGTAAGAGACCAGTTTGAGTGAGCGTTTCCTGCGTTTTGTGCACACCGTGCGCGACAAGATCGGCACCAAAGCGCAACGCTGAGGGCGGATAGGGGAAGCCCACCCAATGGCTACCATGGGCCTCGTCAACGACGACAATAAGATTGGCATGGTGTGCAGATTCAACCAGTGGCCCAATATCCGATGCGAGGCCATCGTACGTTGGCCGCGTGACCACCAGCCCTTCAGCCTTCCCCCACTCGCCAGGGCCACTGGTCACCGGCAAGGTAAGCCCTGCGTGGAGAAGTGGAGGATACAGCCACTGAACGTCATAGCCCCCTAACACCAAGGCAGCAAACACGGACCGGTGCATGGTGCGATCCACCCACAGCCGGGCACCCGGCTTAAAGGCGGCCAACATTGCTACCATAACCGGCAGGGTGGCTCCGGCCACCGAATACCAGGTGCGGTCAGTGCCGTAGGACTCGGCCATCAATTGCTCTGACAACTGCACCGGATTTGGGGTCTCGAGCATCTCATCAATTTCTGTGACGTCATAGGCCCATTCGAGAAACTCACCGCGATCGGGAGCCACACCCTTATGCCCAGGCATGTGCCACCGTTCCCCTGCACGTGCTGCATAAGCTTCAAGCATGTTCAACACGGGGGTGTCTTGCAGGGAGTTTCGTACGTTATCCATACCCGTCACCTATGATGCCGCTCAACCACGGGCCCCCCACTGGCTAATCACACTAATGTCAATACACCTCAAACGTTCCGCTTTCCCTATCTCTGCCAAGCTCAGCGGAAGTGTCTTCATTCTACATGGCTGAGGCCATCATCGTCTATAGCATAGCCGTTGGCGCAACCCGACCATCCTGGGCGACACATGTGTGTCCATTTTACGCGTAGAGGGTGATGTTATCCGAATTACCATAGACGCGCGGTGTGGTTTGTCTGCGAGCACGAAATTTTTAACGCCGCCCTAAGTTCTCCAAGCAGGTTAGAACCCAGCCGCATCGTTACGCTATCAATAAATAGTTAGCAACGGTAACGCTGGGTCCAGAGAACCTGTCTTCTGGACCCAGCGGCTATTCCGCACTGCTTAACTTTATCGCATCAACAATCTAAGTTATTGGCCTACGCACCCACGCTGTCCGTAGCCGAACTTCATGAACGCGTATTGGGTGTAAACGTCCTTCTCGTTGCTTGCTTCCGATCTAAGGCGTATAGAGACCTGCGCCGCGTTCCATGCTGATGAGCGCTGCCTCGTCCGGGGGACACGCTAATGCGCGCGTAAAATGAACTTGCGCGGCGACCGGTACCGGATGAGGCAACAGATGGGTTTGGTGTTCATAAGACGGCACTAGTCGCGTTGACACACCGTTGGCGATGACTGTCAACACATGAGGCCCGTTGCTGACATGTTTCAGCGACAAGGTGTAACTGTATCCGCTGACATCAGAGGCTATCAGATGGCCATCGAGAAAGACACTGAAACTCCGAACAGGCGCACCCGCAGTGGCCCATGACACGCGCATACTTGAACCGCACACAATTTCGTTCCGCAAGGGATCGGCTATCGCCAAAACGGCCGACTGGGGATTGGTCTGATGGTAGAGGTTGATTAGCGCTCGCGTGAGATTGAGATAATAGAATCCCCATCCCCCACAACTCGCATAACCGCAACCGTTTAAAGACGTTGGCTCTATATCGTTGCTTAAAGCCTCCGTGTAGGTGTCCACATGAGTCGAAGCCAACAAGGGTTCCCCCGCAAATTCGTTAAACTGGTTGATGAGCAGGAAATGCGGCTTCACTTTCATCGCTGACTCGAACTCGCGGACATAGGTAGCTCCACCGCGCCGACCCATAGTTTGCGGTCCTGTCCAGCCACCGTCCCCGAAGAAGGCCGGTGTCACCGTCATGGCCTGTGCACCGCCGTGAGCCCCTGGCGTAGGCACTGGTGTCACAGTCCCGTCCATCCATGACCAATAACCGGCTGCGGCATAGTTGTTGCTTTGGAGCTGGCTCGCCATCCATCGCACCGTAAACTCAGAGGTGTTTATGGGCTGATGCGTGGTGGGTAATGCAATGGTAGTGTAGTATGCAGGACCACCGCCGTTAAAAATGACGATCAGAGGTTTCCCGTCGTCGTATAGCCAAAGCCCGCGGTAGGCCGGGTTTCGCACGTAATGGTCATAGATCCACTGCATCTCTTGATTGAGGGCAGTCGTCGTGGTACTGGGTCCGTTATCCAACCCCAACAGTAAGGTTATCTGGGGTGTTGGGAGACCTTGTCGACGCATGGCAGCGTAAGTGTTGAACAAATTTGTGGTAGCGTCAACAATTTGTTGAGCATACGTCGCACGTTGACTCCACGCGGTCTTTCCCCACAAATTATTCGACCAGTCGATCAAGAGGAAGTTAACATCAGCGCGATCCAACCAGAGAGCTTGCTGGCGCAACACCTCCGTATCGTAAGAGCTGTACTCGCCGAGAATGGGAATAGCCTCTGCCGTTTGCCAAGTGTCGTTGGCTGGAGTAAACCAAGGTTCATACTCGATCCCCACCAAGTGCTTCGGGTTAGTAAGGATCGTTAAGTGAACCGGTTTCACATGAACGGTAAGAACATTGGAACGTACGTAGGTGGAGGGTAGAGAACTGCCAGTGGGAAGGATCGTGGGAAACAGACCCTGTCCTCCAGTTACCGGTAGGTTCGCCCATACGCCACCTCCAGCGGGAGCTAGCATCACGGCAGGGGTACCACTTGTCGGGTTAGGCGCTGGCCAACTCGAAGGCTGAGAAGACCACACTCGCCAACTAGAGTCAGAGTAAATCGACATCTCACCAGTTGACGTCGAGATCTCGAGACTCATCAGTAGTCCTTTTTGTTGTAGCTCCGATCCACCAGTGGCCCGTACTGCGATCACGTTACTCCCCGACTGTAGATAAGGGGCTACGTCTAGGGTTTGCACAGTGATTGTTTGTGTTGGAGAAGGCTGTTGTAGTGGTTGAGAGACCACTTCGTGACCATTGACAAATACCGCATATCCGGTCTGGGATCCAATCTGAAAGCGGTTATGCGACGACCTCCGCGTTAACAACGGCTGTTAAGAAGGGTCAAACGCTCTCGTATCCCTTTAACGTTCGAGTGCTACCGCAATCTGGGCAAGTTCCATCCTATTACCCTCGCTTTACTAGTAGTAATTCCTTGGTAAATGGCTATTTAACCACCTTTTATTGGGATCGCGCTTATAGTTGGCTCAGGGGCGCGACCGGAACGGATTGGAAGGACTGGATAGGTCGAAGCGTCGATTGGACAGGTAGCCCTCTACGTAGCGGTGAAAAGGAATGTCTTGAAGCCATCACTGTGGATTCCGACGGCTACGTTTGGACTTGGAATCCGCCCGGTAGCCGCGGGTGGCCATTCCCGTCGCCATCTGAATTCGACACGCGGCATTTTACAACCAACGCCATGTACATTTTAGGTATTTACCATTATTTTTCTTGGACAAAAGACCGCGAGTTTTTGCAAGCCATGCTGCCAAAGGCTCAATTAGCCATGGAGTATTACTTAAGCCATCTTGGCGGTTCTAGCGGGCTTGTCACTATCAATGTCCCTTTACCAGCTCCCGATCATACAGCCTTCGATGGTGCGGTAGGCGTCAATTATTGGGACATTACCGCGCATGGGTGGACAGACGCCTATACTAACGCGTATTTTTACGCTGCTTCCGTGGCATTAGCCGAGCTTGAAGAAGTGGCGGGGCAAGAGCAAAATAGCCAATATCATCGCGGCATCGCGGAGAAAATTCGGACTCGCTACCAACGAGCTTTTTGGAATGCCGCCGCCGGCCGGTTTGTGCAAGCAATCGACGAGAAGGGTCAAATTCATGATCATGGCGCCGTCTACGTTAACCTCGAAGCGGTTTTTCTGGGTTTGGCCACGGATGAACAGGCCCGCGCAATATTCCACTGGTTAGACAACGGCCAAACCCAACTAACCACGCTCATCACTTTCAATCCGTCAGGGGGAACACCGGTTCAATGTCCGTCCGGAGGCACCTTAGGACAAAGCTTTACGGCCAACGCCCCATTTGCCCAGGTTGCTGGGCAGTTTCCCACGTGGGCAACCACCCACTCGGGAATGACGCTGACACTATACCGAGGATCGCCATCCGGTCCCGTAGTGGCCCAAAAAGTCTATCAAAATTGGGGTGACGGTGGCTGGGCGCCGTTATCTTTCGATCCGCAGCCGCCAGGAAACTATTATTTGGAACTATCAAATCCGGTAGGTACCATCGGCTGGTGGGGTAGCTCGTCGTCTACGCCAGCGGGCCAAGCCTATGAAAATGGAACTGCCCTGACGAATCCTGCTGCCTTCTCGCTTGCGGTCTTGAGCCCTTACCAAGCGGGACCACGCGACATCTACAGTCAATGGAAATGGGCACCCCGTACAACAACCCATAAAAATAATTTCTGGTACGTCTGGTTGTGGGCAGGAGTCACCGTCCCTTGGGGTAGCCAGTTGCAGGACGGAGGTGCCGACCTTTACATGGTGGGGTTCGACGTTATGGCTAGAGCGCGTTACTTAGGAGCCGATAACGCCTGGGAACGTATGCAAGCCGTGTTAGAGCGCTACTCATTGCCCGACCGTCTGTGCGGGGGCTCTCCCCTTTATCTGGGCGAAATTCCGCAGAATGAAGTCTCTTCGGGGTCAGTTGGTGTAGACGTGCCCTTCCCGGAAAGTGGACTCGCACCAGCTAGCTTCGTCTACGCATTCATTGGTTTACGAGCTACTCCCAAAGGCCTCTATATTAAACCCAATCTCCCTGTGGACATTGATTGGGTGGAGGTGACCGGTGTCAACTACCGTGGCGTTTCACTGACAGTCCACGTTCAGCGACACCACATCTTCATCAATGGCCAACCCGGCACCGGGCATTTGGTCACGATTGACGGGCTGCCAGGGGGAAAATTTCATGCCCAACTTCTGCCATCTGAAGAACGTCCAATTTGGACAGATAGCTAAAGGTCGTATGCCATCTTCGGCGAGAGGAGAGGTCCTATGGGCGATTTGTTGTCTCCGGTTCATTTAGGCGTATTACTCGTTCTCGTCCTAATTATTTTCGGGCCGAAGCGTCTACCGGAGCTCGGAAAAAGCATCGGCGAAACGGTCCGCATGTTGCGCGATGTCACGCAAAATTCGTTCTCCGCCGACGAGAAAAAAGCCACCGGATCGAATCGGACAACTGAACAATAAGTACGTATAGCACTAAGCATGATGCCGCGTTATCAAGTATCTGAAAGGCCTTCACCGTGAAACGCCGTGGTCGTGCAGCAATGGCTGAGTTGCCGGGGATGTCAAGTCTCCGGCAACTCTCGGGTTGGCGCGACTTTTGTAGTCATCTATAACTGCCAAAAAGCTCCTCAACATATTGCTGATACTGCGGCTGGTAATTTAGCCAATATGTTTTGCAACCGCGGTAAATCCCGGTTACAAGCGTCCTGTAGAGCTGTGAAGGTAGGCTTGCGTCACAAGAAGGACTCCCTTCCGGCGGACTCTTTGGGAAACTTGAGATGGGCGGTCCAATTCTGCTAACACGCATCTATCGAGCCAGACTTGAGTTTGACATGAAAATGACCGTTTGCGAGAAGGGGCACTGACGAAATGGCGTTCTGATGCGGTTTCGGTGCCCGAGAGGACCAGCAATCGCGGCTGAGCGTAGTGCCACGTAATGAGAACGACAATGTGACAAATATGAGGGTATGTGGCATTATCGTAGGGCTATGTACGCTCGCGTCAAAACCCAAACCAACCGGGACGGCTCGGTACGCCGGTATTTGCAAATCGTGGAATCGGTGCGGATGGCCGGACGCCCGCGCCAGCGCGTGGTGGCCACCTTGGGGCGCGTGGATGAGCTCGCGTCCGGCGGCTTAGACCGCCTGATTCACAGTTTGGCGCAATTTGCCCCGCAGCTCCAAGTCATCGACGCGCGGTCCGCCATTGCGGCGGACGGTGGCCGGGCGTGGGGACTGGTGCTGGTGGCACGCGCGCTGTGGGAGCGGCTAGGGGTGGGGCCCCGTCTACAGCAGCTCGTGCAGCGTGCCGGGCATACGGTGCCCTTGGATGAAGCCATCTTCGCGATGGTCGTCAATCGGTGAGCCGATCCGCCGAGCAAACGGGGGATGCTGGCGTGGTGGCCTACCGTGTGGGAACCGCGGTGGGCCGATCTCGAACTGCACCACTTGTATCGGGGGTTGGCTCTGTGGGCCGAGGTCGGTCCGGAGTGGGAACGCGTCCTCTTCGACGGGTACCGCGACCTCTTTCATCTCGACCTCGACCTGGTCTTCTTTGATACCACCTCGACCGACTTGGTGGGGCATCCGCAGACGTCGTTGGCCCCACGGGGTGACCGCAAGGACCATCGCCCGGATCGCCAGCAACTCCTGCTCGGTGTGCTGATGACCCGGGATGGCCTGCCCGTGGGGCACGGGGTGTTCCCCGGCGCCACCGTGGATCACCAGGCCATGGCCCGCGCGTTGGCCGATCTGAAACAACGCTGGCCCATCACCCGGCTGATTGTCGTCGGCGATCGCGGCATGCTGGCGCCCCACCTGGTGGAGGGGTTGGACGCGGCTCGCTGGGAATATATTCTGGGCCAACCGCTGCGGCGCCGTCGCGTGGTGGACCCGGTCCTGCGCCGGCGCGGCCGTTATCACTGGCTCCGCCGGCCCGATGGGTCGCGCCTGTTGGGCTTACAGGAGGCGCCGGGTGATGACCGAAAGGCGCTGTGGGTATGATGGGAATCAAGCCCCGGGGTGCGGAGCAGGGATCGGCGGGCGAACCGTCGAACTGTTCCCTACTTCGTGGGCGGCACCGTGCGATGTCGCGGGGCGGAACGTCTCGACCTTTTACATGGGCTGGCGTAGCTCGCCAGGACTCGCGTGCTGTGTGAGTGAGTTCCGCCCAGCGCACCGCCCACATGAGCCGGCAGCGACCGGAGACTCGGATACGTGATGGCCGACAGGCACGACACCTCAAGACATCGCAAACACCACACCGAGGGAAGGAGGACGTGTCCCGTGACACAGTTTATGGGATTAGATTTGCACAAAAATTATATCCACGGCTATGTGTTTCAACCCGGACAAAAAGGGACGCATTTCCGGTTTCTCAACGCTCCTGAAGAGTGGGCGCACTTTCTGGCGACCCGGCTCACCCCGGAAACCGCGGTCGCCATCGAAGCCACCGGAAATGCGTTCACGATCTATGATCGTCTCATCGACCACGCCGGTCAAGTGGTCGTCATTCATCCCGCCGGACTGCGCAGCGTCAGCGGCGGGCGGCACACGGACCGACTGGATGCCGAGCGCTTGGCCCAGCTGATGGCGCTTGGCACGTATACTCGAGTCCAAGTGTGGGTGCCGCCCACGGAGGTGCGGGCGATCCGCGCGTTGATTGCCCAAGTCCGCGCGTGCCAACAGCAGGAAACGGCATGGCGGAACCGGGCGCGCAATCTCTTGATCCGCGCGGGCTATGCGGTCCCGCGGACGGTGGCCTTGCGGGACTGGTTCGCCGTCCACGGGGCCGAGCTCGACGAGACCCTGCAGATCCTGTTTACCAGTGCTTTGACGATGGCCGAGCAGGCCGCGCAGGAAGGCGAGCGCCTGCGAGGCGAGATTCTGCGGCGCTTGGCGGGGCGGCCCGAGATGGCATGGCTCTGGAGCGTGCCCGGCCTCGGGGCGTGGACCGCGGCGGTGGTCTGGGCCTGGCTCGGCGATCCCCAGCGCTTTCGGTCCGCCCGCCAAGTGGGCCGCTATGCCGGGCTGGATCCGAGCGTCCATCAATCCGGGGAAGCCGAGTGGCGCGGGCATATCAGCCACCAGGGGCCGGCCCTGCTGCGGCATGTCCTGGTGGAAGCGGCGTGGTGGGCGATTCGGGCCAAGGAGACCCCCTTGCGCACGTTCTATGACCGGGTCCTCCCGCGCCTCGGTAAACGGCGGGCCATTGTGGCGGTGGCCCGTAAGCTCCTCCTCGCCGCCTGGCGCGTCTGGCGCGAGCAACGGCTCGCCCACGAAGTCGACCGACGGCGGTATCAGAAAAAGCTCAGTACCATTCGGGTCACCCTGCGCTCCCTCCCGTCGTATCCGTTGACCGACCGGTGGCAAATCCTGACCGATGCGGCGGTCCCCGCTCCGGACCACGCGGCGACGGCGGCTCGCGGGCAACCCGCCATGCCCGCCTAAACGGGCCGAGCGGTTGGATATTGTCGCAGACGGCCGCCCTCGGGCCAGGCACCCCTGACGGGCGGCTAAGGCCGGCCTGGCCCTGCGGCCGCCCGTCTGCGGAAGACACATCAAGCCCGGCCCGGTCAAAAGTTTTTCAGCCCGGGGCTTGACTCCCACCATACGTGTAAATTTCCCATGTCGCCTTGCTGTTCCTAATCCGCTCTGTCAGCCCACCATTGGCCGACGACGCCATCGTGTCCCTGTAATGAAAAAGGACGGGAACGGAACCATGAAGACGAGCGATCACCCATGACGGTACTCGAAGCTCATTCGATGCCGCTTCGGCTCCATACGGGCCGCTGCGTTCCGTTTTGAACGACGGCTCCTTTGAAGAACAACCGGATGGCCCAGCTTCCTGGAAAGGATTGTCGCAAACCGGGGGTTGTCACGGTTTTGCGTGATGGGGGATGACACAGTGTTTGGCGACGCGTCTCCGGGGGGATTCTGGGATCGCGCCCGGGCATTGCGCCAATCGTCGTTTTTGCGCCACCGTCCCGACTGATAGGCCATGATTGGCCCACGACAGGACACGGCTGTCTCGGCAAAAACTTGAAATTCGGCGATAGGCTTACCGTTTGCCGGGACGTGATTTTCTCGGCGCGGCGGGTCTCGGCCGCGTTAAAGATCTGTTAAGCGTCGTCGGAATAGTGTGTTGACTATGTAACGGCATGACGGCATATCTCTGCGGATTGTCTCGGTGACGGACAAGCACATGACTACCGGTTTGCCGGACGCGAATGAACCCGAGCCGCTCCAATTTTTGTAAAAGCTCCCGAGCCGTGAGACGCGGAAGTGGCGGCACAGGGTCAATTCACCTCCACTTCGGCAATGGTTTCCACGATATCGGGAACGGGAATCTGGTGTTCGACGAGATAGGCTTGGGTGAGCGCGATGGCTTCAATCACCTGATCCAGCGCTTCGCCGGGAGTTTTACCGGCGCTGGTGCATCCCGGTAAGGCCGGCAGGTAGGCAAAATACTCGCCCTCTCCTTTTTCCACAATGACCGTGTATCGAGCCATTTCCGTCATCACCCCTCTGAACCCATTATATCTTGAAAACCCTGCGCGCGCATTTTCGCTCTCCTACCAACAGTATCAGGCCTTCAATTTTCACGAAAAATGGGGCATGCTCTTTGCCGGTGCCGCGTGGCCTCCGTTACCTGAGCACTGGGAAGCCGGACAATCCATCGCCGAGGAGGAGCCATGCCATGGATCGGCACTCGAAGCCGGGTTTGACCGGATCCGCTACCGGCGATCTGTCTCTCCACTACCGACGACCTTGCTGTTCTCAAGTTCCCGTTGAGCCTGCTCAGCCAGGGCCTGCGCCCTCGTGAAGACGATTGGGAGCGACTCGTCGAGTTCCGCCCGGTGGGCGGCAAACCAGTGCCGCAGGGCCGCCGACCGTGGGACCGTGTAGCCGGGACCGCCATCGGTGCAAGATGTTCCTGTTCCCACACGGCGATCCG
>JAPNUR010000028.1 GCA_026627385.1 Bacillota bacterium | reverse complement strand
ATCAACATCCGACGCAAGTATCTGGGCTCCGGCCCAGTAGTTGGGGCGATGGCGTCCCCCACGGGCGTGCGGTGGCACCCCCACCGGCGCGTCTGCGTAGCTCGCTAGCGCGAGAAAGAATCCCCGCGCTTTAGCGCTGGGGAGAACGTCAAGACATGCATGAGATTGAAGCCGGTGGTGCATGCTGAGCCCCAGGGTGAAGATCAATGGGGTCGCGGGAATTCTGGATTGTTCAACAAAATGATACCCATGGGTATCTCTCGGCTCATCCTGAGCTCTTTTGGAGTGTCCCATCGCCGTCGTACCATCCCCGCGTGGGGGGGTGGGCCAAGATTCGCCGTGCGGTGCAAGAATTGCGCTCAAAGGGCCCCGTACTGTTCGTTGACGGTGGTGATACCTTTCATGGGACCGGGCCCGTGGTTTTGAGTCAAGGGCAAATTATTCCACCGCTATTGAGAACTTTAGGGGTAGACATCCTGGTGCCGGGGAACTGGGATTTTGCCTATGGTCCTACTGCCTTAAAAGACCTTCTAACTCGTAGTGGCGCGACCGCGTTGGCAGCGAACGTCAGTGGGCCCGGCGGAGAAGAAATGTTTCCGGGATCGCACGTGTTAGAGGTGGGCGGCGTGGTTCTGGGGTTGATTGGCCTTACCTACAGCGCAGAGGCTGAAACTATGCCCAGCAACTTTGTGGGCAATTTGACGTTTCACCTCGATTTACAGCACATCACGAGGTCTGTGGAGCGGTTGAGGCACGATCAGCAGGTGGATCTGGTTGTTGTGATAAGTCATTTAGGACTGCCATCGGACTTAAAATTGGCTCAGGAGGTGTCGGGGATTGATGTCATCTTAAGCGCCCACACCCATGACCGCTTGTACAGTCCGATGATGGTAGGCAACACGGTGGTCATGCAATCGGGAGCGCATAGCTCGTTTCTCGGCATCTTGCGTGTGAGAGTGAATGAGGCTAAGCGGATTGAAGATGTTGAGCATCGTTTAATGACGCTGAGTGATGAAGCGGACGACGCTGAGATGACGCATGAGATCGAGGTGATGGTGAAACCTTTCCAAGAACACCTGAGTACACCGGTGGGTCAGTTGGGAAGTCCACTACACCGGATGACCGTGTTGGAGGCACCGATGGATCGATTGATTACTGACGCCTACCTGGAGTACACTGAGGCGGACATCGCATTTTCGCACGGTTGGCGCTATGGTGCGCCCATCCTACCAGGCACGGTCACTCAGAGCGATTTATATGGCATGATCCCGACAAATCCCCAACTGTTTGAAACAGCATGGGATGGCGATACGCTCAGGCAATTTCTTGAAAAGAATCTGGAAAGCGTCTTTGCAGCCAATCCGTTCGAGCAAAAAGGCGGCTACGTGGTGCGCAGTTCCGGATTGTTGATGGCCTTTAAACCGTATAATCCTAAAGGGCACCGTATTGAATACCTCGCCGTCAACAACAGAGAGGTAACAGCCCATAGCCGCTACCGCGTCGTGTCTGCCGGCCCCCAAGGCTTACGAGGTGTCAACACCCCGCGACATGATTTGGGCGTCAGCGCCCATGATGTGATACGCGCCTATTTTCGCCGCCACAAACCGGTCGTTGTGTCGGAAGCTCCCCACGTCATAGCATTGTAATCCCTGTGGCTACCTATGGCGTTCTCTAATGACGTTGGGAGGCGTCGTCTCGGGCGCGAACGCCTAGTCGTGTTCTCCCGTGGGTTGGAGCACACCCGGGAACAACTGTACGGCGGTCTTTTTCGGCAATCGGGACCGTTATCGGCCCAAGATTCTTTAGGCTTCCTGCCCCTCACGACGATCCCACAATTATTGACTATTGACGTACAGCCAGCAGTCACTTGACAGGGTTTCAGATTGCTGATACCATCGCGTCGAAACCCAAGACGATGGGTGCCTTGAGGCTTAATATCCCATCCAGGTAGAAGCGAATAAGGACACGTGTGCCGTGCCTTCTCCCTGCGTTGGGTGGAGGTTAACTTTTTTTGTGGGAGGTGAATTCAATGCCGACAGCGCAAAAGGCGGCCATCATTGAGGAAACCCGTCAGGCCTTAGAACGTTCTCAAGGCACTGTGTTGGCGGATTACCGCGGGTTGACGGTGCAGCAAATGAATCAGTTGCGTCAGCGGCTTTCCCAAGGTGGCGTCACCCTGCGGGTGATCAAGAATACATTGATTAAACGCGCGGCGGACGAAGTGGGCATTGAAGGCCTCGAACCCTTCCTGACGGGACCCACGGCGATAGCCTACAGCGCCGAGGATCCGGTGGCTGCGGCCAAACTGTTATCCCTGGCGGCGCGTGAATTCCGGAAGATGGAAATTAAGGCCGGAATTTTAGGAAAGAAAGCCATTGGCGCCGAGGGTGTCAAGGAATTAGCAGAGCTTCCCAGCAAAGAAGTGTTGCTCGGGAAGGTCGTAGGGACCCTAAATGCTCCGATTCAGCAGTTGGTCTGGGTGCTCAATGCGCCGTTAACGAATTTGGCGCGCGTGGTAGACCAAATCCGACAACAGCGCGAAGGGGAAGGTTAAGAGGCGAGTTTTTTTTCGAATCAAGGAGGTAAATTGATGGCCAAAGTCGAAGAAGTTATCGAGATTGTCAAAGGGCTGAATGTCTTAGAGCTGTCTCAACTCGTAAAGGCCCTGGAAGAGGAATTTGGGGTAACGGCGGCGGCTCCGGTCGCAGTAGCCGCGGCGGCGCCGGCGGCTGGGGCAGCTCCAGCGGCGGCGCAAGAAGAAGTCGAGCAAACGGAATTTGACGTGATTTTGACGGCGGCTGGCGATAAAAAGGTGCAAGTTATTAAGGCGGTCCGTGAGTTGACCGGGCTATCCTTGACGGAAGCGAAGGCGCTGGTTGACGGAGCGCCCAAGGCCATTAAGGAAAAGATTTCAAGAGCGGACGCAGAGGCGGCGAAGGCCAAACTTGAGGAAGCTGGCGGCACAGTCGAAATCAAGTAGGTGCGGATGAAAAAGAATCACAAGCCCTCCTCCAGGTAAACTTGACCTGGGGGTGGGCTTGTGGTACTGTTTTATATTGCTATATTTGGTCGTCCAATTTATTCCTCTGGCAGTGGAAGGAAGAAACGTACCATCGCGTCCCGCCAAAAAAGGAGTTGAACCTGAATGGCCCTTCGTCTCCCGACTGAAAAGCCTTCCGAACGCGTGAGCTTCGCGAGCATTAACGAAGTGCTCGACATGCCCAACCTGATCGAGATTCAGCAAAATTCCTACCGGTGGTTTCTCCAAGAAGGATTGCGCGAGATGTTTCGCGACATCTCTCCTATTCAAGACTTTACCGGCAATTTAGTGCTCGAGTTTGTCGACTACACATTAAAGCCACCAAAGTATTCGGTAGAGGAATGCAAGGCGCGCGATGTGACCTACTCAGCCCCACTTCACGTGCGTGTCCGTTTGCTGAACAAAGAAACAGGGGAAGTGAAAGAGCAAGATGTGTTCATGGGCGATTTCCCCCTGATGACCGATAAAGGCACGTTCATTATCAACGGGGCGGAGCGCGTGATTGTCAGTCAGCTCGTGCGATCGCCTGGTGTCTACTTTGGGGAACAGCTGGATGCCTCGGGAAAGCGCCTCTTTTTTGCGACCATCATCCCCAATCGGGGGGCCTGGTTAGAGTTCGAGTCCGATGCCAACGACGTGCTCTCGGTGCGGGTGGACCGCACCCGCAAATTACCAGCCACGGTGTTGATGCGCGCACTGGGCTATGGGACCGATGCCATGATTTTGGAAGCCGTGGGCGACGACGAGCGCATTCAAACGACACTGTCGAAAGATCCGGCCAAGTCCCGCGAAGATGCGCTCATCGAAATTTACAAACGTCTACGGCCGGGCGAACCTCCCACTGTGGAAAGCGCTGACAATCTCTTGAATTCGCTCTTTTTCGACCCCAAACGGTATGATCTAGCGGGGGTGGGCCGTTACAAAATTAACAAAAAACTCGCCTTTCGAAAGCGCATCGTGGGCACTACCGCCAAGGAGACGGTGGTCAATCCTGAAACCGGCGAAGTGATTGTGCGTGAAGGTGACCACATCGACCGCGACATTGCCCAAGCGCTTGACGAAGCGCATGTGCACAGCATTCGCGTTGAACTCCTGAATGGGCGAGAAGTGTTAGTAGTGTCGAATGGCCAACCCGACGCGGATGACAAGACCATCACCAAGGACGATATTGTGGCCTGCCTTAATTATATGACCACCCTGTATGAAGGGTTAGGCAGCACCGATGACATCGATCATCTGGGCAATCGCCGCCTACGTTCGGTGGGGGAGTTGCTGCAAAACCAATTCCGCGTCGGTCTATCGCGCATGGAGCGGGTCGTGCGGGAACGCATGACCATTCAGGACATGGAGTCGATTACGCCGCAAGCGCTAATCAATATCCGACCGGTGGTCGCGGCGGTGAAGGAGTTCTTCGGCTCCTCGCAGCTTTCTCAGTTTATGGACCAGACTAACCCGTTGGCGGAACTTACGCACAAGCGCCGCTTATCGGCCTTGGGTCCAGGGGGATTGTCGCGCGAACGCGCGGGATTTGAGGTGCGTGACGTCCACCATTCGCATTATGGCCGCATGTGCCCTATCGAAACCCCTGAGGGGCCTAACATTGGGCTTATCGGCTCACTATCCACCTACGCGCGGATCAATGAGTTTGGTTTTATCGAAACCCCGTACCGCAAGGTCGACAAAGAGACCGGGGTGGTGACCAACGACATTGTCTATCTCACAGCCGATGAGGAAGACGATGCGGTCATTGCCCAAGCTAATGAACCCTTAACGGAGGATGGCCATTTCAAGGCGGAACGGGTGACCGTGCGCTCGCGTCATGAAATCCTGGAAGAATCGCCATCGCGCGTGGACTATATGGATGTCTCGCCGAAACAGGTGGTGTCCATAGCGACTGCCTTGATTCCGTTTTTGGAACACGATGATGCCAATCGGGCTTTGATGGGGGCTAACATGCAGCGTCAGGCGGTGCCGCTCTTAGTCACCGATGCACCGCTGGTGGGAACAGGTATGGAAGCTAAGGCAGCTCGTGACTCCGGGGTGGTGGTGATTGCCGAAAAAGATGGGGTGGTGGATCGGGTTGCATCCAATCAGATTGTCGTCAAGAATCACGACCACACCGTGAGCACTTACCATTTGCAAAAGTTTGCGCGCTCAAACCAGGGTACCTGCATCAATCAAAAGCCCATTGTGAAGAAGGGCGATCGCGTGAGAGCGGGGCAGATTATTGCGGACGGACCGTCAACTGACCATGGTGAACTCGCCCTGGGCCGCAACGTCTTAGTGGCCTTCATGCCGTGGGAAGGCTATAACTACGAAGACGCGATTCTACTGAGCGAGAAACTCGTAAAGGATGATGTGTTTACGTCCATTCACATCGAGGAGTACGAGTGCGACGCCCGCGATACCAAGCTAGGGCCTGAAGAAATTACGCGCGATATTCCCAATGTGGGCGAAGAGGTGCTGCGGGATCTCGACGACCGCGGGATTATTCGCATTGGTGCGGAAGTGCGCCCAGGCGACATTTTGGTGGGCAAGGTAACCCCCAAAGGGGAGACGGAACTGACCGCCGAAGAGCGGCTCCTTCGGGCCATTTTCGGGGAAAAGGCACGGGAAGTCCGTGACACGTCGTTAAGAGTGCCGCACGGTGAGTCTGGCATTGTCGTGGACGTGAAGGTGTTTAACCGCGAGCAAGGGGATGAACTGTCACCGGGCGTCAATCAACTGGTGCAAGTGTATATTGCCCAGAAGCGCAAGATCTCCGAAGGCGACAAGATGGCTGGTCGACACGGCAACAAGGGCGTGATTTCGCGTATTTTGCCCGAAGAAGACATGCCCTTTTTGCCCGATGGCACCCCGGTGGAGATTGTCCTCAACCCGTTGGGCGTCCCTAGCCGCATGAATATTGGTCAAGTGTTGGAGACGCACTTGGGGTGGGCCGCGCGGGCCTTGGGCATTAAGGTAGCCACCCCGGTGTTTGACGGGGCCCACGAAGAAGATCTGGAGCGGTTGCTAGCGGAAGCGGGATTGCCAAAGTCTGGGAAGACTATTTTATACGACGGCCGCACTGGCGAACCCTTTGATCGGGAGATTACTGTGGGCGTGGTCTATATGCTGAAGCTCGCGCACTTGGTTGATGATAAGATTCACGCGCGTTCTACCGGTCCGTACTCGCTTGTGACTCAGCAACCATTGGGGGGTAAGGCGCAGTTTGGCGGCCAGCGGTTTGGCGAAATGGAGGTCTGGGCGCTGGAAGCCTATGGAGCGGCCTACACGTTGCAAGAGCTCTTGACTGTCAAGTCCGACGATGTTGTCGGACGGGTGAAGACATATGAGGCGATTGTGAAGGGTGAAAATGTGCCGGAGCCCGGGGTTCCTGAATCCTTCAAGGTGTTGATCAAGGAATTGCAAAGCTTAGGGCTGGACGTTAAAGTGCTGAACGAGCTAAACGAGGAAATCGAAATCCGCGAACTGGATGACGAGCCCATGCGCGAAGCGCCAGGCCTAGAATTACTGCCAGAAGGCGTGGACGAGGAAAGCCAAGATTTGCACCGCTTGATGGAAGACACCGCTGCAGGGGCCAAAGATCTCTTTGAACCCGGGGGCGGGATGGACTTTGACCAGGAAGCGGAGAACGCGTATGCCATCTTGCGCCGGGCGACCGAAGCCCCTGACGATGATTATGACGAAGACGACGAGAGCGACGTCGATGATGATGATGTGCCAGACGATGAGGATGACGAGTACTAAGGCCGGGGAGGGTCACGCAGATGTTAGACGTGAACAATTTTGATTCCATGCGGATTGCGCTCGCCTCACCCGAGCAGATTCGGGAGTGGTCCAAGGGGGAGGTGAAAAAGCCCGAAACCATCAACTACCGTACTCTAAAGCCCGAGCGCGAAGGCCTCTTTTGTGAGAAAATCTTTGGGCCAACCAAGGACTGGGAGTGCCATTGCGGGAAGTACAAGCGGGTGCGCTATAAGGGCGTGGTGTGTGATCGGTGCGGGGTCGAGGTGACACGCTCCAAGGTGCGGCGCGAGCGCATGGGTCACATTGAACTTGCCGCCCCAGTATCCCATATTTGGTATTTCAAAGGCATTCCGTCACGCATGGGATTGATTCTCGACATGTCGCCCCGGGCTCTAGAAAAAGTCTTGTATTTTGCGGCGTACGTCGTCATCGAGCCTGGCACCACCCCGTTGATGAAGAAGCAACTCTTGGTGGAATCGGAGTACCGAGAGTATCGGGAAAAGTATGGCAACCACTTCCGCGCCATGATGGGAGCCGAAGCGATTAAAGAACTGCTTTTGGAGCTGGATCTCGATCAGTTGGCCGAGGAACTGCGGGAGGAGCTAAACTCATCAACAGGGCAGCGGCGGATCCGGGCGATCCGACGACTGGAAGTGGTGGAAGCCTTTCGGGCATCCGGCAATCGCCCCGAGTGGATGATCATTGACGTGATTCCGGTTATCCCCCCCGATTTGCGCCCCATGGTGCAATTAGATGGAGGACGTTTTGCCACCTCTGACCTCAACGATCTATACCGACGCGTGATTAATCGCAACAATCGACTGAAACGGCTCTTGGACTTAGGGGCACCGGACATCATCGTGCGCAACGAAAAGCGCATGCTCCAAGAGGCGGTGGACGCTCTGATTGACAATGGGCGCCGCGGGCGTCCGGTGACCGGGCCCGGCAATCGCCCCCTGAAGTCCTTGTCTGACATGTTAAAGGGTAAACAAGGGCGCTTTCGCCAAAACCTGCTGGGCAAGCGCGTAGACTACTCTGGGCGTTCGGTGATTGTCGTGGGGCCCAAGCTCAAAATGCATCAGTGCGGCCTCCCCAAAGAAATGGCGCTGGAGCTTTTCAAACCCTTTGTGATGAAAAAGCTTGTGAATGAAGGCTATGCGCACAACATTAAATCGGCCAAGCGCATGGTCGAGCGGGTGCGGCCCGAGGTCTGGGATGTACTCGAGGACGTCATCCGCGAACACCCTGTTCTGCTAAACCGTGCCCCGACCTTGCATCGCCTAGGCATTCAAGCCTTTGAGCCGGTGCTGGTTGAAGGGCGCGCCATTCAAATTCATCCGCTGGTGTGCACGGCGTACAACGCGGATTTTGATGGTGACCAAATGGCCGTCCACGTTCCCCTGTCGGCTGAAGCGCAAGCCGAGGCGCGCATTTTGATGCTTTCCTCGCAAAATATTTTGAATCCCAAGGATGGCCGGCCGGTGGTCACGCCGACCCAGGATATGGTGCTGGGATCGTACTATTTGACCATGGAGCAACCCGGGGCCAAAGGCGAAGGGATGATTTTGGCCGATCTCAAGGAAGGTGAGATGGCTTACCACGAAGGCGTGCTAGACCTGCACGCGCGAGTGATGATGCGCTACGACGGCCAGCGCCGGGAGTCCACCCTGGGCCGGTTCATCTTCAATGACGCGCTGCCCAAAGAACTCCGGTTTATTGACAAGGTCGTCGACCGCAAGATTCTTGGCGCCTTGGTGGCGGATCTCTTCCGGCTCTTTGGCAACCAGACTACCGCGGAGGTACTCGACCGCATTAAGGCGCTGGGATTTAGTTATGCCACAAAGGCCGGCATTACCATTTCGGTGTCGGACATCAATATTCCTGAGCAAAAGAAGGCTATCCTGGCTGAGGCAGAAGAAGAGGTGAGCCAGGTGGCGCGCCAATACCGTCGCGGGTTGATTACCGCTGACGAGCGCTATGAGCGGGTGATCGAAATTTGGACGCGGGCTAAGGAAAAAGTGACCCAGGCGCTGATGGACAACATGGATCCCACCAACTCCGTCTACATGATGGCCACCTCGGGCGCGCGAGGGAACGTGCAGCAAATTTCTCAGCTGGCCGGGATGCGCGGACTCATGGCGGATCCCTCGGGTCGGATTATTGAGCTGCCCATTCGTGCCAATTTCCGCGAGGGGCTCACGGTGCTGGAATACTTTACGTCTACGCACGGCGCGCGCAAAGGTCTCGCGGATACTGCGCTCAGAACGGCCGACTCGGGGTATCTGACGCGGCGCCTCGTGGATGTGGCGCAAGACGTGATTGTCCGCGAAGTGGACTGTGGGACGACCGATGGGGCAGTTGTCCGCGAGATTCGGGATGGCAGCCAAGTCATCGAATCCTTCGAAGAGCGCTTAATTGGGCGGGTGGCAGCGGAACCCGTGTACCATCCCGAAACCGGCGAGCTCATTATCGACACCAATCAAATGATTGATGAAGACATAGCCCGCCAAATCGTGGATGCTGGTATTACGGAGGCCACCGTGCGCAGCGTACTGACCTGTCAGTCGCGCTACGGCGTGTGCGTGGCCTGTTACGGTCGAAATCTCGCCACCGGTCAGATTGTGGAGGTGGGCGAGGCGGTTGGCATTATCGCTGCCCAGTCCATTGGCGAACCGGGCACGCAATTGACCATGCGCACCTTTCACATGGGGGGCGTCGCTGGCGATGACATCACGCAAGGGTTGCCGCGGGTGGAGGAATTGTTCGAGGCACGCAAACCCAAAGGGCAGGCGTTAATTGCCGAGATTTCAGGGGTGGTGCACCTGGGGGAGAGCCGGGGGCGCCGCGAGATTACCATCACCCCCGAACATGAAGCGGATGCGCATGTGTATACGGTGCCCTTTGGGTCGCGGCTGAAGGTCCACGACGGCGAGCGGGTCATGGAAGGGCAAGAGTTGACCGAAGGCTCGGTGAATCCTCACGACCTTTTGCGCGTGCTCGGTCCGCGCGGTGTTCAGGAATACCTCTTGCACGAGGTACAGCGCGTGTATCGGGTTCAAGGGGTCGATATCAACGATAAGCATATTGAAGTCATGGTGCGCCAGATGATGCGCAAGATTAAGATTGAGGACGCCGGCGATACCCGCCTGTTGCCGGGCGCCCTCGTGGATCGGTTCGAGTTCGAGGAAGAAAATGCGCGCGTACTCGCTGAAGGGCGGACGCCGGCGGTGGCCAAGCCCGTGGTCCTGGGCATAACCAAGGCCTCCTTGGCGACAGATTCCTTCCTGTCGGCGGCATCCTTTCAAGAAACCACGCGGGTGCTGACGGAAGCCTCCATTAAGGGAAAACGCGATCCGCTGCTGGGGCTCAAAGAAAATGTCATTATTGGCAAGCTGGTGCCCGCGGGCACGGGGATGTCGCGCTATCGCAATGCGCGGGTCATTGCCGAGGAAGAGCCGTCGGACGCGGAACTTTACCGGTAGTCTGCAGGCGTGTCAACGCGTTTCATGCGTTGACACGCCTTTTGTCGGGTGATAAAATACGTCAGTGTGTCTAAGCCTGGATGACCGGGAGGCAGCATGGTGGACAGGTCCTTGCTAAAAAATGTTCGCCAGCGCGTGGTCGGTCGCCGGGAAACGTTGAAGCACATTCAGCGGCATCAGGCGACCGTCGTCTACTTGGCACGCGATGCGGACGCTCTGATTGCATCCGAAATTGAAGAGCAGTGTCGGACCCACGAGGTTCCTATTGTCTACGTTGACACCATGAAAGAATTGGGCCAGTGGTGCGGGATCGAAGTTAAAGCGGCATGTGCTGCGGTGATTGATAGGTCTCGGGCACCGCAATCTTAACGGCGAACGAAGGAGGGCGATCGGGTGCCGACCATTAATCAGTTGGTGCGCCATGGGCGCAAGAAGGCCAAAAAGAAGTCGGCGGCACCGGCTTTGCGGCACAATCCCCAGAAGCGCGGAGTGTGCATCAGCGTGAAGACGGTGACCCCGAAGAAACCGAATTCCGCGTTGCGTAAGGTGGCGCGCGTGCGGTTGACCAATGGGGAAGAGATTACTGCCTATATCCCAGGCATTGGGCATAACTTACAGGAGCACAGCGTGGTTCTTGTCCGCGGGGGGCGGGTTCGCGACTTGCCGGGCGTGCGCTATCATGTCATCCGGGGAGCGCTCGACACGGGCGGGGTGCAAAAGCGATCGCAGGGTCGGTCAAAGTACGGGGCCAAGAAGAACCAACCCGCTGGCAAGAAGTAAAGGGGGAGCAGCATGCCGAGGCGTGGAACAGTCACACCGCGCGAAATCGAGCCAGATTCGGTCTATCACAGCCCGCTAGTGGCCAAGCTGATTAATAAGGTCATGGTGAGCGGCAAGAAAAGCCTTGCTGAACGCATCGTCTATCGGGCTTTTGATATTGTGGCCGAAAAGACGGGAAAGGATGCGCTGGAGGTCTTCGAAGCAGCGGTGAAAAATGCCACCCCTCTGTTGGAAGTGCGGCCTCGACGCGTGGGCGGTGCCACCTACCAGGTGCCAATGGAGGTGCGGCCGCAACGGCGGAGTTCGCTCGCCATCCGCTGGTTGGTGCAGTATGCCCGGGAGCGTGGTGAGCGCTCGATGGAAGAGCGGCTTGCCGCGGAGTTGATCGACGCCTCGCAAAATACGGGAGGGGCGGTTAAAAGACGGGACGAAACGCATCGGATGGCTGAGGCGAACAAGGCATTCGCGCACTACCGATGGTAAGAAGGGAGTTCGCCGGTTATGGCTCGTGAATTTAGCTTGGAGCGAACCCGCAACATTGGCATCATGGCCCACATTGACGCCGGGAAAACGACGACAACCGAGCGAATTTTGTTTTACACGGGCCGCGTGCACAAAATTGGCGAGGTGCACGAGGGCACCGCAACGATGGACTGGATGGTGCAAGAGCAGGAACGGGGGATCACCATTACCTCGGCGGCCACCACGGCGCGCTGGCGGGATCACCGGATTAACATTATTGACACGCCCGGCCACGTGGACTTTACCGTGGAAGTGGAACGTTCCTTGCGGGTGCTGGACGGAGCGATTGCGGTATTTGATGCCAAGGGCGGTGTGGAGCCCCAATCAGAGACGGTGTGGCGCCAAGCTGACAAGTATGGCGTGCCACGCATTGCCTATATCAATAAAATGGACATCGTCGGCGCGGACTTCGTGATGTGCATCGACCAAATCCGAAACCGTCTTGGCGCGAATCCGGTTGCCATCCAATGGCCAATTGGCGCTGAGGATACCTTCCGCGGGTTGGTCGATTTGGTGCGCATGGAAGCGTATTACTACCTGGACGATTTGGGCACTAGGGGTGAGTACGAGCCGATTCCGGACGACCTTGTCGAAGTGTGTCAAGAGCGTCGCCAAATGCTCTTGGAAGCCTGCGCAGACGTGGACGATGCGTTCATGGAGAAATACCTAGAAGGCGAAGAGCTCACTCAGGACGAGATTCGGGCGGCGATCCGCAAAGGAACCTTGTCCAGTCAGCTTGTGCCGGTACTCTGCGGGTCATCCTATCGCAATAAGGGTGTGCAGCCGCTCCTAGACGCTGTCGTGTATTACCTGCCCTCGCCGCTGGACATTGGGCCGACGCGGGGAATAGACCCGACGACTGAAGCCGAAACCTACCGCGAGGTCTCGGATGATGCGCCGTTTAGTGCGCTGGCATTTAAGATCATGTCTGACCCTTATGTAGGTAAGCTGGCCTTTTTCCGCGTGTACTCTGGGACACTGAGCTCTGGATCCTACGTGTTTAACGTCACCAAAGGGCGGCGGGAGCGTATTGGTCGGATTCTGCAAATGCACGCCAATCACCGGGAGGATATTGATACCGTCTATGCCGGCGACATCGCTGCGGCGGTGGGGTTAAAGGACACAACCACCGGCGATACCTTGGCCGATGAAAACCAACCCATCCTGCTGGAATCGATGGTATTTCCAGAGCCCGTGATTTCGGTGGCTATTGAACCCAAGACAAAAGCCGACCAGGACAAGATGGGCACAGCGCTTCAGAAGCTCGCGGAAGAGGATCCCACTTTTCGCATGTACACCGATCAGGAGACGGGGCAAACCATCATTTCCGGGATGGGCGAGTTGCACCTCGAGATTATTGTCGATCGCCTGCTGCGCGAGTTTAAGGTGCAGGCCAATGTGGGCAAGCCCCAAGTGGCCTACAAGGAGACGATTCGCAAATCGGTGGAAGCCGAGGGCAAATTCATTCGCCAGAGTGGGGGTCGCGGGCAGTACGGTCACGTGTGGCTGAAGTTGGAGCCGCTTGAGCCGGGCCAAGGTTTCGAGTTTGTCAATAAAATTGTCGGTGGTGTGGTGCCGAAAGAGTACATTCCTGCTGTAGAAGCAGGGGTGAAAGAGGCGATGCAGTCCGGGGTGCTGGCCGGATATCCCACCATCGATGTTCGCGTCACCATTTACGACGGGTCCTATCACGAGGTTGACTCCAGTGAAATGGCATTCAAAATTGCGGCCTCCCTTGGATTTAAGGAAGGTGCGCGGAAAGCCAATCCCGTGCTTCTAGAGCCCATCATGTCTGTGGAAGTGGTGGTTCCAGAAGAGTACATGGGTGACATCATTGGCGATCTGAATGCCCGTCGGGGGCGCATTGAAGGGATGGAGCCGCGGGCGGGCGGCGTGCAGGCCATCCGCGGTTACGTGCCCTTAGCTGAGATGTTTGGGTATGCGACGGATCTGCGGTCGCGAACCCAGGGCCGCGGCACGTACACCATGCAGTTTTCGCACTATGACGAGGCCCCGCGGCATGTCACCGAGCAAGTGATCAAGGCGAAGCAATAGCCAGCCGATTCCGCCCCAGAGGCGCATATTTAGAGGAGGTAACCGATTCATGGCGAAGAAGAAGTACGAGCGCACGAAGCCTCACGTCAACGTCGGCACCATTGGCCACGTGGACCACGGGAAAACCACCTTGACGGCGGCCATTACGCGGGTGTTGGCCACCCAAGGCAAGGCTGAATACACGGCATATGACCAAATTGACAAGGCGCCAGAAGAGCGCGAGCGTGGGATTACCATTGCCACGGCGCACGTCGAGTACGAGACTGACAAGCGGCACTACGCGCATGTGGACTGCCCTGGGCACGCGGACTATGTGAAAAACATGATTACGGGTGCGGCGCAGATGGATGGAGCCATTTTGGTGGTATCCGCGGCCGATGGTCCAATGCCGCAAACGCGCGAACACATTTTGCTGGCCCGGCAAGTCGGGGTGCCCAACATTGTGGTGTTCTTGAACAAGTCTGACATGGTCGATGACCCCGAGCTTATGGAGCTGGTTGAGATTGAGGTGCGCGACCTGTTGTCCAGCTACGAATTTCCGGGCGATGAGATTCCCATTGTCGCCGGGTCCGCGCTCAAGGCGTTGGAATGCGGCTGCGGGAAGCGCGACTGCGAGTGGTGCGGGAAAATCTGGGAACTTATGGATGCGGTGGACGACTACATTCCCACGCCCGAACGCGACACCGAACGGCCCTTCTTAATGCCGGTAGAAGACACCCATTCCATTACCGGGCGCGGCACCGTGGTGACCGGACGCGTGGAGCGGGGTCAGGTTAAAGTGGGCGACGAGGTGGAGATTGTCGGGCTTACCGAGACGGCGAAGAAGTCGGTGGTCACCGGGGTAGAAATGTTCCGCAAGACCCTCGACGTGGCCGTGGCTGGGGACAACATTGGTTGCCTCCTGCGCGGAATTGACAAGGATGAGGTTGAGCGGGGCCAAGTGTTGGCGAAACCGGGGACGATTAAGCCGCACACCAAATACAGTGCCGAAGTGTACGTGCTGACCAAGGAGGAGGGCGGGCGTCATACGCCATTCTTCAATGGTTACCGGCCGCAATTTTACTTCCGGACCACCGACGTCACCGGCGTCGTGCAGTTGCCTGAAGGGGTCGAGATGGTGATGCCCGGTGACAACGTGCGCATGGATGTGGAGCTCATTGCCCCGATTGCGATGGAAGAAGGACTCCGGTTCGCCATTCGCGAGGGCGGTCGCACCGTGGGCGCTGGTGTTGTGACTGCGATTAAGGCGTAAGGGGTAGGGGGAAAATTCGTGGCGCAGCAGAAGATTCGCATACGACTTAAAGCGTACGATCACGAGGTGCTGGATCAATCTGCGGTACGGATCGTGGAGACAGCGCGGCGCAATGGCGCCGCTGTCTCCGGCCCGATCCCGCTGCCGACGGAAAAGACCATCTACACCATCTTGACCGCGCCCAACGGGGAAAAGGACATTCGCGAACAGTTTGAGCGTCGGATCCATAAGCGCTTGATTGACATCATGGATCCGAGTCAAAAGACCGTCAATGCCTTGATGCGTCTGGATCTCCCCGCTGGCGTGGACATCGAGATCAAGCTGTAGGCGGGGGGACATTATGAAGGGCATTATGGGCATCAAGCTCGGCATGACTCAAGTATTTGACGAGGAAGGCCGCGCTATACCGGTTACCGTGATTCGTGCGGAGCCCAATCAGGTAATGCGCCTGCGTACCAAGGAGCGAGATGGGTACGAAGCGGTGCAGCTGGGAATGGGAGCCATTAAAGAGAAAAAGGTCGCGTACCAGCAGTTGAAGGATTACCAACAGCGGGGGCTGACGCCCGTGCGCTACGTGAGGGAATTTCGCTTGCCAGGGGCGACCGAGCTCGAGCCCGGCCAATTTGTGCGGGTTGAAGAGGCGTTCCAACCCGGCGATATTGTCGATGTCATCGGTACCAGCAAGGGCAAGGGCTTCGCGGGAGGCATTAAACGCTGGGGATTTCGCCGAGGTCCCATGAGTCACGGCTCGAAGTATCACCGGCGGGTAGGTTCGCTAGGACCGCGAATGTCTGGCGGTGGTGGTCGGGTGCGGCCAGGGCGACGGATGCCAGGGCATAAGGGTCACGAGCGGGTGACGGTATTGCGGCTCACCGTGGTGCGAGTGGACGCGGATCGCCATCTCCTGATGGTCAAGGGCGCGGTACCTGGTCCGCGGGGGTCCCTGGTCATGGTGCGCGAGACAGTTCGCAAGCGGAAAGGAGCCGTCTAATGCCGACTGTAAACGTGTATAACTTGGCGGGCGAGGTCGTCGGCGAAATGGAGCTGTCTGATCGGGTATTCGGGGCTGAACCCAATATTCCCCTGTTGCACCAGGCCGTGATGGTGTACCGCGCGAATCAACGCCAAGGCACGGCGGACACCAAGACCCGCGGAGAGGTGCGGGGCGGCGGGCGCAAGCCCTGGCGGCAAAAGGGGACCGGCCGTGCGCGGGCTGGCAGCATTCGCGCTCCGCAATGGCGTCACGGTGGGGTGGTGTTTGGACCCCACCCGCGGGATTACAGCATGCGCTTTCCGCAAAAGATGCGTCAGGCGGCCATTCGGCAGGCGCTCAGCGCCAAATTGAAGGATCAGGAGCTTCTGGTGGTTGACACGCTGGATGTCGGCGAGCCCAAGACGCGGGTGCTTAAGGAGATCTTAGATCGCTTCAATCTGGGCTATAACGTGCTATTCGTCACCGCGACACCCATCGACACGCTGAAGCGCTCGGCACGCAATTTTCAGGACGTGCGGACGATCACGGCGCAAAGTTTGGATGTGTATAACCTTCTCAAGTACCATCGGCTCGTGTTGGACCGTGACGCAGTTCGCGCGGTGGAGGGGGTGTTCGGGTCGTGAACCCTTACGACGTATTGTTAAGGCCGGTGATTACCGAAGCGAGTACGGACGCCATGGCGTTAAACAAGTACACGTTCGAAGTCGATCCACGAGCCAACAAGGTGCAAATCCGGCAGGCGGTGGAGGAAATCTTTAAGGTCCGGGTCACAAAGGTCAATACGCTTTGGACGCCGGCGAAGCCAAAACGGCGAGGCACCTCGCGCGGCTACACGTCTCGCGGCAAAAAGGCGATCGTGACCTTAGCACCGGGCGACAGCATCGAATTCTTTGAAGGGGTGTAAGGAAGGAGAACGATTATGCCAGTCCGCAAGCTGAAACCGACGTCGCCCGGAGTGCGCCAGATGACGGTGTCCACTTTCGAGGAAATTACCAAAAAGAAGCCGGAAAAGTCGCTGACGCGGGGCATGCACCGCAAAGCCGGGCGCAACCACCACGGACGCATTACCGTGCGCCATCGGGGGGGCGGCAACAAACGCCGGTACCGCGTGATTGATTTTAAGCGGCAAAAGATCGGGGTGCCGGCGGAGGTCGTGGCGATTGAGTACGATCCGTTCCGCACAGCGCGGATTGCGCTCCTCCAATATAGCGATGGGGAGAAGGCCTACATCTTGGCGCCGTTAGGCCTCAAGGTGGGCGACACGGTCATGGCCGGGCCGGGAGCTGACATTAAGCCTGGCAACGCCTTGGCTCTGAAGGACATGCCGGTGGGCACCGTGGTGCATGCAGTGGAGCTCATGCCGGGCAAGGGCGCGCAGCTTGCGCGGTCCGCGGGCACCTCGGCGCAACTGGCGGCGAAGGAAGGACGCTATGCGCTCCTCCGGTTGCCGTCGGGCGAACTGCGCCGGGTGTTACTGACGTGCATGGCCACCGTAGGCCAAGTGGGTAACGTCGAGCACGAAAACATTACCATCGGCAAAGCGGGACGCAACCGCTGGCTGGGTCGGCGGCCTAGCGTGCGTGGCGTGGTGATGAATCCCGTAGACCACCCGCACGGTGGTGGTGAAGGGAAAGCGCCGATTGGCCGCAAGCATCCGGTGACGCCATGGGGGAAGCCGGCATTAGGGAAGAAGACGCGGAAAAAGCGCAAAGCCTCGGATCGCCTGATAGTGCGACGGCGGAAGTAAGGAGTGAGGGAATGGGGCGTTCGGTTAAAAAAGGTCCGTACGTGGATCCAAGCCTTTTGAAAAAGATTGAGGCGCAGAACGAGCGACGGGAGAAGAAGGTTATCAAGACGTGGTCTCGAGCCTCGACGATCATTCCCGACATGGTGGGACACACCATTGCGGTGCACGATGGCAGAAGGCATGTGCCCATTTACATTAGCGAAGAGATGGTCGGCCATAAGCTAGGCGAGTTCGCGCCCACCCGTACCTTTAAGGGGCATGCGGATAAGTCTGAGCGGACGACTGGGATGCGATAAGGGGGAAAACCAATGGCGGAAACAGCGGAGGCGCGGGCGCATGCGCGCTACGTGCGCATCGCTCCGCGGAAGGTGCGAATTGTCGTGGATTTGGTCCGCGGACGCGATGTACGCGATGCGCAGGCGATTTTGCGACACACGCCAAAGCGTGCATCCAAGGTAGTGGCGAAGCTCATTCAGAGCGCGGTGGCGAACGCCCAAAACAACCATGACCTCGACCCCCGGGACTTATACGTGGCGGCCATCTGGGTAGACGGGGGTCCGATTCTTAAGCGCATTCATCCGCGCAGCCGTGGTCAAGCGTTTCCGATTATGAAGCGGACGAGCCACATTTCCGTTGTGTTGAAGCCACGGCATCAGCATTAAGGGGGGGAAGCATGGGCCAAAAAGTACACCCAAAGGGTTTGCGACTCGGCATTATCAAAGGTTGGGACTCGCGCTGGTATGGCAACGACAAGGTGACGCCGGATCTATTGGGAGAGGATTACCGGATTCGCCAGTATGTGAAAAAGCGCCACTACAACGCCGGCATTTCCCGCGTTGAAATCGAGCGCGGCGCGGCCAACAAACTCAAGGTGACGGTGCACACGGGTAAGCCAGGCATGGTCATTGGCAAGGGCGGTGTCGGGGTCGAGCAGCTCAAGAAGGAGCTGGAGGCACTGACCAAGCGACAGGTCAACCTCAATATCGTGGAGGTCAAATCCCCGGAAACGGACGCGCAGCTGGTGGCGGAATCCGTGGCGGCGCAACTGGAAAAGCGCATCGCCTTTAAACGGGCCATGAAGCAGGCGGTGACCCGAGCCATGCGCCAAAATGCCAAAGGCATAAAAGTCATGGTCAGCGGGCGCCTTGGGGGAGCGGAAATCGCCCGGCGTGAATGGACGTGGGAAGGCTCGATTCCGTTGCATACCCTACGCGCCGATATTGATTACGGGTTTGCTGAAGCGCATACCACGTATGGCGTGATTGGCGTGAAGGTGTGGATATACAAGGGGCAGGTGTTGCCGAGTCAGGTGCGGCGACCAGTGGCCGGGGTCCCCGTGGAAGGAGGGCGTTAGGGTGTTACAGCCGAAGCGCACGAAATATCGCAAAATGCAACGTGGGCGGTTGAAGGGCCGGGCCCACCGGGGAAATCGACTAGCGTTTGGCGACTATGGACTGCAGGCGTTAGAACCGGCATGGATTACGGACCGACAGATTGAAGCGGCGCGCGTGGCGTTGACGCGCTACATCCGCCGCGGGGGTAAGGTCTGGATTACCATTTTTCCGGATAAGCCGGTCACGAAGAAGCCTGCCGAAACACGCCAAGGGTCCGGCAAAGGGAACGTCGAGTACTGGGTGGCCGTGGTCAAGCCGGACCGCATCCTCTTTGAGTTAAGCGGCGTGCCAGAGGACGTGGCGAGGGAAGCCATGCGACTCGCGGCACACAAACTGCCAATTAAGACGCGGTTTGTGACCCGCGACACGATGGGAGAGAGCGCCCATGAAGCCTAATGAGCTGCGGCAAATGAGTCGGGAGGAACTGGAAGCGCAACTAAAGTCCTTGAAGGAGCAATTATTCCGCCTGCGATTTCAGCTGGCTACGCAGCAGTTGGAAAATCCCATGCGGATTCGCCAGGTGAAGAAAGATATTGCACGGGTGCATACGATTCTTCGCGAGCGGGAGCTCAGCCAGAGCGCGCAGTAAAGAAGGGGGGAGAGTATGGCCGAGACAGGAACGCGCCGCAAAGTGCGCGAGGGCATTGTGGTGAGCGACAAAATGCAAAAGACGGTCGTTGTCGCCGTGGAATCATTGGTGACGCATCCGCTGTACGGACGGCGGCTACGGCGCACGAAGCGTTATAAGGCGCATGACGAAGACAACCAGTGCCGGGTGGGAGATCGCGTGCGCATTGTGGAAACGCGACCACTATCGAAAGAAAAGCGTTGGCGTGTGGTGGAAATTCTTGAGCGTCACGAAGAGTAGCGCATCGTGAGAGAGGAGGGTCTCTATGATTCAGCCGCAAACGCGCTTACAAGTCGCGGATAACACGGGCGCCAAGGAATTGATGTGCATTCGGGTGTTGGGCGGATCGTATCGGAAGTACGGAAACATTGGAGATGTCATCGTAGCGTCCGTTAAGTCCGCTTCGCCCGGGGGCGTGGTCAAAAAGGGCGATGTGGTGAAGGCGGTGATTGTGCGCACCAAGACGGGATGCCGCCGGTCAGACGGATCCCATATCAAGTTTGACGAAAATGCGGCGGTGATCTTGCGCGGTGATGAGAAGGAACCGCGAGGCACCCGCATATTTGGGCCCGTGGCACGAGAACTCAGGGAGCGCGATTTTATGAAAATTATCTCGCTAGCTCCGGAGGTTCTGTAACTCGGGTGGAAAGGAGGGCGAGGGGTGCACGTTAAAAAAGGCGACACGGTCCGCGTGCTTGCGGGACGAGACAAAGGCAAGGAAGGCCAAATCATTCGCTCCATTCCTAAGGAAAACCGAGTAGTGGTGGAAAAAGTCAATTTGGTTAAGCGCCATCAGCGGCCCACGCCAGATTTTCCCGAGGGGGGAATCATCACCAAAGAGGCGCCGATTCACGTCTCGAATGTGATGATCATTTGCAAGTCCTGCAAAAAGCCCACGCGGATTGCGCACAAGTTCCTCGAGAATGGCAAAAAGGTGAGGGCATGCAAAAAGTGCGGGGCAACGCTGGACTAGGAGCGGAGGAGCAAAGTCATGGCAATTCAGTCGGCACTGAAGGAGCGTTACGATAAGGAAGTCGTGCCCGCATTGGTGGAGCGGTTTCACTACAAGAATCCCATGGAAGTGCCCAAAATGGCCAAGATTGTGATCAATATGGGCATTGGAGATGCGGTGGGAAACCCCAAAGCGCTCGATGCGGCCGTCGAAGAGCTGGCGCGGATTACGGGGCAAAAGCCGTTGGTCACGCGGGCCAAAAAGTCGGTGGCGTCCTTTAAAATTCGGGAGGGGATGCCCATTGGCGCCAAGGTGACGCTCAGAGGGCAGCGGATGTACGACTTTCTGGAAAAGCTATTCTACATTGCCCTGCCCCGCGTGCGTGATTTCCGGGGTTTGCCCCTGCGCGGCTTTGACGGGCGCGGGAGCTACACGCTCGGGATTCGGGAACAGATTATTTTTCCCGAGATTGAGTACGACAAGGTGGACAAAATTCGCGGCATGGACGTGACCTTGGTCACCACCGCGAACACCGACGAGGAAGCGCGGATGTTGTTGACGATGTTAGGGATGCCCTTGCAAGAGCATTAAAGGAGGTCGAGCATGGCAAAAAAGGCGCTCATAGCAAAAGCCAAGCGCAAGCAAAAGTATCGTGTGCGTCAATATCACCGGTGTCAATTGTGCGGGCGACCGCGGGGCTACCTGAGGGATTTCGGGTTGTGCCGGTTGTGCTTTCGCCAGCTAGCCCATCGCGGCGAGATTCCGGGGGTTCGGAAGGCAAGCTGGTAAGCCGCTAGAGAAGGAAGGAGGATCGTCGTGACAGATCCCATTGCGGATATGCTCACCCGCATTCGTAACGCCAATATTGTGTACCGCGAGGTGGTGGATGTTCCGGCGTCGCGAATGAAGCGGGCGCTGGCCGACATCTTGAAGCAAGAAGGGTACATTCGCGATTACGAGCTCATCGAGGACGGCAAACAAGGTATTCTGCGCATTCACCTCAAGTACGGTGCAAACCGCGAGCGGGTTATTAGCGGATTGAAGCGGATTAGCCGGCCCGGTTTAAGGGTTTATGCGGGTTACGACGAGTTGCCGCGCGTGCTGGGCGGCCTCGGGATCGCCATTATTTCCACGTCGCGCGGCGTCATGACCGAAAAGCAGGCGCGGGAACAGCGCATCGGCGGCGAAGTGTTATGTTACGTGTGGTAAAGAGGTTGCACGTCGGGTAGCCAATGGCGGTACGTGCGGCGAAAGGAAAGGGACGACGATGTCACGGATAGGGAGACAGCCGATAGCGGTGCCGGACGGGGTCGAAGTGACCGTTGAAGGGCACACGGTGCGGGTCAAAGGGGTTAAGGGAACGCTGGAACGAACCCTGCGGCCGGAAGTGCGGGTCGAGGTGGACGGGGCGACCGTGCGGGTGGTGCCCACGGAGGATAGCGGGATGGCGCGTGCCCAATGGGGACTGTCCCGCACACTAGTGGCCAACATGATTGAAGGGGTATCGAAGGGGTTTGAGAAGCAGTTGGAGCTCTCCGGTGTGGGGTACCGTGCGGCAAAACAGGGGCAACGCCTGGTGCTAACTGTGGGGTATTCACATCCGGTGCACATTGATCCGCCGCCAGGGATTGAATTTGACGTGCCCAACCCGACAAATATCGTTGTGAAAGGATACAATCGGGAAACGGTGGGAGAAATTGCTGCGAAAATCCGCAGCGTGCGTCCGCCAGAGCCGTATAAGGGCAAGGGCATCCATTACAAAGGTGAACGCATACGCCGCAAGGTGGGCAAGACTGGAAAGAAATGAGGGAGTTAGGTGATTAAGCGTTTTGACAGGAACGCGGCCCGTAAAAAGCGACATTACCGTATTCGGGGGCGCATCTCGGGTACGCCTGAACGGCCGCGCCTTAATGTCTATCGATCAAACCTCAATATTTATGCGCAGGTGATTGATGATACGCGGGGGCATACCATTGCCGCGGCGTCGACACTCGAACCAGAGCTCAAGGCTTTACCCGGCCGGCTCACGGTGGAGAAAGCGCGCGAGGTCGGGCGGCTGGTCGGCGAGCGCGCGTTGGCCCAAGGCGTGACGAAAGTCGTCTTTGACCGGGGCGGCTACCGCTATCATGGACGAGTAAAGGCGCTGGCGGATGGCGCCCGCGAGGCTGGATTAGACTTTTAACAACGAGCAAGGGGGCTATTATGGCACGAGGACAAACGTCAGTGGGTGACGAAAAGCGCGGCGCCGGCGAACTCAAAGAACGCGTGGTCGCGATTAACCGCGTGGCCAAGGTGGTGAAAGGCGGGCGGCGGTTCAGCTTCAGCGCGTTGGTCGTTGTGGGCGACGAGGATGGGAAAGTGGGCGTAGGGCTAGGAAAGGCAGCCGAAATTCCCGAGGCTATTCGTAAGGGCGTGGAGGATGCCAAGAAGCACATGATTACCGTACCCCGCTTGGGCACCACGATACCCCACCAGGTCGTCGGAGTCTTTGGGGCTGGGCGCGTGCTAATTAAGCCGGCTGCCCCCGGTACTGGCGTCATTGCCGGCGGGCCGGTGCGGGCGGTGCTTGAGGCGGCGGGGATCCACGACGTCTTGACGAAGTCATTGGGGACGTCGAATCCTAATAACGTCGTGGCGGCCACCATCGACGGGCTGAAGCAGCTGAAAAGTGCGCATCACGTGGCCAAGCTTCGAGGTCTCACCGTGCGTCAAGTGCTGGAGGGAGCGCATCATGGCTAAATTGCGGATTACGCTGGTGAAAAGCCCGATTGGTTACGCCAAGGATCAAAAGGATACCGTGCGATCATTGGGACTTCGGAAGATGTGGCATAGCGTCGAACACCAAGACAACCCTTCTATTCGCGGCATGGTGCACAAGGTCCGCCATCTGGTGCGGGTAGAGGAGATTGAAGAGGGGGGACAATAAATGCGACTGCACGACTTGAGGCCAGCCCCGGGCTCTCACCCCAAGAAAACGCGGCGTGGGCGTGGACTCGGATCGGGGTTAGGCAAGACGGCGGGACGCGGCCATAAGGGGCAAAAGGCGCGGTCGGGCGGGACGATCCGCCCGGGATTTGAGGGCGGTCAAATGCCTTTGCAGCGGCGCTTGCCGAAGCGGGGATTTAAGAACCCCTTCCGGGTCGAATATGAGGTTGTCAATGTGAAGGATCTGAATCGCTTTGAACCCAACAGCGTCGTGACCGTGGAGCAGCTGAAAGAGGCACGGCTTGTGCGCCGTAATCTCCCGGTGAAAATTTTAGGTGAGGGCGAACTTGACCGGGCGTTAGTGGTTCAAGCCCATGCGTTTTCAAAGTCAGCCAAAGAAAAGATCGAGGCGGCTTTGGGTCGGGTCGAGGTGATTTAGGTGGCCCAAAACGCGATGGTGGGGGCGCTGAGGAGCTCTCAGCTCACCAAGCGATTGCTGTTTACGTTGGCGATGTTGGTGGTGTTTCGGTTAGGCGTGCACATTCCCATCCCGGGTGTTAACGCTAGCGTGATTCAGCAACTCTTTAAGCAAGGCGCCAGCATCTTTGCGCTACTCAATCTGTTTAGCGGAGGCGCTACCGCCACGCTGTCGGTCTTCGCGCTCAGCATCGTCCCGTACATCAACGCCAGCATTATTATGCAGCTGATGACCGTCGTGATTCCCCAGGTGGAGGAATGGAGCAAGGAAGGTGAAGAAGGGCAGAAAAAGATGACCCAGTGGACACGGTGGCTGTCCATTGGCCTCGGTTTTCTGCAGTCGGTGGGCATATCGTATTACCTCTATCGCTATACGTCGGCGAGCGGACAATACGTGTATGTGCATCATACGATTGGGATGCTGTTCTTCACGGCCTTTATGCTGCTCACCGGCTCCACCTTTTTGATGTGGATTGGCGAGCGCATTAGCGAGCGGGGGATTGGCAACGGCATTTCCATGCTGGTGATGTTTGGAATTTTGTCGCGGCTGCCGTATGGCCTCGAGATTTTGGCGAAATATGTGACCGCGGGCGTGCTGACGGTGCCGAAGTTGGTCATTTTTTTGATTGTGGCGCTCGTCATTATCGCTGCAGTAGTGTACGTCAACGAAGGGCAGCGCAAAATTCCTGTCCAGTATCCGAAGCGCGTGGTGGGGCGCCGCATTTACCAGGGGCAGAACACCCACTTACCCATTCGCGTCAATCAGGCTGGGGTCATTCCCGTCATTTTTGCGATTTCGCTCTTGATTTTGCCCTACACCATTGCCCAGTTTTTCCACGGCAATTGGGTGACGGTGTTTGAGCAATACTTTGGGTTTACCACGCCAATTTATATCGTGCTGGAGTTTTTGCTGGTTGTGGTCTTCACATTTTTTTACACGCAAGTGGTGTTTAAGGTGGACGACGTCGCCGACAATTTAAAGAAGGCGGGTGGTCACATTCCCGGGATTCGTCCGGGCAAACCCACCGCCGATTACCTTGGTCGCGTGAGTGGCCGCCTTACGATGATTGGCGCGATCTTTTTAGGGCTGGTGGCCATTTTGCCGAGCCTCATTAGCATTGCCATGGGCGGCATTAACCTCTATTTCGGGGGCACGTCGCTCTTGATTATTGTCGGGGTGTCCTTGGACACGCTGAAGCAAATGCAAGCCCAGATGATCATGCACCAATACCAAGGGTTTATGAAGTAACGGGGGGACAGCGATGGAGCTCATACTGCTAGGTCCCCCGGGGTCGGGCAAGGGTACTCAGGCGGCGCGATTAGCCGGCGAGCTACACATTGTGCACGTGTCGACCGGAGACCTTTTCCGCCGCCATTTGAAGGAAGGCACGGCGTTGGGCCAATTGGCGCGCCGTTACATGGACGAGGGCACGCTGGTGCCCGACGATGTGACGGAGGCGATGGTGAAAGAACGGCTAACGGCCCGTGATGCCCAAAGAGGCTATATTCTCGATGGGTTTCCCCGGAACCTCGCGCAAGCCGAACACTTTCAAGGGTTTCTCTACGAGGTGGGGCGGGCGCTCAGTGCTGTCATTTATTTGGCGGTGCCTCATGATGTACTGGTTGAGCGGTTGACGGGGCGCCGCGTGTGTCCCGGGTGTGGCGCCAACTACCACGTGAGGTTTCACCCGCCGCAACGAGCGGGCGTCTGCGATGTTTGCCAAACGCCGCTGGTGCAACGGCCGGATGACCGCGAAGAGACGGTGCTGACCCGGCTTCAAGTCTACGATCGCGAAACCGCCCCGTTGATTGATTTTTACCGTCGCCTCCATTTGGTGCGCGAATTTGACGGCCAGGCACCCGTCGAAGTGGTGACAGCGGCCATTCTAGAAAGTCTGGGCGCACGCCATGATTGAGCTCAAGAGCCGGCGCGACCGCGAAAAGATGCGGCGAGCAGGGCGCGTCGTGGCGGAAGTTCTGGAGATTCTCCGGCAGGCGGTGCGTCCGGGGATAATGACGCGGGAGCTAGACGCGGTGGCTGACCGAGAAATCCGTCGGCGCGGCGGCATCCCGGTCTTTAAAGGATACCATGGCTATCCTGCTAGCGTGTGTGTTTCCATCAACGACCAGGTGGTGCATGGCATTCCCGGTGAACGGGTCATCCGCGCCGGCGATTTAGTCAGCATCGACCTCGGGGCTGCCGTGGACGGATTTGTGGGCGACGCGGCGCTCAGCCTGTTTTGCGGGGATCCGCCGAACGAACGCGCTTTGGAACTCCTGCAGGTGACCGAGGCCTCCCTGTATCGGGGGATTGCGGCGGCCAAGGTGGGCGCACGCCTGGGGGACATTGGCGCGGCGGTTCAGACCTACGTTGAAGCGCATGGGTTTTCCGTGGTCCGCGACTTTGTGGGGCACGGGGTGGGGCGGCAAATGCACGAAGATCCCCAGGTCCCGAATTACGGGACGCCGGGCCGCGGACTATTGCTCAAACCAGGGCTCGCGTTGGCAATCGAGCCGATGGTAAATTTAGGGGGATATCAAGTGGAGGTGGGTGCTGATGGCTGGACCGTGACCACCCGCGATCATAGCCTCTCAGCACATTTTGAACACACCATCTTTATTGATGAGGACGGCCCGGAGATTCTCACTGCAATTTCGTGACAAATCGGGTATAATGGATCGGATACTCGAGGGACTACGATAAGGGACGCGTGGGTAAAATGCGGATGCCAGAATTTCACAAGTGTTCAAAGGAGGGGAGAGCTTGGCCAAAGAAGATGCCATCGAAGTCGAAGGCACTGTCATAGAACCCTTGCCCAATGCGATGTTTCGGGTGGAATTATCGAACGGTCATAAGGTGTTGGCCCATGTCTCCGGCAAGATCCGGATGCATTTTATCAAAATCTTGCCAGGGGATAAGGTGACGGTGCAGTTGTCACCGTACGACCTCACCCGAGGCCGCATTACTTATCGCTATAAGTAGCGAGGGGTCCGGATGGGTTGCAGCATACAGGAGGGATCTCCATGAAGGTTCGCGCATCAGTGAAGCCGATCTGTGAGAAGTGCAAGGTCATCAAGCGCCACGGGCGTGTGATGGTGATCTGCGAAAATCCCAAGCACAAACAGGCGCAAGGCTAAGGCGAAGGAGGGTATTCAGTGGCGCGAATAGCAGGTATCGACTTGCCACGGGATAAGCGGATAGAGGCAGCATTGCCGTACATTTACGGCATTGGCTGGCCCGCCGCGCGTAAGATATTGGCGCAAAGTCGGGTCAATCCGGACACGCGCGTGCGCGACCTCACCGAAGAAGAGGTGAGTCGCATTCGCGAGATTATTGACCGCGAGTGGCGCGTTGAAGGGGATCTCAGGCGCGAGGTGCAGATGAACATTAAACGCCTCATCGACATTGGATCCTATCGGGGACTGCGCCACCGCCGGGGACTTCCGGTGCGCGGGCAGCGGACGAAGACGAATGCGCGCACGCGCAAAGGACCTCGCCGTACAGTGGGCGCCAAGAAAAAGAAGTAAGGTCCGGTGCTTTTGCGAGGCGGAGAACATGAGCCTGGGAAAGCGAAAAATTAAGGAGGGGTTTCTGCCCATATGCCAGCACGCCGAACGTCGAGAACCAAGCGTCGCGACCGTCGCCATGTCGATCGCGGGGTGGCGCATATTCGATCCACGTTTAACAATACCATCGTGACCATCACCGACCCCCAAGGCAATACCTTGTCATGGGCGTCGGCGGGGCAGTCGGGGTTTAAGGGGTCGCGCAAAAGCACACCGTTTGCAGCCCAACTGGCCGCCGAATCCGCCGCCAAAAGCGCGATGGAGTACGGTGTCAAGGAAGTCGAAGTGTTAGTTAAGGGGCCGGGTTCTGGCCGGGAAGCGGCCATTCGCTCGCTGCAGTCAGCGGGCCTCGAGGTCAGTTTGATTAAAGATGTGACCCCGATCCCCCACAACGGATGCCGGCCGCCTAAGCGGCGCCGGGTATAGCGGTCAGAAAGGAAGGAGGCGCGAAATGGCACGTTACACAGGTCCCCGGTGCAAGTTATGCCGACGGGAAGGAACCAAGCTTTATCTCAAGGGTGAAAAGTGCTTTACGGACAAATGTGCGATGGAGCGGCGGCCGACGCCGCCAGGCCAGCACGGTCAAGGCCAAGGGCGCCGTAAACTTTCTGAGTACGGGGTACAGTTGCGCGAAAAGCAAAAAGCACGCCGGACCTACGGCGTCATGGAAGGCCAATTTGCCCGGTACTTTGAGAAAGCGGCGAAACAGAAGCAGGGAGTGACGGGGGAGATCTTGCTGCAAACCCTGGAGCGACGGCTAGACAACATCGTCTACCGCATGGGCTTGGCCTCCTCCCGGGCGGAAGCCCGGCAGTTGGTGCGCCATAACCATTTCCTGGTTAACGGTCACCGCGTCAACATCCCGTCGTTTCTCGTAAAGCCCGGAGACGTGGTGGAAGTCCGGGAAGCGAGTCGCCAGAAGCCACGGTTCAAAGAAATGGGACCGATTACTTCGCGCCTAGTGCCGGCGTGGCTAGAAGTGAATCCGGAGGCCTTGCGTGGTACGGTGTTGCGCCTGCCCAACCGCGACGAGATTGATGCGCCGGTTCAAGAGCAGCTGATTGTCGAGTACTATTCTCGATAAATTGGAGAGAACCTGGGAGCTAGTGAAAGGGGGCAGGGCCCGTTGAGGCGGGCCGCGGGAATGACCGAGATCGAGAAACCGGAAATTCGGCGGGTTGACGATGGTAGTGAGCCTAATTATGGACAATTCGTGGTGGAACCACTGGACCGCGGTTATGGCATCACCTTGGGTAATTCCCTAAGGAGAATTCTCCTGTCTTCATTGCCGGGGACGGCGGTGACATCCGTTCGGATCGAGGGCGTTCTTCATGAATTTTCGGTCATTCCGGGCGTCCTCGAAGACACGGCAGACATCATCTTGAATCTCAAGCGTCTGGCTCTGAAGTCGTGGTCGGATGAACCGAAAATTCTTCGCATCGATAAAGAAGGACCAGCCGAGGTGACGGCGGGAGACATCATGGCGGATGCGGATGTCGATATTTTGAATCCCTCTCAGCATATTGCCTATGTGGACGAGGGTGCGCGACTCGCCGTGGAGATGACGGTCGAGCGCGGGCGCGGGTACGTTCCGGCCGAGAAAAACAAGCGACCGGACCAGGCTATTGGGGCTATCCCCGTCGATTCCATCTTTAGTCCCGTGCTGAAGGCCAACTGGCGGGTGGAGGACACCCGCGTTGGTCACATCACCGATTACGACCGCTTGACGCTGGAGGTGTGGACCGACGGGTCGTTGACGCCAGAAGAAGCGGTGTCTATGGGCAGCAAGATTTTGTCGGATCATCTGCGCCTATTTGTGAATTTGACGGATGGGATTCCGGGGGTCGAAATTGGCGTTGAACGCGAAGAAGACAAGCGCGACCGCCTCTTGGAAATGCCCATTGAAGAGCTGGATTTGTCCGTCCGGTCGTTCAACTGCCTTAAGCGGGCCGGGATCAATACGGTCGGGGAACTGACCAATAAGACGGACGAAGACATGATGAAAGTGCGCAATCTCGGCAAGAAGTCGTTGGAAGAGGTCAAGGAAAAGCTGGCGAGTCTAGGGCTGTCGCTAAAGCCGTCGGAGGAGTAGCCTCGAGGTTAGTGGCCCAATTTTACGGAGAAGAAAGAGGGAGAATCGTGCCAGGACATCATCGCACCCTAGGCCGAAATGGTGGACATCGGCGGGCTATGATGCGCAATTTGGTGACATCGCTACTGCGAGAAGAACGCATTGTGACCACCGTGACTCGCGCACGCGAAGTGAATCGCGTGGCGGAGCACATGATTACGCTGGCGAAACGCGGCGACTTGCACGCGCGCCGTCAGGCCCTGGCATACATTTGGGATGAAGATGTGGTGACAAAACTTTTTACCACGATTGCGCCGCGATATCAGGACCGCACGGGGGGCTACACCCGTATTATGCGCACCGGGTATCGGAGAGGCGATGCCGCCCCGATGGCTATTCTGGAATTGGTGTAGCATGCGTGAGGATGGCACGGCACTTGGGTCAACCCCGGGTGCCGTGTTTGCGTCGGGTCCGCAGCAGCTCGCGATGGTGGTGCGCTACGATGGAACCGGCTATCATGGATTTCAAAAGCAGACCGGCGTCCCCACCATCCAGGGCGTGTTAGAGGGGGTATTGTGCCGACTGCTAGGCCAAGGTCGGGCCATTGGGGCCAGTCGTACCGATGCCGGGGTGCATGCGGAGGGTCAGGTGGTTGTGTGGCAGGGCCCTGTGCCCATCCCGCTGGACCGTTTGGTTCGTGTAATAAACCGGCAACTTCCCGCGTCAATCCAAGTGACGCAGATCTTTCGCGTGCCGAACGGATGGGATCCCCGGCGCGAAGCGGTGGCCAAACAATACTCGTATCGCTTATGGCGCGCGCCCGTGGCTCCTGGGTTGAGTTGGTATCGCTTTGTGTACTGGTATGACGGCGAATTGTCGTGGGATCAGTTGCAAGCCGGCGCGCAATTGTTTGTGGGATCACACGATTTTCGAGCTTTTCGGACGGAGGGTTCCAGTGCGGAAGGCACGCTGCGCCAAATGACGGTGAGCCGTTGGATTCAGGAAGCCGAGGGCGCCATTTGGCGTTATCAAGTCGTGGGCAACGGGTTTTTGTATCGGATGGTCCGGCACATGGTCGGTGCCATGATGGAAGCGGCCGCGCCGGGAGGATCTCTCCAGATGATTGAGAAAGGCTTAAGGGACCCCCGGCTTAAAGTGACGGCGCTCGCGCCAGCTCTAGGACTGACGTTGGACTGGGTGCAGTTTCGGGAGTGGGAGGGGTAGGATGTTTCGCGAAGTGGTGCTCGGCCTCGGCAGTAATCCCGTCGTAGAAGGGGTCATCAAGCGTTATGGAATGCAGTTAGGCGCGTCTCGATTCGTGGCGGGGCGTACGTTGCCGGAGGCCATTGAAGAGGTGCGGGCGATCAATCAACGGGGCATTAAGGCTACGCTGGACCACCTAGGGGAGTCGGTCACCAGCGAGCGTGCCGCTATGGAGGCCAAGGAGAGTTATTTGGCCATGTTGGATGCGATTGGCCAAAGCGGGGTAGACTGCAACGTGTCGTTAAAGCTCACAATGTTGGGCTTGGCATTGGATGAAGGTCTGGCCGCGCGGCATCTCTTGGACATCGTAGAAAAAGCCGCGCAGATGCACAATTTTGTGCGCATCGACATGGAGGATAGTCCCTACACGACGAAAACCCTGACCCTGTTTGAAAAGGCCTACCAACAGTACCCTGATGCCGTGGGGGTGGTGCTGCAAGCCTATCTTTACCGGACCATGGATGATTTAAAGCGGCTCTCTCAGCCACCCAAAAACTTTCGGATTGTCAAAGGCGCGTACATGGAGCCCGTGTCTGTCGCCTTCCCGGCCAAGGCGGACGTTGACGAAAACTATCTGCGGTTGGTTACCACGTCGCTCGAGTTGGGCAACTACACGGCAGTGGCTACGCACGATGAACAAATGATTGGGCGCGTACTGAAATATGTTCACGAAGCGGCGGTGCCGCGCGATCGCTTCGAGTTTCAAATGCTGTACGGAGTGCGTTTTTCCTTGCTGGAAAGCTTGGCACGGCAGGGCTACCGGACGCGTGTCTATGTGCCCTACGGAGAGGATTGGTACCCGTATTATATCCGGCGCATTGCTGAACGACCGCAAAACCTTCTATTTTTCATGAAAACGCTAATGGAACGCTAACGGTTGACACGGCAACATTGACGCATAGCGAAGACCCGCGTTAAAATTCTTCCAATTTGCTGGAGGATCTGGCGAGGTGCAACCATGGGCGACCGCGACCGCGCAATTGATCGGATTGATGCCATGTTTACCCGACTGGGGCGCTTGGCCCGCCGTCGCATGCCCGATGACAGCTTAACCTTTGGCCAATTTGCAGTGTTGCGGATGTTATTTCAGCACGGTCCGCTCGCCATGGGGGCCATCGCCGAAAATCTGGGTATTTCATTGGCGGGAGCAACCGGCATCATTGATCGGTTAGTACACCAGGGGATGGTGGAGCGCACCCGATCCCGCGAAGATCGCCGGGTGGTGTGGGTTACCCTCAGCGAGGTCGGGCGTCAGCGCATGCTGGAGCTCCAGGTCAAGCGCCATCAAGAAATGTGCGAGTTATTAAAGCCGCTTGATGTAGAAGAGTTGGAAACACTCCTGTCCCTTATGGAGCGTGTGGCTAACGCGGCGGAACACGAGCACGAGCAATCGAGCTCCCATGAGTGCTGAGTGGTAAGGAGGTCGTATGAACGTCGTTGTCACTGGCGCCAGTGGTTTCGTGGGGCGCCGCGTCGTGGCCGAACTGGTGGAAGCGGGGCACCACGTGAAAGGTATTCAGCGGCAGCTGCCCGCCGACGCCGATCCCCGCGTGGTCTGGATCCGGGGCGATTTGGCGGACCTGGATTTAGTGAAAGTCCTGGCGGGAGCGGAGGCCGTCGTGCACCTGGTCGGCATCATCCGCGAAGATTCGGCGCATCACATCACCTTTGAACGGATCCACGTGGGGTTGACGGAGCGGGTGTTGCGGGCGGCTCAGATTGCGGAGGTGCCTCGGTTGATTCACATGTCTGCCCTGGGGACGCGCCGGGACGCGGTGTCGCAATATCATCACACGAAGTGGAGGGCCGAAGAGCTAGTCCGTAGTGCGCCGGGATTGGCATGGACGATACTGCGCCCATCGTTGATTTTTGGGTCCGGGGCCCCATTTTTTGATTTGCTCGCGACGCTCAGCCGCCTGCCGCGCGTTCCGGTTCCCGGCGACGGCCGGACGCTGTTTCAGCCGGTATCACGAACAGATGTGGCCCGGCTTATTGCTCGCGCCTTGCCGGATCCGGCGGCGTCGCGGATGACACTGGAAATTGGTGGGCCTGAGCGCTTTTCCCTCAATCAACTGTTTGATCTCATGGGGACCCGCGTGGGCCGCCCGCACCCACCAAAGGTTCATCTGCCGCTGTCGATGGTCGCCCTGGTGGCAAGTTTTCATCAGGTTTTGCCCGTGCCCATCACCCCGGACCAGCTTGCGATGTTAACCGAACCCAATGTGACCGACGATACCACTTGGCTGAAGTGGGTGCCACAGCCCGAGCAGTTATCCTCCTGGGCGGCGAAAGAGCACGCGGACCGTAGCGGATGAGACATAAGTTAGTTGCGGAAAGGTAGCGCGGTAATCGCGTTCCGCCTGGGTCCACGCCGCTTCGGTCAGAAGACCCTCATGAATCAGATTGGGCAGCTCTTCGCGAATACGCATGATGTCGAACTCGACGGAGGGATCATCCGGGTTCAGCATCCGCACCATGACGCGGGGGTTGAGTTGTACGTCCTGCAGGGCAAGGCCAGCCGCTACGCCAGCATGCGCGAGTTTACGACCCACCGTGCGATCGCCTTGGGTTCCGCTTTGGTACTGCTGAAACGCCTGGACAATATGTTGCCAACTGGATGGGGGCTGCGGATATTCCACCAGGTAGGCATCATCAACATCTTCTACGGCAACCTCACCGCTCGGTCGCACCCATGCTTTGAGATGGGCAAAAAAGAGCGTGAGATCGGAGGCGTACTGCGCCAGGAAACGCGCGACAGCAAAATCGGCCACCGGGGAGGGCGGCAAGGCGTCGTAGATATCCCCGTGTTGAAAACTAACGCTTGCACACGCCAAGGCCCGATTGAGGTCACGTGCGACGGCCAACAGCGATGCGTCGCGATCAAGGCCGAGGACACGGCAGCCATGGATCGCCGCAATTTCGTGGGCCATGATGCCTGGGCCACAGCCCACATCAACCACGAGCCAACCGGGCGCGAGCCGCCAGCTGTGAATCCAGGCGCGCCGGTCTTCGCGCGTGGCCAGCGTTTGTAACAGTAACCAGTGGTAGCGCTTGGGCATCTTGGTCCAAGCGGCATTCAGCCAATCATCGATAGCGGATAAGTTCGGGTTTGCCATGTCGTCATCATATCCCGACTTTGGTAGTTCCGCTAGTATTTGGGCGTACAGATCACGATCTCCCACGGGGGGAAATTGATAGAATAAAGGCGAGGTGAAGGGATTGTCAGGGAGGGAGGACCGTGCGGAGTCAAATCCGAACCTATTACTTAAGACGCTTTGTGAACAGTATTGTCGATTCCACGTTGTCCAGTCCCAGCTTGGCGGAGATGGTCCGTCACCACCTGATGGTGGACTTTAGTCGTCAGCATAATCCACCGTATCAGGCATTTTACAAAGTGTATGATGATCGCGAGGCCTACCTCGAATTATCGGTCACGGATGCCCGCGGCTACAGCGATCCGGTTTACGAACAAGGTCTGGCCTTGCTAAGAATTGGGGTGAATGGCGCCCTGGTGTCGCCAGACGACGAGCAATACGCAGCGCGGGCGTTTGCCGGACGACCGTTTCGCACCTGCCCCTATTGCCAGCAACCGTTTTCGCGTTGGCTCGACTATTACGGGCACATTCAAACGAATCACTGGGAACTAAAGGCTATCAGTTAGCGCCGGACGTCGCAGGGTGAAACGGATCGGAAATGAGGGAAAGAACAACGAACGTGTCCAATGACGAGATGGCTTTCCGGGCGCAAGCAAGGCTTGACCAATTGACGAAACCGATTGGCAGTCTGGGACTCATGGAGCCGATGCTAATCAAGATGGCCGAGGCGCAACAGCGCGTGATTGCCCGGCTCGAGCGACCGGTGCTCCTGATTTTTGCGGCCGACCACGGGGTGGCGCAAGAGGGGGTGTCCCGCTACCAACCCACCGTGACCGAGGAGATGGCAGTCAACATTGCCATGGGAGCAGCTGTCAGCAGCGTGTTGGCGCGTCAACAACAGATTCCGGTGCACGTTATCGACGTTGGCGTGGCGCGTACAGTCCGCCATCCGGCGGTCGTGGCGGCTAAAGTGCGTCCGGGCACCGACAACTTTGTGCGCGGTCCGGCTATGTCACGAACTGAAGCCCAAGCGGCCGTCCAGACGGGACGGGAGATGGTGCGACGACTCCGCGATCAACATCACGATGTGGTGTTGTTAGGGGAGCTCGGCATTGGCAATACGACGGCTGCTAGCGCCCTCGCCGCCTACCTGCTTGGGGTGGCCGTGGAGCGGGTCGTGGGCGTGGGAACCGGCGTGAGCCCGGACGTCGTTACCCGAAAGCAGGCCGTGGTCCAGGAGGCACTCGCCCACCATCAGCCAGCAATCCAGGATCTGTGGGACGCCATGGCGTGTTTAGGCGGACTAGAGATTGCGGCCTTAGCGGGAGCCATGATGGAGGCTCACGAGGCGGGCATGATGGTACTCCTTGACGGTTTTGTCACCGCCGTGGCCGCCCTTTGGGCGGTGCGCGTGTCTTCTTCGCTAAAGCCGTACCTGTTTGCCTCGCACCAGTCAGCTGAGCCCGGCCACGCCGTGGTTCTCGAAGCCCTGGGGTTGACACCCTTATTACACTGGCAAATGCGCCTCGGCGAAGGATCGGGAGCGCTCATGGCCTACCCGCTGATCCATCTCGCGACACACGTGATGGCCGAAACCGCCACATTTGAGGATGCGCAAGTCACGCCTGAGGGCCATCCCCCTGCGCCCGCCGTGACAACAGGCCTTGGCGACACTCCGCCGGTCGCGATTGACTTTTCCCCTGCCGAACGGCAGGCCGTTTACAAGGTGATGCGGCGCCGCCGCGATGTCCGTGTGTTTTTGCCGGATCCAGTGCCACCGGATACTTTGCAGCGCATTCTTGAAGCGGCCCATTGGGGCCCTTCTGTGGGTCTGATGCAGCCGTGGAATTTTATCATCATTCAAAATCGGGAGACCTTGAATCAAATCCATGCGATGGTTAACCGGGAGCGGCTCAGCGCCGCCGACAATTATCGCGGCCTTCGCCAGGCGCATTATCTGCGGCTAAAGGTCGAAGGACTTCTCCAGGCACCGGTGGCGGTATGCGTGACACGCGATCCCCACCGCGGAGGGCCGCACGTGCTTGGGCGCAATACCATTCCCGAGACGGATCTCATGTCTGTGGCCTGTGCGATTGAAAATTTATGGCTTGCAGCCCGGGCCGAAGGGATTGGCGTGGGCTGGGTGAGCATATACGTGAAAGACGAGATGCGGGATATCCTGAAGATTCCACCTGAAATTGACCCTGTGGCCTTGCTAAGCTTGGGATACACCCCGTATTTTGCCGAAGAGCCAGGACTACAGCGCGCAGGATGGGCACGGCGGTTGCCCTTGGAAGAAGTCGTATTTGCCGAAACGTGGGGACAACCGGCCCCTATCCGCGGCGATGTTTAGCTTATTTCGACGTGGGATGCGATCCCAAGGGTGGCCGGTACCGAGAATGGCGCCGCTTAGCAGGGCGTTCATGACGGGGATGCCGTTTACGGGTGCCTAAGTGCTGCCGTAGCCACCGCCGAAAGCGTGAGGGAAACCGGCGTAAATTGCCTTGTAAGGTTTCCTCATGCCGGGATAGCGCCCAAGTGGCCCACGCGCCCAGGAGACCAATTAATGGCACTTGCAAAACCGCTGCCCATTCCCAAAACACGGTCTCCCTCCTTTAAGCTCAACACCAATGGCCTTTTGGCGGCTAGGCCCTGAGGAGCGTGGGATACCGGGGTTTGGGTCGTCAAACCACTATGGGCCTCCCCCTGACCTCCTTGCCGCGCGCCGAAACCGCTCAACGCTAGTGGGTATAATCTCAGTATAGCGCGGCCTGCCTTGGAAAACTACTTAAATTTGACGCGGGTTCAAGTGGCTTTGGGGACCTCGGCCGTGAGGTAGTCATGCCATGCTCGGATGCGTCAATGTTCTCCCAAGTTATCGCCATCATGAAGTTATCCATCTCCTGTCACAGCGGTTGCACAGGGGGCGAGGCGACTTTCGTCGTGACGGGGACTCAGTCAGCACGGGCATTCAGAGATTTTTATTTTTAATGGTTTCAATAACGCGTTGAGAAAACAAAAGGGGACTATAATAACGCTGTGTCAAGAATCATATTGTTCGAAACTGTGAGAGGGTTAGGAAGTTGCCCGCTCAGGGCGATGTGATAGTGGACAGCGCATAGTTTCCCTCGCGGTCGGCTGAACCCGGGGATTCCGCGCCGCCATGGGCCAACGAACCGATGGGAAAATAAATGTACGTTGAACAAAAAACCTGGGGAGACGGGGATGGAGGGATTAGCATGGTGCGCGTTACCGTGTGGAATGAATATCGTCATGAATTAAGGGATGCTCACGTGCAAGCCGTGTACCCCGAGGGGATTCATCGCGCGATTCAAGGCGCCTTGCAACCACATTTTGAAGTGCGGACCGCCACCTTGGATGAACCCGAACATGGTTTGACGGAGGCGGTTTTGGAGCACACGGATGTGCTGATCTGGTGGGGCCATATGGCCCACGACGCGGTCGAGGATCACGTGGTGGAGCGAGTCCATCGGCGGATACTTGACGGCATGGGCTTTATTGCCTTGCATTCCGCCCATTATTCCAAAGTCTTTCTGAAACTGATGGGCACCAGCTGTAGTCTCCGGTGGCGGGATGATGGGCGCCACGAGCGCCTTTGGGTCGTGAACCCCGGCCATGCCATTGTCCGCGGATTGCCGCTTTGGATTGACCTCGCCCACGAGGAAACCTACGGGGAAGTGTTTGACATTCCGACGCCGCATGAACTCGTGTTGGTGAGTTGGTTCCCCGGGGGCGAAGTGTTTCGGAGCGGCGTCACTTTTTATCGGGGCGCTGGCCGCATTTTTTATTTTCGCCCGGGTCACGAGGCGTACCCCACCTATTATCATCCCGACATCCAAAAAATCCTGGTGAACGCGGTAGCCTGGGCGGCACCCACAAACGGTCCCGCGCCCGTATTCGGGTGGGCCCCGCCGTTGGAAGGTACCCCCACAACGTGAGTCCACGCCTCAAAGTGCCGGCGGAAAGGAATCGCTCGAAGAGAACCTACCGTCAACACAGGCGGCATCATCATGACATGTTTTTTAAAAAGGGAGGGAGCCCGCGAGGACGGGCACGAACACATGCAAATAGGCTTACAATTATGGACCGTGCGGCACGAGGCCGCCCGGAGCTTCGAAGACAGCTTGCGGCAGGTGGCGGCGGTCGGCTATCGGGCGGTGGAGTTTGCCGGTTATGGTGGCTGGTCAGCGACAGAACTCAAGGGCCTGCTCGAAGAACTGCGGTTACAGCCGGTGTCTAGTCATGTGCCTTGGGAACGGTTGACGGCCCATCTGGAGGATGAATTGGCATATGCCGAGACTTTGGGCCTTCAGTATTTGGTGTGCCCGGCACTGCCGGAACCGGTGCGCCAAGATCTGGGCCAGGCCATTGCCACCTTGGAGCGCATCGGGGCGGCATGTCGCGAGCGGAACATCACCTTTGGCTACCACAATCACGCCTTCGAACTCGAGACCAGGCTATCGAATGGGCAGTCCCTCTTAGAGGCGTTGCTCGAGGGGAGCGATCCGGCATGCCTGACCGCGGAATTTGACGTATATTGGCTGCGGTACGGCGGTGCCGATCCCGTAGCCTATGTGCGCCGTTACGCCGGCCGCGTGCCGCTTCTCCACATAAAGGACATGGAGGAGCGAGACGGTATGCGCCGTGATACTGAAGTGGGGGCCGGCATCTTGCCGCTGTCGGCAATTGTGGAAGCGGCGGCGCAGGCCCAGACGGCCTGGCTCTTCGTCGAACAGGAAGATTTTGAAGATAGCCCCTGGCCACGCATTGAAAAGAGTCTTCATTCGCTCAAAGCGGTGCTAGGGGAGGAGGTGACGGGATGACCCGTGGCATTGGCATCATTGGCACCGGCATGATTGCCCACATTTACGCGGAAAACCTGCGCCGGATTCCCGACGCTACGCTGGTGGCCGTCGCCGACCAGGATGCGGCCCGGGCGCAAGCGTTTGCCGAGACCTGGGGCACGCGGGCGGTGTCTCTTGACGCGCTGCTCCAGGACCCGGCCATCGAGGCGGTGTTGAACTTGACGGTACCTCAGGCGCACGCGGCGGTCAGCCGGCAGATTGTGCAGGCTGGCAAACATGTGTATGCCGAAAAGCCCTTGGCGGTCGATCTGACCAGTGCCCAAGTGTTGCTCGAGGAGGCCGCGCAGCGTCAGGTGCGCGTGGGTTCGGCGCCGGATACGTTTCTCGGTGCCGGCCTTCAGACCTGCCGGAAAGTTTTGGACGACGGGTGGATTGGTACTCCGTTGGCGGGTACGGCTTTTATGCTCCGCCATGGACCCGACGATTGGCACCCGCATGCGGAATTCTTTTACGAACCAGGCGGGGGACCACTATTTGACGTCGGTCCCTATTACCTCACGGCGCTGGTGTTTTTGCTGGGGCCGATCCGGCGTGTGCTGGGGGCGGCCCGCGTCAGCGCGCCGACGCGAATCATCGGTGCCGGGCCGCGTGCGGGAGAACGCATTGCCGTGCACACCCCAACACACGTGGCGGCTCACCTGGAGTTTGCCAGCGGAGCGTTGGTGACCTTGGTGACCAGTTTTGACGTCTGGGCGTCGGACACCCCTTGGATGGAGATTTACGGAACAGAAGGCACCCTAGCGGTGCCGGATCCCAATACCTTTGGCGGGCCTGTACGAGTGCGGCGCGCTCGACAGGAGCGTTGGGCCACCTTGCCGTTGGTGCACGGGTGGGAGGACAATTGCCGGGGGCTGGGGCTTGCGGATCTCCTGGCGGCTGCGACACAAGGGCGGCCGCATCGGGCCGATGGAGCACTGGCGTATCACGTACTGGAAGCCATGGTTGGCATTTTGCGGTCGAGCGAGACTGGGCAATGGCATACCTTGGAGAGCCAGGTCGATCGTCCGGCTCCTCTGGGAGTGGGTCCCACCTGGGGTGACCTGACGTAGAGGCGGGTGTGTTGAGGTGTTGAAGAAAGACGGTCTATGTCAATGATGTGGATAACTCACAGGAGGACGGGTGACAGGGGATGAAGGCAATACCCCAGGAA
>JAPNUR010000027.1 GCA_026627385.1 Bacillota bacterium | reverse complement strand
CCCCGACGCCCGAGACCGCTGCCTAGTTGACCATATACCGAAGGGAATCCAATGACACAGGATTTAGGACTTGATCCTGTCAGACCATTTCATTCCATGCTGAATTATGTTCTAGGGTTAGCCATTGTGCGATTGCGTATAGCGACAATTGGATTGGAATTAGATAGTGACGTGGGAATATATCATGAGGATGACGAATATCGGGAATCGTTGCTATATGACTTGGTTGAGCCTTTGAGAGCAAGGATAGAAAGACTGTTGATTGAACAGTGTCTAGCAGGGTTGAAAGTCGGTTGGTTTACGTATGTCGCTCAAACAGGAAGGGGATCAAGTCCTGAAGTTGGTGTAAATTTCCCCTCTCTGGCGAGCGCGTTATTTAACTGACTTGACCCAGTGGGAGCGCCGCCGGGTGCTCTTTCTGCGCCTGCCGCCAGGCCTCGTAGTCGGCCATGTCGAAGTACTTGGGACCGGTCTGCCATTTCTCGTCGATCTCCATCAGGAGCGCGCCGATCAACCGCAACGCGGAGTCGCGATTTGGATAGATCCGAATCACGCGGTCGCGCCGGCGGATTTCCTCGTTCAGGCGTTCCACCCCGTTGGTGGTGCGCAGCCGCTTGCGGTACCGTTCCGGCAAGACGAGCACGGCCGTGATGTCGTCAAAGGCGTCGTCGAGCAGTTGCAGGGCTTTGGGGGCTTTGTCTCCATAGGCCGCCCACACGTTGTCCCGCAGCAGCCGGGCCGTCTCGAGGTCGGGGGCATCCAGAATGGCCCGGACCTGCTCGATTACCGCGTCCTGCCACGCCTTCGGCGTCGCGTCCCGGAGATTGCGCATAAAGTGGGTCTGGCACCGTTGCCACGTGGCCCCCTGAAACTGCACGTGCACGGCCTTGACGAGCCCCCGATGGTCGTCCGAGACCACGAAATCCACCCCCTGGAGCCCGCGGTCTTTGAGCCACGCAAAGAATGTGGCCCAGCTGGTCTCCGACTCGCTGTCGCCCAGCTGAATGCCCCACACCTCACGGTAGCCCGCCTCGTTGATGCCGACCGCGATCAGCGCCGCCCGGGCCCGAACTTGGCCCTCTTCCCGAATTTTGAGGACGAGGGCATCCACCAGGAGAAAGGGATACCGCTTCGCCTGCAAGCGCCGTTCGTTCCAGCCCTGGACCACCGGGTCCAGGCGCTGACACCACGCGGACACCGTGGATTTCGACAGCGGTTCCCCGCACAGCTCTTCCGTGATCGCAGCGATTTTCCGCGTGGATACGCCGTTGATGACCATTTCCATCAAGGCCAACAACAAGGCTTGCTCACTGCGTTGATAGCGGGCAAACAACTCGGTGGAAAACGTGCCGTTCCGCAGACGGGGCACCCGCAAGACCAGGGTGCCGACCCGGGTCGTGATGGGGTGCGGCCGCGTCCCGTTGCGGTAGCCCTGCCGATCCGCCGATCGCTCGTAGGGTTCGGCCTGCAATTGCTCGGTCGCCTGCGCCTGCAGAATTTGATTCAGCACCTGTTCCAACAAGCCGGCCAAGCCGTTGTCACTCGCAAATAAGCCTTTCAAAACGTCGTCGGACAGCGTAATCTGGTATTGTGCCATTTCGCCTTCCTCCCTGGGAATTGGTGTCTGACACGCTCATTCTACCAGAGAGGGGCGGGATGGCACTTTTGGATGATGTCACCACCTCGCTCCAGAATTTACACCAATTTTATGGACTCAACTAGGAAGGGTTGCGTTGGTAGCAGAATTGCGTAAAAAGCTGTTGGAGGATTGGGATACAGATTTGATGACGTTAGGGTATGAGGAAGCTCAAGGGTTTAGGCATTGGATACTTGAAAAAACAAAATTGTATGATGGGTTGGGTATGATAAAGGAAGGCTGAAATCTAGGGTAAAAGGTTAAGAGGAAAAAGGACATGGTGAGATATCAGTATAGGGTGGTTACTGTGTCCTTTTTTAGGTTTTGTTGCATCCCTTATCCTAACTTTCTCATTTAAAGAAGGGTATTTATCAATGATTGGGTTTATAGCGATTTTTAGACGTTGTGGCGAGTTTTGCAATATGAGAGTATGAATCGATGGGGTGGCTAGGAAAAGAGGCTTGGAGGCTGAATATGTGGCTAGTGTTGAATACAACCATGAAAAAAGTGGTGGGGTTGACTCAGTTAGATTACATACCTTATGGACTAACCTGTCAAACGTAGGCAACCTATCGTGACCATAGCGGTTGGACTTCGTACAACCACTATAGATAGATAGTTAACGATAATGGAAGCTATGGTTAGCATGGAGGTTTTAATTGTGACGTATGGGTTGGCATAGGCTGAGATTGATTGATATGGGGTTGAATGAAGTGTGCCATTTTTTCGCGTACGTTTATACAAACACCTACGGTATGCAGGCCAGCTTCAGTCGAGCAGGCCATGGTGACGATCACGCGTGTATCGAGTCCTGGCATCGCCTCCTCAAAAAAGAACTCCTCTATCAACACCGGTGGGCCACCCGGAACGAGGCCCCACACGCCCTCTTTCCCGATATCGAACGCTTTGACCATCGGCAGCGCCTGCATCGGGCCCTCGGCTATCGTACCCCGCAGGCCATGCTCGACCAGGCCCTGGCGGGGGGATTGACGTCATCCGTGCCGGGCGGCCTTCCGGCGGTCAAGGCCGGCGCAGCCGCCGACCGGCTATCCTGGGCCCCATTCCCCCGCCAATATCCAGGAGGTGATCCCCGAATTCTTACCGTCTAATTTATTGACATAAGTCCAGACCCCGTCTGCGGGGATTCGCTGTCGCCGATCCAGAACCCGAGCATGTCCCGATACCCTGCCGCATTAATGCCGGTCACCCCACACCTGCTCCGGGGCCGCACGGCCCCGGGTTCGCGAATTTTCAGCGCCAAGGCGTCGACGATGAGGAACAACGGGTAGGGGGTCTCGGCCAATGACCGCGTCCGCCATGGCTTCACGACCGCGTCGAGGCCTTTCGCTCACGCGGATCCGGTGGACTAGGAATATGCGGTGCCACAGAGCTCTTCCGTGACCCGTCGGATTTTGCGAGTGGACACCCCATTCACCACCCTTGCCATCAACGTTAACACGAGCGCTTTTTCGTGCCGCTGATAGCGATCAAAGAGAGTGGGGCTGAACTCGCCGTCCCGCGTGCGCGGGACGTCCAGCGTCAACGTGCCGACGCGCGTCGTCCACGGCCGGCTGCGGTAGCCATTCCGATACCCTGGCCGCCCTTCGGTCCGCTCATACCGGTCGGCTTGACGGGATTCGGTCACGTCGGCTTCTCACACCGGATTTAAGACCTGTTGCAACAATAGAGCCAGGGCATTATCTTTTTGTCCCACAAGGGCTTGGATTGTTTGATCATCCAGCGTAATCTGATAGTGAGCCATTGCGTCTTCCTCCTAGAGATTTGTGGGTTTTGTCGCTTTCAAATCTACCAAGGGAACTCAATGGCTCCTAAATCTTTAAGCCGTTTTTACACACGATACAGGACTCTACTTCAGTCACTATTCTGAGCGCGAAATCGAACAGATTATCCGGACCCTCGAGTCCCTCCGACCGCATCGCACCACCGGTTCGCTCGAGGACTTCGAGGCCCAGCAGGTACTCCATTTCGGCGTTCCGTATGTGGTGCAATTTTTGTGGAACCCACTCGGACTCACCGAGGCCATTCGTGACGCCCTGCGTGACCGCGAGGTCACCGTTGATGTCGCGCGGTACGTCCAAGCTATGGTTATTCATCGGCTCGTCGATCCCGCGAGTAAGCTGCGCCTCTTTCACACGCTGGACGATCTCTCTCTGCCGGACTGGGGCGGGGAGCCGTGGCAGCTTCAGCCCTGCTATCGAGCGCTCGACTATCTCGTCGACATCAAGCCTCAACTGGAACGTGTGTTGTCCGGGCGACTGACGGACCTGCTAAACTTCAAGCTCTCGTGGGTTCTGTACGACTTGACCAGCACCCATCTTCACGGGCACGCCTGTCCCTGAGGAGAGCAGGGGTATTCCCGCACGCATCGCCCTGACCTCGAGCCGGGGGAGCTGGGGCTCCTGGTGACCCCTGAAGGCATTCCCATCACGCACGCAGTGTTCGCGGGCAACGTGTCCGACAAGCAAACCGTGCCAGATATCTTGAAACGTCTGAAAGAAGACTTTGCGGTCGAACAGTGCGTGTTCGGGGGAGACCGCGGCATGGTCACGGAAGCGAACATGGCCTTGATGGCGGAGGCAGGATTCCCGTCCATGGTTGGGTTCCACCAGCGTGGACGCCTCGTGAGCGACACGTTGCTGGAACCGTTGGCAGACGTCAGCACCTACCATGAACTGAAAGACCACCTGCGCTACCTCGAGGTGCCCGCCACACGCGTGGACGACGTCGAACAGGCGGAAGGCGTCCGCTACATCCTTTGCTACAATCCGGAGAAAGCGCGTCAGGATACCGCGTTTCGGGAGAGCGCGCTGGAGGCGGCTGAAGCGGGTCTGAAAGCCTGGGCGGAGAGCTTGGCGAAACCGAAACGCGGCCGAAAGCCGACTGACAAAGGCGTCATGCTCCAGGTGGCCGACCGGTTGACCCGAAAAGGGGTTGAAGCTTTCGTTCAGGTCGATGACCAGGACGGCATCCTGACGTATCGGCGCGATGAGGACGCCTTGAACAAGGAAGCCCTGCGCGACGGAAAGTTCTTGATTCGAACCCATACGGATTGGCCGGCAGCCGACGTGGTCCAATCGTACCAGACGCTGATGGGGATCGAACGGGCGTTTCACCAGATCAAAAACTTCCGGGATGTCGGGTTCGAGCAGGAGATGCCAGTACTCTATCGCCGCCAATGGGCCCGCGACACGGCTGCGGCGGAAAGCCTTGCGTGCCTGGAAGAACGGACCCAGGTGCTCGCCGAACTCGAGTTGCGGTGGTACACCGTCGAAGCCATCGTACGGGAATTAAGACGCTGGAAAGCGGTGCGTGCCACCTTCTTAGGCAAGGAGTTCGTCAGTGTGACCCAAGCGACAGACCGGGCGCAGGGCATCCTCGCGAGCCTGGGCATCCCGACGCCGACTAAGACCTTGTCGGTGACGAAAGCACAACACATGACGTCGGCCGAGTAAACCGCACAAGATGCCACAAGACGAATCGATCTCCCACGAGCCCCGCAGCCACGCGGGACTAAAGTGCGTGTGGTACAAACTTGCCCCTACAATCCGCGTCATATCAAGGGTACTGTCAAACTTGAGTTTTATCTACGTTAGACGTTCTAAAATACTGTAACCTATGGTTATCAAAAAATCTGAAGGGGGTCATAGGATGCGCTGGTTACCAATTGGCAGTTGGGAACAACACGGAGGCCACTTGCCGTATGATACCGACACCCGGATTGCCATTGCCCTATGCCAAGCCTGTGCCCATCCGACCGATACGGTACTTCCTGCCGTTCCGTACGGGTGCTCTTTTGAACATCGGGGACTCGATACCATGATCAGTATCCGGGTCACCCATTTTGCTGAGTTTGTGACCGATATTGTCCATGCCCAGCCCGAGCCGCTGGTGGTGATCAACGGTCATGGCGGCAATCAAGTGCTGGGAAGCCTCGTCCAGGAGTGGAATGCCGACGGATTCCCGGTGCTATTGCTGCCCTCCCGGGCCGACTGGGCAGCAGCCTATGCGGCCGCAGGGTGGTCGTTTGGGCCACACGAGGACATGCATGCCGGAGCTCTGGAGCGCAGTTTACTCCTGTATTTAGCCCCCGAGACGGTCCAACCAACGATCCCCGCCGACGTCGACGCATCCGACCGGCCGTATTTTATGGCAACCGGACTTCAGTCGTATACCGCCAGTGGCGTAGTGGGATTACCGTCCTACGCCTCACGTGAGGCCGGTGAACGGGCCTGGAACGCGTTGACGACGGCGATACGCACTACGGTGGGGGGATGGCAATGAGCCGGTTTCGAATTTGGGAAGAAATTGCGGCAGTACTACGTGCTGAAATAACTAGTGGTCAGTGGGCCCCGGATAGCTTGTTTCCGCCTCAAAAAGAATTAGCCGAACGGTTTAACGTACAACCGTCCACGATCGCTAAAGCCCTGCAGTTGCTCACTACAGAAGGGCTATTATACGCGCCCCATGGACTCCGCGAGCGCCGTGTTGCGGGACCCCGACCACTATCGGATCGGACGACCGATTTTTTGACAGATCCGGCATGGCGTGATCCCTGGGTAAAAACATTAAGCCTCCGAACGGAAGAACCGCCCGCGGCTGTACGACTGCACATGCCGGAACCCCAACGTCTCGTGCATTGGCGCACTTTGCAAGGCGACGGTCCAGAGCTCGTTGCAATGACCGACGGCTGGTATCTGCCTAGTCCCGCTTTATGGGAAGCCGCAATGAATCCGGACCGACCTTTTTATCCCCAGCTGACCGCGTTATACGGCTCCTTGGGGGCATTTGAAGAGAGTGTCACGGCGCGCGTATCGCGACAACGGAGGAACGGCGCCAATTCGGCGAAGTCGGACGGGCGCCATTGGTTGTGCTGGACATCGCGAGCGTATTACCCGTACAACGGCAGGAGCCGTCGTAGAGGTGGTATATCTCGTTGACCGCGCTAATCGGTATCGCTTGCGCTATACGATTGCCGCCAAATCCGGTGATTGACGGTTGCTGCAACCCACCAAAGGTCGAGCGTTTACCGGGATGGGTAGTTTTCGCACGTTATTCTTAAATCCTTTCAATTCTAGCACGGGGTATAATAGTACCAAAAACCAGGGAGGCACCAAGATGTCTTCATCGACGACGCGACAAATCATTTGGACGCTTCTTCAAGATCTCCCAGATGATCTCATGGATGAAGTCGCCGATTTTGTTCAATTTCTGCGATTACGGCATGCGGTGCCTGACACGGCGATCCTGTCTGAATCGTCGCTTGCCGAAGGCTGGTTAACCCCGGAAGAAGATGAAGCATGGAAAAACTTATAGCTGGGGATGTCGTAGTGGTGCCGTTTCCTTTTACCACGTTAGAGCGTGCCAAACGGCGCCCGGCTCTTGTTTTAGCTACGTTATCAGACGGGGACTACATTTTCTGTCAAATTACAAGTCGCGATTGGCCTCATGCCATATTATTACGGCAAAGCGACTTTTCTGAGGGCATGCTACCTCATGATTCGCACGTGCGCCCGGAGAAGCTGTTTACGGGCAACCAGTCCTTAGTCCTATCCCGGGTCGGCCATACGAAATCCGCTGTTCAAAAACAGATTTATGTCCGATTACTCGAGATATTTGAGGGATTACACGGAGAAATCAATGCCGTTTCCGAAAACCCAGCTGGCGAATCCTAGAACTCGTTCTGACGTCCTGATTCCTCCCGCCATAGTCAACCTGTCGAACCCCATTGATCTCTTTTCCTATTTGTGGGGGACGACCCAGGAAGATAACACGGGAAGGAGCTTTATCGCCCGGAATACCGGTATCGTCGCCAAAGGCTCCCCTATTGTCCACACCCGCAGCAGTTTACATAATCTTGCTTATCGGACGTTACCAAGCATGCCAGGGGGTCATCAAGGAAAGGCTTCTCAGGACCTGCCCGTTGGTCGACATGTAAAGAGCAGTAGATTCCGGCGCATGGCGGCGGAACTACTGCTGGATATGTTAATGTCAATGAGGTGAGGGCTAATGCCGCACGGCGTTTGCTTGTCGGCTAGGTTCGGAGATTTCGCTGAGTGCCTTGCCGCTCTCACTGACGTAGATGTTAACCCGGGCTAGATCTGCAATGGCGAGTATGCCGACCAGCTTTTGGTTGTCGACGACGGGCAGGCGTCGCACTTGGTTGCCGGCCATCATGTTGGCTGCTTCACGAGCGTCGGCATCGGGCTTGATGGTGACCACGGTGCTGCTCATGCAGTTCTTGACCGGCGTGTCCGATCCCTGACCGCGAGCAACAGCTTTAATCGTGATGTCACGGTCCGTCAACATGCCGACCACTCGGTCGCCTTCGGTGACGGGGACACTGCCGCAATTGACCTCTTCCATGATTTGTGCCGCCTTTTTTACGCTGTCGCTAGGGGACACCGTCTTTACGGATTTTGTCATAATCTCCTTGACCTGCATGGTACGCACCCCTTTGTGATGTAGTGATGTCATCGGACCCAGATCACCGTTGTCCAGTTAGAGGATCTCCGCGCCGACAAGATTTATGCACTTAAGCCGTGTCCAGCGCTAGTGAGGGCGGTACGTTTCCATGCTGTCCCAAACCCAGGCGCGAAACGCGTCGACATTAATGTCGGTGGCTACTCGGATGGCCGATCGTTTGATATCGCTGGGACTCAAGACCACGCTGCCTCGAAGCGGTCCCTCACGAACAACGGCCAAGGGCATTTCGCGCCAATGGAAAAACTCAGGGTGTGCCACAGCGGCTACGGCCACGACGTCATCAATGGGGAAGGCTTCAGGATGCCCTCCCTCTCCCTGCGCTTTTTGCATATAGAAGCTTAACATGTGGCTTAACATGTTTCCTACCCGGCCGTAGTGCACGAGACGTTTAAGATCGTTCACGGGAATTAATGCCTTATGGGCAACGTTAATCCCAATTAATTGCACGCGGGACATCCAATGAAAAACGATGTCAGCTGCATGCGGATCGACGTACACGTTAAATTCTTGCGCCTTATCAATTTGCGCCCCAGGAAGGGCTCCTCCCATCAAGGTTACGGAGGCCCAGCGATTACGAAGCGCGGGAAACGCTAACGCACTGATGGCCACGTTCGTTGCAGGGCCGGTGACTATAAGGTGCACCGACTGCAAATCGCTCGCATGCGCATGCCACCACTCCCAGACCCGTGTACGCAGGTCCAGCTCAACCGGATAGACATAATCGGGGGACCAATTGCCCACACCCGTGGCTCCGTGATACGCGGTAGCAGTCATGAGTGGGCTCAACATCGGTTGTTCGGCGCCTGGCAACACCAGCAAATGACCTTGCCCCAGTTCCCCGACGATGCGCAACGCATTCGCATACGTATATGGGAGCGGCACGTTGCCGGCCACCGTGGAGATGCCGCGAACCTCACAGGTGCTCGCCGCAATGACCATGGCCCAGGCATCATCCACCCCCGGGTCGCTGTCCAGCCACACGGCAGGCTTATTCGCCACAAGATCCACCCCACCTCTACCCCGCACGGTAGAGACAGTGTGCCCTGTTCTTCGCGATCTTACGCCACTGGCTTGAGCTATGACTTTTTGTGGTAAATAATCTTATCGTGAGCCTCTAACTTATTAACAAATGCTTGATAGGCTTTGTCGTCTAGGGTTTGCAAGATGGTCGCCTTAATTTCTGCTTGCACCGTCTTGGATGAAAACGGTTCGTAACCGGCGGGCTTCGTCGCCTGGAGCCAGATGACATGATAGCCCTGCGTCCCATGATAGGTGGCAAATTGGCCCGCCTGCATCTTTATCACGGTATCGTAGAGTCCCTGACTCATGGATGAGCCGCTCACGGGTACAAAACCTTCACTACCGCCGGTTTTGCCGTTCGGGGCAATCGAGTACTCCTTTGCCAGCGTGGCAAAGGGCGTGCCACCTTGGGCTTGCTTCAGAATGTTTTGAGCTAATGAGGACGATTTCACCACAATGTTACTAATCTCATCCTCCGCCGGGGTCGCAAAGAGGTCGCGATTGCTCTTGTAGTAAGACTCTTCTTGTGCTAAAGACGGCCCCTTGACATCTTTTGTGACCTGAGCATAAGCGCTATTCGAGATCTCTTCTTGAACAAGATAAGACTTGAGGGTCGACATGGTCAGATGATGGGACGATAGCAAGCTTTTGAGGGTTGCTGCGCCACCGACTTCAGGTTCAATCACTGAGCTGACGAGATGGTTCACTTGAGCTTTCGCTTTGGATACGGTGGTCAGATGCTTTTTCAATGCCCATTGGTTTACCGCGGTTTGAGCTACCACCGCCTTAAGTTCTAATGTCTTTTCTTTGGCCGAGGTGGCAAATGTTTGTCCTTGCAAAAACTCCGTGCCATCCACAAAATTGGCGACATCTTGCGCTGTCACCGGTTCCTGGTTAACTGTCGCCAACGCCTGCGGGCTCGAGGTCGCTTGAGTCCCGCAAGCGCTGAGAGTCACTAAAAGCGTGGTGGCCGTCAGGGCGAGGGAAAATTGGGACGTCTTCATCGTTGTGCACTCCTTCTACGCAAATTCGCGGTTTTCTGCGACCTTGTTAGCCTAGCATCTGATTGTTGCGAACTTGTAACCGAACTAATCATAGGGTCAGAAAACGAACGTCATAATTACCTTGACAATTCTAACGGGTTTCGGTGGTATTGTCCAAGCCCTGGCCGCCTAATGCCAATCCAAATTCCGCACAGGATCCCAGGAAGTGGTCGATATGGGGAGGGCGGTGACCATGCGCTGATACCCGGGGCTCTGGGACTTTCGTCGCGGGGTCATCATGTACCAGGATGGCCGGATTAGCAAATCGTGGAGAACCAATGCAGGGTCGCTGACGGGCTCAACAGGACCGCCAGTACATGGATCTGCGGTGATCGCTCCAGTTCGCGCCCAAATCTCGTGATAATCGCTGGCGCGTCGTGGCGTTCTGGCAGCCGCATTAGCGATAACGGGTTCTTACCCCGAGAAATCCTGGGCGCATTTTTAGACCTTGCGACGCCCCAGCGCCCGCCCGTTCCCGTAAGCGCCAAAATTGCAGAAATCAGGGCCTACCGTAGCTTCTCTCAGTCCCTGGCCCGTGGTATGGTGTTACTATGATAAGCCAAACCCCTGCCCTATTGAGGGCCCTATTGGATGACGCAGGGCGAATAACCATTGTTTATCGCGACGTGCCCTTATTGATCATTACTCCGCGGGACTGGATTGTCCAACATGTAGATCGCGTCACGCAACACCACTGGATAGCCTGGGACATTTTTCGCGAACACCACATCACCCGCTATTCGGTCACAGGGGTTGTTGCCCTGGAAGACCGACGCTGGCATTTAATTGATGATCGCGCGCGGGAGATCGCGAGCCTCAGCATCGTCCAGCTGTCGCCGCATCATTTGCAATTGACCATGCGCGCTCACGACTCCGAGGTCAATCGCCTGGGTTTTCACTGGTGGGGACCCATGCATGAAGTCCTCTTTGGGTTCGGCGAATACACCGATGGGCCGGCTAGGCACGGTACCTGGTCGACCTGGACAGAAGAGGGGCCAGTTGGGCTTGGCCCCTTGTCCCCCTATTTGCGGTGGACGGGTCACGTGCCGCTCCCCCGTGGTCACCGAACCACCTATGCTCCCCTACCCCGTTGGCTCAGTTCATTAAACTACGGCGGCTGGTCGACAAATACGGAACGCATTGATTGGGCTGTCAGAGGGGCTCGGAGGACCATGAGAGTCTGGAGCCGGAAATTGGTTTTACACGTGGTCGCGGGGGATAATCTGAAGGAAGTCATAGGCCGCCAGCAAGCGGCACTTGGGCACATTCCCGATCCCCCGATATGGGTGTTTGGACCGTGGATTGATGCAGTGCGCGGCGACGCGGAAGTGCGCCGTGTGGCACACACACTGCGCGCTGAGCACATCCCCGCTTCCGCGATTTGGATTGAAGACTGGATGGGTTCATGGGAGGATCGCCGGCGGTTTTGGATGCGACCGCTGTCGCATGACATTAGCCGCACCCTGTATCCAGATCTCAAAGCCCTCATTGATGACCTACACCAGGACGATTTCAAAGTGCTAGGGTACCTGTGTCCGGAAATTGCCGAGGATACGGCGCTTTACCAGGAGGCAGACCGCGCGGGTCACCTAGTTCGCGACCAACACGGTGCACCGGTCGATATCAGGATTTTAGGGCATCACCACGGTCAACTCGACCTCACACGCGAGGAGACCCGCGCCTGGGTCAAGCGCCGCATCATGGGCCCGTTGGCCGATGTGGGGTTCGATGGTTGGATGGCGGACTTTGGCGAATACCTTCCCGTGACCGCCGTGTTGCACGATCACAGCACGGGATGGGACACCCACAATCGATATCCCGAACTATGGCAGTCCGTGAACCGTGAATTTTGGGAGGAGCGGAAACCAAATGGCGATTATACTTTCTTTGTGCGCTCGGCCAATCTGAACACCCCGCGCCTGGCTCCGGTCTTGTGGGGCGGTGACTCTGACACCGATTGGGATCCGGCCGACGGGTTGGCCTCCGTTGTCCCGCAAGTCCTCTCTGCGGGGCTAAGCGGCTTTGCCTTGTGGAGTACAGACATTGCCGGCTACATGACGTTCGGACTGACACGCCCGTCTACGAAAGAGCTTTATATTCGCTGGATGGAGCTTGGGGCATTGTTGCCGGTCATGCGCACCCATCATGGCACGGCGCGTCCCCGCAATTGGCGTTGGGACCGGGATGGTGAAACGCGCGGCCTGTTTGCTCGGTATACCCGCTTACACGTCGCGCTCGTCCCCTACTGGTTCCATTTGACCCAGGTTGCCCGCCGTACCGGCGTTCCGCTCGTGCGTCCTCTGTATTTGGAATATCCCGACCAGCGCTACATTCGGCAAAATCACCAGTTTTTATTAGGCACCGATCTCTTGGTATCGCCGGTGTTGAAACCCCATAAGCGCCAGTGGCGCGTCATTCTGCCCCCCGGCCGCTGGCTCCACTGGTGGACTGGGCGCTGGTATTTGGGGCCAGGTACTGCCCGCGTCCCGGCACCCCTGGGGGACGTGCCACTCTTCCTTCGAGAAGGAGCCGCTCTGCCCCTGGCTGAAGGCGCACCGACACAGAATGGCGTTGCACCGGGTTTTCTGGAAAACCTGACCAGCACCCGCGATCGCGACGCCGTGACACGCTATGTCACGGTCTTGCTAGCCGGGCGCGGGATGTCTGAGTGTACTCTACACCTCCCAGGTGGCATTCTCCTCGGGCGCCCTTCCACGGGGTCCTGGGTAGCTGACGCCGGCGCCAGTCCTGAGCCGGCCGAGAGCGACCATGCGCCATTATTGCATCGCCCTGGAGAAATGGTAGGGCTCCAACCAGCCACACGTTATCTCCTCGGACACTGGATCTGGGAGTGGCATGGGCAATCTCCGCTGCATTTAACGGTGCGTCGAATACCTATGGAGGCGTCGTGACGTTTGCTCATCTGCGGGGGAAGGCGGTCCAACGCCAGAACGCGAGGGACGCTGAATACCTGCGGGACGAAGGGCTACAGGCGTCGATACGATCGAAGGCCAAATGCGAGCCTTGCCACCAGTGACCGACTTTTCCGCGTCACCGAAGGGACACCCCCCTGAAGCGTTAGAGGTTTCGGACAGAAAGCGGACGTAGAACGCATAGCCGTTCATGAAGGGGTAACACTACGACTAAACGCTTCGCGGAAGGAGGCGCTTCGTGGAACAATCGGTTGTTGATCCCTGTTGTTGTGCCCATTGCGCTGACGGACATTGCGCAGATAGCTGTTCTTGTGCGCGTAACTGTACCTGTCGCCAGTGTGGGTGTGGTGCGTAAGAGGTAGCGTCTGACAACGATGCGCGGCCGTCGGCGGCCACGTCAAAAGGACAGACTGACCCCGTTGTTTGACACCCAGGCAAGAGCGGTCACTGCACCGACCAGTTGCACATCAGGATGCAACTGGTCGGCAATGCCGCGCTTATTCACACAGGGTGCGCATGCCCAAAGTTGCCCTCCATCCTCAAGAAATCCCAGAATGAGGTCCCTTAGTGGCGGAAATCCCGATTCGTGCACCACGTTATATTGAGCGGGGACTGCCGCCCACACGCCGTCCGTGGATAACAAGACTACCGTTTCCTTCTCGAGCGACAACGCCGATCGCGCCATGACGAAGGCCACGGTAACCCGGTCGGGGTCTTGCTCCGGACTTCGCGTCAAGTTGACTAAAAACCGTTCGCGTGTCATACCGAGTTCACTAATTCCTCTGTTCGCTGCTACACAACCATCGCGAGAAATAACGCGGCAATGTAAATCAGGGAGAAACGAAACGTCTTCTTAGCCCACGTTGTTTCGTCCGCTGGTTCTTTTAAGAGCCGCACATTTGACATCACAAACAACACCCCGAGCACCACCGCTACCGCCAAATACACCCGGCCCACGCTGTGCGTGAGGTACAAAATGACCGACGCGGCCAGTGACAGCACGGCGTAAACCACGCTTTGAATCTTCGTTGCTCGAGGGCCGCGGACAAGAGGCATCATGGGAATCCGCGCTTTGCGGTAGTCCTCTTGTTTGTAGAGGGCTAAAGACCAAAAGTGGGGTGGCGTCCACAAGAAAATGAGCAAAAACATTAAGCCTGGCACCAAGCCGAGATGGCCTGTGGCCCCGGCCCATCCCACGAGCGGCGGAAAGGCACCGGCAGCCCCGCCAATTACGATGTTTTGGGGAGATCGGCGCTTGAGCCACATAGTGTATATGAAAATATAAAACAAATATCCACCGAGTGACGCAACGGCGGCCACCCAATTGACCAGCCAGGTCATGCCCACAAACGATACCACGCCCAAACTAATCCCAAAAATCAGCGCATGGGAGGGCTTAATGCGTCCCGTGACCACCGGGCGACGCGCGGTTCGCTGCATGATCCGGTCAATATCGCGGTCGTACCACATATTGACAGCATGGGCGCCCCCGGCAGACATCGCCAGCCCTAACAGCGTAAATACCGTGATTCTCAACGACGGCGCCCCATGGTGTGCGACAACCATAGCACAGTACGCAGTGATGAGCAGCCATAACACGATGCCAGGCTTCGTCAGTTCCACATAGGCCCGTACTGTCTTTTGCACTTGACTGAGCATCGGCCTTCACACCCTCGCTTCGACAAATTCACCGAATTCCGCCCGCGCTTTCCCGCGATAAAATGCAACGACTTTGTAACAATTGATATCATACACCTGTTGCGCGCGCGGTGCACGGCCACTGGCTGCCATCACCGTCAATTCTTCGACGGAATGGGATAATACGGACTATCGTGTCCGGGATTGACGAGTTCGCGGTACTTGTCCACCACACGCTTCAGATCGTCCCACGTCTCGCGTTTTAGCGAAGGATTCCGGAGTAGCGCGGCAGGATGGTAAGTGGGCATCCACCAGCGACCTCGGCGCTCAATCCACTGCCCGCGCATTTGGGTGATGCGCAGGGTTGGGCCCAGGAGCGCTTTCAATGCGGTGCTCCCCAACAACACCACAATGACCGGGTCGAGAATCTCCAGTTGACGCTCAAGATGCGGATGGCACGCGTCCCATTCCTCGGGCGTAGGTGTCCGATTGCCCGGGGGCCGGCATTTGACCACATTGAGAATGTACACGTCCTGAAACCGGGACATCCCCATGGCCGCAATCATACGATCCAGCAGTTGGCCGGCACGACCCACAAAGGGCCTCCCCTGCTTATCCTCGTCTGCCCCGGGCCCTTCGCCCACAAACACAATGCGCGCCTCCGGGTGCCCTTCACCAAAGACCACTTGTGTAGCCCCGTCGCGTAAACCGCAAGCGCGACACCCCAGCACCTCGGGACGCAAACTATCCAAGCGCTCCGCTTTCGTCATGGGGTGTCCCCCTCCTCGTCATGCGTCCGCTCGCGCCCCACACGGCCAATGTCAGGATGGCTAGCTGATCTAGACTACACCAAGCGCAAATGTGACCCACTCGGAGCTCTGTACCGATGGCGTAGGCCACCCCTAGGACCGCCCAGGGCGTCATGAACCATAATTGCTTAGCGCCGGCCACAAGGGCTAGTAGCCAAAAGGCGGCTAGCCATACAAGCGCCCAAAAGCCCAAGGGCATCCCCAAGAGATGCCCCCCAGGGCTTGTCACCACTGCGCGGCAATCAATGACCGTTGTCGCCGCCGAACCGGGACAACCAATCACGTGCGGATGAATGACCAACAGCAATGTGGCGACAGAAGCCCCGATGATAACCACCGTGCACGCGAGCGGAAGATACCGCCCCATGATTAGCCCTCCAACAGGAGCTTTTCCGGATCCTCGATAAACTCCTTGACGGCCACTAAAAATTGGACCGCCTCGCTGCCATCGACGATGCGATGATCGTAAGATAACGCCAGGTACATCATCGGCCGGATCACAACCGTGCCATTGATGGCTACCGGACGTTCTTCAATCTTGTGCATGCCAAGAATGCCGACCTGGGGGGTGTTAAGGATCGGCGTCGATAACAACGAGCCGAAGACGCCTCCGTTTGTAATCGTAAAAGTTCCGCCTTGCAGCTCACGCAGGGTCAGCTTGTTTTGCCTGGCGCGCTGCGCTAAATCAGCCACTTGCTGTTCAATTTGAGCAAACGTGAGCCGATCGGCATCCCGGATGACGGGCACCACCAGACCCGCATCAGTCGACACGGCAATGCCAATGTCGTAGTAGTGCTTTAATACCATGTCGGTGCCGTCAATCTCGGCATTCAACTGTGGAAACCGTTTCAGGGCCCCGATAACCGCCTTGGTAAAGAATGACATGAATCCCAAGCTTACACCGTAATGTTCTTTAAAGCCATCGCGTCGGCGCGCGCGCACCGCCAATACGTGGGTCATGTCCACTTCATTAAAGGTCGTCAGCATGGCCGCCGTGTGTTGGGCTTCCACCAATCGGCGGGCTATGGTTTGCCGCCGGGACGACATGGGGACGCGTTCTTCCCTTCGCGCATCATCCGTGCTAGTGACCGGAGGTGGCGGTGGTGCAGGACGCACAGGCTCTGGTGAAGGCGCTGCGGTTTTCACCCCAGGTGGTGGGGCTACGATATCCTCACGGACGATGCGACCGCCGGGACCACTTCCCGCCACCTGTGTCAAATCCACACCTTGTTCGCGAGCAAGACGTCGCACCTCAGGAGTGGCCCTTGGGGGTTGTGGAGCCTTAGGCGCTGTGGCTGGTTCCACCGAAGAATCGAGAACGCTTTCACCTCCCGATCGCTGCGCTGTCACGCCCGCCTCAATGACAGCCAACGTAGAACCAACTGCGACGGTGGCGCCTTCCTCAGCCACAATGGATGCCAATACGCCATCTTCTTCCGCAGCCACCTCCAAGTTAACCTTGTCTGTTTCCAGTTCCACGACAGGTTCCCCCGCCGACACTGCGTCCCCCACTTGTTTGAGCCAACGTCCCACTGTAGCCTCGACGACCGATTCGCCTAACTCTGGCACCTTCAATTCTGACACTACCGTTGCCCTCCCCGTGTTGAAACTGCGATGGGTTGAAGAGCCTCCCGCGTGATGCGGGTCTGCTCTTCATTGTGCATTTCCGGGAATCCTTCCGCCGTAGCCGCGCGCTCAGGCCGTCCCACATACCGAAGGGTCACGTGGGCAGGCAGGGCACTGGCTAAACGGGGTTGAATGTACCGCCAGGCCCCCATGTTTTGCGGTTCTTCCTGCAGCCACAAAGCCTCTTCGACTTGTGGGTATCGCGCGACCACATTGGCCACTTCTGCGTGCGGAAACGGATACAGCTGCTCGATGCGCACAACGTCTACCGCAGGATTTGGCGCATCGTGATAGGCTTGCAGCAAGTCAACGACCACCTTGCCACTCAGAAAAATCAATCGCTTAACTTGCTCCGGCGGTGCCAAATGATCGTCGAGGACCGGGGAAAACCGTCCCTGCGCCAGGTCCTCCAGTGAGCTCGCCGCCATTGGGTGGCGCAGAAGGCTTTTCGGCGTCATCACGATGAGCGGCCGCGGATCGCGACGAATCAGGTTGGCCTGTTGACGCAGCAGGTGAAAGTATTGCGCCGCGGTCGTCACATTCGCCACCCGGATATTGTTATCGCCCGCCAGTTGTAGATAGCGTTCCAAGCGCGCACTCGAATGCTCCGGCCCTTGTCCTTCGTAGCCATGCGGCAACAGCAGCACCAGGCCGGAGCGTTCCTTCCATTTCGAGCGTGCCGCCGCGATGAATTGATCAATGATCACTTGGCCAGCGTTGGCAAAGTCGCCAAATTGCGCTTCCCACAACGTGAGCACATGAGGAGACTGGACACTGTATCCGTATTCAAACCCCATGACAGCCGCTTCCGAGAGTGGGCTATTATAGATGGCAAACGCAGCACGGGCGGACGAGAGGTGTTGAAGGGGCGTATACGTAGCTCCCGTTTTGACGTCGTGCAGCACCGCATGACGATGACTAAATGTTCCCCGTTCGGTATCCTGCCCGCTGATGCGGATGGCCGTGCCCTCTTGCAAGATGGACGCAAACGCTAATGCCTCAGCCAGTCCCCAGTCAATGCCGCCCGGCGCTGCCACATTTTCCAAGCGGCGTTTGAGTTGGCGTTCCAATTTGGGGTTCAGTTGAAAGTGATCCGGCCATCGATGTAGTTCCTCGACTAGCGCCACGAGCGTTTGGCGACTCACCCCGGTAGGTTCCGCCAGCGCAATGAGGGCGTCACTCCAGGTGCTCACCTCCGGTTCATCGTCCACAACCGGTGCGCCCATCTCGTCTTTGGCGCTTTTAAGTCGATTTTGTGCCTCATCAAGCATTGCCCGAACCTCGCCATCGCTGACCACCCCTTCTTCTTTTAATCGGTCAGCATAGATGGCCCGCACGGTGGGATGCCGCGCGATGGCCTGGTACAGCAGCGGTTGGGTATAGGCGGGTTCGTCTCCCTCATTATGACCCCACCGTCGGTAGCCCACCAAGTCAATGAGAAAGTCTTTGTGAAATTTTTGGCGATAGCGGAAGGCTAGATTAGCGGCTTTCAAGCAAGCCTCCGGATCGTCGGCGTTGACGTGCACGACGGGGATCTCGAAACCTTTTGCCAGATCACTGGCATACAAGGTAGACCGTCCCTCGTCGGGCTCGGTGGTAAATCCTAATCCGTTATTCATAATAATATGGACAATCCCGCCCGTTTGATAGCCTTTCAACCGCGATAGATTGAGGGATTCTGCCACGATGCCCTCCCCGGGAAACGACGCATCCCCGTGAATGGCAATAGCAATTGCGCGTTCTACATCCTGACTCGGTGCACCGGGATGATCAACGTCCTCTTGGGCCGCCCGTGTAAGCCCTTGAACCACGGGGTTCACGAATTCCAGATGGCTCGGATTGTTTGCCAGGGTAATGCGCACGCCCGCCAACTCACCATCGCGAATTAACTTGTGGCCGCCAAGATGGTATTTGACATCTCCCGTCCATCCCGCATTAATGCCCATCGATCCCTCAGAAGGCACCAAGTCTTTGTTCACCGTGGTATGAAACTCCGAGAAAATCCGATGGTAGGGTTTTCCTAAAACGTGCGCCAACACATTTAAACGCCCACGGTGTGCCATGCCAATCACCACTTCGTGGGCACCCGCTTTGACTTCTTGGGCAATAAGGGTATCAAGCATGGGGATTAATGCGTCATTTCCTTCGATGGAAAACCGCTTCTGACCGGGAAAGGTGGTATGCAAGAAGCGCTCAAATGCTTCAGCCTCCGTCAGCCGTTGAAGAATCCGCCGCTTCTCGTCGGGCGATAACGGGACCTCGGCTTGGGGACCTTCCACTTGTTGGCGTAGCCAATCTCGCTCTTCAATGTTGTGCACGTGGCTAAAGTCGTAACCTAAGGGACCAGAATACAAATGCCTTAAGAGGTTGATGGCTTCCAAAGCGTTAGCGGCCACGCGCAGGCGATTGGGCCATACCACGGTGGAGGGCATGGCCTTTAAATCTGCATCGCTAATGCCCATGACTTCTGGATCGTCCACGATTTGCCGGGGCGAAACCCCCAAGGGATCAAATGAGGCCTGCAAATGGCCAAACTCGCGGATGTTGCGGGCTAATTGCACCGCCTTTACAAGTTTTTCGATGGGAAAGCTTGGCGTTGCAGCCGGAGCCTCCTCCCCCGCCGCCAATGCTTCAATAACCGTGCTATCCAACGCTTCCAAAATGTTACGGGTGTCGACATCGACGCTGGCCGGATCCCGCAGGAATTGTTGGTAAACTTCCACCAAAAATCCCGCGTTAGGTCCCACAAATTGTTTTGCTGCCGTATGACGCGCGTCTTCATGCTGCACCGTAAATCCCTCCCATCCCGAATCGCCATGGCGATCCTCCGGGTTTTGCCCAAAGTCTCGACCGACCTTGGCGGCTTACCTTAATCATAGCAGAAAATGGGTAGACCGACGTAAGCGTACCGACCTCATTAGCGTCAATTGCAGGGATACCCTGGTTCCCATAGCATTTCCAGTGTCCCCGGTCGCGGCAAACATTACACGGGCGCCGCACACGGCTACCAGTCAAAAGCCGCTTTCCAACGGGTGTAAGCCAATGACCATGGGAGTGTGAGGAACTAGGGGTTCCCCTCTTGACTTGACATGATCTGAACTTTTTTGCGGATACCTTCTGATGGCTTACGTCCCACGGTCTCTATGGTGTAACCTTAAAGCAACTCCCGGAGTTAAAATTCTGGGGGATAACGGTGCTAAAGGGGTGCCAAATACGGACGCTCATGATCAAGAACTGTTCGACCGCTTTATCAATGAGCATGGCGACAAAGCGTTTCGTTATGCATATGTTACGCTACATTCCCGTCCTGATGCTGAAGATGTGGTGCAGGATGCCTTTTTGCGACTCTGGCGCCATGCCATGCGTCGAGGCGTAGAGACCTTATCCGCGCCCCTTTTGTTTCATACGGTCACTAATTTGTGTCGAGACCGCATGCGCCACCTCCGACGTCATCCGGAGGATCCCACCGACTTATTAGAGGTAACGCATGCGGCGGCGGAGGACACGACGTTACTGTCCGACAGCGCGTTGGTATTAGATGCGGTCATGAGACTGAACCCGGCCGAACGGCAGTGCATCCTGCTGTTCTATTACCTGGACCGCAGTTTGAAAGAAACCGCGGACGCACTGGGTGTCAGCGAGCAAGTGGTGAAAACCCGGCTTTATCGGGCCCGGCAACACTTGAAACCGCTGCTGGAACCGGTGTGGAAGGAGAGCTCGCTATGAACTACGACCAGGAATCGAGGGTCGGTGAGTTGTTGGATAAGGCGCTGGCCAACGACTTGGGATTGTATTTCCAGCCGGCCTGGCATCCGAAGTATGCAGTCCAAAAACGTCACTGGCGGCGGCGGATAGCCATGATGGGCTCGGCAGCGGCACTGTTGGCCGTACTTGCGTTGCCCTTGACGGTCAAGTTGCCTCAAGGTCATGGCGTGGTCGACAACCCCAATTTAGCTGCGATTCGTTTGCCCAAGGCTCTGGCCCAGGCCATTCGCCGAATGAGCCATGGTCCCTTTGCGGTTGCCAGTATGGTGCCGGTCTACGGCACCTATCCCTTGGCAACCCCTACCGGTCACAATCTCAGCATCACCGGCACCTTTCACATTGGCGTGTTAGCGGGCAACTCGTTATCGCTTTTGGTCAATAATCATATGGGGCTGGAAGCGGGCGTGTTATTTAACAATGGGAACCCCGTGTATGAATTCAGCGGCCCACAAATGGACAACGGATCGCCCATTCTGACTCCCCCCAAAGCAGTACCAGCCCAGGGCGTATGGGGGTGGGGCGGTGACGTCAGCATTAACACCTTTTCGGCGGCGGGGTCTCACGTCTATGTGACCCACGGGAACCTTTGGTCAGATATGGTGGGCGACCAACCCAGCCCCTGGATGCCATCCCCGGGGACTCCTGGTGCGGATACCGTAGACAGCATTGCGGGGCTGCCTAGCCAACCGAATCGAGCGTTGTTGGTGGAAGAGAATCCCTCGGGGCTCAGCCGCGGCTTTATTACCACCAATGGCGGTGCCACTTGGACGCGTTGGGGATCAGGCACCGCGGCGATAACCAATTTAATTGCCATTGGCAACCGCTTTTGGGCCATCCTCAACGGTACGCTGGTTTGGAGCCACAACGGGCGCACGTGGCATAATATCTTGTCGTTAAACACTAACCAGTGGCAGGTGGAAACTTACGCGGTGAATCCTGCCGATCCTAACATGGTTGCCGTGTCTCTCATCCCCATCAGCGGGGACGGCATTGGCCCGGTGTTAGAAACCACCAACGATGGCCGCACCTGGTCGGAAATTCCTCATTTTCCCATGATCGGGGCTGCACCGACCACGATGATCATGACCCCTAATGGAACTATCGCCGCTCTCATTAGCGGCAACGGGCCGGTGATTGTTCGCTATAATCCTCCATCCCAGCAGTGGTCGATCTTCCCCGTGCCTGTGGGCAGAAACAACACGACAGGCGTAGGTCAATTGGCCGCCAGCACCAGCGGTAACCTCTTGTATGCGGCACCCGGCGGCCTGATTTACCAATGGATTGGCTCCTTAAAGGAGTGGCTAGTCATTCAGCCTCCTCCGCACTTTCGCGCGTCTGGTATGGCCGCCTACCCCTTTGAAGCCATTGGCGATAACCAGATCTTGGCGGGATATCCGTCCGGGTGGGCTATCTTTCTGGAGCCGCCCAGCGAGGTCAGCGCTAGATCGGCGTTAAACGACCCGTCACCGTCGGGTGGCCAACGCTCGGTTCAGATACATCGCCGATCGTAGCCCCCTTGGAGTGATCCCTGCCCGAAGCAATAGGGGCAAAAGGCCGCGCGCCTGCCGCGTTGGAAACGGGGGAAACCCCCGTTCCTTACACACGTTCCAGAATCGTGGCCACCGCCATGCCCCATCCAATGCACATGGTCACGAGTGCGTAGCGCCCTTGCCGGCGTTCGAGCTCGTGCACGGCGGTCAACACCAACCGGGCTCCCGACGCACCCAGGGGGTGCCCTAAGGCGATAGCGCCGCCATGCGGATTCACCCGACTCCAATCCGGATGGTATTCCTTGCCCCAAGCGAGGACCACCGACGCAAAAGCTTCGTTGATCTCGATAACATCCATATCCTCGAAGCGGAGTCCCGCCTTGGCTAACACCTGACGGGTGGCGGGAATTGGACCCGTCAACATGATCACGGGGTCTACGCCCACCACAGACATGGCCACCACCCGTGCCCGGGGCGTTAACCCATAACGCGCGACAGCCGAGTCGGAGGCCAATAACAGGGCAGCAGCACCGTCGGTGATCTGGCTGGAATTGCCTGCGGTAACACGCCCATCCGACTTAAAGACGGGTTTTAACGCGGCCATTTTTTCTAACGTGGTGTCAGCCCGCGGACCTTCATCGCGGTCAATGCGAACCGCCTGCCCATCCGCATCGATAGTGTCAACGGGCACTATTTCCTCGGCAAAATAGCCTTGTTGCTGAGCGTCGAGCGCCCGCTGGTGACTCTCCCAGGAAAATTGGTCCAACGCCTCGCGCGACAACTCCCACTGTTCCGCAATCATTTCCGCCGAAATGCCCTGCGGCACAATGTGATATTGGTTCAATAACTCGGGACTAAACGTGGAACCGTCGGAACCCATGGGTACGCGGGACATGGATTCGACACCCGCCGCAATGACAAGGTCGTGCACGTCTGCCCGAATAGCCTGAGCCGCCTGATTGACGGCTTCGAGGCTGGACGCGCACATGCGATTAATGCTGACGCCGGGGACTTCAACGGGAAAGCCCGCAATTAACGGGGCAAGCCGGCCGATATTAAACCCTTGTTCCCCCACTTGAGTAACGCAGCCGAGTCTTACGTCTTCAACGGCTCCCGCCTCAATCCCCGTTTTCTGCACGAGCGCCTTCAGGGCCAGCGCCGCGAGATCGTCGGGGCGTATCCTCGACAACCCCCCACCCCGGCGACCAAACGGTGTCCGGACACCGTCGACGATATATGCTTCACGCACAATCCTTCCTCCTCAGCGATGACCAACGACGGGTCGCGTTCCCGGCGACAAGCCGCGGGGCTTAAGAAATGAGCGTTTGCAGCTTGAGCGCCAAACTCATGTCACCAGCCACCGAGAGCTTGCCGCTCATAAACGCGCTCATCGGGTTGAGTGAACCATCCGCCAAGGCTTTAAAGTCACTCGCGGCCATGGTAATCGTGACTCCTGCTGACTCGTTCGTGCCCTCAACGACCTCGGCCCCCTTATCGGTCACCGCCAGGTAATAATTGGCGCCATCGTCGCCGTTTAAATTAAACTGGTAGATTCCTTGCGAATGTTGCAGCTGCGCGGCTCCCTTTGCTTCTAGGCGGGTTTTCAGGTTTTCAAACACTTCACGCGTGGTCATCAGATCTCCTCCTGATTTGATAGGTCATGTAAGGCAGACGAGCGCGTTACAGCAAGCGGGTCATCACGCGCTTTTGAATTTGCGTCGTCCCCTCGTAAATCGACATAATCTTGGCATCGCGAAACCACTTTTCCACCGGGAAATCGCGCATATAGCCATATCCCCCTAGCGTCTGCACCGCTTGTGTGGTGACCTCCATGGCCATGTCCCCGCAAAAGGCCTTCGCCATCGACCCTTCCAGGTTACACGATTTTTGCTGGTCTGCCAGCCAAGCTGCTCGGTAAGCTAACAGGCGGCCGGCGTCAATTTTGGTGCGCATTTCCGCTAAGGGAAAGGATATGGCCTGGTTATAGTAGATGGGCTTACCAAATTGAATCCGCTCTTTGGCGTATTCGAGAGCAAACTCGTAGGCGGCACGGGCTACGCCAACCGCTGCAATCGCGACGGTCGGCCGCGAGTGCTCGAGCATTTTCATGGCACCGATAAAGGCCATGCCTTCGGGCCCCAGTCGATTTTCCTCGGGCACCCGCACTTGGTCGAAATGCACTTCCGCCGTGTGACTAGCTCTTAACCCGAGCTTTTTAAATTTCTTGCCGGCACTAATCCCTGGCGACTTGCCGTCGACGATAAACGCGGAGACCCCGGCATACCCAGCATCAGGGTTGGTTTTTGCAAAGACCACGTAAACATCGGCAATCCCGCCATTGGTAATAAAGGTTTTGGTGCCGGTAATGAGATAGTCGCTGCCATCGCGCACCGCCCGCGTGGACAGGTTCACCACATCCGACCCCGCATTGGGTTCGGTTAAACACATGGCTCCAAGGCGCACGTGATTCGGATCGGCCAGGAGAGGCAGCCAGCGGCGTTTTTGCTCTTCGCTGCCCATTTCCAAAATCGGCAAAGCGGCCAGTCCAATGCCGCCCATGGCAGTCGCAATGCCCGCACAACCCCAAAACAATTCTTCAGCGATGACGAGATTGGACACCAGACTGGTGACCCCGCTGCCGCCGTATTCTTCAGGGATGGAATAGGCTAACAAGCCAATCGCCGCCGCCTTTTCGAGGACCTCCCATGGGAATTCTTCGCGTTCGTCGTACTCTGCGGCGGCTGGCCGCATTTCCCGCTCTGCAAAGCCATGCGCCCATTCTTTGAGGGCCTCTTGTTCGGGTGTGAGAGAAAAATCCATTGCGACTACCCCTTTTCCGATATCTGCATGCGGCATTATTTTACCATGACAAATGTTTGGTGAAAAGATGGTATTGCTTTAATGAATCACCCCTCCTATCCCTAAGGCCGTCATCACGGAAACGGTGTTGAGTGTAGCGTGGGCAACGGTCGAGGGAATTAAGGATCCGGTTCTGTCGTACAGCATGTTCAGCACCAGACCAGCGACGCCCAATGGAATGAATAACGTCAAATCCAGGTGGGCTAGCCCGAAGACACCGGCGGAGACAATGGAGCCCAGGAACACCCCCCATCGCTCGCGAAGGGAAGCAAACAATACACCGCGAAACAGCGCCTCTTCCGCTAGCGGGGCTAAGACGACCACGGCAAAAGCCACCAAGGCGGCCGCCCACCATTGATGGTGGTTTAGGGCCGGATGGGTGACAAAAGGATTGTTTGCGCGCACCCGGATGTGAAACCCTTCGCTTTCGACATTGACAATGAGTGCCGTTAGCACCACCAATCCTAAGCCACTGACAACCCCCCACAGGAGATAACGCCCGCTTGCCTGGGTCCACCGGTACCGCTCGGCAATAAAACGCGTGAGAGCATGGCTTTGACGCAGCGCACTGACAACCACAGCCCATTCCCAGGGAGGGGTACTCAGGTATAAAATGACCACCACGCCCACCTCACTCGTGTGCAGTGGGGCTTGATGCAGGGCCAGCATCGCTGATAAGGATAGCGATACGGCAACCAATAAACCGACGGCGAGAAAGGCTTGCCACGCACGGAGCGGCCAATGTAAGGTTAAGTTGCTCCACCAGCCGACCAGCGCAGCAAATGCGCACAGCAGCAGCACAGCCAGCAGTCGATGGAGGTCATGCGCCGCGAGCAACGATTCGGCGATGATTCCCGCAACCAAGGCGCTAAGCCACCACCGCTTCCACAGGTAGGACACGGTGGCTAAAGCGGCCAAGCCCACCAGTGCCCAAATAAGCGTGGCTGCGGTGTGAGAGGGACCCATGACCCCGCGCAGCGCCCAGATATACGCAGCGAGGGCGAAACCGCTGGCTGCCAGTTTTGGCCACTGTTGCACAATCATTCCTCCCTTGCCGCGCGTCATGGTATAATCTCCACAAAAACGGGGGTTGTCATGCCTAGACTGCGCGGCACCGACCGCCAAAACCATATCTTGGCTTTCATTCAATCATATACCGATCGCCACGGTTTTCCGCCATCCGTTCGCGAAATTGCGGCCGCCGTCGGACTCAAGTCCACGGCGAGCGTCGCCCGATATCTCAAGGCGCTGGAGCAATCGGGCCGCGTGAGCCATCCGCCTACCAAGCGCCGGGCGTGGAGTGTGACCGACCGCGTGGGTGCAATTGAAGCCCCCTTAGTTGGTCGCATCACGGCGGGCAATCCAATTTTAGCGGTGGAAAATCACGAAGAACGGTTTCGCCTCTCTCCGCACCTCTTCAATCATCCCCCCGACTACTTTTTGCGGGTCAGAGGGGATTCCATGATGGGAGCTGGCATCTACGACGGTGACTTGGTGGCTGTCCAAGCAACGGAAACGGCGAATAACGGCGATATCGTGATTGCCCTCATTGGAGAGGAATCGACGGTCAAATATTTTGAGCGGCACGCCGATTTTATCCGGTTAACCCCGGCCAATCCTCGCTATCAACCCATTGAGGGCACCGACATCCGCATTATTGGCCGTGTGGTCGGGTTAATTCGAAACCTCTAAGCCGAGAGCCTCCAGTGCTTCGTCCACGACAAGCTTGGTGTGCCAGCGGTTGACCCCGCCTTGCAAAAATACGCGGTATGGTGGACGGATGGGCGCGTCGGCTGACAACTCCAGCGAGCCCCCGGCCACAAACCCGCCAGCCGCCATGATAATCGGGTGTTGGTAACCCGGCATGTTCCATGGCTGGGGTTCAACCTGCGCGTCGACGGGCGACCACGACTGCACGACGCGGCAAAATTTGATGACACGCTCGGCGCTGCCTAATTCCAGCGCCACCACGATATCGTTGCGTTCTTCGTCGTCGGGGCCTGGGTAGCTGACAATGTCAAATTCGCGTGCTCGAAAGCTCGCGTAAATACCGCCTTGAACCGCCTCCCCGACAAGCTGGGGCGCCAAAAATAATCCTTGAGCAAACAAGCGTAAGTACGGATACGTGGCTCCCACCTCCCCGCCAATGCCCGGTGCAAAGAGCTCATCAGCCACCAGCGACACCCAGGGCTCGCGTCCTGCTACATAAGCCCCGGTAGGAGCAATGGTACCGCCGGGGTTTTTCATTAAGCTCCCAACGACAAGGTCTGCACCCCAGTGACCGGGTTCCCGCGTTTGCGTAAACTCCCCATAACAATTGTCTACCACCAAGATGGCACCGTGTGCATGAGCTGCTTCGCTGACGCGACGAATGGGCCCTTCGCCCCATGAAGGCCGCTCACTGTATCCCCGTGAGCGTTGCACATACACGACATCACCGGGTTTGGCATCCAGCTGGGCAAGATTGGGCATATTGTCAACTAACGGGACAATCTGGACGATGACGTGGCGATCGCGAAGCCGCGTTAACACGGGACCCAAGGTATCGTAAGGCGGCCCAGACATAATCCAGAGAGTGCTGTATGCCCTGGTCACCGCCTTGAGAACTGTGGCCAGCGCGTGAGTTCCGGAAGCCCACTGAGGTCGCAAAAGAGCGCGATCGCCGCCAAAGATGGTCGCGACAATCTGATCGAGAATGTTTCGTCCCCGATCATCGTAACCGTAGCCGGTGCTCCCGAGCAGATCAACGGCCGAGAGTCCGCTCTGACGAAAGGCATCAACGACCCGCGCGGTGTTTTCCTGCACAATATCCTCAACAAGACGCCACTTAAGGCGGATTTCGGGGGCGATAGTCTTGTGTGTCATGATTCCTCCCACTCAATCATACCGCACCCGGGGCTTGACACAAGTCCAGCGCAAAAGACGCCCCCATGACATTGGTACGAAGGCAGGAGCAGAGACAATCTGGTCTCAGGGTCCGACGCGGTGCCCGCCCTGAAGATACCTCAGGCGGTCATCGTGCGATAGAAGTCGGCCAAACGCGAACCCTTACCAGAGAGGGATCACTCATGTGACCATGTGAAGCATCCATTGTTTTAAATCCCGAAAGCCTCGCCGCGTAATACACGAAACAGGGAGGATAGGCACCTCATGGTAAGCGTCGCGGATGGCTCTCAGACCCTCTAGACTTCCCAATTTATCCATTTTATTCGCCACCACGATGTAACCCGGTAATCGCTGGCCATATTGCGCCAGCGCCAGGTCCAATGGGCCAGGCGCTTCGGGGCGTTGGCTGCCGACGGCCGAAACATCTACGACGTGCACAATCATGGGAGCGCGAATCAGCCATTCCAAAGTCAGAGCGACCAGATGGCGCTGATCCGGATGAGAAGCGATCCCCTCGTGAATACCGGGCGTATCAATGGCCACCAAGCGAATTCGTTGGCGGCCCACGAGAGTTTCTATGATCGCTGTTTGGATGGCCCGCGTTCGCGGCGCCGACCAGCTCATCAGGTCGCGCCGGGCGCGGTCAAGCGAGAGGCGCTTCACCTGCTGTCCCCCTTCACCATCAGGCATCTCCAGGCGCACTTCGCTGAGGCCAAGGTACGCCGCAAGATTAATGAGCAACAGGGTTTTACCAACATTCGGCTTGCCTATGGTGACAAGGTGCACTAATCCAAGCCCCCCTCAAAGTCGGACCAAGTCAACGTCATGAGGTCATGCCGACTTAACGGAATGTTGCGGCCAACCAGGCGGACTGCTTGGCGACGGATCGCATGTTCCAGGAGATTGCGGACCATGCGAGCGTTCCCCGCATTTTTGTGCCAATATCCTTCATTGTCGCTTAATAGCGTGAGTAGCCCCTGTTCCGCATCCTGCGATAAGATGTAGTCGCGTTCTCTGACCATGCGGCGTGCAATATGCACCATGTCCACCGCACTGTAATCCTTGAACTCGAGGCGAATCGGAAAGCGGGACATGAGTCCAGGATTGGTATTGAGAAACCATGCCATTTCGTCGGGATAGCCAGCTAAAATCACCAAGAGCTCTTCACGATAATTTTCCATGGCGGCTACCAATGTATCAATTGCTTCCTTGCCAAAATCCTTTTCGCCGCCGCGGGCCAAGGAATAGGCTTCGTCAATGAACAGCACGCCACCTAACGCGCGCTTAATGACGTCGCGCGTTTTCTGCGCCGTATGCCCGATATACTCGCCGACAAGATCCGCTCGTTCCACTTCTACCATATGCCCTTTGGGCAACACGTTAAGGGCTTTAAATAACCGGCCAATAAGGCGCGCCACCGTGGTTTTACCGGTGCCCGGGGCGCCCGAGAATACCATGTGCCAGGTTTGTTGATTCACTTGAAGACCCGCTCCCCGCCGAAGCGCTTGCACTTCCACAAAGGCGCGGATATCGTGGACAACGCGCTTAATTTCGGAAAGACCCACCATTCGATCGAGCTCGGCCAATACCGCATCCGCGGTTTCTTCGGTACTGTCCGTGCGGTCCCGCTTGGCTTCGGTGGCTTTAGTGACTTGCGCCAACCACAGCACAGCCTCGTCGGGGGCAAGGCGCCCTTGCTCGACCCAATGGAGAATTTCTTCGGGTGAACCCGGGGTCACGTCCCGCGTTGCCATGGCAATGACACCCCCTTCGTACCACAAGCCTTGTGTAACATCATACGAACGCAGAAAGCAAATCTGTCGTCCCCACTCGCGAGAAAATTCTCTCAGGAATTTCCAGTTATTAGCAGGCAAATTATGCCATTACGGCGAATATGTCAGGGACAAGCCGAAAGGAGTGTGTCCATGGCTATCTTGCCCATTGTCCAGCAGCGCTTGGCGCCTCGTCGTTGGCTGGAGTCGCTAGTCGCCGCTGTTATTGTTCTGACCCTGGCGTGGGTTAGCAGTGTGAGACCTCCCTCACTGTCCTTCGCAACTCGCCCTAATGCCGCATCCCGACAGACCCTACGCGTTCACCGTCCCGTGCCTACCCCAGGCTTGCCTCGTCGCTACCGCCCGTTGACAACCAAGCAACAGGCTGCCCCCGTCCCCCCCGCCCCGCCCATCTTGCGTTATCGTGTCCGCTGGGGAGATACACTCTGGGCCATTGCTGATCGGTTTCACACCTCGGTAGCTGAGCTCGAAGCCGTTAATCACCTCTCAGGCTCGCTCATTGTCGTCAACACAGTGCTGACCATCCCTCTCTCGCCCCACACGCCCTATCATTCACCACCGCGCCCAGCTCTCATTGCCCCACCCCGTCCGCTAGTCGTGGCCACGCCGCGTGTTTCGCGACCGACAATGTCACGCGCGAGTGAATACCCGCACCGTTGGACACTCTTTTCCATCACGCCATCGGACGAATTGATGATGGCCCACCTGGTGCAGGCGGAAGCCGGCGATCAACCCTTCGTCGGTCAAGTCGCGGTAGCTGCCGTAGTCTTGAATCGGCTGAGGAGCCCAGGGTTTCCAAAAACCGTCCTTGGGGTGATTTTTGCGCCGGGCCAATTCGAAACGGTGACCAATGGCACTTTTTGGAACCCGCCAAGTCGTCTGGCGCTCTTAGCGGTGAAAGCCGCAGTTCACGGGTGGGATCCGACCAATGGCGCCCTGTATTTCTACAACCCCTCGGTGCCTCATGCCGCCTGGATGGATCAGCTGCCCGAAACCCGAGCTATTGGCTCCCAAGTGTTCTGCCGCTAAGTTCGATTAAGGGGACAGGTCCTTCACCGAATGCACAATTTTGTTCACCGCATCCTGGAGGGGCCACGACGATAAGTCCAGCCAACGCGCATCCTTTTCCGATCGGAACCATGTCAGTTGCCGCTTGGCATATTGTTGGGTATGGCGGACAATGAGGCGGTCGCGTTCGCTCGCGGTCAAGAGCCCATAATACCAGTCGACAGTTTCACGGTATCCAATGCCTCCGAGACTTTGGGCGCGCCTGGGCACACCAACGGACAACAGCTGGCCGACTTCGCGGACGAGTCCGTCCTGCAACATGGTCGCCACGCGCTGTTCAATGCGGCGATGCAGCTCGTGGATCGAGCGGGTCAACACCCAGTAAATAGTCTGGTAGGGAGCGTCAGCCGGTGCAGTCCGGGGCAAGCGCCGATTGGTGGTGTAAAACACTTCCAGGGCCCGAATGAGGCGACGGTGATCGTTAGGCTGAATGGCCTGATAGCTCGCGGGATCCACCACGCGCAGTTGTCGGCGTAACGCGTCGTAGCCGTATTGCTCTCCCCAGGTGGCCAGTTGCTGGCGAAGGGCTGTGGGCGGCGCTTCTTGTGGCAGGGGAAAATCCTTCACCACCGCGCGAATCCAGAGTCCGGTGCCGCCAACCAACATGGGCACATGGCCGCGCCGGGTAATATCGTCGATAGCCGCTTTGGCCAATCGCTGAAAGTCCGCCACCGAAAAGGTGTCATGGGGACCAACAACATCAATTCCGTGGTGTCGAACCCGCTGGCGGTCGGCTAGGCTCACCTTGGCTGCCCCAATGTCAAGTCCTCGGTACACCGATTGCGAGTCAGCCGAGATAATTTCGCCGCCGATGGCCTCGGCCACCATCAGGCTTAAGTCGCTTTTGCCTACGGCGGTAGGGCCGGCAATGACTAACAGGGGTCTTTTTTCATCCGCGCCGTCCAAATCGGCGATCCACCTCCTCCATGGTTAACACAATCATAGTCGGCCTGCCGTGCGGGCACCCCCGGGGATCCTCGGCCCGGCTCAGCTGATCAATTAAGTCCTGCATTTCCATGAGACTCATGGGGCGATTAGCTTTGATCGCCGCTTTGCATGCCGCCATGGCGTAGTGAGCTTCTTCAGCCCAAGTGACGGGGTGCGCCGTGGCCGCGGCGGACTCTTCGCCTGCAATAAGCTGCAGCACTAACCGCAATAGACCCTGATGACTCTCCATGTCGCGAAAGGCCCGCGGCACCGCCCGCACGGCCACGGTGGTGCCCCCGAGGCTCTCGACGTCAAATCCCAACTGCTGAATGCGCTCGCGCTGCGCTTGCCATGCTGCCCACTCTGCTGCCGACAAGGTTTCTGCCAACGCCAGCAGCAATGGTTGGCTGGCGGCCATCTCTTCGCGAGATTTTCTAAACTGTTCAAAATAGATGCGCTCATGGGCGGCATGCTGATCAATGAGGCAGAGCCCCTCTGATCCTTGGGCGATGATGTACTTTGATTGCCACTGGGCCAGCGGCGTTAGCGCCGAGAGCCTCCGGTCGCGCCCGGACGTGATCTCGTTGGCCGGCCTTTCCGGCTCGTCGTCGAAGGATGGTTGCACTGTCGGTGCAATGTCTCTCTCTTCCCGTGCCGCATCAATCCACCGCGGCGTTGGTGACCCCCGTGCCAACGTGTCCTGCACGAGGCGGTAGACAATAGCGCGCAGCGCATCTTCGTGCGCCAGGCGCACTTCCGCTTTGGTCGGATGGACATTGGGATCGACTTCGGCCGGAGGCATGTGGATCCATAACCAGAAGTACGGATAACGCCGTTCCGGCAGGATGGGACGAAACGCTTCTTCCACGGCTGCCCTCAGCCGCCAATTCAACACCCAGCGTCCATTGACATAGAGTCCCTGGCCCTGGCGATTGGCGCGCCCAAGGTCCGCCGGTGCCACGTACCCGCGAATCTCAACGCCGCGTTCCGTGGTATAGTCTATGGGCAGCAGGCGTTCGGCCAGCTCGTGCCCATACACCGCCGACAATGTCGCAAGAGCGTCGCCGCGCCCTGGCGTATCCAAAACGACCCGATCTCCGTGCATCAACCGATATCGCACGTCTGGTCGCCCGATGGCCAGCGCTTGGACTGCCAGCTGGATCGCGCCAAATTCAGCGGCAGCACTCTTTAGGGCCTTCAAACGTGCCGGGTGGCGTTGAAAAATGTTGGACACGCGCACCCGGGTTCCTTCGCCCATGGCGATAGGTTCCAGCGACTGGCGGGTCCCGTATTCAACGACCAGACGATGTCCAACGCTGGCCCCGGCCACGCGCGAGGCAATCGTGACTTCTGCTACTGACGCAATGGCAGCCAGTGCCTCCCCGCGAAACCCTAGGGACACCGATTCTTCCAGATCTTCAATGCGAGTCAATTTGGACGTGGTATGACGCTCGACCGCTAAGGGCAAGTCTTCCGGTTCGATGCCGAATCCATTGTCGCGCACCTCAAGGCTCACCAACTCTGCATCCACGAGAATGTGAATGCTCGTGGAGCCGGCGTCGAGACTGTTTTCGATTAATTCTTTGACGATAGAGGCGGGCCGTTCGACGACCTCGCCCGCGGCAATTTGATTCGCCACCACGGGATCCAAGCGATGTATACGGCTCATTTGGCGGTCTCCCGGTTCACCCGGCCGTGCCAGTCATTGATCCAGAGCCACGCCTCGCGCGGCGATAGATCGTCGGGGTTTAGGGATTTTAAGGCCTCAAGAATAGGGCCGGCCAACGGATCAGGCTCATAAAATGTGACCTGAAGAGCCGGTAGAGGTGTTCGCGAGGTCTCTTCCCCCCGGCCCTCCCAGCGCTTAAGATAGCTTTGTGCGCGCCGTACGACGCTGGCCGGCAAGCCCGCCCGCCGCGCGACTTCAATGCCGTACGATTGGGAGGCCTTTCCCGGGATGATGCGATGGGTAAAGATGGGGCCATCCGATCCGTCGATGACCTCTACTGTATAGTTGAGAATCCGCGATGACGTTTCCGCCATAGCCGTCAATTCATGGTAATGGGTAGCAAAGAGCGTCAGTGGTCCGTCAGGCTGGCTTAAGCGCTCTACGACAGCCTCTGCGATGGCCAAGCCATCGTAGGTCGAGGTGCCGCGACCCAGTTCATCTAACAATACCAAACTCAGCGCGGTGGCTTGCGATAAAATCGCGGCCACATCCTCCATTTCTACCATAAACGTGGATTGTCCCCGCGCCAAATCGTCGTCGGCACCAATCCTTGTCCACACTGCATCAAACACCGGGATTCGGAAGCTCTCGCAAGCCACCCAGCTGCCCACTTGCGCCAGGATGACATTTTGCGCGACGGCGCGCATAAATGTCGATTTTCCTCCCATGTTGGGACCAGTAATGATGAGGGCATGATGCCGATTGGGCAGGTCTAGGTTGCTGCTGATATATTCGGACAAGATGCCCTCAAGCACAGGATGCCGAAGTTTTTGGATGTCAATACCGGCGCTCGAGTCCACGAACTCCGGAGCGTGCCATTGATAGCGCACAGCTGCTTCCGCCAAGGCGCACAGCGCGTCGAGGTCAGCGATCCATGCAGCGATGGCGGCCAGCGTTTCAGCGTTCTCTACCACTACGGCTTGCACTTTGTCCTTCCATTCCTGTTCCTTAGCGACAATCCGCGTCTCGGCAGATTCAATAGCCAGCTCAAGATCTTTTAAGCTGGGCGACACAAAACGCTCGGCGTGACTCGTCGTTTGCCGTCGCTGCCATTCGCCAGGCACTGCTTTAGCTAGGCTCTTAGGTACTTCCAAATAATAGCCAAAGGTGCGATGAAATCCGATGCGGACAGCTTTGATGCCGGAACGAGCGCGCTCTTGGTCCTCCAGCGCGGTCAGCGCTTGGCGGTGATTCTCTAAGAGTCTTCGGCTATCGTCAATGACCGCATCCACTCCCGAGCGGATGAGGGGGCTATCCTCCCATCGAGCGGGCGGGGGATCGACCAAGATGTCCAGCTGTGCTCGCACCGCTTCCAGGTGGGCCAGGTCGAGGTCGGCACCGTATGGCCATACCTGGCCGCAAGCGGTGCGGGTCCAAATGTCGGGAAGAACGCCAAGGGCCGTTTTGATGGCCGCAACATCCCGCGGGCGCCCCACCCCCATCACCAGGCGCGCGAGGCGCCGCCCTACGTCGCCGACGTCCTGGAATAAGGTACGCAGGCGCTGGCGTTCAAGCTCGTGGGCGACCCAATAACCCACCGCGCGATGGCGGCGGGTCAGTTCCTCCAGATTTGTCAGCGGATGTTCTAGCCATTCCTTCAGGCGGCGATGTCCCATAGCGGTCACCGCGAAGTCCACCCGGCGCAACAGCGAGTACGGGCCATCCCCAATGTCCAATTGCCGCAATGTCCTCAGGCTAAGATGCATGAAACCGTCCAGACGGTGTACGCGGATATCCTGCAAATGGCGGGGCACATGGCGGTGCAGCGAGCGAAGATATTGGGCCGCCACGGTCAGTGCCTCATACACTGGGCGACGATCTTCTAATCCCCAACGCCTAAGGCTCACAAGGCCAAAGGTCGACGACAGCAGGTGGTCGACATCGCGTTCGCTGCTCCGTTTAAACAAGGGCGCTGCGTCAACCGACACGCCATCCCCGGTCCAAGACTCGGGTACATTACTCAGCACTTCACTGGGCGCCCATACTGCCCAGAGTTGCCGCAATTTCTCTTCCTGCCCACGAGTAAAACCAGACTCCGCAACATGAATTGTGCCTGTCGAAAGCTCGACCGCGAGTATCACCCATCCGGATCGGTGACGGTACCGGATGCCCAACCGCGGGACGCGTCCGTCTTCATCTGGGATCACCGTGCCAGGTGTCAGAATGCGAACAATTTGACGGTCAACCAGTCCTTTGGCTGTGGCAGAATCTTCCATTTGTTCGGCAACGGCCACGGTGTACCCCGCATCTAGCAACTTTTGCGCATATTGATTGACCGCATGGTGCGGCACGCCACACATCGGAACACGTCCATCACGGGAGGTTAGCTGAACATCCAGCAAGGGTGCTGCAAGGATGGCATCTTGGTCAAACAACTCGTAAAAATCTCCCAGGCGGAATAACAAAAGGGCATCCGGCCGCTCACTTTTTAAGCGTTGATATTGCTCTTGCATTGGCGTCAACTTAGCTGATTCCGTCATGATGGATGAACCCTGCCTAAACTCGCGGCTAGCCATAACCCTTCGGTTAACCCGCGGGTCGAGACTGTAAACGTGGGCCAGCCGCCGTGTTCGAGCACCTGAGCTAGGATCGCCAACCCTTGGGGCAAGATCCGGCGCCGCAATGGCGACCACTCCCGAAATTGTTGAGGATCGGCCTGCAGCGCTTGTTGCATGGCGCGGACCTCACGCAAGGTTAAGCGATCGCGCCCTGCCCATCGCGCTAACGAGACGGCAGTACCGCCAATAAAGGCGGGATGGACAATGTCGGTTAATGGCGGCCACGAGACGTGGGTCTCGGTGAAGCGGGCGGCTCCGATCGAAAAGCTCCAGGTGCCATCCGCGGTAATGATTTCTGTGCTGCCGCCCCCAATATCCACCACCCCATCCACCAGGGAATCCGCCGCCTTGACCGCAATCCATGCTAAACGCCCCTCCACGTCGCCGGTAAGGTGCCACCAGTGGGGAAATAACGCTCGAAGGCGGGCTTCAAGGCCCGCGTTGCGACGAATGGCTTCACCCCCTGCAGCTAGTGCCTCTATCCCTCGCCTTCGCAAGTCCTCGCGCCACGATTGGGCCACCTTTATGAGGGCTTCTGGCCCGCCGGGGCTAAACACATCAATGAGTTCTTGCTGATAAACCGTGGGATGTTGGAGATGCTCAGCTACCAACAAGATAGCGCTTGTTGAGCCAAACTTGACAATCGCCCGAGGCGGCACGCGCTTCCCTCCGGTTACGGACGGAAAGAGGTCCGGACACCTTCTTCCCGTCATCGCGCGATCTGACATGATTATTGTTATTATAACAGAGACCGGACGGGGTGACTTTGCTAAAATAAGAGATGTTGCATTGGTGTGGGAGGCCGCTTAATTCCTTATGAAGGCGCGTTATCAATATCGCAATCTGGCAGTAGCTATCACGACCCTTGTGCTCTCCCTCAGTTTCGCGATCCCAGCAAATGCCGCCGCACCGCCTCCGGTCTCCGCTCGAGCATGGATTGTGGTGGACGGGCAAACCGGTCAAGTGCTGGGTGGACATGACATCCTGGGCGAATTCTACCCGGCCTCCATTACGAAAATTATGACAGCCTATTTAGCCATTACCCATGGATGGCACGACACAGTGGTGGTGTCGCCCGAGGCAGCCGCGCAACCAGGGTCTAGCGCCTACTTGGTGGCGGGCGAGCATTTGCCCATGCCAGGGGTGGTGACCGCGATGATGCTCGTGTCAGGCAATGACGCAGCCTATGCCGTCGCGCAAACGGTCGCCGGGTCGGTTCCCAAGTTTGTGGCCATGATGAACGCTCAGGCCAAAGCGTGGGGAGCACCGGGGATTCACTTTGCCAACCCCGATGGGCTACCCAATCCCCACCACGTCGTGACTGCCCTAGGCATGGCCATTATTGCCGAACACGCCATGCGGAATCCGATTTTCCGCCACATTGTGGCGACAAAGGTCTCGTCTTTGCCGCCTGACCCCACCCCCCGCATTTATTACAACCAAAACCAACTACTCTACAACTATCCAGGGGCCGTGGGGATCAAGATTGGTTATACCATTGAGGCGGATGAAACGATTGTTGGCGCCGCTCGCCGTCATGGCCAGCTGGTGATTGTCGTGCTTCTGCACGACACTCCAGCCGGGCTGTGGCCCGATGTGGAACATTTGTTAACCTGGGGGTTAACCGATTTCCGCCCCCTTTCTGCGGTTCATAAAGGCCAATTATTAGGTGCGCTTTCGATTGGTCATCGTCGGGTCACGGTCAAAGCGCTCCGCACCGTCACCTACCTCGTGCCCCAGCACAGTCGCCCGCGCATCAGTTGGCAGTTGACCGCCCTACGACCGCTAGACCCCCGCCCTCTGGTGCCAGGCACGATTGTGGGACTGGCGGCGATTCGCATAGGAACCAAAGTGGTGGGTCGTATCCCAGTGGTCAATGCCCGGCGCATCCCGTCGTTGCCACCCACGATTCATTGGATCTGGTGGTGGCTGGGATTTCCCGCCTTGGTCGCGGTATCGCTGGCCATCCCGCGCGGCAGGAGACGCCCGTCGGCTGTCCTCGGTGGAGGTGACCACACTGACTAAACTCTATCTGACGACCCAACACGAACTCCCCCCGCCCATGCGCGATATCGATCTGGCTATTTGGGTGGCTGACGCTGCCGCTCCGGAAGCTCATGTCCGCTCCTGGGCCGGCTGGTCAGAATGTCATGTGCTGGCAGGATTTCATGAGTCGTGGTGTGGCTACCGGCCCAATCTTGATCCATGGAATGGGACAGCCCTGGCCTTTGGGAACGGGTATATTTGGCGGTTTGGCCGCCACTACCTCGCGTGGGTCGACCACGCAACCCTAATGGTACCTGAAGTTCCCCGAGCCCTGGCCTTGGCTGGTGTCGTGCTCATCATCAGTCATGGAGAGGAAGGTCCCTCTCCCTACGTTCACCCCCTCTGGCGCGCGGTGCAAGCTAATCAGATTTTTGGTCTGCGCGCAGGGCCTGTGCCTTCCTGGTACCTACCCTGCGACATTGATCCTGGCGAAGAGGGCGTAAGCGGCATGGAGGCGCAAGCGGGGGGCTGGACTATCGAGTTTGACGTCGAACAGTTGATGGAGGCGCGACGCCGTTTTCCCATTCACCAAGGGCTACGTCCGACGCTGTACAAGGCTGAGGCGTGGTGGTCACATGAGTGAGGGGATAAACGGTGTGACGCAACTGATGTTAAGGGCCTGGCTTGCATGGCGTCTACGCGAGGAGCCGCCTAACTCATCCCCTGGCAGCGACCCGCGGGCCCCCATGCCCGTGGACCGCGTGAAGATCGGCGCTGTGCAGTGGAATGCAACACCAGTAAAGCGGGCTCAAGACTGGCTGGATCGTGTCGAGCACCTCTTTCGCGAAGCCCAGCGCGCCCATTGCCACTTGCTGGTTTTTCCAGAGTACATTGCCCTGTCCTTGCTGGGCGTAATTATGCCTGAGGACCAAAGTGCACAAGTACTGACCGACGAGACGATCCGCACCTTGCTTCGCACCCTAGGACCCGTCACGTACCGCTACTGGTACCGGTGGATGCAGTGGATGAGTCGTCAGTACCGGATGGTCACCGTGGCGGGTTCGGCGCTGACGGTCGTTAGGCACCAACTCGTCAACGCCACCGTCATCTTTAATGCGGAGGGCGAGGAATGTCTTTGGCAGCCCAAATTTCATCCTATGGCAGCGGAACGACGGTGGGGCGTCAGTCCGGGGGCGGAGAGGATGGCGCGCCCCTATCGCCCCTGGGGATTAACCGCTGTTGTGTGTCATGACGCGACGTATTTTGAGACATTTCGCATGGCCGAAGCCCTCGGGGCGCGAATCGTGGCGGTTCCCATTGCGGACCCCGAGGTTCGGTACACGGAGGGCAAGGCACGCCGCGGGTGTTTTTCGCGGGTGCAAGATGTGCCCGTGATCGGTGTCGTAGCCGCCAATACGGGTCAACTGTTTGGCGTCCGACTGACGGGCAAAGCGGGAATTTATGTGCCAGCGCCCCTCTCCTTCGATGGGTCTGGGGTGCTCGCCGAGTCACCGCATCCCCACGGGGAAGGCCTCATCACAGCGGTGATTTCCTTGTCCCAACTTGAGGCGTACCGCCGCCAGCATAAGGCACAGTTTCCCATGCCTCCGGCTAGTTTTCTCGACGCGCTGTACCAATTCGAGGAGCCCACATCGGGGTAAAGCGCGCGCGGTCTTTATCAGCGCAAGGCCTCTTCACTTACTGCGGCAAGTTGTGTGCTGGGTTAGGACCGCATGGTTAGAATTTGGCATAGGGAAACGTCCAAAGCCACAGAGGCACACGGCACCATTTTCGGATTGGGGACCTTTGAGCGAACCGTTTGTAGCGCCTATGGGCGCAACCAACCCAACCACTCGCCTTCATCCTCGAGGGTTCCAGGACGCGGTGCCAACCACGAAAGACGATGCCCATGAAAAAGAAAGGCAGGATTATGCCATGTTGCAACACGTCACCAGTGCCATATTGGCGCTGGGGGTTTACGGAGTCTTTATCGGCATGGTGTTAGAAAGTTGTTACATCCCAGTTCCCTCGGAAATTCTCTTGCCGTACGCTGGATATCTCGCCTACACAGGGCGCACTTCACTGGTCATGGCCATGCTGGCGGGACTGCTAGGGGGTTTGGTGGGAGCGACCATCGGCTACCTTATTGCCCGCTGGGGCGGCCGTCCGCTGCTGGAACATTATGGCCGTTTCCTGGGCATCCGTTCTCACGAAATGCACCGTGCCGATTTATGGTTTGAACGCCACGGTGACGGGGCGGTGTTTTTTGGTCGGCTGTTGCCCGGTGTCCGTACCTATATTTCTCTGCCAGCCGGGGTCGCCGATATGCCCATCGGCCGCTTTATGGCCTTTACGTTCTTGGGCGCCTTGCCGTGGACTGTCCTCTTTACATACCTTGGCTATCGCCTAGGACCTGCTTGGCAACATTTGGGTGCGTGGACCCACGTATTTTTAGCCGTCGTGGTGATTTTGTTTGCGGTGTGGGCCTTGTTCATATGGCGCCGCGGTAGGCGAAGCGGTCCCAAATAACGAGCCAAGGAATGGTCCAAATCCAGAGCGGGATTGTCTCGATGCGTAGGAGCAGCAATGCCGCTAACATTGTCCGTAATCCCACGGCGCCTAGCCATACGGTCTCCACCATGTGGCTCATCCGTCGCAGCCAATCCGGCCAGGGGCCGATGGCCAGCGGCAGCGCAAGGCCGCTGAGCGCCCCTGCGGCAATAGCGAGCGGCTCCGCTCCGGCCAACACTAAGGCGAGCCAGGTGCTGGCCGCATCTAGGGCACTGAGCCACCGGTGATGATTTAACGCACCGCGTTGGACAGCCCGCCACGCGTAGAAGGTGAGCACCCCACCGGCCAACCCCTCAGACCACCGAAGACCGGTAAACGTCAGCCAGGGTACCCATGCCAATATGCATAAACTTAAGAGGAGTGCCACGCATGTCATGACATATTCTCGGAGCGACCCGCTAAATTCGGGCGCAGACCACTCATAACCTAGTAGCATGGTCAATAGTAAAGTGGCATACTGGCTTTCCAGGGTGATCACCTTCGTCGTTGGCGCCAATAGCGCCCATCAGGTGAGAATCGGGATGACTTTCTCAGCGGCGGTGGCGAAGTCGCCAGTTTTCCCGTTCAAGGGCTCTAATCATCAGCTTTTGCTGCTGGTCTTTGATAGTCAATACAGTTAAAAGCACGCGGCGGCTGTTGCGAAGGCGCTGAAGTTCGCGCTCTAATTCGCGAACACGTTGAGAAAGCCGCTGAACTTCATTCTCAGGATTTCTAATCCACGTCATAACTCATCCGTTCCTGTCAACACCTAAATTTGAGGCCCCATGGACCCCTACCGATACAGTGTTCGATAGGCCGGTGAACGCATTGCCCCCGTTCAGTGCGGGTCTAATAGATTCCCTCATCGGGTGTCGCTCAAGCGCTTGGTCGACCATCTTTCGTACGCGCCACCCTTGGTTAGTATACCGTGCAATTTGGGAATATATTCCTGACGCATGTCATGGGAAACCTATCCCGGTAAACAATAGTTGACCAAGGGTTCCCGGAGTGGCTTCTCACTCGCATTCCGGCTCGTTAAAAAGAGCCGACTTCGCAACGAAGTCGGCTTATAAATCGGATTTCTTAATGCAGTTGCGCACGAACAGCCTGCAATACCGCGTCATAGTCCGGCTCATGCGTTACCTCAGGAACTAGCTCGCGGTAGCGCACAACGCCTTCGGAGTCAATGACGAACACTGCCCGCGCCAGTAGCCCCAGGTCTAAAATACGCACACCGTAGCGGCGGCCAAATTCATGATCCCGGTAGTCACTGAGGGTAATCAGATGGGGCAGATCCGCTGCCACACACCACCGCTTCTGGGCGAAAGGAAGATCCATCGATACCGTGATAAACGCGACGTGTTCTCGGTAAGGTTCCAACTCTTTAGCCAATCGTCGCGTTTCGGTGTCGCACACCGGCGTATCTAAGGACGGAACCGTCGACAGAAGTACGGTGCGACCACGAAAATCGTGGAGATTGACTGCCTTCAGGTCTCCGTCCGCCAGTGTGAAGTCCGGAGCTGGCTCCCCAACGGCGGGCAGATTACCCTCCAGGTTCATTGGTGTTTGCTTAAAGGTGACTTGCTCTGGCATCCTAGTCCCTCCTCAGGTTTTTCTATTCTATCTTTACACTCTTACTGCACTGGACATTTGCGACGCCCTCCCTATAGCAGGAGCAAGTTAAGGTAGAGAATCTTAGCCCGCCAGGGTTGGGCTTGTTGGGTTATCACTCCACCGCCTTTTAAGGCCACAGCCGGTTGCCCCGGACACACTGGGTACGTCCCGCCCACTAGGGATGACATCGCTTGCCCAGCTGTCTACTTTCGTATGGCGAGCGTTTTCATCATATCCTTTTAGTACCAGTACCAGCAAGAGAGGGTTTTAGCGAGCTTTTTGCGCTGTGGCATTTCGAACAGAGTTTGCAGAGCGACCTCGGGCCGGGTGAAACCGACGAAGCAAGCT
>JAPNUR010000026.1 GCA_026627385.1 Bacillota bacterium | reverse complement strand
GAAGGTCGTGGAGGAATATGGGGACAAGGCCCCCAAGGCCATCAAAGTACTCGAGGACGGGTTTGATGACATGACGGCGGTGCTGGTATTGCCGGAGCGGTACAGGAAACGGCTACGGACGACAAATGGCGTAGAGCGCCTGAATGAGGAAATTCGCCGTCGTGACCGGGTGATTCGAATCTATCCAAATCGTGCCTCAGCGCTTCGATTGATTGGAGCACTCCTGATGGAGATAGACGAAAAATGGCAGACTGGGTACCAGTACTTTGACATGGCTGACTACTTCGCATGGCGTAAGGAGCAGGAGGAGCAAGCCGAGAGTACGACCAAGGTCTACAAGCTAAGTTAAACATAACTCATTCACTGGGGAGAGGCGAATTTACACCACATTTTGGACTTGATCGGCGCCCGATGCGGTGACCTGGACGAAACCTCATTAAATTACACTTCATTATTTTGGGCAAGACTCTTCATTGTCACCGTATTTAAATGCAAGACAAAAGGACGCTGAATGGGGTGGAAACTACGGCAAGGCGTCCGCAAGGTCGATGGATTATTGATCTGTCGTTACTACAACTGACAGCTACAACACTTCATATGGTAAATCTTATGGTCACGGATAAAAATAACCTGAATCCGCGACGGCTTTATCAGGTGACTCATCCTTACGCACTGAGACACACGCTTTGGTGCTGACGGCGTTCTCAGGTGTGTTGTGCTGGCATTGGCGATTGATGGGGGCATTCTGGCCTTTTTTTAAATGACGAAGCCCCAAGCTCCCTGGTCTTGGGAACTTTCGGCAGGTTGAAATTCCAGTGCGACGGCCGCCTTGTCGTCACGAGAAAGTCAGATACCATCGTCGAAACGTGGGAAGCCACCGATTGCCATGGCCCAGTTTTCGCTTTGTCTGCCTGGCGTGCCGCACTACCTTGGCGGCCAACGTCATCAAGTTTTGAATCACCGTCCGGATGCGGCGGCGTTCTGCCTTCTTACGCAGAGGTGCATCACTGCGCTTTAGGCTTTCCTGGCCAATCACACGCAGCCGATGATACGCCACGACGACGAAGTGCAGGACCAGGTTGTTCGTTGCACACGTGCCGGCCAGCAACGAGGTCCAGTAGGCGCTGACCTCAATCTCCGGTACCAGGAGTAGCTGGCCATCAGCGGTGCTTGTCCGTTCCATGACCTCGAATACCATGTGGCGAACCGGCTCAGAGACACCCTTGACCGGGCAGAGCAATGAGCCATGATAGACCCTCTTTCTGGGACGAGGTTCTTCGCATGTCCCCGTGATGAGCCAATCATCAATACCTTCCTTTCGTAGGTTTCGCTTGATGATGAAATCCGCCTTGCTGTCTTCTGCATGGCAAACGGCCATGTTTTTGGCGCTGTCGTTTCCGGCATCCAGGCGTACGAGAAGTGGTCGGTGTGTCACCTGTCGAGCGTAGCCGACGCTTTCCCGCAAGAAGGCGGCGGTCCTTTCTAAACGTGTGTGCTGCCTTCTCGCAGTGGAACGTGAACCGCGTATGCCTCTTGCCCGAGGTAGGTAAAGTTGGGGTCCGTAGCCGTCCCCACCCCTGTTATGGACGGGAGCCCCATTGTTTTTTGGTGCCAGCGTGATCAAAGGGCGAGACGACAATGTGTGTGTTCTCCGAGTTCAATGGCGCGAAGTGTCACATCCAGAGTCCCCAGCAGCGTTGCCAATGCTTCCAGGGAGAATGGGCTCCCCACTGGATTTCCCGCTAGCCATGTAAAGACGTTGGCGAAGCGTCGAGCTGGAAGGGACCTGGTGAATTTGCAGGGTACCGGGAAAGAAGTCGTCTTCGCGGAATGGCTCGATATGATCGAAGTCGCTTATGCCTTGGCAGAGCAACCCGATATAGGAATGTGCCACGTCCCGATTGGGGATTTCTAGAGTTCTCATGCCTGCCAGCAGGGCTAGATTGAGGCGTTTGTCGATTTGAGATTTTTCTAGGAGCAATACAATCAATGCCATACCTGAATGGGTCACGACGACTTCGCCGGATTCTTCGATGATAAAACGCAAGAAATCACCCCGGTGATGAATCGGACCCTGAGGACCAAAGCCTCACCCAACTATCCCTATTCTACCGGACAAATCTCTTGTATTTTTGGCGAAGTTTTGACAGTCAAGCCGTCACGGATTCAGGACTAATTCGTGTAACCTAGGAGCTTGTAGGGATATTCAAGCGGAAGGAGAGGTGGCAGTATGGGTTCGGCGTGTTGGATCGCAGGGATCATGACCCCGAAGCCGTCCCCGCGCTCGGCCGATCGCGGAGGATTCCCCCTACGCTCCGGAGGGGACCGGGGCTGGGCGACGCCATCGCCGGTTCCCATAGCGCAAGATCTTCTGCAAGTTATGGACGGCACAATGGAAGCGCCATTCGGCCCGCACCCGGGCCCGGCCCCGGAGCAGAAACTGCCGGCACCGCTGCACCCCTTTTATGATCCCGAACACCGGTTCCACCGACGTCATCCGGCGGCGATAGCGTCGACGCCCCCCCCCGGGTTTGGAGCTTGCGGCGCCTGCGATCCTTGCGCGAGAGGTGGCGGGGAATGCGGCCGCGGGCAGCGCGCATCGTGCGCGCCGCACGATGGCAGACTTTCTCCGGCGGGATCAAGGCATCAATGCCGCGGGTTTCCAAGACTTCCAAGTGGGCGTCGCTGCCGTAGCCCGCGTCGGCCAGGACGCCCTGCGGCGCCTATCCCAAATTGGCCGTGACTTGGTCCAGGAGGGGCAACAGATGGGGGGCATCGGCCGCTTGATGGGTACAATCAGCCGCCAAAATAATCTGGGTCTCTACATCCACCGCGATCTGGGCGTTGTCGCCTGGGATGAACGCTTTGTCCGCGTTGCGCATGATGTGGGAGTCAGGATCGGTGCAGTGGCTCTGGGCTTTCGGATCCGGCTGCGGCGGTTCTTCGGGGGGCGGCGGGGTCGGTTTCCCCGCCGCCTCGGCCCGCGCCTGCACTTCGGCCTCCAACCGCGCTTTGGCTGCCTGGATGGTCGCCCGGCGGCGTTCAGCCTCCGCCAAGGCCTCGGGCACACGCCGCCCGTCTGCCGGCTGCCCGTGGGCCGCATCCTCCGCTTGGTCGGTCGCTTCCACCGTCCGCAGATAGTCCGTGATTTCCTGCTCCAACCGGTCGAGTTCCTCGGCCATGCGCCCGTCGCTCATCGCCCGGTGCTTGGACGCGTTGGCCTGGACTTTCGTCCCATCGATGACCACCTCTCGGCCTTTCACCAACCCGGCTTCCTGGGCCAACCGCACGCTCTCCACCAACAGCTCCCCCAAGGCCTGCAAGTGCCGCCGTCGGAATTGGGCGATGGTGGTGAAGTCCGGTTGCCGGTGGCCGGTCAGTATCCGAAAGGTCAGGTCTTCGACACACGCTCGGGCCAATTGGCGGAAGGAGCGGAGGCCCCGCGCATATCCATAGATCAGAATTTTGACCATGACCGCCGGGTCGTAGGGTGGCTGGCCGCGCAGACTAGCATATGTCTGATAGATCGGCCGCAGATCCAAAGCGTCGACGATCGCGCTCCACGCGTAGACCTCGTGGTCGGCGGGGATCCAGTCTGTCAGCGCCGGGCTTGAGTTTGACACGAAAACGCTTTCTTTCGAGCCGTTTGACATGCACCATGACGGTCTGATGCCCCTTTCAGGGCCAGGGACAGCTGCTTAGAAGCGAAATCATCGTGCCACGTTCCGGGCCTGTATTGCTTGATCAATGGTGCAGATCATGGTATTATGATGGTGCTATGTATGCTCGTATCAAGACCGCGCGAAACAAAGACGGATCGACGCGTTAGTATCTTCAGATCGTCGAGTCTCGGTGGATCGAGGGCCAGGCGCGGCAACGGGTCGTCGCGACGTTAGGCCGTCTGGATGAACTCGCGACCGGCGGCTTGGACCGCCTGGTCCAGCACTTGGCACAGTTTACGCCCCGCTTGCAGGTCATCGAAGCCCTCACGGCGATTGCCGCGGACGCCGGTCGCGCCTGGGGATTAGTGCTGGTGGCACGGGCGTTGTGGGAGCGGCTCGGGGTGGGCCCCCATCTCCGGCAGCTCGTGCAGCGGGCCGGGCATTCGGTCCCCTTGGATGAAGCCATCTTCGCCATGGTGGTGAATCGGTTAGCCGATCCGCACAGCAAACGCGGGATGCTGGCGTGGTTGCCCACGGTCTGGGAACCACGGTGGGCCGAGCTCGAATTGCACCACCTGTATCGGGGGTTGGATCTGTTGGCCGAGGTCGGCCCGGAGTTGGAACGCGTCCTCTTCGACGGCTATCGCGACCTCTTTCATCTGGAACTCGACCTGGTCTTCTTTGATACCACCTCGAGCTACTTTGTGGGCCACCCCCAGACCCCCTTGGCCCAACGGGGCTATAGCAAAGACCATCGCCCCGACCGTCAGCAACTTTTGCTCGGGTTGCTGATGACCCGGGATGGCTTGCCCGTGGGGCATTGGGTGTTCCCCGGCGCCACCGTGGATCACCAGGCCATGGCCCACGCGTTGGCCGATCTGAAACAGCGGTGGCCGATTACGCGGCTGATTGTCGTCGGCGACCGCGGGATGTTGGCGCCGCACCTGCTGGAGTGGCTGGACGCGGCGCGCTGGGAATATATTCTGGGCCAACCGTTGCGGCGCCGTCGCGTGGTGGACCCCGTCCTGCGTCGACGAGGGCGCTATCACTGGCTCCGCCACTCGGATGGGTCGCGCGCGTTGGGAGTGAAAGAGGCTCCGGGTCCCGGCGGCACGCGTCTCATCTTGGTCTACAATCCGGAACGCGCGGCGGAAGACGCCGCGCTGCGGGACGCGCTCCGGGCGCAACTCGCGCGGGCCATCGACCAGGGATCTGTCCGGCCTTTGCTGAAAGGCTATCGGCGCTACGTCATCACGGAGGGCACAACGATCCGGATTCATGAGCAGGCTTTTCGGGGCGAGGCCCGTTACGATGGAAAGTTCGTGCTGCGCACGAACACGTCACTCCCGGCAGCCGAGGTTGTGGCAGCATACAAGCAAGCCTGGCAAATTGAGCGAGCCTTTCGCACTCTGAAGAGTCACCTGGATCTGCGTCCGATGTTTCACTGGACGGACGCTCGGATTCGGGGGCACATCACCGTGTGCGTCCTCGCTCTGGTGTTGGAGTACACCCTCCAGCGATTGCTGCGCGACGCGGGCTGCACCACGTCGACCCGGACGGTCCTCACGGACCTGGAGCAAGTGCAGGCCGTGCCCCTGACGGTCAACAACCAGGCCTATCTGTGTCGGACACCGTTAGTCGGCACGGCGGCGACGGCGTTCCGGGTGGCGGGTGTCGCGGTGCCCCCAACCATCGCGTTGCGGCCTCACTAGTGCCACGTCGGACAATGATCCGCATCAGAACGCCATTTTTGCCACCTTCGTGTCAAACTCAAGCCGGGGGCAGCAAGAAGATTTGGGTGGGCGGGGTGCCGTGATGAAAGCGTTTCGTATTCATACGGGAAGAATTCGCGGGCCATCCGCGAATTCCTGCTGAATACTTCTACAAGCTCCTAGCTGTGGTGTTTGGAATCGAATGGTTATTTGGCTAGCGACTAATATCTTCGCCTAACTTATATGCGCAAGAGATAGGTCACAGCTTGATGATCGCCGGCCTACCTTTTGCCTTATAGACGTTCGCTACCTGGGTATTGGGAGAATATAACGGCAGTCAATAATAAGGCTCAAAGGATTTTACTAGCCCTATCGATGCGGTAGAATAATATTGTAAGAGTATTCTACGTAAACCCCCAACCAGTTGGAGGGCGCGGCCGCGTTATGGATAAGGCACCAACCCCAATCGTTAGCGTCATCATTCCAACCTATCAGGCGGAGCGCACTCTCAGTGCGTGTTTGAAGAGTATACAAGAACAAACGTGTCCTCCCGACGAGGTGATTGTGGTCGATGCAGGGAGCGCAGACAACACGGCAGCCATCGCCCGATCTTTTGGCGTTACGTTCTTGAGCACAACCCCAAACCGGTCCGCCCAGCGGAATCTCGGAGCTCAGGCTAGTGGTGGTGACTATTTGTTGTTTATTGATGCCGACATGATTCTCTCGCCGGTTGTCATCGAAGAATGTGTGGGATACTCGCTCCGTCATCCCGACACAGCGGGACTCGTCATTCCCGAACAGTCGTTTGGGGAGACATTTTGGGCGCATGTGAAAGCATTTGAACGAAGCTTTTATCAGGGTGTCGACTACATGGAAGCCGCCCGGTGGATGCCCAAATCGATCTTCATGAAGGTCGGAGGATATGACCCCGTGTTACTTGGCGGGGAAGACTGGGATTTGGATGAACGGCTCCGCCAGCAGGGGCCGATTGGCCGTGTGGCCGCTGTTATTCGTCACGACGAAGGCGCGTTAACCTTACATCGCTTACAATACAAAAAACATCATTATGCAGATACGTTGCCCACGTACGCAGCAAGGTATCCGAAACGGGCAGCGAAGCAGTTGTCCCTCCGAAAACGCACCAAGTTATTTGCAGCAAAGCCATGCCGTCTCCTGCGGCATCCCGGCCTATCGTTGGGCTTGGCTATTATGGCAGCAGCTGAACTTACTGCCATTTGGAAAGAGCCCAACGGCGCCGACAATCCTCTAATAGTAGAGCAAGTGCACCACGAATGACTCGTGTTCTCATTGCGATTTGGTACTCGTTGCAGTCGGCCACGCTGGTCCAAAATCTTCCGGATGTATGACATGTTTGACCCGGGCTCCGATGTGCAACGCGACAAACATGAATGCCCCTAACGGATCGGCCAGACTGGTAGCCGCCAAAGCTCGAACTTTGACAGATGCTTCCGCGAAATGCATACCATACTTTTCAAACGGCCGCTTCGTTTGATCGCTGAGCCGTTCAAGTTCGTTCTGTAATCGCTGGCGGTTGATTGAGACGTAATAACGATAAGTTTGACGGTAAAAATCGCGAAACCCCTGCGCCGGGATCCGAAGGACGACAGCGTCCGGTACTTGCCGACATTGTAGATGGTGTTCTTCAACCCAATGTGCAACCTGAATATCCTCGGCAATGAGATCTCCCCTCCACCGGAACCCTTGAAAGGCCTTCAGACGAATTGCCCAAAAAAATCCTTGCGCGATAGGTCTATTTTTCGGCAATCGTCGCTGAATTTCATAGATAAGACGCATCTGGAATGCGGAACCTCGAGACATCATCGGTTGGCCATCGGGAGGCAGGCATGCACCCCAGACAGCGGCAATGTCTGGACTCTGCAAACTATCCAGCAAGCACAGTAAACTGTTAGGGGTAAGCCGAATATCGGCATCTAATCCAACGACAATAGGCACATCCCACGACAAAATCGTGTTCAGTTCAAGGGCCTTCCCCAATCGACGACTATTCTCGTGTATCTTTACTGGGAACTCGGGGTGTGTATGACTCCACTGGCGGACACACGCTACTGTGGCGTCTAAGGACCCACCATCCAAGACCACCACATCGCGCAGCCTAAAACGTGGCAGGGAACGGCACGCATCTTCAACATCACTCAACAAATTGGTGATGTTCTTCTCTTCGTTAAATGTTGGTATGACAATGGAAAATTCCACTAGGCCTCCTGTTGGTGCGTCTGAATCTCTATGCCACTATCTGGACGATCCATGCCAGCAATGCACATAACGCTAGTGTACTGATCGCGGCCCATAGACGCATCTCAGGAACCAGCGATCCCATAAGCACCAACGCCACGGACCAACTCACGATACCAACCGGAGCATAAACCCACTTTTTCGAACGCCGGTAAACCGCCACTATGGCATCATGATACCACAGACCAATAAACGCTGCATTGATGCCGTAAATGGCAGCAAGCCATTTAAGCTCTGGCATGTGCGCAACATTTAAACGAAATAGCCTGGTAATCGGTTCCCAAAACATCACCAGAATGGCAAGGGCAACTAACGTGGTCACACCAATCATGAACCAAATGTGGCGCCGCGCATTTTTCCCAGACATCTGTTCGCCAATTCCCTGATTGGCAATGCCCGATGTCAAGTGAAATGGAATTTTGCCGAACGTTGACAACACGCCGAGAACGCCCACCACGCCTCTTCCCAAGCTCCGCGTCATCCACACCACATCCCAGCTTAACCAGCCGTTAGTAATTCCACTAATTACCCCTAAAGACAACATATCTGCTTTCCTTAGCTGCTCTCCGTTCTCTGCAGTCGCCGTGTCACGCGTCCCGCTTCTGGTTGACCTCACCACAAAGAAATTTACAACAAGGGCAGTCTCCCATGCTACCGCTGTAGCCCACATGACGTCGCCGACGGTCAATGAACGTATATACAGTACCGCACAAACAAGCACGAGCGCTCGTATTCCCGTCGGTAGAAAACTAACGAGAGCCATTCGACGGTATCGATTGCTGCCCCAGAGAATAGCATATTGAACCGGTGGCACGAACATCGGCAACAACATCAGCAATAACGGCCCAACCATTCCCCGCACCACGGAAGGACCCACCAGTGTTTGGGGAAGGCGTAACACCCATAGTATCATCACCCACAACATCCCAACACTGAACGCACTCACTTGAAAAAAATAGGAGGCGTGCCGCCAATTCTGTGTTTTCCCCACCCAATAGGCCAATTGCGGCTCCAATACACGGGCCGGCAATGCCATTACACTGGTCATACTGAGAATGCGCACTACCTCTCCCAGGCCTATGGCTCCGATGGCTTGAGCCAATAGTATGTTCACTCCAATGCCCAAAACCCCGCCAGCTCCGGCAAAAACGATAATCCACGCCGCATCTGCGTATAGCGCGAATCGAAATTGCCGAATTACACCCAACCTGGCCAAATGCTTCCTTAGCGGCCCGCGGCTCCTGGACCGGAGCCGAGACTCTTTTAGCTTTTTCGCCGTTCTTGTCCATATCTTCGGGCACATCCTTTATCTCCTGAACCACCCCATACCATCGGGAGAGACGCTTGTTGCTTGGCGGAGCACCAAGTTCCATGATTGGTACACTTGGGATACCGTGTACGGCGGATATGAAATGGACACGGTACTTCCCCTGGGGGCTTGCCTAAGTCTCGCGATTTGGTTTAGGACTTCCGAGACAAAATTCTCCATGCTTATGCAAACCATCCCTTCTCCAAGGGGAATGCCTTCAAATGCTGTTGGTGTCCCTATGACCGGACGATGATGTGCCAAATAATGAAGTACTTTCGTTTTGACACCCGCTCCCGATGCCAAAGGTGCCAGAGTGAAATCCGCACTTCGAATCACGGTGTCGATATTGTCGACAGCACCCAACAGCAACAGAGGCGCCCCACTTGTACATCGTGGACGAATTGCCGACAGTCTGTCTGTCCCGGGCCCCGCTAGAATTAACGCCACGTCCTCCGGCAAACGCGGCCAAAGAACCTTAATAAGCCAGGCGGCAGCCTCATAGTTATGCTTCGCAGATACGTTCCCAACAAAGAGCAGTCGAATTCGTGCGTGCAACTCCGGATAACGCTCTATCATGGCGTGTGTTGCATCCGCTGACGCTTTAGGATCCCTAAGCCACGGCAAATGCGGAACGACAAGAACTCTTTCGCTAGGTACTTTAAAATGCGTCTTCCACCAATCGGCCTCTACCTCACTGATTGCGACAATCGCCGCCGCCCTGCGGCATGCTCCCCATTCAAGAACCTCCCAGATCCCGCACTTAATCCATCCGGTAGGGCTAAATTTCCGCCTCCGATAATGGAGTGTTTCGGCTTCGTTGGTATCCCAAATAAGGGGACATTCCATTTTCGCACACATCACCGCGGGGAGAAACATAGCGCTTTCGATTACCACCGCATCCCACTGGCGGCTCTCCGCTTTCAGAACTTCCACGAGCTCCGACGAAAATCCCCATCGCAAGGGCCGCCGTAATGTAACAATTTTCATCGCCTCCGGTATAACCCCAGTATCAGTATTGTCTTCACCTTCAGGTTCTTCGGTACTGACAACGGTGACGCGACACCCGACGGCGGCCAGGCTCTCAATCGTCCACCGGGCTCGAACTGCCCATCCTCCTCGCGGCTTCATGACGGAGCCAAAGGTCACGATTCCGATCTTCATTCTCACGCGTTTACTTCGCAATACTGACCCATGAGCCCGGGTGTCGGGAAAACCATGCCAGCCCCAGATTAGGTCCCAGAGGCATTTCTCCCACCAATAACAAACCTGCGTTCATTAAGGTTTCCGTGAGGTCGTTCCATCGAAAACCTGCTACCGGATGATACTCCATAACGAGGGAATCGACACACCGCCACGCCTCGTGCGGGGTATTCAAGACGATATCATATTCTGCTCCTTCGACATCCATTTTGACGACATCGATGTGATCAAATTGACGTAAGATGCTGTCCCAGGCTATGCACTCGACCTCATATCCTGTTCCCTCATCTCCTGGCGATGCGACCATCGAGTTTATACAACTCGCGCTGCCAGCGGGATAAAGAATCCCACGACCGCCACGCCCATTGACGGCCGCATTGACCATCTTAACCCGGTCGTCCAGATCGTTTTGCTGCACGTTGCGTGTGAGCCACGTAAATGAATCGGCTGCAGGCTCAAAAGCCCATACAACACAGCGGGGGTAATAAGACAACAACGATAGGGTAAAAGCCCCGACATGGGCGCCGACGTCCATGACCGTGATCGGAGACATCTGCCATGGTAAACGGTATATATTTGCCGAGAACAGTTCAAAAATGGGATCAGTCGCCATCGCCTCATTCGGTACCGAAAGCTTCACACCGTTACGAAGGTGAAAATGCACTACCGAGCCCCGCAAGGCGCCCCGCAGTGCGATCGCTGCGGTAACCGCTAACCAATTCTTACACCAGGTCCTCGACTGCCATGCCATGCCCAATTTAGCCTTGAAACCGCTCACCGCCATGATGCCCCCCTTCTTACATACAATTGTCAGCCACTAGCCGTTGCGACACGACCCCGCTTTGGCCTTAACCGCTGTAGCAGCAAAACCCCGCCCAGGGTAGCTAGGCCTACCATGATGGCCAGGGCTATCCATTGGAGACGACGGTAGAGGTTCCAAGGCTCGTATTCCAGCAAATATAGACCCCGTTGACTCCCCGGCACTATCCACCCATTAAGCCATCCATCGACCAACACATGCCGCCAGCGCACTTCCCGGCCGCGATCTGTGAATATCCCCCATCCGCTGCTGTAGGACTCATCCAGCACCACAAGACGTGCCTTTGAAGAGAGGGCAACACGGTAGCTCATCGGCCCTTCTGGTTTGATTGCGTTCGGTATCAGGTGCGAACCTGCCCCCAATCCTATCCATGTCAACTGCGCAGGTCCCGCCGGCCATTGGATGAGCCGCAGGTCCCGATATTGGTCGACCGTTTGAACACCGTTGCCATACGCATACAAAATCAACGTGGCACGAGAGACGGAGGCCGGCACGTGAATCGTGGCGCGTGCGGTTTGCCATTGAGGGGTGCCTGTTGCCGCAAAACTGCTTGACCATAAGGCCTGATTGTGCGGATCCAGGAGGACCACCGTCGGCGGACTCCCCTGAACCGCGCGGGCTTGCAACGAGAGCTGCAATGTTGCGCCCGCAATTCCATTGATGGTCTGCGCTTCGCCCACGCCATCAAACCGCGCCGCCAGGCTAATCCCACCCATGTGCCCCGAAAGCGGCTGGGCTACGAGCCCTGCCTGGGCATTCGTCAAGGGTAGTGCAGCATCGGCGTTAAACGGTACGCTCCACAACCCATGCCGGAAATTCGCGTCGTGGATCAAATTGGACGACGGCGGGGAGGCATAGCGGACCCTCATGACGCCGGACGGCGTGCGATAGCGGTGCGGTTGAATCGAAAGAAATCCGCCTCCCATAGGCCGAAACACCCAGACCGCGGGGCTTTGATACGCATCCACCGTGGCGCGGCCGTTGTTTTGGCCGTAGGCATAGGTGAATACTTGAAGCGTGCCCGAGCCTTCGATCGGGATCCATTGTTGCAAGGTTTGCCACCCCTTGGTCGCGCTTCCTACGACGGTACCAACCGATTGTCCATTCCAAACCACTTGCATCTGTGGCGGTACCTCTGCCTGATACTGCCCCTCAACCTGCACTAATGCATCAGCCACACCAGCACTTCCGTAAAGGATGGTACCATCCGCCACGCACGCGGCATGCGTCCGGGCCTTCAGCACCACCCCTGTGACACTGAAGCGATGGGCAGAAATGCCTGCTTGCCGTAAAGTGGCACGATTGTAGGCGTTGCAATCCCCCACTGGACTCCAGGCCTTGCCGGCTAACATATTCGCTCCAGGGCTTTCCCAGAGTTCCACAGGTTCGGTAACCCGACTTCCATCCCCTGGCACCGACCATGTCCCGAGTAGCACGGAGACGCCTACTCGCATCGGGCGGTTAGGAGCCGTGAACATCAGCGATCCCACCTGAACGGCCCACCGTCCTCGGTGCGGCAGGGGAGCGGTTAGTGTGACACTCTGTTGCCACTGAAATCGCGTATCTCCAATCATGATGGTGGGGCCCTGCAACCCCACATTCACCCGCCCTGGTGTCACCCAGCGCGCGGTGATCGCCACAGTTTTCGGCACCACCACTAGCATTCCCGCCTTGGGCAAGGTCACGGCAGGAGGGAGAAGAACCGAAGCACCCATGCCGAGGCCCTCGGGGCCTGTGCGCGGGTGCTTGAGTCCCCTGGGTACCCACGGAATACCCTCATGCGTCACTTCCGCCACGGTAACCAGCGGTGGGGCAGAGCCCGACAACCATCGCCCCGCCGCGGTATATTCCTGGACCGGAGTTCCCGGCGGCCCTACGCGGTACACGGTGAGGGGTCCAAAGCGTCGCGCGAGGCGCAATCCGGGTTCCGCAGTCAATGCAGTGTGGATAGTCGTCGGCGAAAGAATGCGACGTTCGGGAAAATTCCACACGATGTCGCCCCGCTCGACAATCCATCCGATGTTGAGGGCCCGCAGCAATGGGACGAGATGATGGTTGCCTGGGGTAGATAAGGCGGTTTCAAGCTGTTGCTGGAACGCGTCATTGGCTCCGGACGGCCCTAAGTACCCACCGGGCCCGGGGTCCAAGACAAACACAGGATTGCGCAAAAAGGTTGCAGCCACAGCATCCGTCCCATAGTAGCCCCAGCGATATGGCATTTGGTAAAAATCGTCGTTGGGCAGCAACAAAATCTTCTGGTATCCGGCCCGCCGATTCAGGTAGCCGGCAAGACGCATCCAGTATGACGGAACGTGTACAACCGGGGACGCGGCGCCGTTCAGGGTCCGCGCCGGAATGATCTGACCCGTGTACAAAGCATAGCCGCCTAGTGTCAGGGCACCCGTCATCAAGAGAGCCGTCCCCGCTCGCACGGCGTCATCCTCCCAGGTAGGGGGGCGTCTTACCCAGTTCCACAATCGCCCGCCCGGCACGCCGCAAACCGCCGGTTTTATCGCCTTCACTCCGATGACAGCCGCTCGCACCAAGACTTCCACCCCTACGCCGGCAAGCAAGATCAGGGCGAGGTAGAGCGTAATGTCAGCTTCTACTTGCGGGTCGCGCAAGAGCCAGTAAAAGGGAACATGAAGGTAAAGCCACGCGTTAATGTCCCCCAAGGGTGCATGAAGCCCCTGCGCCACCCATAGCGAGATCCCCGCCACTAAGGTCAGTATCCCTTTCTCAAAACGATACGCGGAATGCCAGAGCAAACCTACCAACGCCAAAAATGTTGGCAAATACAGGGACCAATGTAAAACCCCATGCCCCATGACCACAGCCCACCGGTAGTAAATGACTTGGGGCCAGCTCCAGAATCCTTGCATGCTCAGTAAATTTACGAGGCTTGCCCTCTGGTCGACCCACCCCCACTGAAAAGGATTCACGAACGTTTGCTGCACCGAACTGCCCGATCCATAAAGCGTCAGATGGGCTGCATACAGCCACCACGCGTTCAGCCCCAGCGCTAGGACACCGCCCCCGAGCGCCCCGCCCCACAACTTGCGGCCTTGCCGAAAGTGAAATGCGCCGACCAGCCCCCATAGCAGCATCCATGCCAACGTCCACACGGCCAACGGCGGCGGGCTAACCAAGACCATAAGTCCAAGACTCGCGATCCCGATCTCGATCGCCCATAGCCACCACGCCACGGGATGCTGGGCGCGGCGCCAAATCCACGCGGCACTGCCGGCAAAGTAGGCCATGGCAAACGTCCAGTCGTAATTGGTCACCGTCAAAGCACTGTAGAGCGATAACGGCAACGCCAGGCCGCCAGCCAGGGCGACGAGTCGCTGCGAGGGAAATAGCGTGCGGGCAAGCCAGATTATCGCCAATCCTTCGGCTACAAACGGCACGGCCAGGGTCAGAAACTCCACGTGCGGCCCTGGTATTCCCAGACGTAGGAACACAGATTGAAATACGCCCCAGAACACGCCTGTCGGATTGTATTGTGGCGATCCAAATCCGGTTGTGCTTGTGCCCCAGAGTTGCAAATCCTGGGTGAGCACCTGGTTATGTGGCATCGCCGTCCCCGGCCAAAAGTCACCGCCGGCTATGTATCCCGACCGCCAAAAGGCGCGAATTGCGACGAGGGCGAGCACGAGTCCGACCGCCACGTACAGCGTGGCCTCACGCTGAATCCATGAACGCCAGGTGTCTTTGACTCTGGTACTGACGCGGGGTTCCGGGACTGTCGACGGTTGTTGCACGATACGCTGCACTTCCTGCGACATGCCTCACTCTCCCGCCAATTACGGTGCTACGACATAGTAGGCAATGGCTTTGAACACGCTGAAGTTAAGGCTAGGCACTCCACCGACTAACCAACCAGCATGCAACACGCGATCATGCAAGTAAGTCGCCACTGGCCTCGTCAATGCCGAACGATTGGTCACCACAATGGGCACGCCATTCATCCAGGCGAGGGGCGCCGCCGCCAGACCGTCCATGAGGCCCGTCGTATTCGTCCCGTTGGCCGCCACCACCCCAACCGGTGCAGGATATTGACTCGCGTCGACTTCCGCGTTGGTTTGAAACGCTGTTGAACCAGCCACGCGTTGGACCTCCGTGTCGCCAAAGACACCGACCAATTGATGATACACCCCTGCACTGACCTGATGGATGTTGCCCAGCACCACCACGTGATGAATGTGCTCTTGCATCAGCGTCGCCACTTCAAGAGCCGAGAGTCGTGTTTGATTGGGACTCACCGGCACGACGGGTGCCGCGTTGCCGTAAATGCTGACTCCCGCTGCGACCGCGGCATTGATGGCCGAGTTGCCCACCACGTAGACGGTATTAGCCGAGCTCAACCGATTGGCCATCACATACTGGTTCACCAGGAGGGCCGTGCTGGCGAGCGAACGCCCAGCAAAGTCCCGCACGACTTGATAGCCTTGCCGCGTCAACTCCCTCGCAAGCGCCGGGCTGACTACCCGCGGCCCACCCACCAAATACACGGTGTGAACATGCATGGCTCGCAACATAGTGAGGTCCATGGTCGGGAGCGTCGTGGCTCCGGTATACAGCAGCGGAGATTGGTTAGCACCCGCAAGCTCGAGAGAGACCAAGGCTGTCCCTGGATCCGCTGCATTCACCAAGACCGCCGAGGACGCCCCATCCGGATAGGCGGCTAGGGACAACAAGGCGGCGGTACCTACATCGTTGGCAGTCCCAAGACGCTGCAACAAGGCAATGCCATGCGCCGGAGCAACCGCCACCACGGTAAAGTGCTTGGTGTCAAACGACACAGTCGCACCGTGGACCGTAATGTCCGGAAACGGCTGCCAACGGCCTAGCAAGGCGTTCCAGAATACGGCGACAATGGGTGTTTTCAGAGGTTGACTGAGCTGCAGGTGAATTTGAATGGGCCGAGCAAAATAGTTGACCGGCTGATGCGCCTTGTTTGCTGCCGTTACCGTCACGACTTGAAGTACACGGGGCAACTTACCGACCGTTTTCGGTAAGAACGTCGTTAGTGAGGCATATACCTTAAAGGGTTGACTCAACGCATGGGCCGGTATCGTTACCGTCCCGCGGGCGCTGCTATCCGCCAAGTGAATGGTGGTTGTTTTGACAGGCGGTACTTGCCCGGTGACCACAGGCACGCTGTCATCAATCACTTGCCCAAACACCGTAGGCAAAGCTTGAAACCCGCCAGAAAGTCCTCCGATAACCAGCGAAACACCAGCGGCCCCCGTGAGAGCCCAGCGAATAGACTGTGCATTAACCCAACGCACTGTGTGTCCCTACCCTTCTTGTTTCCAAATTGCTTTTCCGAATAACGTCTTGCAGCACCGCTTCCCATCCTGCGATAAATTGCGTACGTCCCGTACGACTCACATGGCATAGCGCAGCTTCGCCTAGTTGCTGCATTAGGACGGGATTGCGCCACAGACATAAAATTGCCGCCGCTGCAATATCGACCTTTGGGGGAACAATGATGCCTGTTTCCTCGGAAACCACCGCATCCCTCAGCCCTGGCACATCGTACACGACGGCCGGCGTTCCCTGCGCCGCAGCTTCCATCACCATACGGCCCCAGCCTTCGCGAACCGACGTGGCGATCAGACCCCACGCCGATGCAAGCAGTGCATCGCGTTCTTCGGCGGAGACGTTCGCGTAAATCGTCACGCCCGGTTCGCGATGCAGCCACCGCGGCGGCTGCCCCCGCCCTATCACCCACAACTGCGCCGTAGGAATCGTCCGACGGACTCGGCGAAAGATCGCCACCGCGTGATCCAGCCGCTTGGCACGGCTGGCAAAGCGGCCCAAAAACACCAATGTCGGATTAGGTGCCCGCGTTCCGCCCACCCGAGGAGCGACAGATTCTAAGACGTTCGGAATCACCGCTCCCGGTCCGTTCCATCCGTGGGCGCGCAAGTCGGTCAGGGTACTGGGCGAGACGGTGACAAAGGGGGTGTGTCGATACTGGCGTAAGACCCACTGCTCTATGAGTCGCCCAGCCTGGCTTATTCCCGGAGGACATTCATAGTCCCAGACATCCATGGCCAACTGATGGATGAGCGCTACCACCGGCTTGGTAACCGCAGGAGCCAAAAATCCAAAAGTATTTAACTGGTCTACCACTATGTCAAATTCTGCAGCATGGCGCCGTATCCATTGGTGGCCCGACCAATAGACTCGCATACCCGCGGCGCCGTAAACCAGCGGCACACCGCCCACGGTTTTGGAGACCCTCCGCTCAGGCCCTGGATCGCCCACATACCACAAGACTTCGTGACCCCGCGCCTGAAGACCCTCCAGCAGCATTTTTGTGTAGGTTTCGGCCCCGCCAGCCTTGGGGTGGGTGGAGCCGCGCCAACTCAACATGCAGATCCGCACGAAATCCTCCTTACCGGCCAATCACGAGCACTGATTATTCGTTCATCGCTAACGGCCAATGGATCCATGACTGACCCCTTTCGCCGGCACTCTTGGTTCCGACCGCAGGTATGTACCATAGGACAATGGTTTCAGCCGTCGGTGAATGATCCAGAGTTCATGCAGTGATCGCAGTACATGGCGCAACGAAATGCGGCCAACTGTGCGCTGGGGATTCACCTGAACCGGCATTTCGGCCAGCGGAATTCCCGCCCGGTGCGCCCGCACCAGCACTTCCACATCCATTAAAAAGCCGCGGGTGTTCACATCACCAATGGCCTCACGCAGCCACGACCCAGGGAACACTTTGCATCCTGTTTGGGTATCGTGAATGGGAAGATGATAGAGTTCCTTTACGGTTATGGCAAAAGTGCGGCTCATGATGCGACGCCACCAGGGAATCCCCGCGATGGTCCAAATCTGGTCCTGCTTGGATCCCACTACCACGCTCCGATATTCCTTCGCGCGCATTACCAGTGGCACCAATTCCTGCGGATGAATGTCGCCATCCGCGTCAATCCATGCCACCCAGCGGCCTTGAGATTGCCGCGTGCCATAACATAACGCCATACCCTTCCCCACATTCTGCGCCAACGACATTACCCGGATCGGGACGCTCGCGGGGTGACCCGCTATCCATTGCTGCACCGTCTCGACCGTCGAATCGGTGCTGCCGTCGTCCACCACGATCACTTCTGCGCGCCACGCGGCAAGCACCTGCTCTAATGCCGCAAGCGTTTTCCCAATATGTGGAGCCTCATTATGTGCAGGAATCACAATACTTAGTTCCGTCGAGAATTCGCGATGCTCGTTCAGAGTACGATTCCATTGTTCCATTATCGACCTCCGCACGATTCCTGCAACGGCCGGTTGCGCGACTGCCTCCCAACCGCGACACGCGCCCATTTTCTCGCAGTTGTTCATGGGCTCCGTCACAATCACTTCATGACATCACTTATTGTTAGGTGACACTTTCCAGTATTTGCGTTCGACATGACCTCCTAAATTCCTCTTTTTTTAGCATCAAAATGGACCCATTTGCAGAATCATGTTGAACCTTACATGAGGTTGTCGTAATCTACCGAGAATTGGGATCAGCGAACAGCGGGCATTATGAGCACGGGTTCTGCGACTAAGAAGAAAGTACCGCGAAAGGACGCGGGCAACGCCACGCGAATATTATCGTCATGACTGTCTAGCATGCGGATGTCGAATACCATGAACAACCCGTGCGATAAGATTCTCTAGCGCGACGGTCCGCTCATCAGCGGGAAGGATTTTGAATTGCCGTGAAGAAAATCTGGGCGGCCTCCGCATCGTAGCAGCGGCCGACATAAGCCCGCGGATTTTTTAGGACAACCATCGTCCTCCTACGGTAAGATGATACACACGAGAATATTTCGTAAGCTTCGGGACAGCGTCTTGCCAATTGCGTTCGCTTCTCAAAATCAAAATGAGGGCCCCGCGATCCATGGCATTCGAGACTAATTCGCAGGTGTAGCGGTAGGAGTAAAGCGTTTGAATGTCGCTCAAGTCCACACCGCACTGCCGAGAGTGATAGGGGAAGAGGTCGACGGCAAGGATACGGTTGGCAACCTGCTGACGTTGTTTCGGATCACTCGTAAGCCATGGTGCCAACAATCTTCCCCACCATTTGGCCACGGGTGAGTTGGCCAGCTTGGGATTAAGGGGATAGAAGGGATAAGGTCGGGGCACTTCCGTGAAGTTCTCCACCACAGCTTTCCGCATTGCCGGGTTCTTATGCCATTCAGGATCGTCGTTATCAAACCCCGGATTTAAGGCCAATAGCACAATCGGAGCATCGATTAACCCAATGTAGGGTTCGGGAAATAAGTACAAATGAAGTTTGAGTACGGCCGAATGTTTACTCTGTAACAATTTTTGTTTGCAATCGCCGCATACCGCTGCCCACTTTTCGATCAGGAGGCGCGCTCGGAAGCATGTGTCCGGCGCCTGACGCGAAACAGTGGGTATCATCTTGGTCCGCACCGTTCGACACTTCGCCAAATGCTGGCCGTTAGGGCGAAAACCGTGCATCCCCGCGCACGGAAAAACGCCCTCATAGGACTCATAAACCCAATCATATCCTCCCCCCGGCTCATTCCTCCGTGACCCGCGGCGCAAGAGCGGTTCCTCGTCCATCACATCACGGCAAGTGAAAAGATAGCAGCCCCACACCTCTGACTACCAAAATTCTCCGTTGAATTCCCAGAAATTCGCAGGAGTTTCGACATCTCATGTAGAAAAATTAATTAAATTGACTAAGATTCGGGGTGTGACGATGCCAGAGGAAATTCACCGAAATATCAAATCGCGTCTCTTGAAAACAGAGCAACGCTTGACGACACTTGAGGCTCAAATCGCCGAATTTATGGAGGAGGAAATTGGCTGGATCAGTGCACTGAAAAAAGAATTAGAAGGGGTTCGTGATGGCCACCCATCAAGACGTTGACGAGCACCTCAAACGGCTTCAGGAAGCTCCAGGAGACATCATCCTGAAAATCGCCCAGAAGGCGCAAAAAAATAAAATTGTCGGTTTCACCGGGTTTGAATTGAAAAAGAAAAACGTTGAACGGTTTCGCAACTTACTCAGCGAACGCTGTCGCCAAGGAGAGCCCCAGACAACGATGCTGCTTTCCCGCATTTTCGTGCACGGTAATGACACGCCAGACGATGAAGAGGCTTCCTCGCTTGACGCCAACCTAGAAGAGCTGGTAAATCGCGTACAGGTCTCTCGGGGTGAGTTGCTCCAAACTGTGCAGGAGTTAGTGCACGCGATCAACGGCGAAACCAATCAGCACCAGTTTATGCTTGAACAACTAGGCCAACTGCAATCGTCGGTAGAAGCCTTGCGGCAGAATCTTGAGAAGGCCCGGGAAGATTACCGCGTGGATCAGGGAGAATTGATTAACGAAATGGCCGACCTGTTCAGCACTATAAGACAATTGAAATCAGCCATTGCAGAGCTTGAAGGGGGTCCCACAGGATGAAGGGGTTGGGTTTGTTGCGGGTGAATCCCGCGACGTCCTCAGGGAAAACTCTCCTTTCGCCCGACAACATGGTCGTGAAACAAGTCTGGCCCGAAAAAACCACGTTGACCCTCGGAGACGACAGTCTCGTCCCTTTTCTCAGATCCGCGTCTGGCAAAGGAGAAGGGTCTCTCACCCCAAGTCAGATTATCGAATTCTTAGGCAGTCACGCAATATATTACGACTGGACTAATACGACGGCGACCCATACTGTCCTGTACAACCAAGCGGTGGACCCGGACGCAGATTACGAGTGGTGTCCCATCCTCCCGGTAGATTCTCCGTATGACTTAAAAACCTTCATCGAAGAACGCCGTCCAACATGGGATGCGCCAGTTCCCCAGGAAAAAGCGCCTAACATCCGGGTGGTAGCCAACGGCAAACTCATGGACGGAATTACCCTCAAAAAAGAAGGCAAAAGGCACTATCTTGCCCTAAAGCGTATGCCCACCGCGGCGCGAGTCGATCGGTTTGACCTTATCGTCCGGGTAGACGACGGCTGGTTTGTCCCGCGGTCAACCGGCGTTCGCGTGCCGAACCTCACCAGTTCCCAACCCGCCACCCTCAGCCACCCAGTCGAAGACACCGAAAAAACCCCGGTCGATAACGTGCCCGATCTCGGTGCGATCCTCGCGAACAAACGTCGTCTCTTTTTCCACCCTGACGACCTGGTGTTGCTGTACGCGTCCTTGCGTGCTGGCCAATTCATTGTTCTGGGGGGAGTCGGAGGTATTGGGAAATCCAGCCTGGCGCTGGAAATCGCGCAATTTCTGGGATGCGAGATAGCCAATGGACGCCTGGCGTGGCTGGCAGTGGAACCGTCGTGGGTGTGTTCAGAACAAGTTATGGGCCATTACGATGTCACCGCTCGGATATTTCGGCCTGCAGCAGGTCAGTTAGTCGACCTTTTGCTTCACGCCGCGCGATTTCCCGACATGCCTCATGTCGTCTGCCTCGACGAGCTAAACCTGGCCCGCGTAGAACACTACCTGGCCCCGCTCTTAAGCTTAAAGGAGCATTCGGCCTCAGGCCAATTGGGGTGGCCACTCTATAGCAGAACTCTTGAGGGGGAATGTCTAAACCGCGAACAATATCCACCCAATGTCGCTATTCCGCCGAATGTGTTCTGGCTGGGGACGATCAATATGGATGAAGCCTCGTACGGGCTGACCGACAAGTTTCTCGACCGCGTGACTTACCTCGCACTCCGGACAGTGCCGTTTGCAAGCGAATATAATCCGCAGGAGCCTGATCTGCGCCCCATTGTTTTGCCCCTTGCTCCACCGCAACGCGCCTCGTTAACCCCAGAGGAAGTCAATTTTTTTGACAACCTCAATCGACTGTCGGCCAAACCTCTTGTGGGTTGGCGAACAATGCACGCAATGCGTCTCATTTTGGGAGCGATAGATCAGATACACGGCCCAGGCCGCTGGAATCGTAGCAAGGCGTGGGACGAGATTATCGCCGCGCGGGTCTTGTCGCGGTTTTGGGGGACAGGTCTTGAGTGGGAACATTGGCAACGCCAACTGCCCGCGTTAGAAGCATCCCTCTCGTCAACGCCATGGGGGCGCTTGGACCGGTGTCTCGAAGTTTTGTCGGACATTCGCCGAACAAAGGAGTTCAGTTTTGGCATCTAGTGTAGAGGCCTTGCCGATTCGAGTGATGTGGCGCCGACGCAAATCTCGCCAGGACGGTCCGGCCATGTGGACCGACTGGAAACTTTGCGCCAACGTGCTTCGCCTTCGCGAATACGATCACTTTGCGCTCAGACTCGACACATCCCTGGGTGCCCGTTTGATTGTCGAAGGGCTGCCCGTCATTCACCCTGGCGAAACCTTCGAATGGACCAAAGAGGGAGCGTTATGGTTTCCTGGCGAGTACCGGGCAAGCGTAGTCGCTACGCCTGACGGGCAAGAATTGTGGAGTGGACGCATCAAAGTACAACCTCAGCATGAATCGTTTACTTTTGCCGAGCAAATCATGGAGGAGGTGGAGGGCTGGATTAAAGGCATTTCGCGCGATCCGTCTTTGGGCATCGTAAGCCACGCGACGAATGCAACAGATCCGCAATCCGCCGATTTGTCCTGGGCTCGGATTTGCCTCATAGCCATTGAACGCATTTTAACTCATCCGGAAGGCGAGTTCACACCGATAATTGGCAGGCCGTGCTTCGGTTGCAACACGCCCGACAACCGCGCGGTACGAAAGGCGTTGATCACTATTCGACTGTCTCTGGCATCCCGGTTAAGCATTCAGCGCAGCGCCTTTCCAAACCAAGAGTCTGCTCTTATCAGGGAACTCGATGACCTGTACCGCTGGGCACGCCGGTTAGAAGCACACCCCCTGTGGGACAACGTGGATCCCCCCAGTGCCCACGATCGGATGACCCAACGGGGGCAACGCCGGAGAGCATATCGCCTGCTTCAGGAAGCGTTTAGCCGCTGGCATACGGCACCGCGGGCCGTGCCTGAAGGTTGCGAGATCACGCGCGTTCGGCCCACGCCCGAACTGTTCGAACTCTGGGTGTTAAAACACCTCCTCGAGAACCTTGCCCAATTAGGCTGGCGGCTAAAGGAGTCTCCCGCATGGTATACGATTGGTCGAAGGATGGGATTAGTTGATCCGATGGGCCTGCGCGAAAGCCGATTTGTCTTGACCCGGGATCAGCGGACATTAACCCTGCATTACGACAAGGCGCTGCCCACTAACGGTGCCATGGCATCGGACGGGATATGGATGAGCGGTCCTCATAATCGCCCCGATTTTATCCTGCAATATGACGACGGCCGGGTTCCGCCGCTGATCATGATTATTGAGGCCAAATACCGGCGGCGCCATCCTAAATGGACAGATATTGCAGAACCGTCGTCGGTCATGACGCAACTTAACCAATATTGGTCCAGCCTTATGTATCACGGGCAGCACCTCGATCCGCCGGTCCTATGCGTTTTACCCGAACTGGAAGAGCTCATCTGGCGGCCCGCCGGTTACGCTGACATCGAATTTCTTGCCATGAATCCCACGTCAAGCGAACTTCCGTGGTCGGAACACCTGCGGGCTCGGTTAGAACAACCTTTGACGACAAGGAGTTGACGCGATGTTTCAAGAGCTTTTCGCAGTGGCCAAGCAGTCAATACCCGCATGGGCACGCAAACACAAAATCCCCCCAGACCGCGCGGCGGGCGAATACGTCCGGATGCTTGCAGCCTTAACCGACCGATGGATGGAGAAGGATTCTCCGTCACGGAATGATGTCGAGAAGCTCCTGAAGCTTCGGCATGCCGGACGGGTGTCTGGCATTGTGGCCGCCCTGAATCTGGGATGGACCACACCTCTGGGTCCAGTTCCTGACAACCGAGCGGTCTGGCGCTGGATTTGGGATAAGGTGGCGCCCTCGGCAATGCCCGCCTCCTTGCTTTTGCGGGCCTACTGGTCGCAACATGAGAGCATAGTGAGCCTCGCAGAACAGGAATTGAAGCAAAGGGAGCAGCAGCCCTGGGTTCAGATCCTCTACCATTCCCCCGTTTCCCTGACGCCGGACGCTGAAGACGCTGTCCAAGGCCTAGAGGCGGAAATGCTGCTTCGCATTGCCGGATTGTTTGATTCGCCCCACCCCTTGACACACGCGATCAAGAACCCGTGGCTCCAGCTTCTGTTCGACCCGCCAGGGCCGCGGTCCAACGCATGGAACCGCCTTTGGATCGCAACCCCGGACGAGCAGCGAGCATTTTTCAACAGCGCTGCTGAAACGACCCAGCAGTGCTGTCTTCAAGCGGCTCTCACCACGGCTAAGGGAGTCAAAGCGTTGTCAAATCTCTTGGCCGCGCAAGTGATCCCTCCGGTTTTCCACGAAGCACTGCTATCGGATGCGATTCGCGCCCTCAAAGCACACAGCGAGTGGTTTGACTGGCTCGCCTTGCCGCTCTTACAGGTGGCGCCGTCAGACTACGTATGGCCGCGGTGGTTTCGGCAGCGGGTCGAGTGGGCTGTAGCATGGGGCGGGCCTAAATCGGAGCTCCTGCCGTATCTCACGTCGTGGGCGGAACTGCCGTTGGGAGCATTTCCCGAAGAAGTGCGGGTGCGCCTCCACCAACTTGCCGCGCCTGCCGCGCACACCCAGAGAATGTACAATTACCGATGGCTTCAGTGGTTCCGCGAGGATCCAGAGGCCGCCAAGCGGGAAGCTCAGCACGTCTTTTGGGATTATTGGCTCGAGGGCAACGACACACCTTCCGCCGTAGAAATATCTCTCGCGTCAGCGCCAGCAGACGCTGCGTTGCTGGGCGAAGCTCTCCGCCGTGATCCGTTCGATGCCTTTAAGGCACTGTCAGATCCCGAGCAGCGGGACCTCAACCAGCTGGCCATGATCCGACCACCTTCGGCCATTGAAGATGCCCATCTCCGACTAATGGAGGATGCCCGTGCGACCGCGTTAACGCTAGTGTCGCTCATGATACGGCACGGCTTTGCCACAGCGGATGATTTTCGCCTCTCCACCCTTTCTGATACCCTACAGTTCCTGACCGAACGGTGGCGAAACGCCTGGCAGCAGTTTTCCGACGCCCTGATTGCCGCTATCCGGGCGGTAGGCCAGGCCAGTGAAAATCATCCAGACATGGCCATTCTCGTCCGCGAAATTAGTGGATTGTACAAGGCGTACCCGCCCGTGCCGGCCGAACCCGAACTTCCGGAATCCGACGCCTCTGAAAAGCTAGCCGCGTCAATTCGCAACTGGCGGCTGGCGATAGAGGATATGCCAGGGAAACAGGTCAACATACTGTCCACCATATTTTCACCGTTGGACAAAATGTTCGATTTTGACCTCGACGACTTTATGCCAGCCATTGAGACAGCTTTAGCCCCGCTGCATTTGCGCTGGATTGAGCCTCGGCGGGACGTCGTGCCGTTTGACGGAAGCCGCCATGAAGCCGTTCCCCCCTCTGGAGCCGTAGAATGCCTCCGGGTCCGCTCGCCTGGGCTTCAACGCGACGAGACTATCGTGCGCAAGGCCTGGGGTGAACCGATTGCCCAGGTGGTGCCCCATGAATAGGTTGATAGGCGTTGACTTCGGCACCAGCAACTCTCTGGCCTCCATTCGTTTTGAGGACGGATCGATTCTGGCTGTGCCGGGCGAGAAACCGCTTCCCTCGATTGCCGCCCGTACCTCCCGAGGAAACATTCAGTTTCACGATGCCGATAGCCCTCCTGCCGAAAATCTGATCGTGCACAGCAAACTGCGTTTGGTGGTGGAACAAAAAGTTACACGAACCTTGGAGTGGGTCAATGAACCGGCTCATCTCACGCCGGCTTACGATCCGACTAACTACGAATCGAACGCCATCGAACATTCTGAAACCGGCTGGCGTGTTGTCACGAGGTCCGAGTTCCTCGAACCCTTTCTAACGCCAGCCGCGCGCAGTGAGGCCAAAGCGGCCACAGTCGCGATTCTCAGAGAACTCAAGCAGTTGATTGACGCACGGCTGGGTTTAAATGCCGCCATGGATACCGACGACATCATCGTGTTTGGCGTGCCGGCGCGTGCGCTCCAATACCGCTACTTACTCAAAACGCTCGCCCAACGCGCGGGTTGGCCCCTTGACAACAACTTTCGCGTCTTCCCGGAACCTTTTGCGGCTCTCCTAGCCCTGCTCGAAGGTGACCCGAAGCCGGGATCCTACTTGGTTCTCGATATTGGAGGAGGGACGAGTGACTGGGCGCTAGTGCGGGTGTCCCGTACCGCCGAAAGCCGGCCAGAATTTGCGCTGGTGGATTCGCTCTCCCATCCCACCGCAGGAAGCCACGTGGACCATGAAATTGCCCTCGCTTTGCTAGACCCCCATACAGTGGACACCCTATCGCCCATGGACTGGCGTCGCCTCGAGGAGGCGAAAATTCGCGTCTCATTGCATGGCAGCCATGATACCAGGATGGGGGACACATTTATTCTTGGTGGGCAACGTGTCACGCTCGACTGGGCACTGATTGCGCGGTGTGCTCAACGCGTATTCGATCGGCGGGTATTGGCGGAAGGTAGGGCATATTTCGCCGAACATGCCATCGACTACGTGCTCGTGACCGGGGGAGGAGCCGATACACCGGGGCTTCGCGAACTCGCCGAGCATCACTTTGGGCCTAAACTGCTGCAATTAGAGCCGGGAAGAGCCTCCAAACCCGCGACCGCGAAAGGTTTGATTTTATCTCAGCAACAATTGGTGCTCAGTAGTGTGGAACATAACCTCGCTTTTGTTGAATACCCTAGCCAGACTGTTCATGCCTGGGTAGAAGCATTCGCACCCCTAGCCCCAGACTCGACCCTACACACAAAATATTTTCAGTTTCAGGAAACTCCGGGACACATTCCACTTCTTCTCGCGGATAACGAGGATTGGATGCCCATCGGCTACCTGAAAGTCCCTGATGGCGCTACGGCGATCACGCCCATATGGGATCGCCGACACGGCTTAACCTTCATCAATCAGCGCGGCGAGTCGTTAGAGTGGATTCACGAGCCCTACCCGTTTTTACGCCTTCATACCCCGGTCCGTTACCAAAATAATCACTTGAAAAACCAAAGCAAAGACGGAGTTGGTGTGGTCACCCAGTTTCTCAAGGTGCAGTCGCCGGTCTGGGTTGGCAGTACTGAGCAGTTGATTGCCGAAGTCAAATCGGCCCCCACGGCGTCGGTTAAGGTCCAGTGTGACACCCAAGATTGGACGTGGCTCGATTTCGGCACTAAACGATTTCTTACTCAAGTTGACCTGCATACACTGAACGCAGTGCCTTTAGCGACCACACCCATACCCGCGTTTCGCGAGATCGACCGGGATGAATGGGAAGCCATCTTGGCCCGTCCCCTCCACCGCTCTGTCGGCATCCGACTTCAGCAAAAGCTCCGGGAACGGCTTCAACGCCTGGACGCCCGCATTGCTCGCCTAGAATCCGTTATCCAGCAACTGCGTTTGTAAGCGTCGGTGGGTAACAGTTCCAGTCGACCAGAAGGGACAAAGGCTTTGACCCGTTGGGCAACAGTAAACCTACGGCATCTTTTCCGCTCTAAGGTCAATGCCGAACAGCTAACCGCGAGAATAGGTCATCTAGAAGCCAAGGTTCAGGTTCAGCATGCACGGGGTCCAAGTCTCACGCCACTTCGTAGATGTGTGAAAGCCCAGATGATGTGCGTGAAATGGTGACGAACGATGCCTCGTGTGAAGAGTATGGGTTAGCGACGAGGAATCCGGCATCGTCCCGATAAAGACTTCGACGGGCAATCAACCAGCAGATGTCGCTTCTAATACGCGCGACCACACCTATGGCCCTTGCTCTAAAGCAAATAAGAATAAACACGGTTGGTCCCCGACTCTCCATCCCCCGTGTGCACCAGTAGTCGCTGGGGTACGTGCATCGAACCAGATAAGGGGCCGGGCGATTCAACCGCTCCATATTGCCCCTTCTGCCGTTGGCTGAACCGATTAGGGTATCCGAGTTGAACGTCTGGCGAACATGGCACACCCTCTCTCAATCCACAGGTGCGCACGAGTGACTGCCGCGCTCATGTGGTTCACCACTCGAGCACCCTTACCCTCGCCATGTCGTAAGGCCCGGGGACGTCACAGCGCTTGAAGGCGATTCTTCGCATCAGAATCACAGGCTTCAGTTGTGGTCGCATTTCTATGTATCCGGCCGGAACACTTCATGAGCACCCCCGAACCCTGAAAACGTCGCGGTCGCGCCAAGAAGATGTGGCGTCATTTCGACTAGACCGTAGAGGATAAGCCGACGACGCCTGGAAATGGTCTCACCCCAACGTCTGAAACATTGCTTGGTTCCATCATAGAGCAGGACACCGATCGAGCCCTCGACATTGTCACGGGCACAGAATCGGTGTCCTGCTGTGTTAGTCCCATTCGCCACCTTATTCGAAGCGACTGCCACCGTCGAAATCGGCGGTGGCGTCTTGGGACAGCGTGGCGCGTCCAACCTCGTTGACCGTCATTCAGTCCCGCCACGGAATCTATGGATCGTTAGGCGATGTTTAGAAACTAGACGGTTTTTGACGTGGCCACTACGGATGCGCCTGCCTACTATTTTTGGGCTGCGATGGGACGGATATACCCTTCTTCCATCATGTCAATCAGTCCATCTGTTCTCGTATAGCTATTGGTGATCCATAATGGGCTGGACGCAGGAGGCCAGTCGGTAAAGACAGCGGTGGAATACTCTGTTTGTTTATCGCGGTTCACCAAGTCTAGCACTGGCAATTCTTGATTCATCACTTGCGCCCACATCTCCGTAAGGGTCGTTCGACCGAATCCCGTCGGAACAACTTGATTCGTGGCGGCCGCCAACTGAGCGAGAACCGGTATCATACCGCCATCACCGAGACTTTCAGCAATGCTCAAGTTATTCGAAATCCACGACAAGGGATCGTTACCGATCGGTGCGCCGGTAATCATAAACCGCATATCCCATTCTCCAGGACCATTGACCGTGGTGGGAATTCCAAACTGGGTAAGCATCTGCGCCATAGCATTGGCCATGGCCAGCCGGTCGGTTACGCTCGCGTTAGCCACGAGTGTGATGGTAAAGGGCTGACCGTTGGGCAGGAGCCACTGACCCGAGGCATTCCGCGTAAATCCCGCACCTTGAAGCAATTGTGCCGCAGTAGCGTCGTTGGTGGCATAGGGATTTAGCGTAGCATATTGAGGGTCTAGCGCATCGGTCAACTGTCCTCCGATTCCGTCCGGAGTATTGACCGCGGAATAGGGCGGATACGGCGGGTAGGTTCCCGATGTCGGCACACCAAGCGATGCCCAACCCGCCTTGGCAATCGCTTGCCGGTTAAGCACGTAGGCAATCGCTTGGCGCACTGGGGTTAATGAAAAGGGGTAAACCTGGGTGTTAAAAAACGCAGAGAACTGAGCAAAGTATGATGTACTCGCCATATGGGTGTCGGGCAACGCCAGAAACTGGTTTTCTTGAGGAGCGGTCATCGCTGCGGTGCTAAAATCAACATGGCCCGTAAGAACGGCCGCAACCCGCCCAGGATGACCAGGGAATCCCAGGACCTCGTTATATTCCACATGGATGTTTTTCGCATCCCAAAATCCTTTCCACTTCTTAAACAATAAGTATTGATCGGTGCCCCGAACGTACTCAAACGGCCCATCTCCTATCAGCGGTTGCGGGACCCAGTTACGCGGGCCGGGCAAACCAGCCAAGGGACTTCCCGTTGGCAAGTCTTTATGCTGATACCAGTTGTCCCAGATAAGGGTGTGCAAGGCGGCAGTTTCGGCGCCATTCGGATCGGTTGCCTCAAGGGCAAAATAGTGGGCAATCGTTTGCTCGATTTGAGACACAGGAAGTCCGATTTCACGAATGAACTGGTCATATTGAAATGCGGGACGCGGGGGTTGGTCCAAGATATCTTGCAGATACGTTTCGCCAGTACCCGGCACGGTGAGACCAAACACGACGGTTTTCGGTCCATCGGCCACGACGCTGTCAATATGGGCCCAGCGCGACGCAAGGTCTAAACCCGAAATCACAGCCCCTGCAACGACGTCCTGGCTGGTCACGGGTTGGCCGTTTTGCCAACGGGCATTGGGGCGGAGATGAACGATGACAGAATCGCGCGTGACTTGCCACGACGTGGCAATTTCAGGGAAAAAGACTCCCGGGGTCTGCGTTGCATTCGCCAAATTGAGAAATACGCGGCCATAAATCTGCCCGACTCCGTTTGGCCCTTCCGGCGCTACAGACCAAACGCATGGTCCGGGACTAGTGCACCATCCGATGTCGGACATGACAAAAGTTTCATCCCGTGGCGTGCCGGCAAGCGTTAAGTTGGAGGAAGCATTTTGTTCTGCGCGATTTCCTGTTGAAGCTTGGGATTGGGCCGAATTAGTGACACTAGGAACAGGGCCCATGCCACTCAGTGCACCAATGAGCCCAATGCCAGTAAGGGCCGAGATCATTAAGGCCGATGTTTTCTTCATTCGCGTCTCCTTTCAAAGTTGGCTTTAATAGCGCGATTTCGCATGTACGACCTAGCATAGGTGCTAGGGTCTTGGAAATCTTACCACATATTTCTATTTGTTTAAAGGAAAATTTCATTCATTAGGTAATAAAACTTCTTTTCTTAAACCGCTCTTTTGAAGATCAATCCAGAGAGTCGCTGATGAACGAGCTTTACCGATAGTGTTGTAGCATGGATGCAAATGTTGGGAATGCTTTTAGCCAATCTCGTCGATCATATAGCTATGCACACAGGAGCCATGCGCGTAGGTGATGACCCTCTTCATGAGCCTTCGGAACAAGACAATACATTTCACGGATAACCCAAAAGGACATACGTGCTGTTCCGTCTTCGCCCTGAGAGCACCAATCGATTCACACCTAATTCAAACCGTTTACCCACCATCTACTTAAGACTGGCGAAAAAACACTAGCGCCGGGGAACAAAATCTCTCATGAACCGCGTGGTGGTGAAAATTCCGCACCTGATATCCCACGCGTTGTTGACTCTTACTTTAAGCGACCTCAGCCGATGACAGCCGACACATAACGCTCTGGCCCTGTCCCTATGGGCGCGGCTCCGGCTCTTCATCCAGAACTACTCGTCCCGCGTTCGAATCGGTATGGTGAACATTCAGCGACCAGGATCACACATTCAGCGCCAGGAGACCGCCCGTTCTGCGGTGACTTTCGCCCTCGCGCCGTGGATGGATCGCTGAATATGAAATAACAGGACCACGGTGTGCGAATATGTATGCCAGCCTGTGACCCTTTATCCATGAACTTCGTGCGCCATGTATCGAATCCGCCCGACCCGCCTTCTACCTCCACCAACCGAAACCAGTGACGACGCAATTCCCGACGTCGGCAGTTGCGGATACCAGCGAGGCCTCCTCCATGCGTTCGCGTTTGTTCCTAAAAAAATTTAATACCTGACGCACGAATCATCTCGAATGTGTCGCAATACGGTACGTGGAATTGCTGGCAAACATTAGGAATGGGCACTTGTCGCTTGACATCGTGTTTAAACACTTCTTGGGTTACAACAACACTGCTGAACGCTATAGCATAGGCGACTATCCACCCGTCGGCGCCATCCTGGAAGGCCTGTTTCGCTGAAGCGTGAAATTGCGCGCTGTGCTGAACCCACTCAACGACTGCCGCATAATGAGGAAACACCGCTTCGTTATCGACCGACTTGAAGAGACTCGGATGCGATTTGGCCCACTGAGCTAAGGCATCCTTGCCTCGCCTTAATTCCATCGCCACAATGTCAATGCTGCAGAGCACCTCCTGATCACATAGGGTGATAAAACTGTCCCAAAATTTGGGTGCAAAGTCGAAATCACCCCTCTTCCGATAGAAGGCGCTGCATCAACCGGTCAAACGTTTTGCCGTACAAACCGGTTAACCGGTAGGCCTCTGAATAAAGGAGATCGCCCTGCCGTACCGCCTGGATTACCGTTCGCGCAAACGTGGGACTTAGGCGCAGTTCCATGCTACGCCAGAAATTTCCGCGTCGCTGCCCCTCTGGCAGACGTCGGTGCTCGTCTTCCTGGTACGCCGCGTAGAATGTCAAAAATGCGTCCCGGTTAATGAGTCCCTCATCCACCGCCTTACGGGCTGCCACGAGCGAACTTACCTTAAACGCACGGGCTATCTCACCGGTCGCCTGACGGACATCACCGCCACGCGGCCACTCTTGACGCAACTGCTGCGCTGGCACGAGGAATTCGGCGGCTACTTGGTTGCAGAGGCGCTCCACCGGATCATCAGCAGGGTCCAAGTGGACCAGATCAAAAATTGCACTCTGCCCCAAGAACAGATGAGCCAGCTCATGCGCAAGCGTAAACATTTGGGCAGCCTTTCCATCCGCTCCATTCACGAATACCAACGGTGCATAGTCATTGACGATCACGAAGCCCCGAAACTCCTGAGGATCGAGCTTGCGTCGGGTATTGGCACCCACCACGCTGTTCACGACCACTAGGATGCCGGCGTGCTCCATTCGCTGTCGTAAGTACCTCAGGGCATCGCTCCATGTTGGCACTTCCCTGGCCCACCGCTTGGATAAGCCTAAGACACCACGCATACGCTCGGCAAGACGATCAATTGGGTCGGTCGACCTACCCGATCCCACAAATGCCAGCCTGTCAGCGCCTTGCTCGCGAAGGAATTCTTCCATCCAATTGACGCGACGCAACATAGCGTACACGGTGTCTATCAAATTGGCGCTGGGATTTGGCGGCTGACCGGTCCGCGTCCGGAAATAGGGGATGGGGAGCGACTCAATCGGAGGTTCCGACAAGAAAAACACACCGACCGGAACGTTTGTGATGAGGGCAAAGTCTTTCAGCTGAGAAAACGATGGCACACTTTCACCACGGATCCATGCCTTCACATACGGTAAACGCCTTTCGATTTGAGCCATTGATTTCCCGCTACGCTCGATGGCCCAAGTTAGGGTCGCTTGGTTTACCATCACCTTGGCCATAGCCTGACCCTTTCTTATCCAACAACTGACAATTCTGTAATACACGATGTCGTCGGCGTTCCTCAAGAAGTACGAGGAACCATTCGGAATGTGTCGTCCCGCCAATCTTATTGCCGTCCAAGATGTTGGTTCACAAGGCTGAGATTGTGTCGCAAAGGGTGCCTTGAACATTCTAAAATAGCGTCATTGTTAGCGCAACGCGAGGGGTGGAATGCGGGGCTCGCATCATGTCACACCAATGGAATAGACCCCATTCATAAAATCTTAGGTACACGGAGCTCTCGATTGTGACAATCAGCCACGTTTGGAGAGGTTATACAATCCAAATTAGTCAGTCGCACTTGTGGCCGTTAAATGGTCCCCCGCTCGGCAGAACATCAGAATTCTCCGCGGGAAGTGCGTTCAAAATCTGAGACGCATTCTGAGACTGACGAAAGACAGATTACAAGGTATCGTGACCGCATATGGCGAACATTGACGTCGATTTCAAAAAATACAGCCTTCCCCTAGGTAAAAACGGGATAAGGATGGCCGGCTAACGTCACGAATCGCGGGGTCTACATCGTGACGGAGCATACTAAGGGGGATCTCTGATCCGGGCCACCGGAAAAGCAGCCGTAAGGCGTGGTGATAACTTCGGTTATCCTGAGCTTTGGGTCCCACCATGGAGCCATTCGGCAACATATCCGCTGGGAGCCAGTGATGACTGGACCGGCGCGCTCCATCCCCATGTCTATTCGTACACGCCTCACTTTTTCGTGTCGAGTGGCTACGCCGCCACGTATGTCGCTTGGCGGACATGCTGTCAAGTCTGCGCCATATGAGTGATGTCGAGATTACGGGGTAAGTATTGGCCAGTCTGTAGGTATTTGGCGGTGTGCCGTCTTGGCATGAAACCATTGCCATCAGTCTTCATCCGGCTAATCCACCTCATGAAACCCGCATACCTGGCACGTGAAGATTGTCCAGAGCAGCACCGGAGCGCAAGTTTCCTCTCCCACCGTCATTTTGAAAGACCGACCTTTGTGGCAATCAGGACATGGGGGGTCCGCACCAACGGAGCTACTTTATCAGCCCTTCCATCCCGGTGGAACAGGACTTACGCGTACGGCATCAGCCGGTAGCACCACTTTTCACGGAACTCGCGACCGTCCGCTTGGCAACACAAGGAGCCGACGGTGCAATCTTTACCCGAGGGGTCGCATTTCCGCAAACGCAAGAACCTGACGGCGCCACACGAGGGACAGCGTCAGCTCTGCCGTTGGTTCAGGCATCCACACAAAACAGGACGAACTCTATCCCTAGTCGGAGCGCTGTCGAGTCTCTTAATAGCGCCAAAGGGCCGTCATAAAGCGCGGGAAACCAAGATTGATACCACCAAGAAAAGGAGACAGTTTATGACTTTTCGCCTGATTCTGCATGGTAGGACACGTTCGAGATTGGTTGAGCCGATTGTCGTCGATCACCCAATTCTTTTTTAGATGAGATGGGCAAGTGGTGGCCCCCCCTGAAGACAAACAGGGTAGGCTGACATATGCATCTATTGAAGCAGGTTTTCGAATGTGCAACAGAGCCCCGTGTGTTCAAGGCGCTTCGTGTGCCGCCCAGGGGATCGCCGAGGTATCATCCGTCGCCGACCTTCCACTGTTACAGGATACAGACGGAATACAACATGCGAAGCAGCAATCATTGAAAACGTTGCTTTCACAAAATCATGTTTCTTGACTTAAGAGGAGGGTCTGATCATGAACCGTTCGATGTGGGAAACGTTAGGACGTGCGAGCCTAGTAAGTCCGATGCTGGCGCTGATGTCCACCGCGGGACTGTCAGCACTTGCGGCAAGTCCCCCGCATTTAGCCCCCGTCCGCGTGCACATCGTCCATGATAACCTGGTAGCACATGCCAATGCACCCGCTCATGTGGCGGTATGGTACCAATTTCGCGCAGAAACGCCCAGCGGGCACTGGTGGATTCTTCGACGTTTTGCCCCCACACCCGCCGTCCGCTGGGTACCGCCGACGTCCGGCATTTACCATGTCGTCGCGGCAGCGCTTACCGCTTACGAAGCGCAACATAAAGACTGGCGTTTGGCGGTTCACAGTCCGGCGTTGCCTGTGCAGCGGATAGTCCTAAGAGGGCCTGCGGGACCAACAGGGCCGACCGGACCGATTGGGCCGACGGGACCAACAGGGCCCACCGGATCCACGGGCGTTGCCGGACCGACTGGACCTACCGGAGCCACCGGGCCCATGGGATTGCAAGGTCCAACGGGCCCAACCGGAGCAACGGGACCTACTGGGCCAACAGGCGCCACAGGTCCCAGTTACTCAGTTTACGACGACGACAACATATCGGCCCCACAATCGCTGCCAAGTAGCTACACATCCGTCGCCACGGCGACCATTTCGCCCTCTTTCTCCGGAGGAAATCTTCTGGTCCAATTTACCATTTATTTCGCGGAAGCCAGTACATCGTCGATCGTCAATTGCCACCTTGAAGATACAAGCTCGGGAGCCAACGGGCCTCAGGGGGTTTTGGAATTAAGCAGTAATATCCAGGCCGGGACACTCTCATTGGTTGGGGGATTTCCCAATGCTGGGGGTAGCCAAACCATCGCAGCCGGTTGTCTTGCCGATTCGGGCCAGCCTGAGTTCTTATCGTATGGTCTGACGATCATTGCGGCTGGATCCAGTAATTAACGAAAGATGCCGCTTAACTCCACGATGCGGGAACAGGCAGCGGGGCAATGACGATGGTGAATAGTCAAAGGGCTTGCCATCGTCAAGATGAAGTCGTCACGTAGGATCTAAAAGGGTTTCTGGTACGGTCAAAGCGTGATCCCCAATGTCCTTGGTCAAGCAAGGGGCCAGCGGTCCCCGGCTTCGGGGATCAACAGGGTCCCCATGCTTTTCGCGCTTGCATTATCCGGGCGCATCAGTGCATACTAAGCACAGAAACCCTGGTCTTGCGACCTGGGGCGGCAGCACAACCGTGGAGACCGGTTGGAGACCTGCCGAGCAATGGGTTTTCAGCGTGAGGCCACTCTGCGTCATGTAGAGTGGCCTTGATTTACTTCTCGCTCTTGCTAAACCGAGTCCGTCCGAGCCACACCGGAATGATCAGAGTGAGGAGGGAGCACACGGTGAAACGTCGGCATACCATTCAATTGGCGATTCGGTCCGGGGATGAATCGGGTTACGCGGTCGAGTGTGTGGATTTTCCGGTCGTCACGCTGGGTGCCACCATCGAAGAAAGTTTGCGTAACTTGCGAGAGGCCGTGGAATTGATGCTGGACGGGGTGGATTTGGCCGCTTGGAACCTGGCGCCGAATCCCTCTATTGCCGTGATGATCGAGTTGGAACCCGATCATGCCTAGGATCCGTCGATGCTCCGGGCCCGCGCTGGAGGCTTTCTACAGCCGTTGGGTTTCACCGTTGATCGCCAGCGGGGCAGCCATATCAAATTGGTGGAGGCCATCCGCGCGCAAGATCCTCGTTGTCCCCAACCACTCATTATGGGACGCGGGAACCATCCGTGTATTGCTCGCCAGCAACCCACTATTTGACTGACGAAGAAATTCGACGAGTATCTTACGCCGAGCAGACTAAGCCAACGTAAGCATCCCTCAGTGATCCCTCGTGTTTACCTAGCAAAAGCCGGAAACGTCGCGTCATTCTTCGTTAAGCCAGGGTGACCGGTGACTTCAACCGTGACGGACGGCGTGTGCCGGCCCCCGCGGGGGCGGTCATCGCAGGAGGGACCGGTCGGAGGCAAACGTAAAATCATCCCCACATGGGCGTCAGGGATCGTTTGTAATTGATGGGAATTGGGGTGCCAACGACGCGTTGCGTCTCCCATGAGCACAGGTGAACGCACGTTCTTGCACTCGCGTCATTTGTTTTAATACCAACACATACGATTGTCAGAGATTTGGGTCCGAGAGGTGCTATGATGGCCATATTGAGCTCAAAATTAAAAAAGGGGAGCAGTGGAATGCATGGGATAACAGCACCGGTTTCTCGCCGCGCTTGGAGAACGGCCAATGTGTGGAAAATTGCATTGTCCGCCTTCTTTGCCGACTTCGGTTATCAAGTCGTTTTAGCGGGATTCCCCATTTTTCTGGTGGTAATCTTAAAAGCCCCGGTATGGGCGTACGGGGTAGCCATGGCATTGAGTTATGGACCAGGCGCCCTCGTCGCGTATCTCGGCGGGCGATGCGGGGATCGGACGGACCATCGCCGCGTAGCGATTTCCGGCAACCTACTCATCCCCATTTTATCGTTTGCTGGACTCGTAGCCGTGCCGTGGCAGGCTATGGCTCTCTTTATCTTCGGATGGCTACCGAGAAATTTTCGCACGCCGTCGCGCCGCGTACTGCTGACGCGCAGTGTTTCTCCGCCTGACCGACCCCAAGCCTTCGGGTTTCTCCATGCCCTAGACGTCGGCGGAGGGGTGCTGGCAGGATTAGGGCTCCTCGTGTTGTTGGCCTACCATGTAGCCTTTCGTTGGATCTTTCTTCTGACCCTGATTCCGCTGGGGATTTCCACCTTGATGCTAATTTTAGTTAAACCGCAACAATTTGTTCCGCAAGAACGCGAGACAACGGAGGAGACGACAAACAGGGCAGGTCGCCATGTCGTGCGAGGGGTCCTTGTCGCCGCGGCACTATACGGCTTTAGCTCCTATAGCATCGGCTTTCCCATTTTGACAGTCACACAAAGCGTGCACAGCACGGTCTGGGGCGTGCTGTCGTACGTCATTTTTCTCGGCGTGTCAGCCGTGGCGGGATTCTGGTTGGGACGACGAGTCGCCGGAACCATCAAGGAATTGGCCGGGCTCGGGTATTTGCTCGCAGCCATCGGCTCACTGGGCCTCGCCGCAGCTTACGCATTGCACGGGGGACTCATCAGCTATTACCTGCCCATTGCTGTTCTCGGGGTCGCGTTGGGAGCGATTGAAACGTTGGAACCAACGGTCATCGCGCGGTGGACCCCAGCCCACACCGCAGGCCGCGGAATGGGGACATTAAGCGCTGCCCGCAGCGTGGGACTCTTTGTCGCCAACGTCCTGATGGGCCTCTTTTACCGGCTTACCCCGGTGGACGCCTACAGCTATGCCGCCATCGTCGCATTATGCGCCACCGCCGTGTTATGGGCGTCCACGCGGAAGACGGCCACCACCAAGTCCTAATGGCACACCCATAGTGCTTTATTCACGACAGCTACCCGCGAAAGCCACGGCGACGGACATGACCCACCACTATCTACCGCTTCTTCCCAATGGTACCATGATGTAGTGGGCAGCGTTTTTTTCCAAAGAGTCCGTTTGTATGCTGCATCAGGGCGATGCCCATGTCGCGCGATCCGCGAAATCATCGTCTTTCGTTCGGCTGTGTTCTCGCGAGGGGAGGTCCGGAGGAACACGTGCGTCAGTCCCTCTGAACACTGAACGCGGTGAGGGCACGGAAAGATCGCGCGAAGCCAGGACGTTCGACGGTTCTCATTCGTTTATAGGGGGATTAAGACATGCCCGGTACTAGGCGGACACCGGATCTGGCCGAGATCCGACGGGCCCCTCTCATGGAAAGAAGAGGCGTTACCCTTATGGATGCTTATCTGAACCGCAACCATTGGTCGATGTTGGCATTACAGGACAACCCGCCTGCATGGGCGTGCGAGCATCGATAGCAGGAGACCCGTAGATGTTTTTACCCCGTTGGATCCGTCAAGGACTCCGGAACGGCCGGTATTTCCTCGCCCGCATGCAAGAAGATGACCTGTTAGTCTACGCCGCCGCCGTCGCCTATAGCTTTTTGTTTGCGCTGTTCCCCCTGATGCTCTTTGTTATCGCGCTCGTGGGATTTTTACATGTGCCGCTGCAGCCGGCGGCCTTGGAGCGGGGCCCATTGCGTCAGGTGGTCCCCGAGTCAGTTCTCACGTATATCGCCAACGCTTGGCAGGTGCTCTCCCGTGAGCGCCATCCCACGCTCCTGTCGCTCGGTGCGCTCGGCTTTGTGACCGGGATGTCGAGTGTCTTTCGCCAGTTGATTGAAGCGCTCAATCATGCATACCAATTCCCCCTCCCCCGCCGGCGACCGTGGTGGATCACCTACGCCTTATCCGTCCTCGCCGGGAGTACCGCGGGTCTCGCCATCGCCCTGGTGTGGCTCGGGGTCACCATTAGTCCGGCCTTCATTGCCACGCTGGTGCGTCTCGCCCTCGGCATCACGGTGCCGCTGGCCGCGATCGCCATCGCCCGGTGGCTCTTTTTAGGAACCGCGCTGTGGCTCATCACCGCCGCCCTCTACCATTATCTACCCGACCAACCGCGTCCGTTTCGGATCTGCAGCCCCGGCGTTGCCACCACGTTGATCATGTGGTTTCTGGCTTCTCTGGCCTTTTCCTTTTATGTGGATCGCGTGCCCACCTACCATCGGCTCTACGGCAGCCTGGGCGGCCTCATTCTTTTGCTCCTTTACCTGTACTGGGCCGCATTGGCCTTAGTGGTCGGGGCCGAAGTCTCCGCACTGACGGAATCGCGTGGTTCCCCCCAGGATTAACCGGGCACGGGCAGGTACCCCGACCCAAGCGCTACTGTTCCCAGGGAGACTTACGGACGCGCAGCCGTTCCGTCGGGCAAGCGCGCCAGCGTCCATCCGGGCGGACCAAACACCGGCGGAAACCGGGCCGCCGCCGCCTCATCAAGGTCGATGCCCCACCCCGGACGCTCTTCAACGTACGCATAGCCGTCCCGCACCACGGGACCGCCGGGAAATACCGCCTCCGACCGGTCGGACCACCCTGCCCACTCCTGAATCCCGAAATTCGGCATCGCTAGGTCGAGGTGCAAATTCGCCATATGCCCCACGGGCGACACGTCGCCGGGGCCGTGCCAGGCGGTCCGCACCCCATACTGCGCGGCATAGGCGGCGAGTTTTAAGGCCGGGCTCACGCCCCCAATTTGACTGAGGTGCACCCGGATAAAGTCAATCAACCGCTGCTCAATCAAGGGCGTCCACTCCAACGGATGTGTAAAGAGTTCGCCCATGGCAATCGGCACCGTCGCGTGCTGTCGCAAGCGCGAAAACCACCCGATCTGCTCGGGCGGCAAGGGATCTTCCAGAAAGAAGAGATCATAGGGTGCCAGCGCGGCAGCCAATTTCACTGCATCTCCCGGCGCCAGCCGCTCATGCACATCGTGCAAGAACTCGATCTCGGATCCGAACCGCTCCCGCAAGTAATGAAACAATCGCGGCACACTCTGCCGGTAGCCCAGCGGATCGAAATAACGGCCCGGCGCCGGATTGGCAGGCGTCCGCACCAGAGAATTCCGAAAGCGGGGCAACGCCCCCTCAGCCGTCGGGTGTCCGCCATAGCCTCCCCACTGGCAGCGAATAAATCGGTATCCCTGGGCCAGCCACGCCTCCACCTGATCGCCGACTGCTTCGACGGTGTCCCCGTCCGCATGGCGGTATAACGCCACCCCGTCCCGGCACTTGCCGCCCCACAAGTCATAACACGGCATCTGGGCTAATTTACCTTTAATGTCCCAGAGCGCCATGTCAATCCCCGACACCGCGGCATTGAGCACCGGACCGTTCCGCCAATAGCCGCTCACCATGGCACTTTGCCAAAAATCTTCAATGCGGGCGACGGGCCGTCCCTCAGCCCACGGACCCAAATCCTGATCCAACACGGTTTTCACAGCGGCGGCCCGCTGGGTAAAAGTCGCACACCCGAGCCCGTAAAGACCCGGTTCCGAGGTTTCCACTTTGACCACCACCAAGGTAATGCCTTCGGGCGCCGTCAAAATGGTTCGCACACGCCGGATGACAATGTCGCCCACTCTCTGATCCCCCTCCGCGGTCTCTGTCAAATGAATTCTAACTGCTGGCCGATGAGCGCCCGATGCATGGGCAAATTTAAGCCGCCATCGACCCGGAGCGTAATCCCGGTCACATAATGGGCCGCTGGCGACAAGAGCCAGCCCACGGCCCGCGCCACGTCATCGGCCTGTCCGGACACCCCGAGAGGGATACCCTCGGCGACCAACGCTTCCCGCTTAGGATCGGCCAGGCCAGCTTGCTCCGGGGTCAGAATGCGGCCAGGCGCCACGGCATTGACGCGAATGCCGTAAGGGGCCAATTCATACGCCATGCTTTCGGTGGCGCGCGCCAGCGCGGCCTTCATCGACCCATAGACACTGTCCCAGTCTGTCACGCGCTCCTGGTGCACCGACGTAATCTGGACCATCGCTCCCTGCACTCCATGCCCAATCATCCAGGCCGCAGCGGCCTGGGAAATGACAAAAGGCGCGCGGTAGTTGAGATGGTAGGCATGGTCCAGGTCTTCCGCCGTCACATCCTGAAAGGCTCGCCCCACCACGGTGGCGGCATTGTTCACCACGGCATCCAGGCGCCCAAAATGGTCCAGAACCTCCGCCACCAATTGCGACGGCGTGTCGAGTTCCGACAAGTCCGCGTAAAAACACGAGGCCTCACCCCCGTGGGCGCGGATTGTCGCGGCAATGGCGCGTGCCCGCGATTCGCCATGCCAGTAATGCAGCGCCACGTCATACCCTGCGGTGCCCAGATAGGCGGCGATCACCGCCCCGATGCCGCGACCGCTGCCCGTCACTAATGCAACCCTTCGCTCATTCTGCGGCATCCTGTTCCCCTCCTTGACATGAGCCACCGCACCCAACGAAACCAAGCCATCACCCAGCGAGCATTGTGTGCGGCGAGCCCATGATTTCCCCGCCGATCCTGATGCGCACGACCCCACCTGTCGCCTAAAGCGCGGCGACCAACACGCCTCAACCCACCCCATCACCCCTAAACCAGACCCGGTGCCCAAGTCCCGTGGCCGTCACCACGCTCCCAGCCTCTGGCACGCCTTTCGGGGTCCGATCCCCGCCTTACCGCGGAAGTGTTAGACAACGTGGGCCTCGCTCCCGATCAATGGGCCCGGACCGCCTTCAGCGCCGTAAGCAAGCCTTGCAAATAGCCGGTGGTATACGCGCGGCCGCGCTCGCCCCACCCTTCGTCACCGACCAGCAGCGGCACGTGGTCGTCTATCGCAAATCCGTCAAACCCCTCGTCCAACAACAACTGCATCACCGCCACCGGGTCGTAATTGCCTTCGCCTAAAAAGCACTCCTCAAACGTTGGCACGTATCCCCGGACATCGCGAAAGTGCACGTAGCGCACGCGCCTCTGACGCACAAAGTACCTGAGCTTATCCAGAACGCCCGGCCCCATTTCCGACCACGTCCCCAGACAAAAATCGAGTCCCCACGCCTCGCTGGGGTACTCACGCGCCGCCTTCTGGAAATTCTCAAAGGAATAAAACAGGCGGGGCACGCCGGCAACCCGCGGAAGGGGCGGATCATCGGGATGAAGCGCGAGCTGCACGCCGGAAGCTTCCGCCACCGGCAGCACCGCCTCCATGAAGTAACGGTAGTTCGCCCAGAGGCCTTCTTCGTCCAAGGGCATCTCCGGGCCCGGCGCCTTCACCGCATCCGCCTGGAACACCGACACCACCGCGCCGCCTCGGCCCCGCGGCTCCCACCCCGTGCGAATCACGCCATTGGCCATCCAATGGTAGCCCAGCAAGGGGATGCCGGCCCGCCCCATGTTCTTGATCGTGAGTTGATAGGCTTCAATTTGCGCATCGCGCTCGGGGCCGCCCCAAATGGCGTGGTCATAAAACCCCAGCGGCACATTTTCAATGGCCTCCAGCCGGAGCCCGTAACGTTCGCAGCGTGCCTTGAGATCGCGCAAATCCTCATAGGACCAGTATCGGGTGCCCGGGAGCTCCGGGGTGTTCAGCACCACCCCGCTGGCCCCAAGCTGCTGGCAATATTGAAGCCGCAAGTCCGTGGCGGCACTAAACTGCCCGACGGCAATCCGCATCATTCATCCCTCCATTAACGATTAGGGTCTCTCGCCCCAGCGCACCGCCGGCTGGTAACCGAACTCGGCAGCGGCTGCCTTTATCGAAAAGAGACTCTCTGCCAAAGACAAGTCCGGGCGCCGCGGAACCGCGGGATAGTAGACGCGCAACAGATCCGGGAGAGCATCCCCCGCCAGGTGGTCCGACGCGGTCACATAATAGGGATGGCACCCCGGCCGCGGTCGCTCCAGCGCCAGCCGGCACGCAAGCGCTGCATCCTGGCGGTCAATGTACGCCCATAAGAGCCGCGCCCCTAGTTCCGGGTCCTGGGTGATGGCCTGGCGAAAGGGTCCCACGCTCTCTGCCGTCACAATGGTGGGAAAGCGCAAGCAGGCGATCGAGGCTCCGTAGCGGCGTGCGAACATCGCCCCGTGAATCTCGTTAATCCATTTGGACGTTCCATAAGCATCCTCTGGCATTAAGGGGTGATCTTCGTCGATGGGCAAGTACGCCGGCATAAAGCGCCGGCCCCAGGCCATGCCCAGCGCCGACACACTCGACGCCAGCACCACAGTGCGAATGTTGGCGGCCATGGCGGCTTCCAGCGCCCGGTAGGTGCCCAGCACGTTAACCGTCGTCACCCAGTCCCCGGATCCCAGCTCCGGCGACGGCAGCGCCGCGAGATGCACCAAGGCGTCCGCTCCCACAATCCACGCCGCAAAGCGCGTGCTGTCCAATATGTCGCCCGACTGAAAGCGGTCCAGAAAAGGCGACGCCACCGCACGCATATCCCAGCCCCAGACCACATAGCCTTGCTGATGGAGTTCGGCCACCACCGCCTGACCCAGTAAGCCGCTCGACCCCGTAACCGCCACCACAGTCATGACGCGCCTCCACCCTCATGGACTGATATCTCGTGTTTACGATGGCAGCGTACCATTGGCTGCCAGGTCGCGCACCGCGTCCACCGCACGGCGAATATCCTCCTCGTTGTTATACGCGCCAACCGTGAGTCGAATGCCACGAACCGGGGCGCCAAGTGCCCGCACCACCACCCCGCGGGACCGCAGCGCAGGCTGCAACGCCTCCGGCGCCCACCCCGAAAGGCGGATAGCCACCGTCGCCGTGCCCTGATCCGGAGTAGCCGCCAGCTCCACCCCTTTCACTATCGCCAGTGCCGCCGCCAGATCGCGTGCCATGCGGTGCTGATGTTCAAAGAGCTGTTCCCAGCCGAATACCTCGAGATAGTCGAGCGCATCCTTCCAGACCGCCCAGAGCGGCCACGGTTGCGTCCCGGACTCAAATTGCGCCGGATCCACCCAATCCCAGCCGCCCTCCCAATTCTGGGGATACTGAGTATGCCAGCCGCGGCCCGGCCCCCGCCACCGGAGGTCCAACCGCTCAACGGCACCGGGAGCTAATACCAGCGCGGCACACCCGGCAGGCGCCAAGGACCACTTTTGCCCGTTGACAATGTAAAAGTCGGCAGCACTCACAGCCTCCGCCAGGGGCACATGCGCCAGCGCCTGTGCGCCATCAAGAAGGAGCGGCACCCCATGGTCACGTGCGAGGCGCCCTAACTCCGCCGCCCGCACAACCCGACCCGTCATGTGCGACACATGGCTTAGGGCGATCAGCCCCACCGAATGGCCCTGTAAGATGACCCGGATTTGCTCTAGCATGTCCTCTGCGGAAAACCGGATGACGTGCACCGGATGGCCCCGCCGGGCCAGATCCATCAGGGGTGCAAGAAGCGCCGGATGCTCTTCGTCGCTCGTAATCAGATGGGATCCGGGCGCCAACCGGATTTGCGCAAGCACAAACAGCAACGCAGCACTCACGTTCTGCTTCAGTGTCAACAAGCGGTCGTCTGACAAGGCCAGAACACGAGCCAAGGTGCGTCGCGTCTCTTCGACTCGATCGTGCCAGGCTTCATAACGCGCAGGATCTCCCGGACCTTGCGTGTTCCATTCGTCCCAGAGGTTGAGGAGCCGCTCGGCAATCGGAATCGGCATCGGACCCATGGTGCCTACGTTGAAATACGTCAGATCTTCTGTACAGCGAATGTCTTGCCTGAACCTCAGCCACGGATCCACCCCGCGCACCTCCCTTAAAGTTTCGCCGCGGCCGCCTCACATCTTAAGCGCCCCGCTCGACATGCCGTTGACAAAGTACTTCATCAAGGCGAAGAAGAGGATGGCAATGGGAATGGAGGCCAATGTGAAAGCCGCCAGCTGAATGTTCGTGGAATTAATATCCGGCGCCATGGGCGGCGGCGTAAAGTTCGCGACGGCCAAGGACACCGTGTGCATGCCGGAACTACTTAGCACCAGGCTGGGAAAGACGTAGTCGCCGTAAATGGCCACAAACTGCATCAATCCCAAGGCAATCAACATGGGAACCGACAGCGGCAGTGCAAAGTTCAAGAACATGCGCCAATGCCCTGCCCCGTCAATGCGCGCAGCCTCGAACATCTCTTCCGGAATGGTCTGGATGAAACTCCGCAAGACGAAGATGGTAAACGCCTGGCCTCCCGCAATGTACGGCAAGATCAAGCCCCACGAGGTGTTTAGGAGGTGAAAGTTGCGGATTTCCAGGAACAGCGGAATTAAGGTCAAAAACCCAGGGATGACCAACAGCGCAAAGATCGCCAAGAAGAGCGCGTTTTTCCCCCAAAATTCCATCTTGGCAAAGGCATAGCCGGCCAACACCCCGATGGCCAACGTCGCCGCGACACTCACCAATTCGATCCATCCCGTCAGCACAAAAGCTGACTTAATGCCGTCCCAGGCGTAGACGAAGTTAATCCAACGAATGTGCGAAGGCAACGCAAAAGGGGCGGTGGCGGTGGAGAGCCCCGAGCGCATGGCGTTAACAATCATGAAAAATATGGGATAAAGCGTCAGCACCGCGAGTGCCGTTAAAAACACGTGAGTTCCGACAAATTTCCGATGCCGTTTTGTCAATGCGCTGCCTCCTACCTTAGTTTTTTGTGTAAATCCTGTGCTTCTCTGAGATTTTTGTTCCATCCCGGGACCTCTGCGACCGTCTGC
>JAPNUR010000025.1 GCA_026627385.1 Bacillota bacterium | reverse complement strand
GGAGCGCGGGAGCGATGCGTGACCGTTAACGATCCAAGCCCACTTGTTGAGCCTCAACCGCTCCAGCCTCTATGACCGGCCCGTCGGGCCGGATGCCGAGGAGATCACTCTGAAGCATCGCATCGATGAAATTTACACCGATCGACCTTTTTACGGGTCCCGACGGATGACGGCTCGGTTGAACCACGAGGGTTACGCCGTAAACCGCAAACGCGTGCAGCGCTACATGCGGGAGATGGGGATTTGGGGGCTCGCTCCGGGACCCCAGACCAGCACCCGACATCCCCAGCACCCGGTGTATCCGTATTTATTGAAAGGCGTCACGCCAGCGTACCCCAATCATGTGTGGGGGATTGACGTGACCTATATCCGGCTGGTACATGGTTGGGTGTATCTGGTCGCCATTTTGGATTGGTATTCGCGGTTTGTGGTGGCCTGGGAACTCTCCGAAACCTTGGCATGGCCCTTTGTCCTCACGGCCGCGGAGCGGGCGTTGACCATCGCCACCCCGACCATTTGGAATCATGATCAAGGCAGCCCTTTGACCAGCCCCCAATACACGGCCTTGTTGTTGGCCAAGGAGGTGCAAATCAGCATGGACAGTCAAGGGCGGGCATTGGACAATGTGTTGACGGAACGGCTTTGGCGGAGTGTGAAATATGAAGAAGTGTATCTGCACGATTACCGCTCACCGCGGCAAGCCCGGTCCGGCCTGAGCCGATACTTTACATTCTATAACTATCACCGGCTTCACCAGGCCTTGGGCTATACGCCACCCGCCGCCTGGTATTCGCCCCTCCCGTCACCGGACCCGGATTGACGGGAAGAAAACCATCGGAGATGTTTCCCGGGAATTCGGGTGAGACCCCACAGACAGCCCTTCGGGCTGGGCCTCCCGTTTGCCGGCGGGCCAACAAGCGGCCCCCGCCAAACGGGAGGGTAAAGTCCCCAATGATGACCAAAAGGAAGGAGGCCAGTCTCACACTTTTGGGGTCAAAAATCTGTCTTGACAGAGGGGTCCACCTTAATCACTGACACCAACGCTGGTTCACTCCGCCGGCGTGGCTCCAAAAAATCCGGGACATAGGAGCCTTTTCCGAAGTTTCGGAATCTCTAGATGGATCGTGCCCACGCGCGTCTCCCAGTCGCGTTCCCGATCGCCGTTGCGGGCGTTGGTCCGGTTGGGCGTGCGCTCGTAGCGCTCGGCCCCAATCGAAGCCGTGACCTGCGCTTCCACCAACTGCTGTAGCAGGCATTGGAGGGACTCTCGCAGGAAATCTGCCTCCTCCACACAGGCCTTGCGTAAGAGATCTACCAGTGGCACATTAGGGGGAGTCATCCCGTTCGGTCCTCCTTTGCAGGTTGTCGCTAATCTCGAGGAAACCGAATGGGATGTCGCGTTGTCCAGATAAAATCTGGCAACTGGCCGCTGGGCGGCGCGGATCCCCTGCCCCCAGCTACGCCTTCGGGGCAGGCCCCTATGCAACATCCCTTTTTTCACCACCCAAGTAGACTCTAGCCCGAATTTGATGAACAGTTGGCGTGATAAAGAATTTCTCTGATAAAACCTTACTCTAATTTTAAGTAACGACGGATCTCAGTTCGTACATATGTGTCATCCCCTCCGGGTAATAACGGCAGGGCTCCTACACCTACTGCATCGATACTCTTATAAAAGCGATGTTCGCGCCACCTTGCAAAAAACTGACTTGGCAAGGGAAATAAGACGATGGCCCGTTCAACGATGCGACTGTACGGTACATGTGACAGTACAATCGCATCGTGATACCGATGCATCTCATTAATCGTATCAATCGGTGGAATCGGGTCACCTTTCCCGTACTGCGTAATATAGTCATCGTCGACCTCAAACCGGTACTTCGCATCAAATACGAGCAACGAGCCAAGCCCCCGTAACTCCACCACGTGATCAGGTTTTTGTGCCACTGTCGGTAATCCTGAGAATTGTCGTTCATAGAGTATGGACACGTACTGCCCGTTGGGTAATTCTACTTGCGCAGCGTGATTTCTTCCCGACGATAGCAAAATATCAATGGGATCTGCTGAAACCACCGGATGAACCCTAAGCATTCCCCCTGATTCCTCTAAGACCATTCGCACGATTGCAAGGAAACACCAATACTCGTAGAGCAGATTAAGATCCTTAACCCCCACAAAATATCGATCGTCGTTAGGAAAGAGACCACTTTGTAGCAAGCGATGCCAGTAAACAACGCGCCGAAGCGCAGGATGTGATTGGGCCAACGGTGACTCAGGTATTCGCGGTTCTCCGAATACTCGCTCTACACCAGCGGCTGTTGATAGCCGACGTAAAAGCCTTACAACTTGTTGCAAAATGATACTAAGGCGGCGATGATCCGCGAGCTTTGGAACTTGGCTAAGAACACGCTCTAATCGCTGCCGTATATACTGAAGCAGCTGAAGAAGATAAAGGCGTTCGACCGAAAGCGATGTCCAGGTAAGATGAAACGTTGAAATTTGGGGATCGTTGGTACGTACGTACATGGAGAACTCTCGACCCGTCACCTTTTTTAGGCGTTCGATATGCATTCGCCGCTGTTCAAAAGTCATCTGTATCGGTAACGTAATCCACGCGTGGGTAAGATCGCGAGCCAACTGTTCCCAGATAACCTGCAGCACGGATAACCAATAACTCCATAAATCCATCGGAACATCGGCAGTACGTTCCATCCCCTCGACAACGGCACTCACTAGCTGAGCTGTCAGTCCGCGCACATGGTTTTCTAAATCCCAGATCATGGTACGATAGTCGCTTTGATAGTCCATTTTCCGCGACTGAATTCTTATGCGAACGCCATCATCTCCTACACGAAATTCCGCCCAACCGACCTGGGAAAATCGCATCGCTGTATTGGCCATGTACAACGATCCATGGCGAACCCATATCAGGTTTAAGGGACGATGGTTGAGGGTAACTTCCAGGGGTTCTGGCGCACTGATTTGGACAGTGTATTGGATGTCGTCAAAAAATCCCAGTTTCCCAGAATAAACCACCACTGCCTTACCAACTGGAAACGCCTCTATTTCATTGGTAGTAGAGGGGTTATCGCCAAACAATGACACGTTTGTCGGCCCAAGAAACGCTATAACGATTTCCTGTATATCAACCCGCAACAACTCACCAGAACGTTGCATATCCGTCTCTAGTATAACTCGTTACTAATTGTTCGATTTTGTCTGCAGTTCTTGGGAAGTGGTTCCAATTCCGAAAGTCATCAACGGCCGCCAGCCGATCCATGGTAGAAAAGTGAGTCCATTCGTACCCTCGTAATGCTGACATTAATCGCATCAGCGCTTCGATATCGCGGTCTGCCGCGGTGCCATGAAATTTGGGAAGGATTCTCTGAGCAATTTGTCTATCGAGAAGGAATTCGCGTTGCTCCTCAGTGTTACGTCCTAGGTCGCCCGCAAACGGCAACCCTAAAGCGATATAACGACACATCTCCTGTGCAACGCGATGAGCAAATTGCCCCCTCGACCCTCTAAGCGCGGGCCAGATGTCGCGAATCATTGTCGCAGTTTGCATGAATGTCTCTGGGTCTGCTAAGACGCGCTCGCCATTCCACGGCCACTGAAAGTTCGTCTTATTTACCAGTGCCAAATCTATCGAGCGGTCGACCACCAACACGTCAACACTTGGAACATTAAAATCTAAAACATTCGCCCGGTCTAACACTCGAGGGGTAATAGATTGAACGGAGTCATCAAAGTTCATGGTTGCAATGACGCGGAGCCTCGGAGGCAAACGAAAACTCTCTCCTGAATTTACAGAGAGCCTTTGCAATTTAGGGAACAGTCCTCGTGAGAAACCTTCCGAGCCATTTTCCATTGCACTAATAAAGTCGGAGAAATAATGTTCTACCTTGGCGATGTTGAATTCATCCAGGCATAGCAATGCATCGTCATTGTTTGACACTAATAGATCCTCCAGCGCCCCCGGTACTCGCTGGCGAGATAATGGGCTGACAAATCCCAATAGGTCGGCCGGATCGGTCCATGCAGGGCTTACTGGTACCATGTAATAAGGCCATCCAAATAATGAGGCAAGAATTCGCGTCAACAAGGTCTTCCCGGTGCCAGAACGACCAGAGAAAATTACGAACGGTCTTACCTCTAGAGCCAGTAAGACATTCAGGACATCGTCTATTGAAATTCGGTAACCCGTGGCGGCGATAACGTCATAGGCTTGACGTAAATCAAAGGGCTCTCCGCCATACTTAGACACGGATTCATGAGCTTCCCAAACCTCCACGCTCGACCCGCGTGGCCGCTCAATCGGCAGCCCAGAGGGCCACGGAAAATCTGAAAGGTCTGTCAGCATTTGTAAGGCTTCCGCACTAAAACGCCACAGGTAGCCTTGTTTAACCTGTCCCTCGCGATTAAAGGGGCCGTCCGAGAGATTCATGCGCACAAGGCTATCCGGAAATCTTTCGCGGGGATATGGCATTGACAGCTCGTAGTACTGAACGGCAACGGCCAAACCGCGCCGCTCCCACTCACTGTTAGCATGCGGATTGTCTCTTTCTTGTACTTCACCGTTCGCTATGCTAATCGCACGAACCGCTCCGTTACTGTAGTGAACCAAGATGTCACCCGGAAGAACTTCCTTAACTCTGGCCCAATGAGCAATGGTACTTCCACCCGTTGTTTTTAAAGGAGCCCAAATATAGCCTCCATCCCTTTCGGTTTCGTACGATTGCCCTTGATTCACCCACCAATATCTGGGGGGTGGCAGCACATCATCACTAGCGTCAGTTTCCGAGTCGGGGACGTCCCATTCTCCATTTCGTTGAACATATTGAGGCTCCCACGATTCCCACTGAGCCTCTAAGTAGGCGCGTCCATCATCGGAAATCTCCCATATTCCCGGAGTATTCCGCATTAACCCTTGTTTCACCAAGTCATACCGCGCCCAGGGTACATCGTGCTGCGCCCACCGAAGCCGACCCTTGGGCGTCATATACCGCTTATCGTCCTCAGTCAATTTCGGAAAATACGCTTCGACACGTTCAGTAGCTTCCGAGGGTCTAAGTGCACCCCCCGCTTCGCTCAACACTTTTAATAATGGCAACCAAATACTTGTTCTTCGAGGAAACATAAAAGCTGACTCCATAATCTCTATAAAATACTTTGAGAACGACTTCTAAACTCTTTAAGTTCTCAACAAAAGAGCTTTAAGTTCTTCGGACAAAAGCATACTGATTTTACCGTCAGGTGTCGAGTTTTTCACCCGATCCGGTCCAACTTTATGCGTGTCAGCGTTTTTGAAAAAACGATTCACAGGACTCGCGAACCTAGTGTTTAAATGTCGGGTTGCCCAACCCGCATTACCCACTCGCGGGTTTCGGGCCCAAAGCGGTTCAACTCCGCAGGAATAATGAGTTCCATTTGCCACATCTGAGCCAGAGAGAATAACGCGGTCGACCGACTGAAGGGGTCAAATACCCGCCGCATTTCTTTATATCGCTGGTGAACAAGATCGTAGAGAGCCAGGTAACGGCTATGTGAAGACTGAACCTTGTCCTGACATACGGTCCGACACTCAGCTAAGATTTTTTCGCAAAATCGCTCCAGAGCTACTTGGTGAATTTCCTTAAAGGTTCGCCAATCCGATTCTGGGATCACGCCCGCCACCTCCTCCACTAAGAATATCGCGTTTTGATGGCAGCGCAGACGATCAGGAACACAATAGGGCAAAACTCTCAGAGATAACCAGGGGCCTGCTCGTTCGGCGCTGCGATAAACTCGTGACGCCTAGGAAGCTGGATACCGCCGATGATGTGATACTAATACCGGAGAAAAAAGGTCTCCCCCCTGCGATTGGTCGATATACCCAAATCTTGTGCACAGTTTATCACCATTAAGTGGCCCGAAAGTCCTCGTTTCATAGGCATTTTGATGAGAGACCAGCTTATTTCATGAGTAGGACAAAGCCCCTCACCGGAAAAATAAAGTGGTGAAAATTTTGGGATCGAACCGTGTGGGTTGGTACGACTTCTTCCGTCCGGTTGTTGTGGTCGTGGATTGCCTTAGAGGAACCTTGGTGCTTGTGAGTTGCGCACATATGGCATGCGCATCTTATCCACCGAGACATATCCAGATCAGCCGGAAGACGTCCGGGGCGGGTTGACCCAAGGTCTGATTGGCCAGTAGTTCGTCGTGCCGTCGTTCCGCCTCCTCCGCCCAGAGACGCGCATTCTCCTCGTCCGACAGTTCTTCTAGGCTATAGAGCAACAATACTGCCAATCGCGCCCGCTCTTGAGGATCGAGCTTCCGTATTTCGACCTCTAGTTCATCATAGGTCACCGAATCTCCTGCCCTCCTGAATTCCTGCCCACCGAATTTTACTCTAACGGCTCAAAGTTTCACTCGGCTAAATTTCGTTGTAGCTCAGTCGCCATCAATGAAGAGCGCTACAACCGAAGACTAGTGGCTGCCCCTGCGCGCGCAACCTAGGCAATTTCGGGCGCAGGGATCAGGCCTCTCTCTAGCTCTGCGCTCATACACGCCCGGACAGGCGGCGATAAGAATCGCATAGGGGTGGACACTGCCGAACCAATAACGATCCCGCTGCACACAAGCTGTAACACAGTCATGGTCCGATACCGGATAATCGCTCGTCCTTTGATCTCGGCGCCCTACTTCTGGCCATCCGAATGGAGCGCCCCGTGCCAACCCCGATTTGGCCCGTTCCGTGTCAAGCGGCAATACCACCCATGAGAAACAGGAAATCCTCACTGGGGTCACCAATTGTCTCGCGACTTCCCACGGTTTTAGCATGTTGTCGCCTGCCGCCATCTCTACGCCCATTATACTGCCATATATCGCCATTTCCGTATCGAATCATCCATTTCCGCCAACCGCGACACGCAAACCACGGGCCCGTACCGTCGGAGGATCCAGAGAACTCATCGTGATGTTATCCGAGGCCAATCGTGTCCAAAAACTCCTTGGGATTGAGCACCTGAATTCGCTGGTCGCGGAGGTAGGCCTGCACCTCCGCCGCCTCCCACAAGTCCGCATCCCCACTGATCAAAAACTAAGCCTTTCCCTTTCCGCCGTCTCGATGACCCCATTGTCATCGGGGTCCCGGCATATATGGACCGTGTGATGGATAGGGACAACGACGGCATGTCTCCTCAGGAGTTCCTGTAGGCCTTGAACATCTTCGTCCGTCACGCCATATTTCCGCACGATGTTGGGCCGTCGGAGAACCTCCATTAGCTCTTCCAACAGGGGCTCACTGGTGACAACGGTAAATCGCAAATCTCGATAGGCGTTCAGCACTCGCGCTGGCGTTCCGTACCAGTTAAGCAATCCCGAAACCCAAACGTTGGTATCAGTGACCACGTTCATCGTCGCTAGGTTCTCACATCGTGCCTCGCTTCGCGGATATCGCGCTCAATTTCATCGGGATCGATGGCGGGGGACACGCGGCTACGCACCCGCTCGATGCGGGCCGTCATATCGCTTTGCCACGTCATATCGTTTTCTAATCGGCTGTGCAGGAACTGGTCCACCGCCTGCCGGACAAAATCGGCCACCGGCTTATTCTCTTCGGCAGCCAGATGTTTGAGGAGTCGTAACTGGTCCTCGTCCAGATAAATGTTGGTCCGCTGCATACCATCCCCTCCTTGCACGTGGGCCATTCATAGCTCCCAACCAGTCTATGTTTTCATTATGCACCGTGATGTATGTCCGTGTACGTGGGACGTGAGGAATACACCCGAGAAGCTTGCCATAACTCATGGAAGCATCAGTAGCAAATCTCGCATTTCTTCCCGTTACCCTCGCTCAGGGCGTCTTTACTGTCACTGGAATCGACTGCGGTCTTTCGGCTCCGCACTCTCTTGATAACGGAGGAAGTAAGACTGGGGACTTTTGCGTATTTTAAGGCCAAAATAAAATGGCTTCCGATCCACGGAAGCATTGCAGAGCTTGACTTTGGCGGGAGTATGTGGGAATCGAACCCACCGTCGACGTCACACGCCGACCATCGGATTTGAAGTCCGAGGAAGGCACCAAGCCTCCACCTACCCCCAAGCCCTTTTGATGATAAGGGGTTTACGACGGGTTGTCAAAAAACGTGGGCACTCGTTCGCGGAGCCATTCGTCGCCGGTTGGCCGAAAAAGGCCCGTCGATAGATACCGCTCGCCGGAATCGGCAAAAATGCCCACCACCTGTTTTTGACCCCGCTGCAAAAGCTGCTCCATCGCCCAATAGACGGCGCCCGACGACAATCCGATCAAAAGCCCCTCCTGCCGCGGCACCAGACGCGCAGCCTCCCACGCAGCATCATCCGGCACGTCAATCACTTCGTCAATCACCGTTTCATCCAGTGTCGCGGGCACAAACCCCGCACCAATGCCCTGAATTTTATGCGGACCCGGCGCACCGCCGGTCAACACCGCGGATTGTGCCGGCTCCACCGCCACAATGCGGATTCTGGGATTTTGACGCTTCAAAAACCGGCCCACACCAGTGATGGTGCCTCCGGTTCCCACCCCGCAGACAAACGTTTGCACCTGCCCACCAGTCTCTTCCCAAATTTCGGGGCCGGTGGTCTCCTCGTGAATCGCGGGATTAGCCGGATTCTCGTGCTGACGGAGCATGAGTCCCCCCTCGAGCTGTTGCTCGAGGGCCTTCGCTTGGCGAATCGCTCCTGGGGTACCTTCCTCCTGTGGCGTTTCGATGACGGTGGCGCCATAGGCCCAAAACAATTGCTTACGTTCCAGACTCTGGCCGGCCGGCATGAAGACCACTAACTTGAGCCCCCGGGCGGCGCAGGCCATAGCCAAGGCGATGCCGGTGTTGCCCGAGGTGGCCTCGATGATCACCGTATGGGGCTGAACTTTGCCGCGGCGAATCGCGTCATCGAGCAGCGCAAACGCCGTCCGGTCCTTAATCGAACCCCCGGGGTTGCGGGACTCCAGCTTCGCCCAGACGTTAGTATGAAACAAGCGAGATAAGTGCTCTAATGCAATAAGCGGGGTGTCGCCCACGAAGGCGTCGACGCGCGCCATGCCAAACCTCCTTACGCAAAAAGGAACCCCGACGGGTTCCTTTTTTGACCGCCGAATCCTAGCTATTGCTGCGTCTTATCCTCAGTCACCACTACTTGTGCAGGATATTCCGTTCCTGCTGGCGGTGTCTTGGGTGTTTGTGAATCATCTGTAACGCTGTTCATCGCCTGTTTAAATTCGCGAATGCTCTTTCCCAATCCTGACCCAATTTCCGGCAATCGCTTCGGCCCAAACACCAATAGCGCAATAATCAGTAAAATAATGATGTGAACCGGAGAAAACAAATCTAGCATGAGCCTTCCCCTTTCGGACGAACACCTGCCGCCACGTTGTCCTTAGTATACCATGCCGTGAGCCCGTGACGTTACTTTTTTCTCAAATCGTCTGCCCTTTCTCTTTTTGCCCGCGCCACAATGACCCGGTGCGCCGCCCATTCGAGCGTCTCATCCACGGGGGCGAGCTCCTCGTCCCGCCCGCGGTAGGACAACGCCCAATTCAGCAATAAATCGGTGAGGTGAGGGTTTTTGGGCAGCAACGAGCCATGTAAATACGTGCCGATAACGTGGCGTTTGACAGCGCCCTCCGTCCCATCCTTCCCGTTATTGCCCCGCCCCAACAGCACGCGGCCTAGTGGTGTGGCGGACGAGCCCAAATAGGTGAGACCCCCATGGTTCTCGAAACCCACCACCGTCTTCGGGGCGCCGGTCAGGGTAGTTTCACTGACAACGTCGCCAATCGCGCGTTCTCGGCCCGCTTCCGTCCAGGCGTCAAAAAACCCCAGGCCCGGCAGCACCTGCCCCTCTGCTGTTTGATAGGATTGACCCAAGAGTTGGTAGGCCCCGCAGATGGCGAGCATAGGCAGCCCCGCCTCTAAACGCGGGAGGAGCGACTCCCCCAGGGCTAAAAAATCATCGACGATGCGCGCCTGGTGCGAATCTTCGCCGCCCCCCATAAACACCAAGTCGACCAAATCCCAGTTTAGCGGCTGGGCGATCCCGCGGGCGATCACCTCGACGGCGAACCCGCGCCACTCGGCGCGGCGTCTCAGGGCGAGCACGTTGCCGCGGTCGCCGTACAAGTTCATTTCATCAGGGTAAAGATATAAGATCCGTAACGATTGCTGCTCGCCCATAACCCTACCTCTGACCTACCAAAATATTGATAATTTCTTGACCCCTATCGCATTGCCCACGTAAGCTAAACTATAGCACGGACGGCAAGGAGAATCGCAATGCCGCTGGATATTGAGTTCCCCTTTTTGGACATGATTAATAGTGGAAATATTCCTCTAGTGGATCGCCGCCAGCTCCACTATTTAACTCGGGGGGTGCATCAGGCGGCCGCCCATCTGAAGGCGGACATCCGCCAAATGGTCGAGGTGTCGGTTTATTGGTGTGGCTTCCGGCCAGTCGTGGTCTTACACACACCGGTCAACCGCGTGGATCTTAGTAAGTTAGAACAGTGGTTTGGCTTTGACGTGCGCCCTGCGAGCCCCACGGAAATTTCCGCCTTGTGTGGCACGCACATTTACGGCTCACCCCCGGCTGGCCAATCATATCAGATGCCCATTTTTATCGATAACGATCTGATGCACCAACCGTTCGTATGGGCAGCTGCAGGCGATCCCGCGGTCTGGGTGGCCATCACTCCGCATAACCTGGTGCGCGTCACGGGAGGATATGTGGTGGATATTAAGCGGCCCAATTATTTGCAAATGGTCGAACGCGCGCGCTATCCCTCGACCTCATAAGTAGATCACCCTTCCCCACCCATCCGCGGCATCCCGGACGCACCGCTCGGGTGCATTCGCACCAACCCCACGGACTGCCGATTGATTGGCTGAGATGATCCCGAACCCATTTTAGGGGATGAAGGTTCCTACTAACGACGGTTGGACGATAGCCACCAAAAAGTATAACGTGATAATTTCGGTCAGAATCACCGCGGCGTTAAGCCAGGTCTCATTCATTCCCGCCGTTAATCGCTGCCCCCACCACAAAAATGCTCCCATCAAGAGCAAGACGAGGCCCAAAAGGGCAACGGCCTCAAAGCCCATGACCAACAGGCCAAAGCCCATCGACACAAGAAGGGTTATCCAGGCGCCGGCCGCATACGCCGTCGTCTGATGCAATTGATCCAGCCAGTCCGACGAGGGATCCGTCGACCGCCAACTTGCCCCCCAGGCCGGGATCGCCCGTGCCCAGAGGGGTGGCAACACCCACATAATTGGCGTCAGGCTGCCGCCATGCTCCCATAAGGTCCAGAACGCCAACAACGCCAGCCCCGTTGCCACGGCGCCCGCGGCGCCAACACTGCCCCGGCGCCGCACCTCGGTTCGCCGCTCTTTTGACACCGCCCACAGGTCAAAGGCCCGAGCCCACCCATTCCAGGGGCGACCGCCCGTCAAAATGGCTTCACCGCCCACGGCCGCAATTATGCCAATCCCGGTGGCACCAAAAATATGAAACGCCAGATACCAGACGGCACCCGCCAGCAGTCCCGGCAACCAAAACCAGGCGGCCGTATAGGGCGTCACGGAGACACCATTCCCCACAGGGATGGCGGTAAGGAGGTGAATGGCCGCGCGCGCCCCTTTCATAGCCACCGCCCCGACATCATCACCGCAATGACCCCAAAGGCAATGCTGGTGACCAAAATCGCCCGCCAACTGACCGCAATCGCATGAATAATCGCTGTGGGATGGATTGGCCGCTCCGTTTTCCCCAGGGTTGGCCTGAGCGCGACCACTTGGTCATACACGCTCGGCCCCCCTAGCGCGACGCCAATCGCCCCCGCCATAGCAGCCTCAGATATGCCCGTGTTGGGCACCGGGTGGCGGCGCCCGTCGGTGCGCATCGTCCGGTAAGCTTGGCGGAATCGCCCTTCCATTGACGCCGCCACCGTAATCGCTAACCCTGACAGCCGTGCAGGAATGTAATTAGCCCAGTCATCCAAGTGGGCCGCGAACCAGCCAAAATCTTCGACGTGCCCGCTATGCTGGCCAATCATCGAATCCACCGTATTCACGGCTTTGTACGCCCAAAGCCAAGCCGGTCCTCCTAAAAACGCATAAAACAAGGGGCCGATCACGGCATCACACGTATTGCTTGCCACGGTCTCAATCGTGGCGCGAATCATGTCTTCGCGGCTCAATTTGCGCGTGTCGCGATTGGCAATGTAATGTAGCCACTGCCGCGCTTCATCGGCATGATTCGTGACTAAAGGCCGATAGACCAACAAGGCGGCATCAGTGAGACCGCGAATGGCCAGCCCCCAGTACGTCCAGAGCACCACCATAAAGCGAAAAAGCCAGACGCTAATGTCGTTGGCGACCCAAAGCAATGCGGACACAAACGCCAGGGTCAACCCCACAATAAAGAGCGTAAACAGGGTCCCCATGACGCGCAGCCCGACGCGCTTCCATGGGCGTCGGCGAATCCCGCGCTCCAGAGCCATACTGAGGTGTCCAATCAGCCGGACCGGATGATAATACCAAAGCGGATCGCCCATCAAAAAATCAATCACGGCTGCCAGTAAAATCCATGCCGCGAGGTCGTATCCAGTCCAGACTGTCAGGAGCCGAGACTCCCACACGCTCCGCCCACCCCCAGCCTTTGTTGAAACACTCTGCAGGTCGCTCGATCCCTTCGCATTCTCTCTCAGATTATCACGAACCGACATCGTCGACGACCATTGTGTGACATTTACCTGGCGACAGCCTGGTAAAAGCCAGGGGAGAGTATTGCTTCACGGACTTTTAGAATGGTGTATCCTCGTTAGCGCGATTTCGCCAAATGCCATACATAGGCCGCGGCGTTGGCTGCCTTGGTGGTCGTCAAAATGCCCGGATTGTTGGCCGGCATGTTGTGAAGGATGAAAGACGTCAGCGCGCTTTCGGTTTTAAAGTCGCTGACCACTCCGGACGGCGCTTTAAGCCTCGGCGCCTTTCCGGTGCCGACGCCGTCGCGGCCATGGCATGATTCACAAGTGGCTTGAAATACGCGCGCCCCTGCGGCCTCATTACCTCGGGGCAACTTAGCAGGCGGTGCCGAATAAGGGCCTGGGATCTTGTGTGCGCGCTCTCGCGCCGAAGGCCGCGGAACATTCATCACCCGCCGCTGGGTCGGATGGTGATGCGGGCCCTTAGCCAACGGCGTAGGATGCGATCCGCATGCCGCCAGGATTAGCATCAAACCCGCAGTGCTGATAAAAAGGCTTAAGGCCGCTCGCACCTTCACCCGCACACTCCCCTTTCCTCATCTAGTGTGACGCGACGCACAAATTCTATGCGCTACCATCGCTGCCTTGGTTATACTAAGAGGGAAGGGGGTGAGTCTCATCGAAGAGCGTCATATTGAACTCGAAATGGACGCTGATTTGAAAACCCGCATTGAAACCTTGTGCATTCGCGATGGGCGCCTGTTCGGCACCGTTCCGCAAGCTTCGTTGACCACTGACGAAGTCATGCAACTCGCCCGCGTCGGCTGGCACAAACGCGACTACCAGGACACCCCGGTCATGGAGCCGCCACAATCGACCATTGACTGGTGGCATTTAAAAGCCCAGCATCGGGACCAGACATTACATGCGATTAGCCACCGCTTGCAACAAGGGGCACCATGGATCGGCACTCGCCAAGAGATCCTGGAAGAACTCTTGGCCTCTACCTGGGATGTTCAAGAAGATGAATTGCGGACGTTGCTCCATGCCTTTGCCTTTGCCTCGTTGTGGAGTCACGAGGAAGCAGCGGAGGAAGCCATTGAGTCGCGAGAAACCTTCTTCTTCTACACGGACCGCATGCGCCAGACCGCGTTAAAAGCCACGCAATATGCCGTCAAGGCTCCCGAACCCGAGGATCCCTTTTGGGAAATGGTCGCGTCACTGCACGATTGGACAGAATAATGTATTAGAGCCAACGGGCCATCCAGATCTCATCGACCCATTGATCGCGAATGCGGTACTGGCGACGGCGCCGGCCCTCTTCCTGGTAGCCTAGGGACTGATAGAGGGCGATGGCGGCGACATTGGTAGCAAAAACCGCCAGAGAAATTTTCTCGACGCCAACTCTGCGGGCCCAGTCTTCCGCGGTCAACACCAATCCGCGGCCGATTTGCCGTCCCCGCGCGTGGGGAAACAAAGCCATGCCAAACGTAGCCGTGTGCTGATTTTTTTTGAGGGTGCCGCGAACCATTTCTAGCGATCCCACGACCTGCCCCGCCTGTTCGGCCACCAAGATACACTGCCACAACGGATTGGCGCCGTGAATGATGCGGGCTTGCTGCTCCACCGTAAACTGCGCCCCGTCATCCGCAATATAGATCTCCTCGCGGCCCACCTCATTCAACAAATCCACCAGTACGCCTGCATCGCGAGGCTCTGCCATTCGCACCTGAAAACTCACCCCGCCGCGGTCGCGCCACATCTTAGGCGGGATGTCTCCTGGTCTGAGACCCATGCCGTTTCCGCCCCTTTGAGGGTTTGTCACCAGCCACGAGATGTGTTCCCCTCATGCGCCGCTGAGGTCGACGGCGTCGGGGGAGCACGGCCGGATCGATGTCCTCGACAACGCGCACCGCCGCATAAGGAAGATAAAAGACGCGGGGACGACGGCTCCTGCCATCGTGGCCCCAGCACTTTAGGGCGGTATCGCCCCATTCAATGTGGGTAGCCCACCATGATTCATAGGGCGTCCGAATCAGATAATGCCGGCGTCGCTGTCGCAACCAATGAAACCTCCTTTACCGCGCTGTTTCTTGCAGAAATGCGGCAATCAGTGCACTCATTTGCGCCTGTTCGACTAGAAACGTGTCATGGCCCCAGGGGCCTCTAAGCCAGCTTAACCGCGCCGGTACGCGGGCAGCCGCCAACTGTTGATAATGGGCTTCAATTTCCTCCGGCAAATATAAGAGATCGCTTTCAATACCCACCATCCACACCAAGGCGTCCCGCAGACGCTCGATATGATGCCACTCCAACGCAAATTCATCCATCGCGCGGGTCAGCGTGATATAGGTATTGGCATCAAAGCGACGAATCAATTTGTCACCTTGGTAGGTGAGGTAGGAGACAATGTCATAGTCATCCACGGTGGGCCCGCGGCGCCGGCGCCCAAACTTTTGCTGCATCGAGCGGGGATGCTGGTAGGAAATCATGTCCGCCATGCGCGCGGTCGCTAATCCCTGGACAGGAAACGGCCCGTCATAATAATCGCCTCCGCGATACGCGGGATCGCGCACAATGGCAGCCCGTCCCACCGCATGGTAGGCAATTGCCCACGGTTCATGGCGAATAGGTGCGCCAATAGCCATCACGGCCCGCACATGTTCCGGATACAAAGCGGCATAGGCATACGCCAACATCCCACCCATGGAACCCCCGATCAGGCACACGGGTTCAGCACTCCAGGTGCGCATCAAAACATGCGCGGCTCGCACCATGTCAAACACCGTCAGCAAGGGAAACCGGCTACCCCATGGCTTCCCGTCAGGAGCCAGGGAGGATGGGCCCGTCGATCCCATGGCGCCTCCTAGCACATTGAAACACAATACCCGGTAGCGCGCTAAATCAATGCCACCCCCCTCTCCTAAGACCTCGTTCCACCACCCTGGGGGATCGCCGGCGCCGTGGGTGGCCACGTGACTATCGCCGGTGAGGGCGTGAAAAATCACCACAGGCAGCCCCTCGGGGGCTCCCCACTCCTCGTACGCAAGCTGCCAGTCAGACAAAATGGCGCCAGAATCGGTGATTAACGCTTCCGGGCTTACAAAATAGCGCACACCAGGCCACGGAAAACCTTGCTGAACCTGCCAAGGCCATAAGGGGCCAGTCGTTTGCGATGGCACGCCCTCACCTCCGTCCACTTCGACCTATTATACCAAGCGTGACGCGACCGCCGCCCCGTCATCGCCTACTTCACGGCAAGAGGTGTCGCCTCGCCACTCTTCCCCGCAAGACACGTAACGCTCTTATTGTGCCGAAATGATGAGGTGTTGACAATTCGCTCGACTGGCCATTCTCTAACTCAACCATTATGATGAAAGAAATGTTGGCCGCGGATTGGCCCGTGAAAGCAATCAGGAACGGTCGGCACCCGGTTTTCCGACGTCTGAAGGAAGGTGACGATATCCCCGCGGGCCATGAAAATCGCTCCGGGGGACAGGTATGAAAAGCTTCTGGCAAGACATCCGGAACACCCATCAGACAGCGCTTACGGGTCAGTTTCACACCGACATTGTCATTGTTGGGGCCGGTTATACCGGCGCCTGGCTTGCGTACTGGTTAAGACATAGCGGGCTTTCGGTGATGGTTGTGGAACTACGCTACGCGGGATATGGCGCCAGTGGCCGCAATGGGGGCCTCATCCTCCAAGGACCCGCCCAGCTCTTAGGGGAAGCTGCAGCCGATTGGGGCGAGGATCGCGCCTTAGAAATTCTCGGGTTGACCCGTCAGACATTGGATTGGGTCAATCAATTGGCCGACCAGTACGCGATAGACTACCGCCGCACCGGCAGTCTCTACGTCGGCGGCGACGCCACAGAACGCCCCAGCATCGAATACACGGTCGCTCTGATGCAACGGGCCGGGATCCCGGCCGCCGTCCTTGACCCCCTGGACCAACACCCTTCCCTGCAACAGCTCGGGTACGACCTGGCCCTTTGGGTGCCGGACGACGCCATCGTCCACCCGGTTAAGCTCATCCAGGCACTCTTCCAGGAGGCCACGGCCTCCGGCATTCCCCTTTATCAGGGCCAAGCAGTCGACCGCTTTGAAGAGCACCCCGATTTCATCATCGTCACCGGCCCCCAATTTCGCATTAAAGCGGCGCACTTGGTGGTGGCCACCAACGCCTACACCACCATTGGGATTCCCGCCATGGCGCCCTGGATTCAACCCGTGCGCGGTCAGGTGTTAGCCACCGCAGCGCTTGCACCCCTGGATCACCCGTTTCCCGTCTATGCCGACCACGGGTTTAACTATTGGCACCAGCGGCCGGACGGACGTCTCATTGCCGGTGGATTTCGCCACCTGGCGCTTGACGACGAAGTCGGACTGGATTTAACCCTGCACCCGCGCATCCAAGCCCGCTTGCAAGAGCTCGTGGGAGCGCTCGTCGGCCACTCCGTTCCCATTACCCACCGCTGGGCCGGTATTATGGCGATGACGCCCGACCGCCGACCTTACGTCGGTCAGTGGACTTCGCGCGTCTGGATCGCAGGAGGATACAATGGCCATGGCAGCAGTGTGGCACCGGTGGCCGCCAAAATGGTGGCCGAAGCGCTAACCGACAACCAGCCCATTTGGCCCCTTTACGACGTGGCCCGCCTGAAACCCGGGCGGCAGCATCCCTCATGAAAGCATGGCGTTGGGTCTGCACGGCTGCCGCCGGCCTTCTCTGCTTGTTCGTGGTTTTGGGCGTGTATTTGGCCTGGCCCACGCATCCCCCCGACGCTGCGGTCCCGGGCCGCATGCCGCGGCTATCGCACGTCTTTCTCATCGTAATGGAAAACCATGCGCCCAACACCCTGACATCCAGCACGACGCCCTACATTCGCCGCTTGATCGCTCGCGCCGGATACGACAGCAGCTATTTTGGCGTGACCCATGTAAGCCTGCCCAATTATGTGGCGCTCCTCAGCGGCCGCACTGATGGCACCCATAGCGACAACCCGAACCAGGCGTTTATAGGTCCCACGCTGGTCAGCGAACTGAACCGCCACCACATTAGCTGGCAGGCCGCGATGCAAAGCTTGCCCTATGCGGGTTATCGGGGCAACTGGTACCCCGAGCCCCCCGGTAAAAACCCTGTGCGCATGCCGATCAATGCGCTGTACGCGAAAAAGCACGATCCGTTTATGCTGTTCCCGGCCATCCGCCAACACGACGCGAGCCACATCGTGCCGCTCCACACCCTGGTCAAGGAGCTCGCGACGGGAAAACAGGTGCCACGCTTTGTCTGGATTACCCCCAATCTTTGCAATGACATGCACGGGCAACCGCCGGGATCCCGCGAGTGTCCCAGTAACCGGCCGTATCTTGCCGTTCGCGACGGCAATCGCTTCCTCCGCTGGATGGTGCCGCTCATCACCCATTCGTCGGCATTTCACGGGCCGAGCGTGCTATTCATCACCTGGGACGAGGCCAATACCCCGCACGCCATTTGGCAGCTTCCCCAGTGGAAACAATGGCTCAGCTGGGGGCCAGAAGCCCCGCGCATCCTTGGCATTCCTGTGGGCGGGGGTCCCGTGCCCCTCATCGCCTTAATCCCGGGAACCCGCCAGCCACCGCATATCCGCGTTTGGGCCGATCACTATAATCTCCTCAAGACCATCGAGGCCGGCTTTCGGTTGCCCTACCTCGGCCATGCCCGCTCGCCATCGGTCACCGTGCTCACCCCTCTCGTCGAACCGCGCCGATAGCGGGGGTCATGCGCCATATGCTAGAGTAAAGGGCGAGGTGACGGCTGTGGACTTTAGCTCCAACAACGCATTACGCGAGGCGCGCGAATACTTGACCACACATGCGCTGTACCGGGATGTGACAAATCTTCCGCGCATTCAGCGATTCATGGAATATCATGTCTTTGCCGTGTGGGATTTCATGTCGCTGTTAAAGAGCCTGCAATTAGCCCTCACCTGCACCCGGGTCCCCTGGCAGCCACCGCCAAACCGCGAAGCGGCGCGGCTGATTAACGAGATCGTGCTCGGCGAGGAGTCGGACGACGATGGCCTCGGAAACTTTGAGAGCCACTTCGAACTGTACCGCGAAGCCATGGTTGAGTGCCATGCCGATACGCGCCATATCGACCGCTTGCTCAACACCTTGAACGACGGCCTCTCCTGGCAGGAGGCCCTTGAAACCGTGCCGTTACCCCCGGCAGTGGTTGACTTTTTGCGCTTCGATTTTCAGCTCATCGAATCGCAAGAGGTGCACCGCCTGGCGGCCGCGTTCTTTTTCGGCCGCGAAGACATTATCCCGGAAATGTTTCGCCCCCTGGTCAAAACACTGAGCGACCAAGGGGCACCGGTTCAACGGTTCCTATACTATTTAAACCGACATATCGAAGTCGACGAAGGGCAACACGCCCCCCGGGCCAATCGCATAGTCGACTTATTGTGCGGTGATAGCCCGCGTCGCCAAGAAGAGGCGCTGGCCACCGCCATCCAGGCGCTGCGTGTCCGCGGACAACTCTGGGATGCGGCCCATCATGCCATTTTAGCGCGCTAAGTCCATGTTATCCGTCACAATATTCGCGATCCTCGCTGCGATCAGAGTATGATGGAATTAAGCGAGGGATTTACATGCCATACCAACCAGCCTTAAATCGATTGATTGGCCAAAGTGGCATTGTCATGGAAACCATCCCCCCGGAGCGCACAGGCGCAGGGGTCATCAAGGTCGCCGGCCAGCTCTGGTCGGCGGAGACGGATTGGCCCATGCCACTGGCGCCAGGAACGCACGCCATGGTCGTCGACCGCTCAAGTTTGGTCCTCGTGGTGCTCCCGGAAAAAGGAGGGGACTCATGAACGCTATTATCGATCTTGCCATCGCTGTCGTCGTCGTCGGCTTGTTAGCCCGAGGGGTTTTGCGGGTCGTGCCCCAAGGTTCGCTCGGTCTGGTCCAACGCTTGGGGCGATTTCATCGGGAAGCCACACCGGGTCTCGTCGTCAAATTGCCACTAGTCGACTCGGTGGTGCTTGTCAGCACGAAATCCGTGACGGTCAACCTGGACCCTGAACCAGTCATTACGGCAGACAACGTCTCTCCGGTCATCGATGCCTATTTCATTTACCAAGTGGTGGACGCCAAACTCTTTGCCTACGAAATCCAAAATCCTGAACTCGCCATCAAAAATATTGTCTCCTCCACCTTGCGGTCGGAGGTGGGACAGCGTAAGCTGGCGGAAGTCATGACCCACCGCGAACAAATCAACGCCAAGTTGCGCCAAGAGTTGGATGAAGCCACCGGCAGCTGGGGAATTCGCATCGTGCAGGCATCCATCCGGCAAGTGGATCTGCCCAAAGAAATGCAGCAGGCCATGGAGGCCCAAAAGAAAGCCGACGCCAATAAGCTGGCGGCCATTGAACAGGCTCAGGGCGCGAAGGAGGCAGCCATTCTCGAATCAGAAGGGGCCAAGCAAGCCGCTATTGCCAAGGCCGAGGGGGAGAAGCAAGCGTTGCTCTTGCGGGCGGAAGCCACGCGCCAGACGCGCGTCATGGAAGCCGAGGGAGAAGCCGAAGCGGTGCGCAAATTGGCCCAGGCCCAGGCAGACGCCGTGCGCATGGTCAATGAAGCGATTCTCAATTTGGCCGAAGAGGCCGGCCAAGGCTGGAATGCGGAGCGGATCCGCACGGTGCTGCAGCTCAAGCAAATGGAAACGTTGGCAGCCATTGGCCAGTCGCCCGCCACCAAGATTGTCTTGCCCGCCGAGTTGCAAAACTTGGGGAGCCTCATTACCGCGATTCAGGGGATGAGCCAATCCTCATAAAAATCCCGGGAGCTCGCTCCCGGGATTTGCGTCTCCTGTTGGCGCCTTAAATGTGGTACTTGGCCAGGCGCTGGTTGACTTCATCCCAATCCACGTTTTTCATAAACGCCTCAATGTAGGGCGCGCGCTTGACTCCGTAGTCAATGCCATAGGCATGCTCGTAAACGTCCAAGATGAGCAGCGGATAGGCTCCCCACGGCACCCCGACATTGTGTGCGTCCTGCCCGTAAATGTGCAATTTCTCGTCGTCGAGGTCGTAAGCGAGAACCACCCAGCCTCGCACCGCTAAACCGGTGGCCTTAAATTCCGTCTCGAATTTGGCGTAAGAACCGAAATCGCGGTCAATCAATTCGCGAATGCGTCCATGCGCCTCGCCGCCTTTGCCGCCCAGGTTGTCAAAGTACCATTCGTGCAGCTTGCTCCCGTTAAGGCAAAACACCTCCTCGGTTTTGAGGCCGCGGAGCTCACTATAAGATTGGTTGGCCGCGGAGAAATCCACCGTTTCCATTTTGCTGCGGATTTCGTTCAGTTTGTTGACATACCCTTTGTAGAGAATGCCATAATGCTGGTCAATCTCTTCCTTGCTAATACCGTCCATCGTGAGACAAGAACTCTTGAGTTCCTTGTACTCGCGCTTTTCCGCCATGCGAAAACCTCCCCCGTGCGTGATGGGTATATCCCAGACCTAGTATAACCAACCAGCTCTCCCAAGAAAAGGCTTCGAATTTGGCGCCATCAAGGGATCCCGACCCAGCGTCGGGATCCCTTGATGGCGCGTTCCTCCGCGTCAGGAGCCTTCATGACTAGACAGCGCCACCCGCAAATTGCACAATAATAGCAAAGGCTGAGCGCATCGTCTTTCGACGATCGTCACGTTAAAGAATAAAGGAGGAGCATCATGCCGTTTCTGCGTTCGTGGGGGTACGCGCCCAATCGCCCTATCACCCCCAACCAGGAGCATCGGCTGAACGAACTGGTCGATCAGTACCATGCGGCACAGTCGCAAAATTTTGTCGACGAACTGGATATTACCGAAGCCATTTTAGGCACGGCCAAGCCGTTTAGCGAACTGACGGTGGACGAGGCTAACCGCGTGGCCGCGCATTTGAACGTGCGCATTTCCCTCCACACCCATTTTCGCGATGCGCTTCCGGATCCGCCGCCGGATTTCGCACACGAAGTGGAATGGCTCTACGGGGATCGGCGCCTCTTGGATCGGGTCATTGCGCGGGCCGGCTGGGACACGGCCGAGTACTTTTTGTCCCCGCACCCGCTGGATAAAGCGTGATGGCAGCTAAAGCGCGAATCTTGGTGGTGGACGACGAAGAATCCATACGCGACCTCCTGACGATTGGTCTCTCCCACCGCGGCTTCGAGGTGAAAGCGGCCCAAGACGCCAAGGAAGCCTTGAATCTGGTGGGCGCCTTTGTGCCCCATGCCGCGATTGTGGACGTGATGCTGCCAGGCGAGGATGGGTTTCAGTTAACCCGTCGTCTGCGCCAAGATCCGCATCTTTACATCCTCATTTTGACCGCTCGCGACGCCGTCACCGACCGCGTCCAAGGGCTCGACGACGGAGCCGACGACTACCTGGTCAAACCCTTCGAATTTGACGAGTTGGTGGCACGCCTGAACGCCGGGTTGCGGCGGATCCAACGGCCGGAAACGGCCGTTTGGGAATTCGCCGAGATCCGGATGGATGATACCAGTCACCGGGTGACGGTGGGCGATGAGCTGGTGCAGCTGACGGCCAAGGAATATGAACTCTTGCGCTACTTACTCTTAAATCCCGGCCGCGTGCTATCCAAGACCCAAATTCTTCAGCATGTGTGGGGATACGACTTCCCCGGCGACGACAATTTGGTGGAGGTACACATTTCGTCTCTGCGCGAGAAAATTCGTGATCGGCAAAAGTCGGTCATTCAGACAGTGCGAGGATTCGGCTACCGACTGGGAGATTAAGGTGGAGAGCGAACCCAAACGGCGAACCCTCACGGATCAGTTAATTGGCCGCCAAATTTTACTGCTGGCTTCATTGTTGCTGGTGGTGGGCGCCAGCCAATATTTAATCTTGCGGACCGTGCTCTTTTCCTCGACGGCCACCACGCTGCGCGATGACATCTCGGTTCTCACCCCCATTATCCACCATAGTCTGGCCGCGCACGGCATCGCGGGATTCAACCGCATTGCCCAGGTGTTGGTGTCGCGACTGCGCGCGCCCGGTGTCGAAGTCGTGATTACCAACGCCCTCGGGCACGTCATGGCGTCGTCCTCCACACTGCCGTCGGCGGTTCCCCCCCTCTATGACGACCCTTACTTTATTTGGCATCATCGGGTTGTGGTAGACGCCGTCATTGGCAATCCCTACTATCCTAGCGGCTACGTCTGGTTATTGGCGTCCGTGACGCCGATTCACCATATTTTGCGGCGCGATGCGGAACTGTACGCGTTTTTAGCATTTCTCGCCCTCATTCTATCCGGCTGGCTGGGTTCGCTGTCTGTCCGCCAAACCTTGTGGCCGTTACAGCAAATTCGCGAAAGCACCCAGCGCATTGCCGCGGGCGAGTTTGGTTACGTCACTCGCATCGACAATGCGCCAGCAGAGCTCTACGACCTGGGCGAATCCATCAATCGCATGGCCGCTTCCATTCAGGCCTTGTTTGCCCAAGAAAAAGCATTGTCGGAGCAAATGCGTCGCTTTGTTGCCGATGCCTCGCATGAACTGCGCACCCCCTTAACCGCGATCAACGGGTTTCTCGATTTAATGTCAAAAGGAGAACTCACGCCCGAAGAAGAAGAACGCGGCCTGAAGGCCATCCGCAATCAAGGGCAGCGCATGGCGCGCCTCGTAAACCAACTGTTAACCCTGTCGCGCATTGATAACGCGCCCACCTCGCAAATTCACCTGGTGCGGGTCACCCTGGACGCCTGGCTAGGAGAGCTCGCGGGGGATATTCAACGCCTCATTCAGCCCCGCACGCTCCACATGGATGTCCAACCGGTCGAGGTCATGGCGGATCCGGATCGGCTGACGGAAGTGCTGTTTAATCTCTTGGACAACATCCAACAGTACACGCCGCCGGACACTAACGTCAGCATTCGCGTGACAGAGCAGGGCGAGGCCGCGGTGATCACCATTGAGGACACCGGTCCCGGCATTCCTGCCGATGATCTGCCGCACGTTTTTGATCGCTTTTATCGCGGCGACCGCGCCCGGACTTCGCGGTCGGGCGGTAGCGGCCTCGGCCTTTCTATTGTCAAAAGCCTCGTGGAAGCCCAGAGGGGCACCATCACGGTCGAGCCCAACACGCCGCACGGAGCCCGTTTCATCCTCACCTTACCGCGCTCGATGGCCGCTCAAGACTCCAGAGGTCTTTGAGCCACAGGCAGTCTCTCTTCTCGTGGCTTTTCTAGAGATCCCGCCCCTTTCACAGCGGCAACCAAATTTGAGAACTCATGGCATATTTTTTGGCGCAGCGTGCACACTACCCCTTATCACCACCAAGGAGGATGTTATGAAACCGTTCACGCTTGTCACCACCCTCAGCATTGGCATCATGACGGTAGCCCTGAGCGTGCCCGCCAGTGCCAAATCGCGCCTGCCGCTCTGGGATCACGGGTTTGAAACCGTCAGTGCCGTCACCCCGTCCACGGTCGTCATTAAGCATAGCGATGGGCTCGAGCAGCAGGTTGGCCTGAGCCAAGTTCTGGTCCGCGCCAGCGTCTATCCCGCCCCCAAGGATATCCTCAAGGTAGGCGAAACGGTATCCTTGTGGCAAACAAATCAGGCCAGTCCCCTGTTAGTCGTGCATCCCGCAGCCACAGGCACGTTGGTGCAGTCGGGCTCACTGTGGCAAGTGGCCACCAAGCATCGAGGGCTGGTGACGCTTCATGGCAGCCATCCTTTGCTGCTAGGCTTGGCGCGTCTGACGCCCGGCGAGCGCGTCTTAACGTTCGGCCCTCAAAGTCCCCAGGGAGTCAACGTGACCGCCGTCGCCGCCCGTCCGTTGATGGTTCGAACCGTCGTGGAAGCCAAAACCCCCACGACACTCACATTAACTTCCGACCGCTACGGAACCCTGACGTACAATCTCGGCACGCTGCCGCCGTCGCTCACAGCCGAACTGAGCCGGCTTAACCCGGGGCAAACAGTCATGGCGTGCTTGAATCCCCTCAACCGAGAAGTCTTGATGGTGTTCGGCGATCCCGCTGAAGCATGGGCGAAAACCTTAGAGCGCGGAACCGCTGGCGAAGTGATTGCCGTGTCTCCTAAGGATTTGACTTTGACCAATCATCTGGGCACGGTTACCATTCCGCTGGACACCAAGACCGACATTCAGTGGCCGGGGCACCCCAAGGCAGCCCCCACCGCCCTCAAGCCTGGCACGCGCATTGTCGCCGTGCGCACGCACCAAGGAGAGCTCAAAGTGCTCGTCTTAAGTCCCGCTCAATAATGCGGTCTTCTCTTGGCTCGGCAAAGGATGGGTAATGGGGGGCGGCCTCCTAAGCAAAGCCAATGCCCGCCACGCCGTTTCAGCGTAACGAGCCCGCCATGGCCGCCCGGGATGGGTATTCAGCCCCGCCCGTCATCCCGGGCCGCCCGGTTACGGCCTTACACGCTGAGGATAAGTTTTCCAAAGACCCCCTGATGCTCTAATTGATCGTGCGCCTGATCGGCTTGTTCGAGCGGAAAGGTGTTGTCAATCACAGGAACTAAGACGCCACGGGAAAACAGCGGTAATAACCGCGGCAACACCGAGGTACTCCCCATGAACGCCCCTAAAACCGTGATCCGATGACGAAACAGGCGCCCGAGTTCGATCGTGACTTGTCCCCCGGTGGTGGCTCCCACGGTGACAACGACGCCCCCGCGCTGGACGGCACTCAACGATTGGAAAAAGCTTTCGCGCCCCACCGAATCCACCACGATGTCCACACCGCGCCCTTGCGTCATGCCTAGCACAGCGTCGGACACATCATCCCCCGGCGCATACAAAATCACCTCATCGGCCCCAAACTGACGCAGGCGGTCCGCCCGGCTTTGATTGCGCGTCACCGCCAAGACGCGCATTCCCCGCAATTTCGCGAGTTGTAACGTGGCGAGCCCCAAACCGCCCGTGGCCCCCCACAACAGCAATGTTTGTCCGGGCATGGCCCCTGCGCGTATCAAAAAATCTTCGGCCGTCACATACGGAATGCCAATGCTGGCCGCCTCAGCAAACGTCAGCCCTCCCGGCATGGCCACCAGGTTCGCTTCAGGCACTACGGCATACTCGGCGTAAGTACCGTCGTAAATGTGAAAAGCCGGGCAGGCTGGCTGGTCACCGCGGAGACAGGCGCGACACATGCCGCACGACAACCCTGGATTAATGACCACCTTTTGACCCACGGCCCACCGGGTGACACCGGCACCAATCGCATCCACTTCCCCTGCCCCATCGCTGCCGGGGATGACCGGCTGAGGAAAGGCGCCAAAGAGACCTTGGCGAACCCATATGTCCCGATGGTTCACACCCGCCGCGCGAAGTCGGACCCGTACCTCTCCGACCCCTGGCTCCGGCGTGTCAACGTCTTCATACCGCAATACGGAAATATCTCCCGGTTCGTGGATGCGTATGGCCTTCACGTCGTTAACCCTCCTCGTCCGCTCACTGGCAAATCCTCACCAGCCCGTCCCCATTCCCTTACGGGGTAAGACGGGCCGGTTTCAACGTCCACGCCAACCGCCTCGCATCCTTCCAAAGGCGCCAGGGAGAAAAGCCCTTCGGAAAAATCGGCCAGTCCCAATGCAAGGCCCCAGGTTCTTTAATGAACGACAAAAAACGCAGAGGCAACGGTTCCTGCACCAATCCCGCCATGCCCGCGCGCCACGTCAGCCCAGCGACTGGCTCTGACGGCAAACGACCTGTCCGTTCCACCCCATCAACGACGGCCCGCGCAAACCGTTGCGTGGCTTCTAAAGACGGCATTGCGTCGAATTCTTCGGCGCGATCATCATAAACGTCAGGCGGCCCGACGTAATGGACGGTGACCGCTTCCGCGCCGGTGACCTCCTGCTTCGCCAACGCATACACCGCCTCCGCGGCCGACAACGTTCCGCGAGTCACTGTAAGGGGCCCCCAGCCGTGACGCCGCAGCTGAACCTCTAATTCCTGGCGCAATACCAGCACCGGTTCACGCGGCATCACCCGTTCTTTCAAGGTGGCCACGTCCCACCACTCCACCGGCAAACGGGACAGTTCTTCTAAGTATGTCTCAAAACTCTCCAAGGCACGCCGTTGGTCGTCAGCACTTCGGAGGGGGGCCGGTGTAAGCGGATGACGCGTGCTCCCCTGGGCATAATTCACCGCATCCCAAAAGGCGGTGCTCACGAGCTCCGTCGGATGCAACATGATCATGAACATGCCGTCTGGCCACCGGCGGACATGGTCATCCACGAGCCTAATCGCCTCATCCAAGTTATGGGGCAGCCCCAGGCCAAAAGGCCGCGGATTGACCACAGGAAAGGATAAATGCATTACGTCCCCGTACCAGTACGGTTCCATAAGGTCAACGACATAACTGTTAAAGGAATCGGCAAAAAAGAGGTCCATCCCCAAGGCGGGGAGCGCCTCCAACGCCTCCGGCACCCAGTTGCCTCCAGGCTGGGTAAAGTACTGCGGCGCTTTCACCCACTGTTTCACAATCTCCACGCCTTCGCGTTCCCGCTCCACAAAATGGTGTCGGGCAGTCGCGTAATCCAAAGGAGCCAGCGCCTCCGCCAAGGTGGGATGCTCGCTGTGACTCGTGGAATGAAAGCCAATCGAACGCTCCTCACTTAAACGCGCCAAAATCTCAAAGCGCCCACGACTTTTTAGTGCCGAGACCTTTTTCCCCACCAGCCCATAAGAACCCGGCAGCCCTACCCGCCGCATGCTCTCCATCATCGCTAAGAGTGCGTCATCCGATTCTGGCGTCAAGAAATCCTCCACATCGAAGCGGATGAACCCCCGCGCGCTCAGCGGCAGCACCCCCTCACGCTCACGCAGTCCTCGTACAAGCGCTCGTAACGCTTCACCTCGTGAACCAGCGAGTGACGGCCGACGATTTGTCGACGGGCATTCGCCTTCAGCGTCGCCCGCTTCTCTGGGTCTCGTTCAATGGCTTCGACTTGACGAATGAAGTCCTCTTCGTCCTGAAACAAGAGACCGGTTCGACCATGATCGATGAGCGCCCGGTTCCCCTGAATGTCGGTGGCCAACACCAACGCAGCCGACGACATGGCTTCCATAATCGCGTTCGAGACCCCTTCCACAGCCGATGTGTTGAGAAAATAATCGGCAGCCCGGTACCATCGGGGCATCTCTGTCCGGGACAAATCGCCCAACAGGCGGACCCAGGCTCGACCGCGGGCCTTCTGCAGCACGCGCTGCCATTCCCCCTGTTCCCGCACGGGCCCTGCAATGGCCAAAAAATACTCGCGATGCAGCCTCTCCCTCAGTGCCGCCACTAGGTCAATGGCCCACGCCGAACGTTTGACCGGGCGCACACCCCCGGCCAACAGAAATAGCGGGTGCGGCGCCTCCTCACGGGGACCCTCGGGATGAAAATGCTCAATATCCACCGACGGCGGAATCACCACCAGACGACTGTCCCATTCCGGCGCATCCCGCAAGAGTCGCGCCCGCGCATCCTCCGTAAAAGTCACTTGGTAACGGATGGGTGCAATACGCCGCTTTAGGGCCAGCGGATCGGCAACCCAATCCTGCCACAAATCGGTGCCGGTCCATGTGGCCACAATTTGCTCGGGGTTAATCCCCTCTTCGACTAGCCGCGCCCCCACGCGACTGGCGTTCCACGCATGGTACACATCGTACCCACGGATCCCGGGTTCATACCGGATCACATAAGCCTCGTGCCCGGCTTGCTCAAGCCCCTCTTGCACGCGCTGAGCCGAGATACTGTTGCCCCCCGTAGGCGGCGTATCCTCTGGAATGATTAATGCCACTCGCAAAAACTCTCGTCCTTTCTTCGTGCCCTTAAGCGTGAGGCGTTCCCTTAGGCAACATAATCCCGGGCTTCAGAAGGACCAGTGCGCTATCCTCCCCCACCGCCCCCAAAAATGACCTTACCGCATTGACCGACTCTGACCAATCTCCCGGCATCCCTAGCTTCGACCACACCGAACCTTAACTGGCACCTCTGCGGTCCTGCTCCTGCACTATATGCTGGAACGCCGGATCGCGCCAGACGTCCTCCGGCACGTATAGGCGTCGCAACGGACGATGCTCGCTCGCGATCGCTTGAATCGGCAGTGACACGCTGGAGACTTCCGTAATTCTGCCGCTCCGTTTATCGTACAGCCAAATGGCATTGGCGTGATTTGGCTCGCGATCGCTTCCCAAATAGTAATCATAATAAACGGTACTCGTTTCGTCGACTACACAATAGTAACCCGGATCGTAGCCATGGGCGCGCACCAAGTCGCGAATGGTGTCAATCCCCAGGGGAGCCACCTGCGACCACGGAACCTCTTTGAAGAGGCGCCGGTAGAGAAAGCGTTGGCACAAATCGCGTAAAATCGGATCCGGCCCGTCTTGCCAGCTAGCAAACGCGGTATACAAAATCATGTCGTCCATGGCGAGGTACTCCTCAACGGTCAACTCTCCGGTCACGAACGGCAACAAGGCGGGGTGCGGCATCAACAAGGATTCGCCCGCCGACAACAGGGTGCGCGCCCGATCCAGGATACCCCTAAGGAGGACTTCACCGGCCCGACTGACCGGATGAAAGTAGACTTGCCAATACATGAAATAACGGGCCAAGAGATACGCTTCCACCGTATGCAGCGCGCTCTGGCGCACCACGAGGCGATCCTCGAGCGGCTGCAGCACGCGAATGATGCGCGCCAAGTCAAACTTACCGTAATCCACCCCTGTCGCCAATGAGTCCCGCATCAGGTAATCCAGCCGGTCAGCATCTAACTGGCCGCTCACTAAGGAGACCGCCAACGGACTAGGAAATCGCTTGGCGATCACGTCCGCCACCGCTTTGGCAAGTCCTGGTTGCTGCGATTCCAACACTTGATGCACCTCGGTGACCGGGCTTTCAATGAGCGCCACGCTCCACCATTCATGGCGGCGCTGAAGAAATTTTTCCAGCGCATGAGAGAACGGAGCATGCCCCACGTCGTGCAGGAGGCCCGCGACCATCACCAACCGGTCGTAGTCATGAGGCCAAGGGTAGCCGTTCCGGTCAAAGGCGTGAATCATTTGCCGAATCACTTCGTAAACGCCCAGCGAATGCGAAAAACGGCTATGGTCCCCGCCGGGATAGGCAAAATAGGTGGTGCCCAACTGACGAATGCGCCGCAAGCGCTGCATCTCTCGGGTGTTAATGAGGTCCCAGATGAGCGGGTCGTGCACGTAAATATAGCCGTGAACCGGATCTTTAAACACCTTTTCGCCTTCGCTCATGCTCATTGGCATGCCCCCCTACTTCTCCCTCGAGTCTAACATGGAGGCTCGCCAGGCTCTAGGAGATGTCGAGCGGTAGACTGCCGGTGTAGCTCGCTCACCCGAAAACTAGAGGGTTAGCATGACCGCCGGCACGGGGGAAGGCGATCGCGCAAGCCGTCAGGAAATCGCCCCGCCACTTACCTGATGGCGACCATACGTTCCAACGGGATAGCCGCTTGGCGCCGGATCTCTTCTGGCAGTATCACGGGATGAACATGATCCTTGAGCGCCCGGTAGATTTTTTCCAAAGTCATGAGGTTCATGTAGGGACACCGGGCTTCAGACTGCGCCGGTATGAACTCCTTGTCGGGATTTTCTACGTGCAAGCGATGCAACAACCCCACCTCGGTGGCCACCACAAATTGGTGCCCCGCTGCGGAGCGGACATAGCGTACCATCCCGTCAGTAGACAGAATGCGATAGGCGTTGTGGGCGGGCGGCAATGCTAGGGCCTTGGTCGTACAGCCACATTCCGGATGGACCAACAATTCCGCCTCAGGATAGCGCTGAAGCACTTCATCAACCCGATCCGGGTCAATCGTGGCGTGAACATGGCATTCGCCAGGCCACAGGTGGATATTGTGCCGCTGGGTCTGGCGGATGACGCAAGACCCTAAGAAAAAGTCGGGCAAAAATAAGATGTCTCGGGTTGGGTCGATGGCCTCCACCACCGCCACCGCGTTAGACGACGTGCAACAGTAGTCTGACAAGGCTTTGACGGCCGCCGAGGTATTCACGTAGGACACCACCACCGCATCGGGATACTGATTCTTCCATGCCCGCAGCTCATTAGCCGAAATCGACGCCGCCAAGGAACATCCGGCATCAGGCTCGGGCATTAACACCTCCTTGTCTGGACATAAGATGGCAGCGGTTTCCGCCATAAAATAGACGCCAGCGACCACGACCATTTCGGCATGGCTAGCCCTTGCCCAGCGAGCCATGGCCAAGCTGTCGCCGACAAAATCCGCCACATCTTGGACAATCGGGGGTTGATAATTATGGGCAATAATGACCGCATGGCGCTCTTCCTTTAACGTGTGAATGGCCTCGAGCCACTCCCCTTCGGCTATTGCCATTGTCCATTCCTCCTATTTGCCAATGGGAACCAATTTGAGCGGGTGGCCTTTTTGATGCACGAGATGGCCACGCCAACGGTCGTCGGTCGCGGGATAATCGTCGCGACAATGGGCGCCTCGGCTCTCTTGGCGCTTCACCGCCGCTTCCAACATCAGCCCGGTAAGCCAGTCACTCAGGTGGCCCATCGCATGCCATGGATAATTCTGGGCGTCCTCAAGTGTCGTCTGGGTGCGGATGACCCCGAGCGCCTGATCCAAGGTCTGACGGGCAACTGAGGTAGGAATCCAAAATGCGGGATCCGGTGGAGCAAAGGCCAGGCCACACTTATCGCTCGACGGGCCTTCGGCGCCGAGAACCGCTTCGGCCACCCTGAGGCCAAATACGCGCCCTTCTAAAAGGGAATTGGACGCGAGGCGGTTGGCGCCGTGAACGCCACTGGCCGCAACCTCTCCCACCGCCCAAAGTCCGGGAACTCCGGTGGCGCCCCAGAGGTCGGTCACAATACCGCCCATGGCAAAATGCGCTGCCGGCCGCACTGGCAGCCGATCCCGCGCCAGATCCCACCCGCGCTCCGCGAGGGCCTCGGCCAATGCAGGAAACGCTTTTCGTATACCCGGCCCTAGGTGCGCCGCGGTTAAGTAGGCTCTGGCGGTTCGCCATACCGCCTTGGCTACTTCATCGCGTGGGGCCAGCTCTCCCCAGGGGTGATCAGCGAGAATGCGCTGCTCGTCCTCGTCCACCAGCCAAGCGCCTGCTCCGCGAAGGGCTTCAGTGAGGAGCAGGGGCGGACGCCCAGCTTCTTTTAGAACCGTGGGATGAAATTGGACAAACTCCAAGTCCGCCAGCTGGGCGCCAACTTGGTAGGCAAGCCACAACCCGTCACCAGTTGCCGTGTCAGGATTAGTACTCCAGGGATAAAGTCCGGCATAACCGCCTGACGCCAACACCACGCCGCGCCCCGCAATCGTCTCGCGAGAGGCCAAGTACACCCCGGTAATGGCCGAATCCGACCCGCACAACGCCACCACCTGATCGGTGATCCAGCGAATGCGTTCGTCCGCCTTGGCCACCCGGGCCAAATAGTGCCACACAGCCCGCCCTGTGAATCCGTCTTTCGCGTGAAGCACGCGGGGCCGGCTGTGTCCGGCTTCCTGGGCACGGTCAACCCCGTTGCTTTCGTCTGTCAACACACCGCCAGCCATCAATTCGGCGACGGCTGCCGGGGCAGATTCGGTCAACACCGCCACTGCCGCCGGATGGCCCAACCCTCGCGCCACGCGCAAGGTATCTGCAGCGTGCTCGGCTGCAGTATCTGGCCACAGGGCCGCCGCAATCCCCCCTTGTGCATGAAAGGTGTTGATGCCGGGCGGTTCCGCCTTCGTCACCACTACCACCGGCTGCCCGGCCCGTGCCATGGCCACGGCAGCACTCAGCCCGGCCACCCCGGCGCCCACGACAATAACCGGCCGCGTCATAAACCATCCGCTCCCCAATCGGCACCGATATCGACGGCCGGGCTGGAATGCGTAAGCCACCCCAGCGAAACGCCATCCACTCCGGTTTCCGCTACCGCCCGCACATTGTCTAGGCGAATATTGCCACTCGCCTCCACAAAAGCTCGGTGATTGATCGCCCGCACCGCGATACGCAAATCATCAATGGACATGTTGTCCAGCAAGATGGCGTACGGACGCGCCGCCAACGCATCGTCTAACTGGTCCAATCGGTCAATTTCTACCTCGATGGCCACCAACGGGCCCAAGGTAGCACGGACGCGCTCGACGGCACCGCGTATGCTGCCCACCGCGGCAATATGGTTATCCTTCAATAAGACCCCGCCATCAAGGCCGGCACGATGGTTGACGCCGCCGCCCATGCGGACCGCGTACTTTTCCACATCGCGCCACCCCGGCGTCGTTTTGCGCGTGTCCAGGACCTTGGTGGGCAGACCGTCGATCTGCTCCACCACGCGGCGCGTCATGGTCGCAATCCCCGACAACCGTTGCAAGATGTTGAGTATTACTCGCTCCGCCATCAGGAGCGACTCCAGCCGTCCCGACACCCAAGCGACCGCGGTATTGGCTGAAATCCAGGTGCCGTCTGTGGCCAGGAGGGTGACTGTGCCCCCCTCGAGCACGCGAAACGCTGCGTAAAGCGCGGGCAACCCCGCCACGACCATCGGCTGCCGAGCCACCAGGGCTAGACGCCCCACCGCATCCTTGGGGATCACGCTTGCCGTCGTCAGATCCCCATGCCCGATATCTTCTTCTAGCCCCCACCGGACCAGTCTTTCCCACATCCATGGGGTCTCCACGGCCACACCCCCGAACAGTATTTACTATTGTATATACAGCTAGCGCGAAGAAAAGGCAAGCGTTCCCCCGCATGGGAGTCCTATCCATTGATCATCGCGCCAGATGCGGCGTCACCCGTTCGATTCACCCAGCGCACTATCAACACATATCATGAGCGTGGTTTCTGTGATACCATCCAAATTATCGAAAGAAGTGGTCAAATGCACAGCCCCAACATGATCACCCCCAAAAAACGGATACCGCCGCGGATCGTTTGGCTGGTTGTCATGGCCATCGGCCCCGGCGTCTTAGGCTTGGCTGCCGATAACGATGCGGGCGGCATGCTCGCCTATCTGGTCACCGGAGCTGAACGCCATCTCTTATGGTTCTTGGCCGCCTTGCTGGCGCTAGGCCCGCTGACCTTTGTCGTACAGGAACTCGCGTTAAGGGTTGCCTGGGCGACGCGGCTTCCGTATGGGCAAGTCATCCGCCTGGCCATGGGACCGGTCTGGTCGCGCGTCGACGGCATCGTCTTGCATGTGCTCAACTTGGTCATCCTCGTCACCGAGTTCGTGGGCATGGCGATGGGCGAAAACATGGTGGGCATTCCCTGGGCACTGGCGGTCTTCTTGGCTTTTGTTCTAGTACTGGCGGTAACCTCCTGGGCCCGTTACCAGTCGGTTGAACGGGTCTTGCTCGCCATCTCGGCCTTAAACCTCATCTTTATCCCCGCAGCCTTGTTACTGCATCCCACAGCGAAGGCGTGGCAAATGGCCGTCGCTGGCGGCGTAACGCCGGGCCTTGCATTTTTACTCCTATCCCTGGCGGGAAACGCCATCGCCCCTTGGATGATTTACTGGCAACAAAATGCGGTGTGGGCGGGCCGGGTGCGCACATTACGAGCCGGGCGCCTCGACATCATCCTCGGCGTCGTATCCCAAGGTATTATGGCGGCCGTCGTGTTGACCATTGGTGCCCTGACCCCCCACGCAGGCAGCGCTTTGACAAATCCTATCCGCTGGCTCACCCGCGAAGATGGACAGAGCGTCGGCGTTTTATTCGGCTTGGGCATTTTCAACGCAGGATTTTTGGCGGCGTCCACGATTTCCTTGTCCTCTGCCTGGATGGTGCGCGAATCATGGGTGCCTGGGGTCTACCAACGCCAAAGCACGCCAACCCGTGTTGGCCTCTTTCTCTTGCATTTCACCTCACTCGCCATAGCAGCCATAGTCGCTGCCACGGTCATTGTGCCACCTGGGACACTAGCCCTCTGGGCCCAGGCCCTGGGCGCTCTTTGGATGCCCGTAAGCCTCATCACTCTGGGCCTCATTGCCCGAAACCGGCGCATTATGGGACCTATGGCCATACGCTGGAAACGCCAATGGGCATTGGCTGCCATTACCGCGCTATTCATTGTCCTGGCCGTGTTGGCGATTCAAGGCATGTAGGGGAGGCGGCCAAAAAGGTTTCCGTGCCCGAATTTTTTCCGGTATCATTAGGATAAAACGTCAAAAAGGGGAAGGGCTATGGCGCTTCCGGCTCACCGGCCGGTGCTCGATTATTTGCACCGCCATCAGGAACGATATTTGGACGAACTACGCGAGTTTTTGCGGATTCCCAGCATCTCTGCACTCAGCGCGCACCAGGCTGATGTGCGCCGGGCAGCTGAGTGGCTTGGCGCACGCCTCGCACGTGCCGGAATTCACGACGTGCGCGTTGACGAGACGCAGGGTCATCCGGTAGTATTCGCCCAAAGTTCATTCACCGCTGAACGCCCTACCCTTTTGGTTTATGGGCATTACGACGTGCAGCCGGTTGACCCTCTGGACCAATGGGTGAGCCCGCCCTTTGAACCCACCGTCCGCGACAGCATCCTGTACGCCCGCGGTGCCAGTGACGACAAAGGGCAACTCTTTATGCACCTTATGGCGCTCGAAGCGTGGTTAAGCACCGGCGTGCTCCCTGTCAACCTCAAATTTCTGTTTGAAGGCGAAGAGGAGATCGGGAGCCCTCATCTCGGGCAATACATCCGGGAACACCAAGCAGAGTTGGCGGCCGACGTGGCACTCATTTCTGATACCCCGATGATGGGTGAGGAGTTGCCGTCCATCTGCTACGCGCTGAGGGGCCTGGCCACGATGGAAATCCGCGTCAGCGGGCCCTCCCAGGATTTGCACTCAGGGGTTTACGGCGGCACTGTCATGAACCCGGCACAGGCGTTGGCTCACCTGATTGACACTTTGTACGATGCTAGTGGGCGCATTGCCGTGCCAGGGTTTTACGACCAGGTGGACCCTTTGTCGGATCGCGAACAGAGCGAACTCAGCCAACTCCCGTTTGACAGCGAGGCGTACAAAGCGCAGCTGGGTGTCCCGGAATTGGCGGGCGAGCCGGGGTATACGCCGTTAGAGCGGCTATGGGCGCGGCCCACCCTGGACGTCAACGGCCTCTGGTCGGGGTTTACCGGGGAAGGGCAAAAAACCATCATTCCCGCCACAGCACATGCAAAACTTAGTTGCCGCTTAGTGCCTCATCAAGACCCGGAACGCATCTTGGATCTTCTGGAAGCGCACCTGCAACATCACTGTCCCCCGGGTGTGCAGCTCCATGTGACCCATCGGAGCGGCTCGCCTGCATCGGTGACGTCACTCGACCACCCGGCTGTGAAAGCCGCAGAATCCGCTATTGAACTGGTCTATCAGCGACCTGCCGTGCATATTCGCATGGGCGGCTCCATTCCCGTCGTCAGCGATTTTCAGGAGACGTTGTCGGTGCCCACGGTCTTGTTGGGTTTTGCACTGCCTGACGAATGCTTTCATGCCCCCAATGAACATTTTCATCTCGCCAACTTTTATCGAGGGGCGCAAACGGTGGCCATTTTCTGGGAAAAGTTAGGTGCAACGCATGCGTAATCGAGCCTTATCCTCTGATCAACTCAGTGAGATTTTGCGCCAATTGCGTGAAGGCGAAGCGGACATCCGCACCCGCCACGCGCTCTCGCGGGCCATGAGCCGCGAACCCATTCGTCAGTGGATTCGCGATATAGAGGCGCTCTTATTTCCTCACTGTCTGATGGGAAATCTCGATACCGCGGCCCCGCCCCTAGAACGGGCCGAGGAGTTGCTCTGGCGCCTGACGGCGCTGATTCACCAGGTGAGCGATCACCGTTGCGAAATGGATAGCCTGTGTCCGGAGCTAGCCAAGGCCGAAGATATTGCGCGTGCCTTTTTTCTTGCCCTCCCGGAGATTCAGCATGAAGCCTTAACGGATGCGGAGGCCGCGTATGAAGGGGATCCGGCTGCCAAGGGGCTGACAGAAATCATCAGCACCTATCCTGGCTTTTACGCCACGCTGGTCTATCGCTTGGCGCACCGGTTGGTCACCTTAGGGGTTCCCCTCCTGCCGCGCATGATGACCGAAATTGCCCACAGCGAGACAGGCATCGACATCCATCCCGGCGCCCAAATTGGTCTCTATTTTTTCATCGACCACGGTACTGGGGTCGTGATTGGCGAAACCACCGAAATTGGCGACCGAGTCACCCTGTATCAGGGGGTCACGTTAGGGGCCCTTAATTTTCCTCATGATCAGGAAGGGCGTCTCATCCGCGGAACCAAACGGCATCCCACAATCGAACACGATGTGGTGATTTACTCCGAAGCCACCATTCTTGGGGGCAATACGGTCATCGGACATGACAGTGTCATTGGCGGCAACGTGTGGCTGACGGAGAGCGTCCCCCCGTTTTCCAAAGTCACCACAAAGTCTACAATAGCGTTGAGAACGAGGCAGGACTCGGTCACGTAAATCGAAGGCAAAGAGGGAGAACGCATGCAACATATTCACGACAACAAGCCACCGCTATCGCATGGCAGCGCCAGTTTGTGGGTAGATTTGGTCTTTTGGCATCCCAATCAGAAGGACGCTCGTAAGCTCACCGAGTATCTCGAGGAATTTGGATTAGGCGAGCGTTCGCAAACGGTCGAGTGGCTGGATAAATTCACCGTGCGGCTGGCCATGTGGCGGGGACGGTACTGGTACTTTCTTACGGAGGAAGAATGGCAACAAGCCGGTCAGGATCTGGTGAACTTTATCAAAAAAACGGCAGAGCATTACCACTGCCGCAAGGTTGAGTATGATACGCGAGCCTTTGCCGTGGGCATCACGAAGAAAGTGCCGCGCCAACGGCGCCGGGTGGAGGAGTTGCTCAAGGAGCAACCAGCTCACGATCACCCGGTGTGGTGGGTCTTCTCCTTATGAGCGATGTGCCCACGCTGCAAACAATCTATGCTGCTCAAGAGCGCCTGGACGGGCTCATTCATCGGACGCCGTTAGTTGCAAACCGCAGTTTGTCATCCTGGGCAGGGCGCGAATTGCGCTTTAAAGCTGAGAACTGGCAAATCACCGGGTCGTTTAAAGTTCGCGGAGCGCTCAACAAGATCGCGGAGTTATCTAGGGACGGGGTGCCGGGGGTGGTGACCGCATCCTCGGGGAATCATGGCCAAGCTGTGGCGTGGGCTGCACGCCACTTTGCCCTACCAGCGCGTGTGGTAGTCCCGGTCACCGCCCCGAGTGTTAAGGTGGAGGCCGCCCGACATTACGGAGCGACCATCGAGCCGTGCGGCGAGCGAAGCCGGGAACGCCTCGAGCGCGCTCAAGTCATCGCGCAGGAAACCGGCTATGCGTTCGTGCCGCCGTATGATGACCCTCTGGTTATCGCCGGTCAGGGCACTATCGGGCTAGAAATTTTAAGCGATTGGCCTCGGGTGGATACCGTGCTTGTGCCTGTGGGTGGGGGCGGCCTCATTTCGGGCATCGCCACCGCCATCAAAAATTGTCGTCCCGGGGTGCGGGTGATTGGCGTCGAACCTGAAGGAGCCGCCAAAGCCCAGCAGTCGCGCCGGTTGGGGCACCGAGTAGAGCTCGAATCCACGGCCAGTATTGCCGATGGGTTGATTACCCTGGCACTCGGCCACCTCACGTATCCTTTGATTGAACGCTATGTAGATGATCTGGTGACGGTAAGCGACGCGGCAATCCAGCAAGCGCTCTGGCTCATCATGACGCGGATGAAAATGGTCGTCGAACCCTCGGGCGCCGCTGCCGCCGCCTACGCACTCAGCGCCCGCCCCAACCTCGCGCTGGGAACATCCGTCGCCATCGTCCTCAGCGGCGGCAACCTCGACCCCATGCATGTCAATCTTCTCGCCAAGCCCCCGAGTGCTACGCCCGAAGCTCGTTAGCCAGCCTGCGGTCTTCTGGCGCCATACGTGACTCGACGAGGTGTAAAGTTCGTCCGTGACATCGCGTGGGAACACAATGCGATGGGACAAGGCCTACTTGCGCGTGTCCGTATGCGTCCGTTTCCGCTTTTACGCGATGTCGGACGACACTGCCGCGGTCATCAACCTCACCATCCCTTATATATAACCCCCGTGGGCGCTGCACCACGCGACCCGTGAGCTTTATGCGACATATGTGCTGCCGTGTCACAACTTGCCCCTAAAGGAAGGCGAGGACGCGCCCAGGGTCAACTGCAATAATGAGGACAGCTTCGGTTGGGAACCCATGAGATCCATCACGGGCCATCGTCCCACTTCATGGCCAACGAGGGATCCCTCGGCCGTTTGCCAGTTTTAACGTATAACTTCTGACCTTGCGGGGAGTCTACCCGCGAGGAGGCGGTAGCATGGATGTAGCCCAGTGTGCGTGCGGCACCTCAGCCAGCAGCGAGTGTTACGACTGTCACAGCGCATTATGCGACGATCATTTGTGCCAAGAGTGCGGGAGATGTGAAAGCGACTGTATCTGCCATTTGCGATGGTGGATCCCCGAATTCTTTTAAGGTTCATGGTGCAAAAAGAGCCCCGCGTATTTAGGGGCTCTTTGACCGAACACCTGAAGCGAGGCTAGACCATGGCCGGTACCTGCTTAACGCGCCGCGTGATATCCACTAAACGCGCAGTCTGATGACGCACGGCCGCGAGCACCTCGGGCGACACGGCACCAGCGGTGGTCGACGTACCATACGGGTTACCGCCAGCAGCATAAATTTTTTCATCGGTGTAACCCGGTGTCACCACGACGGCGCCCCAGTGATACATCATCGTGTACAGCGACAGAAGGGTTGCTTCTTGGCCGCCATGAGGATTGGCTGCCGAACTCATGGCCGTCACCACTTTATTGGTGAGCTTGCCTTGGGCCCAAAGAGGTCCAGCGGTGTCCAAAAACTGCTTCATCTGCGCTGCCATGTTGCCAAATCGCGTGGGAACCGAAAAGACGATGCCGTCAGCCCATTCTAGATCCTCCAATGTTGCGACGGGCACGTGTGCCGTCTTTTGCACGTGATCCTTCCACTGAGGGTTGGACTGGATGGCTTCATCGGGCGCTAACTCTTTCACCCGCCTCAACCGCACCTCGGCCCCCAATTCTTTGGCCGCTTTTTCAGCTTCTAACGCCATTTGATAATTGGTACCCGTGGCGCTATAGTAAATCACCGCGATTTTGACTGCGGACATCGTGCTTCCCCCTTCTTCGTCATTCTCATGATGCGCATATGCCCGCTTTTTTCGTTAAGTTAATACTCGCCGCCCATTGATCGGGCATCATCTTTTGATCCATGGGTTTTCGTTCAACGCGCACAACGCGGCATGTTTCCTAGCATGCGCTCTTGCCTGCCGTCTTATTGCTAACATTTTGTTAGCAACATACTTCTAGTAAAAACGCTGTTGTTTCAATTGTCAAGAGGCTGGAGTTATAATACGTAGCAAAGAGTCTCTGTTAGCGTCCCATTGACCCCATACGGTACAACGCGAGAAAGGAGGAGGGAAGATGAAGGAGTTTGATCTGTGTCCGCGCTTCGAGGCAGCCGTGGGACTCATTGGCAAGCGCTGGACGGGCCTTATTATCGAAGTCTTGCTGCAGCATCCCCAGCGTTTTTCGGAGATTGCCCAGGCTATTCCGCAAGTGAGCGATCGGATGCTAGCCGAACGGCTCAAAGAATTAGAAGCGGAAGGGATTGTGGACCGTCGCGTCTACCCTGATACCCCCGTGCGCGTGGAGTACTCCTTAACTGCCAAGGGGCGCGATCTCGCACCGGTCATGCAGGCCCTGCATGAATGGGCTAACACATGGATTTTTCTGCCAACCGCAAAATAAGGAAAGTGGGCCAGAATTTTTGGTTGGAGATTGCTGTCGGCCTGCGCTTTCGTGTACCCTTACCATATCATCGGCATACGATAGTCGACGTCATGTTTGGTAAAGGAGCGAACGCTGCATGAAAATGACCGCGCGGATGGAAAAACTCCCGCCCTATTTATTTTTAGAGTTGGACCGGATTGTGGCTGAAAAACAGGCGCAAGGGTATGACATGATTAATTTGGGGATTGGCGATCCCGACCAACCGACGCCACCGTACATCGTCAGCGCGTTGCAAGAAGCGGCCGCCAACCCGGCCAATCACCGTTATCCCGACTACTGGGGCAGTGTCGCGTTCCGCCGGGCGATGAGCGAATGGTACCAACGGCGGTTTTCCATCGCGCTCGATCCGTTGTCGGAAGTCGTGGGTCTCATTGGATCTAAAGAAGGGATCGCGCATTTGACATGGGCTATGGCCGGGCCCGGCGATGTGGTGTTGGTTCCTGATCCCAGCTATCCCGTGTACTCCACCCAAGCGATTCTGGCCGGTGCCGAGGTCTATCCGCTGCCGTTGACAGCGGAGCGTCAATTTCTTCCCGACTTTCGGGATATTCCCGAAGAGATTTTACGGCGCGCCAAAATGCTCTGGGTCAATTATCCCAACAATCCCACGGGAGCCGTGGCGAGCCTCGACTTTTATCGCGAAGTGGTTCACCTGTGCCGGGAATACGATATTCTGCTTTGCAGCGATTTAGCGTACGCGGAAATCGGATTTGACGGATACCAGGCCCCCAGCGTGTTGCAGATCCCGGAAGCCCGGGACATCGCCATCGAGTTTTATTCCTTGTCCAAGCCCTTTAACATGACCGGTTGGCGCATTGCCGCGGCCGTCGGCAATCGCGACGCGGTGCGCGCCCTAGGCACGCTCAAAAGCCATTTAGATTCTGGGGCGTTTACCGCCGTACAAGACGCTGCGATCGTCGCCTTAACGCGCGATCCATACCCGGTGTTTACTGAACAAAACCGCCTCTATCAAGAGCGCCGGGACATTGTCCTTCGAGCTCTCCACGAGATGAACCTGGACGTCTTCACGCCGTTGTCCACCTTTTACGTATGGTTTTCGACCCCCCAGCAGATGACCTCAAGTGAGGCCAGTCGCTATTTTGTCGAACAGGCCCAAGTGGTGCTTGCACCGGGGGCAGCCTATGGCCGCGCCGGCGAGGGATGGCTTCGCATTTCGCTGACCACCGCGACCGACCGGCTAGTCGAAGCGATGCAACGCATGAAGCGCGCCATGAGCCAACTCGCATAATCTTTTTCCGTAAAACTCACGCATAACAACTGAGGTGATAACATGGCGCGGGAGGGTCCCATTGCCCTCTTCGATTCCGGCGAAGGCGGCCTGACGGTATTGCGCACGCTACGGCAGCAACTGCCCCAGTACCGCTTTATTTACGGAGCCGACAGCTGTCATTTCCCATACGGGGAGAAGTCCCTGGAGGACGTGCGGCAGTGGTTTTTGGCGTTTCTCGACTTCTTTATCAGTAGCGGCGCGAGTGCCGTGGTGATTGCCTGCAACACGGCAACCGCCGCCGCCCTCAAAGATGCGGAGGCCCGTTCTCCGGTTCCGGTGATTGGCGTGGTAGAACCCGCCGCGCGGCGGGCCGCTGCCGTCACCAAAAATGGCAAGATTGGCGTCCTTTCCACTGAATCCACGTACCGTTCGCGCCTATACCCGCGAACCTTAAAATCCCTCGATCCGAACCTCACGGTGGTGGCCAAGCCCTGCCCCATCCTCGTCAGCATGGCAGAAAACGGGGATACTGAAGGATATCACGTGGAAGACAAGGTGCGCCAGTGCGTTGAGCCTGTCCTCGACACCGGGGTCGACACCATCATCCTCGGCTGCACTCACTTTCCGCATATGCGCCAAGCCTTTAACCGCGTCGTGGGTCAGGCTGCCCAGATTGTGGATCCCGGTGAAGAGGTGGGGGCTGCTCTGACCGCGTTTGGACTCTCCGCGGCAGAAACCATTGTGCCCGATACGGTGGCTGCCTGGACCACCGCCGATCCGCATCATTTTAGCCAGATCGCGAGCAAGTTGTGCCCAGACATTCCCTTGGTCGCTCACGCCCTCGCTTGGCAGCACGCCAGCCTCGTCAACAAGGATGCCCCGCTGCTTGACAACATCCCCACCAATTTCGGATAATCCTATTAACACGATATGAAATTGGGGGACATCATGATGGCTGACATGACCTTCGTCGTCGACACCAAAGCTCGGGGATCGGAAGCGTACCACCGCACGGCCACGGCGGAATTCTCGTGTGCTGAAACGCGTCAGAGTGGTGATGAGAGTAAACCGAACCCGCTAGAACTCCTTTTAGGATCGTTGACGGGTTGTATGACTGTCGTTTTGCAAATAATAGCGGCGGAACGCGGGTGGCCAAACGTCGAAGCCGAATACCACGCGGAAGGCGCGCTCGATCCGCGCGGCCTCATGGGCGATCCGAACGTGGCGCCCTTTTTTCACACGATCACGCTCCAAGTTCGGGTAACCGGCGTGCCCGACAGCCAGGGCCCCTGGCTCCAACAGGAAGTAGGGCGGCGTTGTCCCGTGCACCGCTTGATGGAGGCAGCGGGCGTCCACTTAAACGAATCGTGGCACGTAGAATCACGGTAGGCGGGCGACAGGGGGGAACAGCGCATGCGTTATGAATCGGTCATTGACGCTATTGGGGCCACACCGCTCATCCGCCTTCAACGCCTCTCGGAGGAAACGGGCTGGGCTGTCTACGGAAAGTGGGAGGCCAAAAATCCTGGCGGCAGCGTCAAGGACCGCATTGCCTGGGCGATGATTCGTGCGGCGGAAGAAAAGGGGGAGCTCGCCCGCGGAGGCACCATCATCGAGCCGACCTCAGGCAATACCGGGATTGGTCTGGCGTGGGTAGCGGCCGCACGCGGATATCGCGCCATCATTACCATGCCAGAAACCGCCAGCATCGAACGGCGGGTGATGATGCAAGGGTTTGGGGCCGAAGTGATTCTCACCCCAGGGGCTGAGGGGATGCGTGGGGCCGTGGCCAAAGCGCTAGAACTCAAGGCCACCATTCCTGGATCTGTCATCCTCCAGCAATTTGAAAATCCAGCGAATGTCGCGATCCACTACGAAACCACTGGTCCAGAAATTTGGCAGGACACGGAAGGCCAAGTCGCCGCCTTCATTGCGGGCATCGGCACCGGAGGCACGATTACCGGAGCGGGCCGGTTTTTGCGTGAGAAAAATCCGGCCATTCACATCGTGGGGGTCGAGCCTCAAGAATCCCCCGTCCTGTCCGGTGGACCGCCCGGGCCCCATCGCATTCAAGGGATTGGCGCCGGGTTTATTCCTGCCATTTTGGACCAAACGATCTACGATCGCTTGGTGGCCGTTTCAGATCAGGTGGCCATTCTCCGCGCCAAACAGCTGATGCGGGAAGAAGGGCTGGCTGTGGGCATTTCCAGCGGGGCTGCCGTTGAGGCCGCCCGCATTGCGCTGAGCACTTACCGCCCGTCTGGACTGGCTGTCGTCATTTTGCCCGATTACGCCGAACGATATCTTTCGACCGCCTTGTTTCAGGAGGGATCCGCATGAACGGACTGAAAACTTCGCTAAAAATTGGCCTGCAGATTTTAGCCTTTTTGGCCGATGCCCGAAACCAGCCGGTCTCGGTTCGCCAGCTTTCAGAAGCGCTAAACCAGTCAGAGAAGTACTTAGAGCAATTGCTGTTGCCGATGCGTCGGGCGCGGTTCGTCATGAGCACCCGGGGGCCACACGGCGGCTACCAATTGGCGCGCCCGCCGGCATACATTACCTTGTCTGAAATTGTGAATGTCTTGCAAGGCCCCATCACCTTTTGTGACTGCGCCACGCACCAGTGCCGGGAGTGTGTCAATCCTGTCATGTGGCAAGCCTTAGAGGCCTGCGTCGATCAGAGCTTGGGCTCCGTGACCCTGGCCGATGTCATTAGCGGGCGTCCCTTTCCGTTGCCGCCGCGCATCAGCACGACCGCTGGATGGGTCCAAGGCGGCCTTGGGATTTGATGGCCCGGGCATTCATCAAGACCGCATCATTAGCCGGTTAACAGCGCGTTGTCGGGAAAATGCGGAAGGTTGGCGGCGAGTTAGCCATAAGCCGAGTTCTGTCGTGGACGATCATTTATCTAGGACGTTCGTTGCCGAACGCCTCCAGCGACCTACCCGGGAAGTCAGCGAGCCACCTCATCCTTCCCCTATTCGGTCTTGCTGCGGGTGGGGTTTGCCAAGCAGGCCAGTCACCTGACCTCTGGTGCGCTCTTACCGCACCGTTTCATCCTTGCCATGAGTCCATGGCGGTTTGTTTTCTGTGGCACTTTCCTTAGGGTCGCCCCCACTGGACGTTATCCAGCACCCTGCTCTGTGCAGCTCGGACTTTCCTCAGGCAACCCCTTTCGGCGTGTTGCCCGCGATCGTCTGGCTAACTCGCCAACAACGCCTCATTATATCACAAACCACACGGCAGTTCTCGGTTAGGTATGTCCAGAAGAGCCACCTCGTGCCAGTCCTTCGCGGATGGCTTGGACCGCGAGAGCATCCGCTGCTTCATTGTAGGGGTTGCCACTATGACCGCGGACTTTCACCCAGGTGACCCGGCGATCATCGTTCAGTTGTTTCAGTTCCCGCCACAAGTCTTGGTTCTCGACGGGCTCACCCTTGGCATTCAGCCACCCGCGGCGCTCCCATCCCTGAAACCAGTTTTGCAAAAAGGCATTGGTGACGTAGGCAGAATCGCTGTAAACTGTCACCCGTGCTCCCGGTTCAGTGTGCTTCAAAGCTTCGATGGCGGCGCGCATTTCCATCCGGTTATTGGTGGTGCGGGGCTCAAAGCCATGATAGCGGGGACCGTCGACAAACACACACGCCCATCCGCCCGGCTGCCCTCCCGGGGCCTGGTTATTTTGGCATGCCCCGTCCGTATACACGTGATATTCGCCTGGCACGGCTAGCCCCCCTTGATTCGCGCCAATTCCTGTTCGAGTAGGCCCAACTCCTGGATAAGACGTTCCGTCTGATGATATCGCAACGTCAGGCGGCGCCGGTCGCGTTCCCGTTCCAGCCAGCCCGCATATCCCGCGGCCTGACAGAATTCGCGGGGAATGAACGCCTCCTCCACCTCTAGGTTATGAGGTGGGCCAGACATCGTTAACATCCATGTCGGATAATAGCGACCACGGTATTGGGCAATGTCTGCCCGTACCACCGTCCAGCCCTCCGCCGCCACCACCTGGTGAAAGGTTAGGGCGTCGGGAATGGGTTGCACAATGTACAGGGGTTGGCTCATCATGTCGCCTCGGCGGCGCAAAATCCTGCGAATCGTTTGCCCGCCCAATCCAGCCAAAATCACGACGTCAACCGGCACCTTTAAAATGGGCAATAAGCCATTACCCTGGCGCACCACCACGGAGGACCCTGCCACCCCTCGACACAATTCCCGAAATCCTCCTGAAGTAAGCTCCGTGGCCCAAACCACATGCCCATCGTGCGCCAGCCAACGTGCCAAAAGCCCTTCATGAGCGCCAATGTCGGCAATGGCGCCAAAGGGCTGGCACCACGTGCGAATCAATTCCAGCCGCGGTTCTAATCGACGAATAGCGGTATCGCCTGCCCGTTCGTGGCCAGGAGATAACAGTCCTCGCACAGCGGGATATAGTTATCGCCAATGACCACTTGATCCTGTTCTCGAGTCACGCGATGAGAAATATACGCATCGTCCTGGCGGCAACTGGCGCAAAAGGTATGCACTTTGACAACGTCATTCGCTATGCACATCAAGTCGCCCATGCGTCCAAAAGGATGCTCCAAATAGTCCTGATCTAACCCGCCAATCAACACCAGTTTCCCCTCGCGCCGAAGAGACTTGACTACTGGAACAATATCATCGGAAAAGAATTGGGCTTCGTCAATAGCAATCACGTCCGTGGTGCAGCGCGTCCAGTCAGCAATGTATTGTGCGTTGCCGCCCGGCACCGGGTGAAGCGTCAGTTTGCCCTCGCCCCTGATAGAGGACAGGCGCTGGTCGATGTCGCGATGACTGCCGCGGGCGGCGTGCGCTGGGTAGAAGACTTGCACTTCAAGCCCCTGGCCAAGGCTTTCGCCAATGAGCCGGGCCAATTCCTGTGACTTGCCGGAGAACATTTCCCCCGTAATCACTTTCACTAAACCTGCCATGGCTCGCCTCCCCCATCTTACTTCGACAGGTTTTCAGCGAACTCCTTTGGCGCCAGGAAAAATTCCCTGCGGTGACTTTCTTTGCCACCCCGTAAGCTCATTACCTTCTCGCGAGGGCGCTTAACGCGCCATTGATCAGGGTTTCTCTAAAGATGTGAGACAAGCCCTCAGAGGTCTCAGCTGGCCCAGCTCGAACCTTTGTTTTCAGCAATCACTCCGGATCTATGATAAAACCTGTGGGCGCAGTGGCTGCATAAGGAACACGGTGACTCGGGGTGGGATCGGGTAGAGGCTGGGATTCACCTCGCATAAAAAATCACCGTTCCCAGCAGGACACGGCAGGAAGCACCGCCAATGAAGTATGTCTCAACCCATAAGCTTGAAAGACGGTCTATGTCAATGATGTGGATAACTCACATGAGGACGGGTGACAGGGGATGAAGGCAATACCCCAGGAAGCGGTCGCCAGGGGGCGATCGCCCACGCTCAGTTGGCG
>JAPNUR010000024.1 GCA_026627385.1 Bacillota bacterium | reverse complement strand
GCTCGGCCTGGTTCCCCCACGCGGGGGCGACAGCGATCGTGAGACTACCTGGGGCAAAAAGCGTGAGATACGACACCAATATCCTGCCATAATCTGCGGGCCCTTGGCCAGCACTTCGCCCACCTGATGGGGAGGAAGGTCGCGATCCTCATCGTCCACAATGCGGATGTCGCAACCGGAAATGGCCCGTCCTGTCGACAACGGAACCTCGGCCACATCGTCGGGCCAAGTCACGGCAATCATGCCGGTGGACTCGGTTTGACCAAACCCCTGGACTAACAGCGCCTGAGAAAAGACGCGCTGGACTTCGCGGATCTTTTCCTGCGGCATCGGCGATCCTCCATACTTCACCAAGCGCACCGAGGACACATCGCGCGGCTTCTTGTCGAGTTCCGCCAGCATCAAAAACAGCATGGACGGCACGGCAAAAAATGAGTTGATATGCTCACGTTCAATGAGGTCAAGGCTCCTGGCCGGTGAAAAGTTATCCACCACCAGCGTGCCGCCCACCGCGTGCACCGGCGGCCCAAATTCTTGGAAGGACACGTGAAACAGTGGGGAAATTTCCAGTTCCACCACTTCCGGGGAATCAAAATACCAGGCCTCCACATTTTGCTGGCCCACGGCCACCATATTAAGGTGGGTAATCATCGCCCCCTTGGGCTGCCCCGTCGTCCCCGAAGTGTAGTAAATCGCCGCCAGTGCCGATTCTTCGATGCTAGGGGGCGAAGCTACCGGTGTGTCCAAGAGACTCTCCCAGGTCATCCCCTCACCAGCTTCCGTCCATACGCGGGGCATATCCCGACCCAAAGAAGCCAAGGCAGCATCAATGACCGGCATAAATTCGCGGTCCGCTAATATGGCGCTCACCCCGGCGTTGTTGAGAATATAGGCCAGTTCCGGCGGCGCCAGGCGCACATTGAGGGGAACTAGCACCATGTGATGAGTGATGACGGCATAATAGCTCATGACATAGCGCGCGTGGCTCCGCATCATGACCGCCACGCGGTCGCCCGCTTTCAGTCCTAATCCGCGAAGCCCCGAAGCCAATTGGGCTACCATCTCGGCCATGGCCCGATAGGTCAGGCGGGTCCCTTGGCCATCCACCAACGCCTCTTTATCACCAAAGCGTTCCACCGACTGCGCCAGCATGCGGTCCATGGTCGCCGATCCTTGATAGCGAGCGCGTAACCGTTGAAGAAACTCTGCCTCCGACTCGTGATCGCGCCGCGTCTTCGTTGGCAATGTCATGGTCATCGTCCCTTTCTTACTAAGATTCTGTCTATTTTTAGCAAAAAGAGGCTAGAGCGCCTTGGGAAGGCCCAGGACGTGCTCGCCGATGTAATTCAAGGCGAGTTCACGTGCCACCGGCGCCGTCTTAAACAGGCGCACCAACTCCCACAGCGACAAGAGGTCGTACGATTCGCTAAAGGCGTTTCCCCCGTGCACTTCAATGGCGATATCGGCCGCCTCCAATGCGGCATCGACTGCCCCGACCTTGGCCATATTCGCCCAGGGACCGGCTTCTTCCTGCCGATCATAGGCCGCCGCCGCATAATGATTCATCACGGCCGCCAACTCCAAATGAATTTTGGCTTCGGCCAGCGGGTGCTGAATCCCTTGATGGGCGCCAATCGGATGGCTAAAGACCACGCGCTCTCGCGCGTAAGCCACCGCCCGATTCAACAAATGGCGACCGAGGCCAATGGCAATGGCAGCAACATTAATACGCTCCGGATTTAAGCCATCGAACAAATACTGCCAACCGGCCCCCTCTTCGCCCACGAGCGCCTCATCCGGGACGCGGACGTGGTCCAGGGTCACTTGAAATTGGTGCTCCGCGGCAGTGAGGTGCATCGGCTCCCACTTTAAGCGCACCCCAGGGCTTTTCAGATCAACCACAAACAGCGAAAGCCCGTCGCGCTTCTCCAGCGCATAGGGGCGCGTGCGGGCCACCACCACCAAGTCGTCAGCGCGATCGGCACCACTGATAAAGTGCTTGGTTCCTGTCAAAACCCACTCATTGCCATCGCGCTCGGCTGTGGTGGCAATCCTTAAGGTATTGGACCCCGCGTTGGCCTCGGTAATGCCAAAGCAAAAGACCCGCTCGCCGCGGCTTGCGGCCGGGAGGAGGCGCGATTTCATCCTGTCGCTGGCGTGCTTGGCTAAGATCATCAGACTTAATCCGGGACCGACCACCAGCAAGAGCAACGGGATGCCGTGCTCCGCCAAGCGCTCCTGCACTAACGCCATTTCCGTGAGCCCCAGGCCACTGCCGCCGTACTGTTCAGGAATCGCCAGGCCGAGGATGCCGGCCTTGGCCAGGGCTTGCCACAACTCTTCCGGAAACTCGCCAGCGCGCGCCTTCTCAAGCCAGTAGCGGCGGGGAAACTGGGCGGCAATATGATCAATAACTGCCAGGATAGCATTTTGCTCTTCAGTCAACCGCATGGCCTGACTCCCCTTTTGTCACAATATCCCCGGCTCCGAGGCCTCGCGTTAAAATGCGCGCAAACTCCTCGCCAATCTCCTTAGCTGATAAAGGGCCGGTGGGCGAAAACCATCGAATCACCCAATTGATGCTCCCCAAAATGACCCATCCTGCTATTTTTTCAGAGGTCACTGCAATGCTCTGGGCATCCTGGGCTTGTTGGATCCATTGGCGCCAGTAGCCTTCGTAGCGATCGCGCCAGGTGTAAAGACGCGGGTATTGTTCCGGCGACAACATGTGTTCGGAATGCAGAAACAATAGCGATGAGGCCGGGTGGTGACCTACCACCTCCACATGGCGGACAATGAGCCGAGAGATTTTTTCCACCGGGCTCACGGGCATGCGATCGATGGCCTCGGCTTCCCCCAGCAGCGTGTGAATCACATCTTCTAACAGCAGCACCGCTATTTCTTCCTTGCTGCCCACATAGGTATACAGGGCAGACTTGGTCAAATGCACAGCCTCGGCGATGGCATCGGCGGTCGTCCCTTCATAGCCGCGAGTGCGAAACAACTGAGCGGCCACCGTCAAAATTTCCTGTCGCCGCTTGGCCTTTCTTTGCTCTAAACGGCTTTGCATCCCATTTGGCGCCATCGTTACCCCCGAATGACCATCGTTCGCCGCGCCGGCCCCCGTTCGCTCTTGCCCTCTAACAACCGCAAACGAAAGATGAGTTCGTCCCGCAGTTGCTGGCCCGGAATCACGGCATCGACAAAAAACTCCGACGCCCCGCGCATGATATCCATATCCCGGGCGTACGCAGCTTCCTTTTCGGCGACAAATTGCGAACGCTCGGGTTCCTCGAGCTCCTGAATTTTGTTGTAGTAGACGGCGTTGACGGCCGCCTCCGGTCCCATAATGGCTGCCTTGGCCGTGGGCAACGCCAGGACCATGTCGGCCTGAAACGATGCCCCGGACATCGCCATGTAGCCCGCCCCGTAGGCCTTGCGGACCAACACCGCGATGCGGGGTACGGTGGCCGTCGCGACGGCCGACAACATTTTGGCGCCGCGGCGAATGATGCCTTGCCGCTCCACCTGACTGCCCACCATAAAGCCGGAAATGTCTTGGAGGAACACCAGAGGCAATCCGTACGCGTGGCACAATTCCACAAACCAGGCGCCCTTGTCCGCCGAATCCGGAAAGAGGACCCCTCCCTTGACTTTGGAGTTATTGGCGAGCACCCCGATAGAGTGTCCGCCCAGCCGTGCCAATCCCACGACCAATTCTGGGGCAAACAGCGCCTTCAGTTCCAAAAACGAGCCGCCATCGACGAGCGCGCCAATCAGGGTGTGCACGTCATAGGGCACATTTTGCGGCGCCGGAACAATGTCCTCAATGGGTGTGGTCACGTCGGGCGGGCAACTCTCGGTCGCCGGTGGGGCCTGATCCCAGGCACTCGGTAAATAGCTTAACAGCCGTTTCACCCAGTCGATGGCCGCGTGTTCGTCAGACACTAACACATCGCCCAACCCGCTTTGGGTGCAGTGCATACGCGCACCCCCCAACTGCTCCATTGAAACCTTTTCCCCCGTAGCCATTTCCGCCATGCGGGGAGACCCAATGTAACTGGAACTTTGGCCGTCGATCATAATCACTAAGTCGCAAAACGCCGGGAGATAGGCGGCGCCGGCCGGAGACGGCCCAAACAAAACGCAAATTTGCGGGATCACGCCAGACATTTGGATCTGGTTATAAAAGATCTTGCCTGCGTGCTGCCGATCAAGAAAGATGTCGAACTGCTCATCCAGACGGGCCCCGGCAGAATCCTGCATGTACACCAGCGGAATCTTGGCTTTGACGGCCAGCGCCTGAAGGCGGAGGATCTTTTGCACCGTCACCCGTCCCCACGCGCCAGCCTTAACCGTGGCATCGTTGGCAATGACGGCCACCGGCCGTCCGCCGACCAAGCCCACGCCCGTTACCACGGCATCAGCGGCTAACCCCGGATCCAACGTCCGCGCTAAAAGTCCATCTTCAATCCAGGCGCTCTCCTCGTCAAGGAGCTCGCGAATCCGTTCCCGCACGAGCATTTTGCCCTGTTCCTTAATGCGTGCGCGATATTTTTCTGCACCACCCTGACGCGCTTCGTTCATCCGCGCTAACAAGGCTTCGGTCAGTTCCCGATGTGTCACCATGGACTCCCCTTTGTCAAGACCTTAGGATTGATTCGCCGGCGAGCGAAATCGCTCGCGCAAAACCTCCGCGTAGGCGATAAATGGGGCGAGACTGTCCGGATTGCTCATAGCGTCCGGATTGACCGCCTGCGCAAGCGGCGTCCCGCTCAGGATTTTGCGGATAGGCACTTCCAGTTTTTTTCCACTCAATGTTTTGGGAATGTCCGGCACCGGGATCACGTCGTCGGGCAAGTGACGGGGGCTCAACTGAGTGCGAATGGCATTCAGCACCGCCCCTTTGACCTCCGGTGTCCAAGCCTCGCCCTCCCGGAGTTTTACAAACAAGGGCATGAAGGACGCGCCGTACAACCCTTCTAAATCCACCACGAGGCTATCCATCACCGCCGGTACGCTTTCCACCGCGCGGTAGATCTCACTGGATCCCATCCGCACGCCGTAACGGTTAATCGTCGAGTCCGAGCGGCCATAAATGATGGCCCCTCCGTACGGGGTCAAGCGAATCCAATCCCCGTGCCGCCAGAGCCCAGGATAGGTTGAAAAGTAGCTCTCGCGGTAACGCTCGCCGCTCTCGTCCCCCCAGAGCTTTAACGGCATCGACGGCATGGGTTGGGTAACCACTAACTCGCCTACGGCATCGGTCAGCGCATGCCCCTCGCTGTCCAACGCCTCCACGGCAGCCCCTAATGCGCGGCACTGCATCTCGCCGCGCCGCACGGGGTGAAGTGGCGACCCGCCGACAAATGCCCCGCAAATATCGGTGCCGCCGCTCGCGGGGGCCAGCCACACATCCTTTTTGACCGCCCGGTACACCCAATCGTAAGCTTCTGGCGGCAAGGGAGACCCGGTAGACCCAATGGTGGCTAAAGCAGTGAGATCGAAGCGGCGTCCAGGTTCCAGCCCTAGCTTCATGCATTGCTGCAAGAAGGCAGCACTCGTCCCCAGCACGGTCAGGCGCTCCGCTTCCGCCAGCTGCCAGAGGCGATCCGGCGACGGATAGGTGGGACTGCCGTCATACAGGATGATCTGGGCCCCGGCTAACAACGCGCTCACCACCACGTTCCACATCATCCAGCCGGTGGTGGTAAACCAAAAGAACCGGTCCCGGGGCTTTAAATCCAAATGAAAATGGGTGTTCACCAAGTGGCTTAACAGCATGCCTCCATGGCTATGCACAATCGGCTTGGGTAAGCCCGTGGTGCCCGAAGAATAGAGAATCCAGAGCGGCTGTGAAAACTCCACAGGGACGTACACAGGATCCGCTTGCCGTTGCAAGACATCCTCCCATCGCACGCTGCCTTGAATCCACGGGCCAGCTTCAGGACTGCGCCCGATCCAAATCACCCCTTGCACAGAAGGGAGGCTCTCCGCGATCCGCCGCGCTTCCTCGCGACGGTCGTAATACCGGCCATTATACCAATAGCCATCCACCACCAGCAGCACCTTCGGCTCAATTTGCCGGAACCGGTCAACCACGCTGGCCGTCCCAAAGTCCGGGGAAGCCACGGACCATATCGCGCCGAGGCCAGCGGTGGCCATGAAGGCGGCGACTGTCTCCCCCATGTTAGGGAGATAGGCCGAAACCCGGTCTCCCACGTCCACCCCCCATTGCCGCAGCTGCGCTTGCAGAGCCCCCACCGTGCGCTTCAGTCGGTCCAGGCGCCACTCATCGCGTTGGCCCGATTCGTTCATCGCCACCGCGACCACCGCGTCCGGTCGGGAAAAATGCCTCAGGAGCGCGTCGGCGTAGTTCACACGGGCCCCAACAAACCATCGCGCGCCCGGCATCTGCCGCTGCGTCAAGAGTGGTCCAATGCCATGATCACCCAGGTCAAAATAATGCCAGACCGCATCCCAAAAGGCCTCTATCTCGGTTGTGGACCACCGCCAGAGGTCATCATAATCGGAAAACTGATGCCCGGCAGCGCCAAGCCAATCCATCCATCGTGCCAGGTGCGACGCGGCCTGCCGCTCCGCGGACGGTCGCCATAAAATGGCCGGTTGCTCCTGATTCATGGGCTCCCTCCTCGATTGACGGTTAGTGATCCACCAGCGGCCAATACGGTTCCCATCCATCGGGGGCCTCGACAACCACGCTTAAGAGCAAATTGCCCCAGGCCTTACCATGGGCATCAAGATTTAGCGAGCGCGAGACACCGCCTGACAGCGCCCGCTCCATCACAAAATTCAATGCCCGAATGCCGGGGAGCTCATAGCGGCAAATGCGCCCTTGAACGAGGCCGTCAAAGACGTGTTTCACGCGGTCCACCGTCAACTGCTCCTTGAGCCAATCCCAGTCTGAGGGCCGGTAGGGCACTACCCCGATGTTCGACGTATCCCCTTTATCCCCCGAACGCGTAAAGGCTACCTCCCGCAACGGCACTTGCACGCGAACCCCCTCCTCCTAGTCAGGCCACACCACCCGCGGTTTGACCCGTTCGCGGTCAATCACGGTGCTGTACATCGCCAACCGCGGAGTGACCCGCCGACGGACGCCGCCCGCGCCAGCCGGGCCAAAATATTGCCACTCCACCTCGCGGGTCACCCGTTCCGCCACTTCCCTGTCATAGGTGGCGACAGCCATCCTGACCCGGACCTCCTCCGGAGGCACCGCTGATGGCCTGGCCGCGGGCCCATAGGTGGCATTGACGCCAATGAGATCAATGCGCATGTCTTGGCAGTCGCCACGATATAAACGGTCATAGCGGGACACCAGCACGTCTTGACAAAGGCGCGCGCGATCATAAGCGCCAGGGCCAGCAAAGCCAATCTCGGCTTCCCCGTGATACCCTTCATCCACCCCGACAAGAACCTTGAGTGTGGCAGGGGGCGGCGTGCCCCGCCCTCCTCTCAGGCTCACCCGGTTAGGACCGACATTCGACACTTCAACCGCGGTAAAGTCGGCGGTTACGTCAGGCGTATAGTAGCGCGCCGGATCGTGAATCTCGTAAACCAATTGCGCCTTGACCGTGTTCACGGTTACATAGCCGCCGGCTTCGGGAAGTTTGGAGATGATCGCCGATCCGTCTTCAGCAACTTCCGCCCACGGCATTCCTAGGCGATCGAGTCCAGGCACCACTCGATAGGGGGGGTCGGCGAAATTGCCGCCCGTCACTTGGCTGCCGCATTCCAACACATGGCCCACGACAATTCCCTGGCCACGGCGCTCCCAGTCCTCCGGTCCCCAGCCGAAAAAGTGGCTCATCACCGCCAGCCCCAAGGATGGATCGGCAATGCGGCCCCCAACCACTACGCGCGCCCCTTGCGCCAAGGCGGCAACCACGGGATCAGCACCCAAGTAAGCGTTAGCAGACACCACACGGCCCCTCAAGGCACTTAACGGAGCGCCCGTTTCTTGCAGCAGCGGATCCATCGCTTTTACGGCCGCCAGGACGTCATCCCCTTCAACCACCGCAATGGCCATGTTCCCGAGACCTAGCTGGCGTGCCAGGGTTTTCAGCCGTTGCCCCGCGGCGCGCGGATTGGCTGCCCCCATATTGGTCACCAGGGTCAGTCCGCGCGCTGCATAGGGCAGAAATCGCCGGCCAAATTCATCGAGCCGCAAATCGTAACCACTCTCGGGATCCGCTTGGCGTCGCACATGTGCCAGGGCTAGCGTACGCTCGGCTAACGCATCAAAGCATAGCGCGTCGAGTTGTCCCCAGCGGGCGAGATCTTCTGCAGGATCCAGATTGTCGTCGGCGTACGCAGAGCCCCAGCCAATGCGCACAGTTGTGCGAGGTGCCATATTACCGCCCCTTCCACTCTGGCGGGCGCCGCTCCTTAAAGGCCCGCGGCCCTTCCAGCGCATCTTCGCTGGCATAGACCGGCTCAAAGAGCGCATCCGCCACATCCCAGGCGGCGGTGCGGCCCATTTCCGAAGCCAGATAAATCATGCGGCGCGTCGCCGCCACCGTCAGCGGCGCATTGTCGCGGATTTTCCGGGCCAACGCGTTCGTAGCCTCCATCAGCTGCTCGGGCAACACCACGTGATTGACCAGCCCAATCGCATAAGCGCGTTCGGCCGTAATGGGTTCTCCCGTCAACGCCATCTCCATCCAAACGCGTTGGGGAATCATCCAATTTAAGGGCACCGACCATGGCGCCCCGCGCGACCATTTTGCTTCCGGCATGCCGAATACGGCGTCTTTGGAGGCGACCGCTAAATCGCACATCATCGCCAGTAAAAAGCCGCCCCCCAAGGCCGCGCCGTTGACGGCGGCAATGACAGGTTTCGTGACCCAGAGATTGCGGTTCAAGATGGGCATAAAGTCGCGGCCGGGAATGCCGATCTGTTCCTCGGCCATTTCTTTCAAATCGGCGCCCGCACAAAACGCGCCGCCGCTACCGGTGATAACCAGCACCCGCGCGGCGCTGTCCTGCTCAAAGCGGAGAAATCCTGCTCGCAACCCCTCGCGCACCTGACGGCTTAACGCATTGCGACGCTCGGGCTGGTTTAACGTGAGATACGCAATATTCTCCTGGGTTTCGTAAAGGACCGCATCCATCGCAATACCACCGTTCATATTTTAGACTAATGTTCAGTTATCAGTATTATACGATATATGAAACGATAGTAAAGAGGTTTGTCATACTGGCGAGAAATACCACCGGCGCCGGTTGGCGGGCGGGCCAATCACTGAACCCACACCCGCGGACAAAGCGGTGCGAGACCAATAAGCGGCCCCGCCATCCCTTCTCTCGCGCAGCGCGACGTTCATCTTTCGACATCAAAATCCACACAAGGACACGTGGGCTGACAAGAACTCTTGTTAAAATCAGACAAGACTCAGCGAGGAGCGATGGTCGTGGCAATCCCTGAACCTCTCCGCCCTACACGTGTCCTGCGCCGCCTGCACCTGGCGGGTGTGGCCATTGCTCAAGCGCTGCTCATTTTGCTGATGGTCCATCACCGGTGGGCCGTGTGGGTTAGCCGGCCGATCGCCCTGCCCGGCGATGCGTCCATTTACCTGTGGTTTCTGAGTTGGTGGGCCTGGGCCATTCAGCACGGTGTGTCACTAGCCCACACGGGGCTTGTGGTGGCGCCCTGGGGCAATAATGTGCTCTGGGACACCAGTGTTCCGCTCATTTTTATCCCCCTGAGCGTCATGGTTCAGCACCACTTGCTTTCGCTGCCCTTGGGATACAACCTCGCCACCTTTGGCGGCTGGTGGTTCAGCGCCGTCCTCGCCTACTGGAGCTATTATCTGATCACACGCCGGATTGGGGCCAGCGCTGCGGGATCTCTCTTGGTGCTCGCCTCCGCTTACTTCACGAATCAGGCACTAGGCCATGCCGACTTAATGTGGGTGGGCTTTAGCTACCTCTTGTTTGCCTACGCGTATTTGTTCGGGACGCGACGGCTGAGCGCGCGCGGACTGGCATGGCGATGGATGCTGCTCGGCGGCTGTCTTTGGTTGACCAACGAAGAATATTTCGTCACGACCACGGTCATGGTGTGTTTGGGCCTCTTGTTTTGGATCCGCTGGGAAGTGCGCGCCCATTTGTGGAGTTGGCCGGACATCCGCCGCATCGCGACGGGCGCCGGACTGAGCCTCGCGCTGACGCTAGCGCTCGTGACGCCGCTGATGTGGTGGCAGATCCATACCCCGGACCAGCCCTTTCATCCCTTTTCCTACCTCAACGTCTACCAAATCAATGCGGCCAATGTGATCGTCCCCGTGCATACCTGGTGGCACTATTTCACCGCCGTGCCGTTAACCGGCAATATCATGGAACAAGACGGATTTTTGGGCGTTGGATTTGTGTGCGGCTTTGCCCTTCTCGTGTACTTCACGCACCGCGAGTGGCCGCCGGCCCAAAAGGCCTTATTGGCTTGGGTTTTGGCGCTCACGGTCTTGGCCTTCGGCGACTTTTTGGTCGTTGATAGCCGAGTGCCTACTGACATTCCGTTGCCAGGGCTCATCTTTTACGCCCTCCCCATCCTGAACAATATCGTGCTCGATCGCATCATGTGGGGCGTGTTTTGGGGATTGGGCCTGGTGGTCGCCGCCAGTCTCCCCAAACTTCGTTGGGCCCGCTGGCGCATCGCCGCCGGTCTTTGGCTGGTTTTCGTCCTTATTAGCTGGTGGCCCGCCCCCTATCCCACGCTCTCTCTTTCTGCCAATCGCTGGATTAGTGAAGCGGTGGCCCAGCATGTGGTCAACGCCCACACCACGCTATTGGTCTTTCCCTTTGACGTCTTGTATGATCCCGACAATAATGTGCTGTACACCCAAATCGCCAACCATTTTCAATATCGCTTGGTTGACGGCTACCTCTCGGCGAACGACGCGGACATTCGCTACTTTAACCCGCTTATGGAATTTTGGACCATTGTGCACCTGTACGGGCCCAATGTGCCCGCTATCCGCGCCAACCAAGCGCATCTCGGGGTCTACCATCGCCTTTTCGCCAAATTCTTGAAAGACACGCGGCCCACGTATGTCGTTCTCACCCCTATGGCCCATGAACGCTATATGGCCCGTTGGCTCACCCAACAATTAGGCCCCCCTGCCAGCCGTACCGGGCGCACCTGGTGGTGGCGCCTTAACCGGCGATCGTTAGGAGTCAAACCCTGAGACGGCCAGCTTTCCTCGCACATGTCCTTGGCGGATCCGCTGAAACACCATGGTCAGCGTCTCTGGGGAAATCGGCGCAAATTGCTCCGCGAGCGTGGTGTGCAACACCCCTTGGTCCACTAACGCGGATACGCGCGCCAACAGGTGATGCTGATGGATCATGGTCGGGGTATGAAATCGCGGCCGCACAAACATAGACTCGGCGTGCAAACTGCCGCTCAACGCCCACAGCGGTGCCAACGCGACGTCACCGGGCGGTAACAGCAAACAGACCTGCCCTTCCGGCGCCAAAAGGGACATCATCGCATCCCAGTAAGGGGCCACCGGCGTTAAGCAAAAAATGTACGCGACCCGTTCGAACCCCAAGGATTTCAGCTGCGGTTCAAGGGGTTCGAAATGGTTGGCCACAAGATGCGCCCCCCGCTGTCGCACCCATTCAGTGCTGTCCGGCCGGGAGGCTGTCGCAATGACAGTGAGTCCCGCCAGCCGCGCCAACTGAATTGCCATCGACCCCACGCCGCCGGCCGCGCCAATGATCAAGACAGATCCCTGGGCATTTTGCAGGGGGACGCGCATACGCTCAAACAACCCTTCCCAGGCGGTAATGGTAGTCAATGGCAACGCCGCAGATTCGGCAAAACTTAACGTGCGGGGTTTCGGCCCCACAATCCGCTCATCCACCAGGTGATACTCGCTAAATCCGCCCGGACGATCAATGCTCCCTGCATAATATACCGCATCGCCGGGCTGAAACAGGGTCACCTCGGGACCGATGGCCTCAACAACCCCGCTCACGTCGTAACCTAAAATGCGGGGGCCGGCTCCCGCGTTGGGGGCGAGCTGTTTGACATCGACCGGATTCACCGCCACCGCCTTGACATGTACCAAGAGGTCACGACCCGCCGGCTGCGGTTTCGGCACCTCTACCCAATCGAGGCGCCCATCGGAAAACAACCCAATTGCGCGCATAAAAACCTCCTCGGTATTCTTTCTTCGCTCAAAGCCTGCAAAATCCAGCGCCCCAATCACGGAGAGCGTTGCGCGGCTTCTTTCAACAAATAACCACCGCCGAGTATACCGTCCCATAACATAATCGCCGATCCTCTTTAAGCATACCTCGGCCGCCCCCTGACGTGCTTGAATCCTTGATATCCTCCCCACGGGTGAAACGGCGCCGGGGACGGTTGCGCATCAGCCCCGCGACTTGGAGGTCTTCCGTGCACACGGTGTCGAAGCGCCGCAGGAGATCCGTGCTCAGCTTGTGGAAGAAATCCCGACGCCGGTTAGCAATTCGCTCATGTAGGCGAGCAATCTGGCGGCGGATTTTTTCCCGATTCCGGGATCCCTTGGCTTTCTTTGGCCCACTGCCGTTCCCGGATCCTCAGCCGATACCATGTCAATTCCCACCAATGCGGGTGTGGGATCTTTTCGCCCGTGGACAGGACCACGAAATCGTGCAGATTCAGGTCCACCCCGACCACCCGCTCTTCCGTCTCTGGCGTCGGATCGGGGACTGGGTTCTCATCCTCCACCACGCTGGAGACGAAGCATGGCCCGGACGGCACTCGCCGCACGATGACGGTCTTAAGAATTTCGGAGTGATGAGGGGAATTGTTAAACTCGCGCGGAGCATCGCCCCGTTCTGGCACATAACCATTAATATCCGCATACTTCTGATCCTTTCGTTTTTGCCCCGGGGGCAAAAAAGAACCCCCTGGGTCAGCGATGGCAGAATCCTGGGGCGAACACGCGCATTCTGGCAGATTAGCTCGGTGGATTGGCTTGTTGATGTGCATTAAGTCGGGCCGCACGTAGCGCATCCGGGTCAAGAGTCACCTACGCGCAAAACGTAGTCTTGAAACATGGGATGGTAGAGACGATATTGTCCGCGTTCAATCTTGATGACTAGCCCCTTGCGCATAAGCCGAGTGACCAGGCCACGGTTGACACGGTCAAAATGATCGTGAGCAATCGCCACCAGCGTTTTTTGTTCGCTCGGAGTGGCAGAATTCCAATCATATCGAAACTTCCCCTGATCGAGCCGGGATACAATAGTGGGCCACAGCTGCCTCAGTTGCGCCTTTGTCAGAATCAACCAGTGGGCATCCATGGCCGCTTGAAATGCATAGTGCATGACATACGTGACAAAGTAGGGATGGCCTTGCGTTCGTTCCCAAAGCCAGATGATGGCATCATCCTCAACGTTGAGTGGTGCTTGGACCGCTTGAATGGGTTCTCGCACGGCATCATACATGTCATCCAAGGTAAACGCCGTGAGCGTTAAATGCTCAAAGAAGCGTGTGACCGGCTCCGCGATGTCCCGTGCTTCACTAAAGAGATCTACCGGTCCCGTAATCACCAAACCATAACGCGCTTGATACATGTGCAAATCTTGAAAGACAGCACGCATAAGCATCAAGGCTTGGGGATCGATGGCTTGCAAAAAGTTCACATCATCTAAAACAATGAGTACGCCATTGCCATGAACGCGAAATGCACGTTCCCATAGCCGAAGCAAACTCAACCGCAGAAATTCTGCCGCGCTGACCGACAATTCCGCATTGCTCCCGCGAGTGCGAGAGGCACTGATGCCCGGCAAACGAATTTCAAATGACCAGCGCATCAGTTCTTCTTCGAGTGTTTGGTCCCATTGGGACAGGCGTAGTGCTTCCTGCCGTACAGCGTTGACGATGGCATCGCAAAATCCCATCATAGACCCGAATCCCACTGTGCAACTCGTGAAGGCCATCGCCACAGGTGTGGGCATCATTTGCATCACCAGATAGCGCAATCGGCGCACCAGGCTAGACTTCCCGATGCCCCACGGACCCAAAATCGCCGCATTGTAAGTACCAAGACTGTCGGGGGCCAGGCTAGGAATCAAATCACGCTGAAACCAGGTTTGTTCCTGCTTGCGGTTGGCAAAGAGGCGCCCCTCAACGGGTTGATAGGGATTAAATGGATTTTGCATGTTCTCCCCCCTCTCTCTTGAGAATACCCAAATGCTACAAACGCTACATAAGATACAAGCAATGAAAACTCATTGTATCATTTGTACCATTTGTGGCATTTGCTGCATTGGAGGCCGGCAGCCATCACCAGCTCCGACACAGACGGCCTGGGCTTTAGCCTGTGTGTCCGAGGAATAACGGGGGTGCGGAACGCACCCTCAAACGTCAGCCCAGGCGGTAAGCCGCAGCCAGGCCGGGCCTGCAGCCATCGCGCAAAGTGTACGAGGACCGACCCGACTCCGGGTCTAGCGCGCAGTCTGCCGCCCCGCCGGGGACAGGTCCCGGAGTTCCCGCTCACCTCGGTACTCCCGGAACGAATTCTGGGTAATGCGCAGACCTCAAGGTTGGGGCTTACGGTGCATTTTGGTAAATTGCTGGATCCGAAAATTGGACCGATCGGAAACTATCCGCAAACGGTGTATAGTGTGAGAGAAAACACTCGGCAAGGGACGATGATGCGATGGATTTTAACTTGGCGCCAGACATTGTACAGATGAAGGAGATCGTCCGCGATTTTATCGCGCGGGAAGTCGAGCCGTATGCAGCCCGCATTGAGGAAGAAGACCGGGTCCCAGAGGCCATCCTGGACGCATCCAAGACGCTCGGACTTTTCGGCCTCAGCATTCCGGAAACCTACGGCGGGTTAGGCCTATCCATGGTGGCCAAGTGTGCCATCTTTGAGGAATTGGGCAAAACCATCAATGGATACACCACCATCTTAGGCGCGCACAATGGCATTGGGTCAGTGGGTATTGTGTCCTTTGGCACCGAAGCCCAAAAATCCTATTACCTTCCCAAAATGGCGCGCGGCGAGTGGATCGGGGCGTTTGCCCTGACCGAGCCCGAGGCCGGCTCGAATGCAGCGGCCATCCGCACCACCGCGGTTCGACGCGGCCACCGTTACGTCCTCAACGGGCAAAAGATTTACATTACCAATGCTCCCGAAGCCCATGTGTTCACCGTCATGGCGGTGACTGATCCCAGCCGCGGCCCCAAAGGGATTACCGCCTTCATCGTGGAACGGGATTTCCCCGGATTCCGCCTGGGCAAAATCGAGCGGAAGATGGGGCTCCACGGGTCCCATTCGGCGCAAATCTTCTTTGAGGATATGGAAGTGCCCGAAGAAAATGTCTTGGGGCAAGAAGGCGATGGCTACATCAACGCCCTTAAAATACTCGCCAACGGTCGCGCGGGTTTGGCGGCGCGCTCGCTCGGGTCGTGCCAGTACCTGTTGGATCGCTCGCTGCAGTATGCCCAGGAACGGCACCAATTTGGAAAACCCATTTTTGAACAACAAATTATTCAGCATTATCTCGCCGAGATGGCCACGGACATCGAAACCTTGCGGTGGATGATGTATCGCGTGGCCTGGCTGGTGGATCAGGGAGCCAATGTAGTCAAGGAAGCCGCCATGCTGAAACTTTACGGGTCGGAAGTGTATCAGCGCGTGGCGGACAAGGCCGTACAAATTCACGGAGGGCTGGGGTACATTAGCGACTATCCCATTGAGCGCTTTTATCGCGATGCCCGCATCACGCGTATCTATGAAGGCACGTCGGAAATCCAAAAGAACATTATTGCCGCCGAGCTGAATAAGGCGCGACCGCGGTAGGCGGTTTTTCCTGGGTCATTCGCCGTCTACGGTGGGACGCTCTTCTATGTCGTCTCGACGGATAGGCGTCTTTGGTGCAAAATTTGGCGAATGGCCTTTGGAATCATCTCAGGGTGGTGCCAAATACGCGGGAACGACTGCCCGGGGGTTGAGGGCCCTGAAGGCACATTCGCGCCATCCAGTTTCTGATTCTCAGTGGAAATAGTCAGGGCAACAAAGCGTGTTGTCGACGAACCTTCGGGGTCCCACCCTGGAGGCTACCGTCACACGGTGAATAGTGCACGCGACGTGTACAGGGCACGGAAGGGATCCCCATCACATAAGGTGGTAGAGACACAAGAGTTGGCTCTCCATAGTCACGAATCGGGGCGGACCGGTGCGCATGCTGTTTCGTCGCCAGATCTCGATGGATACTGGCAGCACCCCCGAATTATTCCGCATCCTGTAATGGGGGGAACCGCCTTGATCATTGCGAAAATGGTGGCGCTGGTCTTGTCCCTCGGCATGGACACCCTGATGATGTCGATTTCCCTGGGGTTCTTGCAGACCCGCGGCAAGGTGAAAATCGCGCTCACGTTCGCCGGCGCCGAAGCGCTGATGCCCGTCGTGGGTTTGATCGTCGGACAGACCGTCGGCCGCGTCATTGGGGATTGGGCTGCGCTCGTGGGCGGACTGGCGTTGGTCGCGGTGGCTGCGTGGTTGAGTTTTTTCGAGGATGAGGATGACGACGAAAAACAGTTTGAACGCGACCTGGCGGGATGGCCGCTCATTCTCACCGCCCTTAGCATTAGTCTCGACGAGTTGGCGGTCGGGTTCTCCATCGGAATAATCGAGGTGCCAGTCGCCTTAACGATAGCCCTCATCGCACTACAAGCTTTTCTTTTCACGCTTGTGGGTCTCACCTTTGGATCCACACTGACACGCGATTTCGGGGGGACGGCAAAGAAGTTCGCAGGTCTGGTCCTCGGGATGTTGGGCTTATGGATTACCATCAAGGCCATCGTCCATTTGCTTTATCCGTGACGCAGCATTGCGAAGGCATCAGATTTTTTAGCTAGGGGTCCATATCATCCCTTAATCCCATCCCCAGCCCATTGCCCAGCGCTTGTGTGTTACCAGGATCGGGCAACGTGAATCCATGGCCTCGCAGAAACCCGTTGCGCGAGCGACAGCGCGGTAGGGCCTGCGCTTGACCACGGTGTGGAGGGTTCGCCGCCGGCGAACTCTTAGGGGAGAACATCCCACCACATTTTGCACAGAACATGTCTTTTTCGCCGACATTCGCCAGGAATCGCAGGATCCGCCGTCGATATGGCGAATCATCCGGTATGACAAGACAAGACCATGCGATCGCTCATGGCCGCACGGCATCGCGGGAGGGCCGCCGCGATGTTTGGCTTTTGGCCTTAGGAGTCGCTCTTGTGTACGGGGTCGCTTCCACCATCCGCTTCGACACTGGGCGGGCGACAGCCTGGGATTTTGCCTATTTTCAACAAGTGCTTTGGCTCATCAGCCATGGCGACTGGGCGGCACGCTCCACGCTCAACGGGCACCTGGCGCTGACGGATGCCGGCTCTGCCATTTTGTATCCCATCGCCTTTTTTTACCGTCTCACCGGCCCCATCGGCCTGTTGGTGTTACAAGACCTGTCTCTGGCGTCAGGGGTTCCTTTTCTCGCCTGGTGGATGCAGCACCGAGGCTTGGTCCACCCGCAACGCTACGCGCTGCTGTTTCTCGTCTACGCCGTCTATCCCGCCATTTTGGGCCCGGCGTTTTTCGACTGGCACCCCGACACGCTGGCGATACCCTTATTGTTCTATGCCGCCTGGGCCGTGGAAATGCGGCGGCGCCGGCATTATATCGTGGCCGTGCTGCTACTCTTGACAACGAAGGTGACCGCTGCCCTGACGGTCCTCGGCCTGGCGCCGGTCTGGTGGATGCGCCGCGAATGGGTCATGGGCCTCGTCAGCATGGCCTTGGCCGTACTCGTCGGGGCGGGGGAGGTATTATGGCTCTTTCCCCACCTGACAGGCCACGTGATGAGCCAGTGGTCCCAAAATTATCGCTGGCTCGGCCCCACTCCGCTCGCTGGTCTTGAGACGATCCTTCGCCATCCGTGGTACCTCGTGACGGTCTGGTTTCGACGGCGCGCATGGATCTACGGGGCTATTCTGGCTGTACCGGTGGGCTTTGTGCCGCTCTTTTCGGGCCTCGGGGCCCCGGGATGGGCGTGGCCCGCCTGGATCATGATGGAGTTCAATGCCTTCTCGCACTTTAAGGGACAGTTGAGCCCCTGGAACCAATACTCGGTGTCGGTAGCGCCGTTTCTCTTCATTAGCCTCATCATTCTCTTAAGTCGCATCCGCTTGAGTCCACGGACGCTGGCGCTTGGCGCTCTGGAATGTGTGTTGGCTTCCCTGGTGTTGTGGTCTCAGGGGGAGCTAAGGGGCGTGTGGTTTAGCCACCCGCCCACCGCGGCGTTGGTCAGCGTGGTCCAGCATATTCCCCCGGACGTACCCGTCTACGGGCAAAATTGCACCTTGGCCTTGGTGGCCAACCGGCCGTTCATTGCCTTCCTGCCGGTGCCGCGCGTCATTCCGCACAATGCCTGGGTCTTGTTGGATTTGGATCCTAACCGCTACACCCAACTGACGCCGCCTCACGTCTTGGCGGCTACGTTGTCCGATTTTCGCACACACCCTGGCGTATGGCGGCTTCGCGATCATAAGGGCCCGGTGTGGCTTTTTCAGCATGTTAATGCTGCACCACGAGCGCCTAAGAAAGGCAACGACGTACCGAAATCCGATTAAAGACGACCGTAAGCAGGAAACTTCTGACACCTTGTCGAATGCTGAAGACAAAGAGGTATGACCGTGTGACTCTGTTTCGCCCGGAGGTCTTGGGATCCGGTAACGCATTGACAGTTACTCCGGGGAAGCGGAACAGAGGGGTTTTGTTGTCGATGAGCTTAGATAGCGCCAACAACCCGGGAGAAGGAGGTGCCTTCGGTGGTCAAAGCCGAACTCAACGTCTGGTCACGGCTTCGAGCGCGGCACGGCCAGGTTTTGCCGTTGGTAGCCCTCGGGCTTCCCCTCATCATCGGCATGGCCGGACTCAGCATCACCATTGGCAGCCTCTACTTGTCGGAAACGCGCCTGCAAAACGCCGTGGACGCCGCTGCGCTGGCGGGCGCTCAAGAAATGGCGGCGGGCGACGCCAACGCCGTCGCCAGCCAATCCGCGTTGATTACCCAAAATGATCCGGCTGCCGCCAACCCCACCGTCACGGCCGAGAACACCCCGTTTGATACGGTCGTGGCATCGGCCACAGCAACCATTCCGGGATCGTTTGCCGCGCTCTTTGGCCACAAAACGTTTACCCTCACGGCACGAGCCGTGGCCCAATATGGGCCGGGACCCGCGTTTGATTACGCCGTCTTTCAGGGATCGACCAGCACATCCAGTCCGTTGACTTTTAACGGAGGTGACACCGTCACCGGCAGTATTCATTCAAACGGCAACATTGATCTGACAGGGTCCGTCAGCATTTCCGGCGCGGTCAACGCCGCTGGCACCATTAAGGAAACGGGCAATGATTCCACCGGACCGCTAGAGCCCAACCAATCAGTCGTAGCTATGCCCAAATGGGATGTCCCGGCGCCGCCCACTGTGGAGTCCGCATCGACCACCTCGTCGATTACCTTGAACGGCAACCAAACGCTGCAGGGCAACTGGATTGTCACCGGCAGCGTTACGATTAACGGCAGCAACAACGTCATTGACGGCACGATTGAAACCACCAACGGGGCCAGCATTAACGTCAATGGGGCCAGCAACGTCATTACGGGGTCACTCATAGCCCTGGGCGGAGGCAACATTGCTATTGGAGGCGACAACACCGTCGACGGATCCGTGGTGGCCAGCGGTGGAGGTTCCATCACTTACGGAGGCAATGATACCATTGAAGGAACCACCGAAATTGACAATACTACCTCCAGCAACGCCACCATCACCTTGAACGGAAGCATCGTGGCCAAGGGCCCCGTGTTAGCCCAAGGCGGCTCGATCTCGCTTAACGGCAACGACCAAGCCGACAACGGTGCAGGACTCGTCATCGCGGCCCTGGCGAACAGTCAGGGGGTCGGAGGCGACATTACGGTTAACGGGGGAGTCAGTTGTACGGGCGTGCTCTACGCACCGAACGGCACCATTGTCTTTAATGGGGGTGACGCGGTCAGCGGAGCGGTGGTAGCGGATTATGTGACCGCTAACGGGTCCGTCAGCATCGCGTGGAACGCCCAAACCCTCACCAATCTCCCCAGTGCGGGAGTGGCTTTGATCCAATGAAGGTACCACAGTGGCGCAGAGCGTCAGGACAAGCACTGGTGGAAATGGTCCTCATCTTGCCGGTCCTGTTGTTGTTTACCCTCGCCATTATTTCCTACGGCCTTTATATCAACGCGGTCGCCACTGTGCAGGAAGCCGCGCGCGTCGGTGCTCGCGCTGCCGCCATCGGCGATACCCTGGGCTGTCCCGGAGACTCGGCTAATGCCCAACTCGCCGCGGGTGATCCGCCCACGGTCTACGGCATGGTCGACGATGAAATCAACAACGATCGCCCCTGGCTTCAGGCCAACGGCCAGTCCCTCATCACCTTTGCGGCCATGGTGGGTAACCAAACCAATCCCCAGAACAACAACGTCATGGTGACCATTGTCTACCCATATCACCCGCTGCTACCCATTCCCGGCTTGCTCCCAAGTTCTCTCACCATTGCCCAAACGTATCAAATGATGGTGGAAACCCCCCAGCCCTCAAACGCCCTCTCCACCACGGAGCCAGCGGGGGAAAGCGCAACCTGGACCTCTCCGGCGCCACCCACTACCAACGTCACTTATTTAGTCCAACCCAACGGGTGCGCTTAAGGCGCCCATGCATCCCAGGTCAGCCGATCCCCGACCTGAAGTCCCGAGATGGCCGTGTCCGGCGACAGTTCCAGCACCCAATACGCACTCCGCGCCATGCTGAGACCCCACGGCTTTAACCAGGCAATTTTCAGCACTTGGTGCTCGCGCGACAAAAAGACCAGGTGGAGTGGATAACGCATAAAAAAGCCGTGCACAGCATTGGTGCGTTCCAAGAGCAGCCCCTGGCCCGCGGGCAGCCGCCGGGTGCCCATCAGCCCCCAAAAGCGATGCCAAGGGCTCCGAGCCCACAACACCGGGCCGGCCACCGTGCCCAAGGTCTCATGCTGAATGCGTAGGCGCTCCAGAAACATCCCCCTTAATGCAACAAAGCCAAGACTGACAACACGGCAGGGCCCAAGATGACGATAAAAATGGCGGGAAAAATAAAGATCACCATGGGAAACAGAATTTTCACCGGAATGGAGGCGGCCTGCTCACGCGCCCGCGCCGCGCGATAGGCCTTGATCTCCCGCGCCTGGGTGCGCAGTGCGGTACCAATGCCGCTCCCGCTTCGATCGGATTGCGCCACCAAAGCCGAAAACCGCTTGATGTGCTGCGAGCGCGTCCGCTCAGCCAGTGCTGCCAGCGCCGCCGCCCGCGGCAATCCAATCTGCATGTCGGCCAGCACCTTCAAGAGCTCCTCGCGAATGGGGCCGTCGATGTTCACCGTCACTCGCCGCAAGGCTCCGTCAAATGCCAGTCCCGCCTCCACGCTGACGCTGAGCAGGTCAAACACATCGGGCAAACTGCGCTCGATCTCCTTAAGCCGCCGTTGCGCCAACGTGTTGACGTGGGCGCCAATCAAAAGATACAAAATCGCCCCCAGTCCCAGGGGTGCCGCCAGGCGCAGCGTGGAGGCCCATAGGGGGTTTAGGGCTGCCAAGACGACGCCCGCCGCCACGCCCACCAGGGCCGCACCCAAACGGTACAGAAAGTACTCTTCGGGCGAGAGCTTAATCCCGGCAATTTGCAGCTGCCGCTGGAGTTCCCCGCGAAAGCCCTGAGGGGTCACTTTTTGCGCCAAGATCCGCATCGTCCGTTGCCAGCGCGGCACCACCACCCGTCGCCAATAGGGGAGGTCGAGTTCGTCCAAGGCTTCGTCCTCGGGCACAAAGGCCGGACGAATCCGCTGTTCGATGAGCTTTTGGCGCCGATAGGCCTTACGATCGCGAACCCAGATCCAAAAACCCACGAGGGCAATCGCCACCCATGTGGCCACCAAATACAATCCCCGCATCGCGCCACCTACATTTCTGGTGCCCGCACCAGGCGATTAATAACGACCCCGCCAATGACAATCAAGCAAAAGGCCGCCGCCAACATGCCCCATCCTCGGAGGCTCTCAAAGAGAGGCCCAATGTAGCGCGGATCCGCAAACCAAATCAAGAGCGACAAGACAAAGGGCATGGCGGTGAGCGTCCAGCCGCTAAACCGGCCTTGCGCGGTCAAGACCCGGATTTCGGTTTTCAGCCGCTGGCGATCGCTAATGGTTTCGGTAATGGTATCCAAGAGGTCGGCCAACGAGCCTCCCACTTCGCGCTGAATATTGATGGCCATCACGGCCAGCCCCATTTCCCGCGACGGAATGCGGCGAGCCAATTCCTCCAGGGTTTCCCCAAAATTGAATCCCAGCGCCTCGCGTCGGAGCACCCGCGAAATCTCAGCCCCTAGCGGCTCCGGCATTTCCTCGGCCACCAGGTGCATCGCTTGGGACAGCGACGATCCCGCCCTGAGGGCGCTCGCCACCCCGCGGAGAAATTCGGGTAGTTGCTCTTCCGCTTTATGGAGCCAGCGCTGCTGCTTGATGCGAAAGTAGGCGTAAAGGCCCCCGGTTCCCAACACGCCCAGAATCAGGCCGCCCCCGATCCCGCGGAGCGCAAACCCGAATCCAAAGGGCACCAAAAAGGCCCCGGCCAGAAAGAGCGCATACTCGCTCGGGCGCAGCTTTAAGGCGGCGGCACTGGTCCCTTGTCGCCAGCGCTCCCGCCAGGCGAGGGGCGCCAATCGCCGACGGGGCACCTGCGTGGCTGAGGGACGGTCGCCAACGAAATGGTAAAGACGCTGGTTGACGGTCGCCTGTAAGGAACGCTGGCGCCACGCCAACACGAGCCACAACACCACCAGGGGCCAGCCGATGGCCAGCACCCAAGGCCACCACGCCGCCATCATGTATAGTCCCCCCCGCTAAACAACGTCGCCGGAAGATCGATCCCCTGGGCATGCATCCGCTCCGCCGCGCGCGGACGAATGCCGTTGCCATGAAACCGCCCCATAATTTTCCCGTCCTCGCTCACGCCGGTTTGGTCGAACTGAAACAGGTCCTGGGTGGTGATGACGCCGCTTTCAATGCCGACCACCTCGGTAATCTGCACAATTTTACGCGAGCCGTCCAGCAACCGCGATTGCTGCACAATAAGGTCGATTGCCGAGGCAATCTGAGTGCGGATAGCCGCCAACGGCAAGTCGACGCCCGCCATCAGCACCATGGTCTCAATGCGGCTCAAACAATCGCGCGGACTATTCGCATGCACCGTCGTGAGGCTGCCTTCGTGTCCGGTGTTCATGGCCTGCAACATATCCAGTGCCTCGCCGCCTCGCACCTCCCCCACGATGATGCGGTCTGGCCGCATGCGGAGCGCATTGCGCACCAAGTCGCGGATGGTGATGGCGCCCTTCCCCTCAATATTGGGAGGCCGTGCCTCCAGACTCACCTTATGCTCCTGCTGCAGTTGCAGTTCGGCGGCATCTTCAATGGTAATAATGCGTTCGTCAGACGGGATGAATGCTGACAGGGCGTTGAGCGTCGTGGTTTTCCCGGAGCCGGTGCCGCCCGACACCACAATATTGAGCTTTCCGGCCACTGCCGCCTTCAGAAAGGCAGCCATCGGTTCGGAGAGAGTGCCCATCTGCACCAACTGGGCCAGCACGAAAGGATCTTTGGCAAACTTGCGAATCGTAATCGAATCCCCGGACACCGCCAAGGGGCGGAGGACCGCATTGAGCCGCGACCCATCCGGCAGTCTTGCGTCCACCATGGGACTCGATTCGTCGATATGGCGCCCCGAATGTGCCAACATCTTTTCCAGGGTGGCTCTGACATGGGCTTCATCCCGAAAGGCGGCGCGGGTTTTGATGAGCTTGCCGCGCGACTCCACGTAAATCTGGTCGTAGCCATTAATCATGATTTCGGAAATATCCGGATCGTCTAGAAACGGTTGAATGGGGCCAAAACCTAAAATTTCGTTGACCAGGCTGCGCGTGAGCACGTCGCGCTCCAAGGGCGACACCTGGTGGTTAGCGTCGACAATGGCGCTGATTTGCCGCATCAATTCGTCGCGATTCAACGATTCCGGATCGGTAATTTGAGCCAATAAGGCGTTTTGCACTTGCGTCTTGATGACTAAAAACTGACTGGACAAGTAATCGGCATGAGGGGCGTCCGCCGTCTTCGCTGGGGGTGTATTGATGGCCTTGAACGCCTCGAGGGCATCATTCGAGAGATTGTTCAACCGCGACCGCAGAGACATCCCACATTCCTCCCGTCACCGCTATTTCCCACGGCCACGCCCCAGCAGCTTGGGCGTGTTTCGCCGCGGCCCTTCAAAGCGCGTCACCTGCTCCCGGGCCATGTTACTAATAGCCCGCGCTAACGCATTGCTCGGTTCCGTCATGACCAGCGGCCGCCCTTGGTTGGCGGCAACAACTGGCCCCACTCCCCCGCTAGGCAACGCGTAACTGACGGGCTGCCCCAACATGTCCGCAATGTCCGCCGTCCCCAGTCCGGTCTCGGAATCGCTCCGGTTCACCACGATCACCAGCTTTTCCGGGTACAGGGTGCGAAGTATAGGGAGCGACCGCATCAGCGGCAAGAGTGTCACCTTTTCCGGGGCAGTGATAACCCAAATCTCGTCCGCGCGATCTAAGATGGCCAGATTCACGTCGCTGAGGCCCGTGGCCATATCGGCCACAACGTAAGCATGATGGGCTTGCAGCAAATCCAGCACGGCGCTCACCTGGGCCGCGGTGATGCGCTGCGACCGCTCGGGGCTCGCATCTGCCGGCACTATCGTCAATCCCATCTCCGGCACCTGGTACAAGGAATTCATGACGGCGTCGGTGCTCAATCCCGCTTCGAGGCTTTCGACCACATCCACCAGGGACGTCGAGGGCACCCGCGGCAACATAGCCCCCACATCCCCTAGCCCGTCGAAATCCGCCAGCGCTACGCGATGCGCCGATTGCATGGCCATCGCCCAGGCAAAATTCAGCGCCAAGGTGGTTTTCCCAATGCCGCCTTTGGAGGAAAACATCGCCCAAAGCCGCCGCGGCAACGGCGCCGCATCATCCGGGGCCAGAAACTGCGCGGCCAGCTGCGGCACCATCTCCGCGAGATCCCGCGGCGCCACAATTTCTACGCTCTTGAGCTGAAGTGCCCGTCGGGCGACCGCCAAATCATCCACAGAGCCCATCAGCACCTTCTGGCAAGCAAGACGCGCCAGCTGCTCGACCAATGCACCATTGTCGGCCAACAGGCCATCGTCCACGACTAAGAGATCGCCTGAACGATAAGGCCGGGCCAACGCCTCTCGGACATCGGTGGACACCGAAATCGGCACCGACGCACCTAAAATGCTTTGACGTACCGTTTCCGCCAATTGTGGACGTACCAGCACATACATGTGAGCCATGGTGCTACGACTTCCTTCTAAAGATCCTTAGGGGATGGGCCGTTCCCACTGGGACAAGCCATAAGGGGTAGGAGCCTGGGCCGTGCTGTGCGGCGCATCCAACACCGCGGTAATGGTACCCTTTTGCTCTGCAAATAAGAGAGCCGCAATTTGTTCCGGCGGCAACGCCAAAATGAGAGTCTCTCCTTGCCCAGGTGTTGGCGAGGAGGAGGGCACCATGCTCCCATTCACAGAGAGCACTTTCACACGATTCATAAAGTCCTCGGTGACAACCTTACCGTCGCTCTCCGTAATTGTGGTAAAAAGGCTCACCGTGTCGCCTGGTTGGATGAGGCCATCGACAGCGTCCGCTGCACTGAGGGGAAGATCAGTCGCCATGTCGCCTGGTGCAATGCGAGCCGCCAGAATGTTGGCCGACTGCGGTTGGAAGACATCGGAGGCCACTAAAGGCACGCCCGGCTCCACCGTCTCTAAAGACCAGCTCCCGACAAGCGGTGCCACGGAGCTAAAACTCCCGGGCGGCGCGTCAGTGCTCGGCCATGACTCCACAGTTACCTCTTGAGGGGTCAGAGGGGTCATGGCCGAAATCACGGTGCGCGCCACCACCACCGGCACCAGGTGTTGGACGGATAATGACGACCGCGTATGAACCGCCAAATATTGTCGCACATACGTCGCGGACAGATAAACGGCCACCGCTAGAGCCACAAGGCTTAACAAAAGACCGCGATTCACCCGAAAAAACGTACGGACACGTTCCGACGTCGACATGTCATTCCCCCGTAAACGGGACGCAGATCCACCATACGGCCACGTACTGGAGTCTCACTACCCTTTAGCGACCGTCCGCCTATTACGGGTTAGCCACGTTGTTCGCTACGTTGTTAAGGGTGTTGCCCACGCTACCGCCTAAAAAGTGCAAGGCCAAGATCACCACGACGGCAACCAACGCTAAGATTAACGCATACTCGACCAGGGCCTGGCCGTCTTTGTCGGTTAGTCGGCTTAGCCAATTTTGAAGCCACATCAACATATCCACCACGTCTCCTCTAATGCATGTTATCGTCGACACACATCCCTCGTCTGGGACGGGAGATTCCCCGGCGCAACAGAGATAAGGGGTGGGGCGGTCGGCAAACCCACACTCTTTACCACGAGAGTTCAGCAGTTTCGCACCCATGGCCTAGTTTCGCGTCTATTCCACCATTTTCCTGCTTTTTTATCCGTAAATTCTTTTCATCGACAACACTTGAGGATTCCCGAGTAATTATACGCGAAGCGTTGCCAAATCCTGATACAATAAAGCAAAATTCGCCAAAGGCAAGGGGAATTTATGGTTTCACAATCCGAACTGATGGGGCCCGAACGCGGTGGCGCGCCGTTAGCCATTGGCCTGACACGGTTGTTGGTGCTCGGCCTCTTAGCCGCCTTGGCCATTTGGGTACCCACGGAGCGGTTTATTCATCACGGCCTCGCAGGAGACGTCTGGTGGACGTGGAAAGCCGGTCAATGGATGGCCCTTCATCACGCCATTTTGCTGCACGACCCCCGTGCTTGGAATGGCCCCGGCATGGCGGGCAAACCCTGGATTAACCTGGAGTGGGGCTGGGAATGGCTTCTCTACATCCTGGTTCCCACCCTTAGCGCATCCCATTTCCTCGCGGTGCTGCTGGCGCTGGAACTGGCCCTGATGGCCACCTTTTATTGGGCCATCCGCACCATCGCGCCGCGTCTCGCGCCGGAGTTGCAGGTACTCAGCTACTTTGTCTACCAGGTGATCTTTCTTGATCTCAAGCTTCGGGCAGAAATCGTGTCCTATGTGTGTTTCCCCTTGCTGTTAACACTGCTCTGGAAAGGGCGGAACAACTCGAGGTGGCTTTGGCCCATACCGCTTCTGGCCGCCATCTGGGCCAACATCCACGGAAGCTGGCTATTAATCGTGGTCTTTGGCGGTCTGGAGGTGTTGTGGGCGCTTTATCAGCACAAGGGGCATATCGCGCGCGCCATGGCATTCTGGAGCGTCGCCCTGCCTTTTGCCCTCGCGGTGTGGCTAACGCCGAACCACCTGGCGACGCTCACCTACACGGTATGGTTGGATCGCAATCATGACATTACGACCTATATTCAGGAATGGCAGTCAGCCAACTTTCACCTGCCGGCCATGGCCGTGCTGGGTCTGGCGGTCTTTGCCGCCTGGATCTGGCGCGCGCACCGGCGCGCTTTTTCGCCTCTCATCCTCGACGTGTGGTTTGCCGGTGCGGCTTTTATGTGCTTTGACGAGGTGCGCATGCTCCCGTATTTCGGGGTGATCTTTCTCTTGTGGATTGCGTACGGCTTGAACCAATACCCTCTCTGTCAAGATCGGTGGCCCTTGGCTTTCCGTGGACGCGTGCGATATCCGCTGGCCTGGGTCCTCGGCGGAATCGCCGCCGTGTCTTTCGCGCTGCCCCGCGTAAACAGCCACCGTTTTCTTGCCAGTGCGGTGCCCTCCTCGATTGTCAGCTGGCTTACGCGCCATCCGCACAGCGGGGTGTTCGCCCCCTATAGCGACGGCGGGTATCTCATTGCTCACAATGTCCGCGGCGTCTACATTGACGGGCGGGCCGATCTTTTCCTGTATAACGGCCGCCGCTTCCAGTCCTACCTCCGCATCATCTCGCCGACCGCCTGTTATCCGGACCAAGTGGCGCGCATTTTTCAAGAAGCTCAGGTCAATCGCGTGGCCTGGCCCGAACGTCAATTGGGAGCGAATCTTGCCCTGTTTTTTCACGAACGCCATTGGCATGCCGCGTATACGTCAGGCGGCTGGACCATTTATGCACCATAATTCTGCCAATGCCATTGGGCACGTTGAACGCAGCCAAGGGGGTCCGCAATGTTTACCGTGTATGTGGCAGTGGCCCGTGATCTAGAAGACGCCATCGTCTCGGAGCTTAAAGGACATTCGGACGTGGTGCTGTTGGGTTCGGCCCACGACATCTCCACCGCCCTCCGCGATTTATCGCAGGCACGGCCGGGGGCCTTGATTCTTGACGACGCGATTTTAACCGACGCGTCTTCTGAGATTTTGGCCGGGTTTTCAAACGCGCCATATCCCGTGATCCTGCTGGCCGGAGCTGAAGGCCCGCTTGTCGCCAAGCGGGCGCTAGCCATTGGCGCCAAGGACCTCATTGACCGCCTTGAATGGCAGCACGAGTTATTCCCCGCCTTAGAGCGTGTGGCTCTCCCCATCGCCGGGGACAAACGCGAGGGCCGTGTTATCAGTATTTTCTCTTCGAAAGGCGGCGTCGGGAAAACCATGCTGAGCGCGAATCTCGCTGTCAGTCTTGCCGACAAAGTCCATGACCCGGTGGTCGTGGTGGATCTCGATTTAACCTTTGGCGACATCGCGGCGCTTTTTGGCACCACCCCCAAGGCCACCATTCGCGACTTAATGAATGGCCCCCTCACGCTGCAGGCGGTGATGGCGTCCCTGACCGAAGTCCTCCCCCACGTATCGGTGCTGGCCGCCCCTCGCACCCCGGAAGAGGTCGAGGACATTCGCGCCGAGATGCTGGTCCCGATCTTTCAGGTACTGCGCCAAGCGTTTCACTTTGTCGTCGTGGATCTGTCGCCTGGGTACGATCAAATCAACGTCACCACGCTGGATTTGAGCGATGTGGTGTTGGTCATTACCACGCCCGACGTGGTCACGTTGCGGGCAGTGGCGCAATCCTTGCGCCTCTTCCGCCAAGGCTTTCATTACGATGACAAGAAGGTGCGGCTCGTGCTCAACCGCAGCGGCTCCAAAACCGGCATCACCGTTCAGGATGTCGCGGCGACCTTAAAACAGCCCGTCCTGTACGAGCTGCCTACGGAAGGGAATCTTCCTGCCCGAGCCGCGAACCAAGGGGAGCCACTCTTGCGTTTCGACCCCCAAAGTTCGCTCGCGGAAGCCATTAACGAAATGGCCTCCCGCCTGATTCAAGAAGAAACCGGCCGGCGTCACAAACGCCGAGGCCCTCGCGCTTGGCTTGAGTCATTCACACGCCGGCACCGTTAAGGTAGGATGAGGTGCAAGGGAGCGAAAAACCCGTGGATTACTCAACAGCACTCATGAAAGGCACCCATGTGATTTTGCGCTATGGCGCGACGACAGTAGAGGCAGAAATCGAAAACCGTTTGTTCGACTACCTCTTCGTGCGGCCGTTGGACGAAGGGGCAGCCGCCCTGTTTCATCAGGAGGCGCTCGCCGAAATGGAGTGGACTGCGCCCCCACTGCGATGGGTGCAATCGGTCAAAGTACAACAGCAAACGCACGACCCGGGCTTAATGGTGATCCAGCTGGTGGGCATGCCGCGGCCAATTGAACGCCGGCGCGCGCGGCGCCTGCCGTTGAGCTGGCTCGTCACCGTGCGCTGGGGCCGCTGGCCCGGCCACAGCGTGCAAGGCGTCACGCAAGATGTCTCGGCCGCCGGCACCCGTTGCCAATTCCCGCGCGCCTTGCCGGAAGGCGTCGCGCTGTCGTTAGTCTTGCAAGGTCCGGATCGCCCCTGGCACTGCTTGGCTACTGTGCTCCGGCAATCGGAAGTCGAGCCTGGTCAATGGGTTGCTATCTTGCTTTGGGAGGACACCTCGGAGACCCGGCAATTTCAAACCTGGATCCACCAGCAGGCCGAATGATCAGGCCCACTGCGGTTTGAAGCAAGGATTCCCTGGCGCCAGGTCCACCTTATTAATGATAAATTACATAGTAGCAGGGCTAGAGAGAAGGGGGGAACCTACGTTGTCAGATTTGCCAAATGAAAATACGAACAACGAGCCGGATGCCAAATCGGACGTGAAGAAGACGATCCGTACAATGTGGTTTAAAAATTTCGCAGTCAGTCGTAGTAATCGCGAAGGTGGATTGCCACGCGTAAATATACCAAGCGGATTTGACGTGGAGTCATTGGACGTAGTCAATGACTTACTCATTGATCTTACGGAAGAGGAGAAAGCGGAAATCGAACTCGCGGCCCAAGAGGTACGTTCGCGATTTTTCCAAGAAGGGTTTGGTTCTGATGTGAAACGAAAATCACGTTAGAATTTTTGCTGGTTCAAGTGTGTTAAGGGTTTTATCACTTGCAAATGATTCTCTGGAATATCTCGTAATTCTTCCCATGATAGGTTGCCCTGTAGAAGTAATCATATCTTCTTGTGTCTTGGGCGAGACTCTAGCAATTCTTTCTTGGCCAGAGTACCTGCCGATGCACGGATTGCTGTCATCAAGACATTAGCGTATGCATTATGTGCAGCGTCTTGGCGCGTTCGTTTCGAATCTCCTGATTCCGTGGATGTTTAAGACATGGCTCAATACTGTCGGAACGAGACAGATTGGCCAGTTCTTGCTGACGCAATCGCGCCAAAGTGTCATTTCTTAATTACCTACAAAGATTTCCTTGAAATATTGAAATAGGAAATGAGGCTCCTATTAAGTTGTCTTTGTCCGGAACAGTTAAAAGAACTGCTGGTGCCCGACGCCGACACCGTCACCACCTGGCACGTAGTGCCGACCGCGGGTCCGGTGGATGAAACCCGCCGCCAGCGCGCCGTGGCACAACGCAGCGCGTTTGAGCTCGTCACCACGGTGCCCGCCGACCGGTTGTCCGCGGCGGAACTCTTGGCCGAGGACCAACGGCCAAGTCCCTGTCGAGCGCCATTTTCCCTGCCTCAAAGATCCGCTCTTTGTCGATGCGCTCTCCGTGAAAAAGCCGGAACGCCTCGAAGCGCCCGGATACGTGTTGCGCGGGGCGTGTCTGTTATACAGCCTCGCGGAACGCCGCCTGGGGCGGTCGGGGATTCCCATTCCGTCGCCGTCGCGGCGCGTGCTGACCCGGCCGACGGGGCATGAGCTCATTCGTCATTTGCAGAGCGGGCACATTGCACGCGATGCGGCCACGGGGGCGCGGGTCATTGCCTTGCCTACGATTTATCATCCCACGTTCTAGGCGATTTGCGAGGCCTTGCAGATGCCCCCGACCGTCTTTACCGAGCCGCCCGTGCGGGCTGGTCTCTCCTAAATCCACCCCCTCAAAATTCGGGGCATGCCAGGATTTGAATGCGAAAAAGGTGCTTTAGGTAAAAATCTGTACTTGGACGCTCCTCTGGTCGAGCGGCTGCGGCATCGTCCACACCACCGCACGCTGATCGGGATCCCATCGCCAAGACACCGCGTCACCGTCGACCGTCACGCCGCGCGGCGGCGCGTCAAAGGGCTGCAGCCGACATTGAAGGCACACCTGCCACGGCGTCACCGCATCCGGCCATTCGCCGCGAAGCTCGATGATCACGCGGTTTCCCTCGTCACTGATCCGGACATGGAAGCGGCGCCACTGCCCCACCTGATGGCCCGTGGTCTCGCCGTCGTCAGTGTACACCACCACGTGACCCGATCCCCGCACCATCCAAAGCTCGGTGGGACCGTCTTGACCCGCCTCCCAGCGTTCCCGGCCACCGACGGTCGACTGGAGTTCGGGGCCCAGCGGCAACACGCCACCGGCCTTTACAAAGAGCGGGAGGCGTTCCAGCGGTGCGGCCACCTGGTGCCATCCTGGCGGTAAGAACCGCTTTTCCCACACATCATACCAGTGGGTCTCGGGGAGATACACCGCGCGCTCTGCTGCCCCCGGCTGCGTCACCGGAGCCACTAACAGCTGGGCGCCCACTAAAAACTCATCGGCCACTCGATAACTATCCTCGTCGTCGGGGAATTCCCAAAAGAGCGGCCGCATGACTGGCGCCCCTTGGCGATGCGCTTCCTCGAAGAGAGTGTCCCAATAGGGCAAGAGGCGGTAACGCCAAACAATATATCGCCGGGCAATGGCTTCGACCTCGGGGCCAAAGGCCCAGGGCTCCTGATCCGGCGTATCCTTGGATGTGTGAATGCGAGCCAAGGGAAAGAATGCGCCCATGGCAACCCAGCGGGCAAAAAGCTCCGTTGTTGGTGCCTCGTTAAATCCCCCAATGTCTGGTCCGACAAATGGCACGCCGGATAGGCCCAAATTTAGACACATGGGAATGGCGAGTGCTAGATGCTCCCACCAACTGTGATTGTCGCCCGTCCACACGGCAGCAAACTGTTGAATGCCAGCAAAACCCGACCGACTTAAGACAAACGGGCGGTCAACATGAGCCGCCTGAAGCCCGCGGTAGGTGGCTTCAGCCTCTAAAAGCGCATAGACGTTATGCACCGCCGTATGGGGGAAGAACTGCTTTGCCTGATTTTGGTGAACGAGACCCACATCGTTCGCGTAGCCTCCGGCGTCGGGTCGGCCCGATTCGCGGCCAAAGAGCGCAGGCTCATTCATGTCAAGCCACACCCCTGCCACCCCTTGGGTTACCCAACGGGACGTCAGTTCTGCCCACCAGTCGCGCACGTCAGGCCGCAAAAAATCGGGAAACACACAGAGCCCTGGCCAGACACGACTTTCAAACAGGCGGCCATTAACATAGCGGAGGTAGGCGTCGCGCTCGAGCCCCGCCTGATACGTAGCATCGGCGTCATCAGCCGCCACGCCCGGATCAACAATGGTCACAATCCGTACACCCTCGCGGCCTAGATCTGCCATCAGGCCCGACGGGTCCGGAAAACGGCTGTGATCCCAGCTAAAGATATGAAAGCGATCCATGTAGTCGATATCAAGGTATATCACGTCGAGGGGAATCTGGCGCCGCCGGTATTCTTCCACAATGCGGCGGACTGTTCCCTCGTCCCCGTAACTCCAGCGGCTTTGCTGCCATCCGAGGGCCCACCGGGGCGGCAGCATGGGACGGCCGGTCACCCGGGTGTGCTGCTCTAAGACGTCGGACAACGACGGGCCTACATAGCAGTACAGGGTTAGCGGCCCGTCGTCCACCGCTACCCGGGCACGGCCCGGGTCGGTGAAATCCTGATATGTGCGGCCGGTGTTGGCCACAAACACCCCCCGGGCACCCCCGGGCGCAGCCATGACAAACATGGGGATGGCCTGATACAAGGGATCGGTGTCTTCGGTATGCGGAGCCACATCGGTAGCCCACTGTATCCATCGCCGACCCCGTTTATCCAGACGTCCGGTTTTTTCACCCAAGCCCAACACAACCTCGTGGGGATCGAGGTCGAGATCGACCACGCGGCTCGTCCCCCACCCGGCCCAATCATGCCAGGAAAAGTGAGGGATGCCGGCCCCGGCAATCGCCATCCCGCCGCTTCGAGTCACGGTGACCGCTGTGACACCATCGGTAACGGTCCACCCGTCCGCCGTTTCACGGATCTCCAGTTGTTGGGCGATAAGGTCGGCATGAAGCCACGGCTGCACCTCTTGGTGAAAGAGGTCGATGCCGTTGACCCACTGAATGCGCGCAATCCCAGGGTATAGAGTCACCTGCCAGCGCTCGCCCTGTTCGTCCGTGACAACCGCCGTCGTAGCATTGAAAAGCTCCACCCGGTCCACGGATCGCACACGCCAAGCACCCCGCGGTGGGATGTCAGTTAGAGGCTGCATCTCCATCACTCCTCTCTCACCATTTCACACCCGTAGAACATGGCCAATGAGTCACTAGCGCCGCTTCCGGATAAAAGCCATCCCCCACGCTGTCCTCGACCCGAAAAGGGCAGGCCATCCTTCGTAACGCCGCCAATCGCGATGCATGATGGGGACTCAACACCCCGCGCTAGTCAACTGCCAGCTCTCTTGATAACGTTAGTCGCGCGACCCGTCTTGAGAAGGCACGGTCACCGCTTGGGACTGCTGACATGAGGCGACAATGGCCTCAACCACCTTTTGGCAACGGACACCGTCCTCAAAATCCGGGTGCGCCACCGTTCCTTGGGCAATGGCATTCACCCAATCGTAAAGTTCGTGGGCAAAGGTGACGTCATAGCCGAGAATATGACCTTCTGGCCACCAAAAGGCCACATACGGGTGATCGGGATGGGTGGCTAAAATGCGTCGAAATCCCGCCCGCGACAGCCCCGCGCGATCTTCCACACTGTAAAACTCTAATTCATTCATCCGCTCCTGATTAAAGCGGAGCGATCCGCGCTCGCCGTGAATTTCCAACTGAAGACCGTTCTTATGGCCGGTGGCGAAGCGCGTCGCTTCAAAGACCCCCACGGCGCCATTCCTGAGGTGGGCCAGCACCGCCGTCACGTCGTCCACCGTAACAGATCCTTTTTGTTCGCGACCTGCGCCAACATGGCCTAAGCCTTCTCCTGCAGCTTTCGCGAGCATCGGCCGCTCATCAATGAACGTCTGCCGCAAAGCCAGCACGTCCTGGAAGTCGCCCACCAGAAAGTGGGTAAGATCAATTACATGGGTCAACAAGTCGCCCAACGCCCCGGACCCTGCAACCTCTTCTCGAAATCGCCACGTAAGGGGCACATTGGGGTCAACGGCCCAATCTTGCAAATAGAGGCCTCTCACCTCAAACACGCGCCCGATCTCACCGCTTTCAATGAGCTGATGCGCCAGTTGCAAGGCTGGCGCCCGGCGATAGTTGAAGCCCACCATCGCGACCGTCCGCGCCTGACGCGCCGCCTGCACCATCGCTTCAGCTGCTTTCACGCTATTGGCCAGGGGCTTTTCGCAGAACACGTGCTTACCGTGGCGCAAAGCTTCAATAGCGATAGCCGGGTGCATATCGCTAGGGGTGGCAATATCGACAGCATCAATATCCGGGCGAGCCACCACAGCTGGCCAATCGGTTGACCACTCGCGCCAGCCCCACGCCTGAGCGTGGGCCGCCACATCGGACGCATCGCGCCCACACAGGACCCCCAGTTCAATCTCAAGGGGTGGCTGCATTAACTGGTTGACCATTTGGTACGCGTGGGAGTGCACCTTGCCCATAAATCGATGGCCGATGAGCGCCACGCGCAGCCGATCTTTTGCCATGACACCCTCCTCCTTAGTGGTTTGGGCGAATTCCCTCAGTCTCATTGTCTTTGTAAATTTCCAGGGCTTCCTCGACGTATCCCCGCCCTATCACGGGCGTCGGAGGATTCTCGGGGATAATAATTCCTTTCACAAGGTTAGCGCCATTAAAGCCCGTTACCCGTTACGCTTTATGTTCAACTCTACACCGTCTCCTGTTGTGCTTGGGGACAATGCGATCACTTTATAATGCCGGGAACGCTGTTGACTAGTATTGTCCGGAAACATTCGGCCACATTTTGCATGTCGTCAAAACTCGAGGCTCGCCTGCCGTCTTCGTTAAGGTAACGGGTATCCTGCCGCGTGCTACATTCCCCGAGTGTTAAGGTCACCTCACGGGCCGTGGTCCGACTCTGGTTCATGGTGCTAACATCGATGGCTTCCGTGCCCGGTTGGGCAATCGCCAAACAAGCGTCATTGCCCGCATCATGACCTCCATTTGTCCAATACATATGACATATGACGCCCACTCTTTCCTGACTCATCCAGCATAACATGTTGACGCAGGTGCAGCGCCTTGAATTTGGTACTGTCCCCGCCCAAAATTGTCTGGACTGTAGCCCCAATCCTGTGCGGGTTGCCCTTTCTCGTGGACCTATCCCCCTCGTCGAAGCGGGGTCATTGAGAAAAGCGAAAATAACACTAGCTTAAGCTCAACCTAGTTGTTCGAGGTGACTTGCATGAAGATGGTAAAACATTCACGAAGCAAAAATCCACCGTTTGCGATTGCTTGATACCGTCAGTCGAGGAGAGGAAGCGACGATGGCCAAGGCCGACAAGCCCATGGCGCGGCTGGTCCCGGTAACGACCTCACGCCCACTCGCGCCCCGGAATTCTTACGGGGAAAGATCCGCATTTCCGCTGACTTCGATGCGCCGTTACCCGATGACGTGCAAACGCGTTTTGAAGAGACCACCGCGTCATACTGTGGCTCGATACCCTTGTGTATTAGGGATCGTACCACCGCCATTTCAATAGAAAAAGAGACGGCCGTTCTGAACCGCCTCCAGCAACGGCCCGCAAAAATTCCCGGCGACTTCCCGCGCCTTATCATCACGCCCTAAACGCTATTGCGCCAGTACCTCGGAGCGGCCTGCAGCACCTGCGCCGCCCACAAGGTGGCCAACTCGCTTCACAGGAGCTGCGGGGGTGGGGGTTGACGACTTTTGTGAGCGTGTACGCCTGCGACATCTTGATCCAAATGCGGAGTCAGTAGAGACCATACTCAGCTGCGACCCGCCGCCCACTACACGCCGTAGGCGACAATATCCAGCCGTCCCACAATCTCAGCACCTCCTGGCAACTTGAGCGCCGATCCGTTGCGAATCGCGGCATCTAGCCCATGCGTGGGATACCCGCAAAAGGGCTCAAGCCCCAGACTGTAATGTCGACCGTACCAAGGATAGCCATCCGCGCCGCCTTCTTGCCACACCCAACACTGCGGCCACACGCTGTTATCCCACGAGACGCGAACGCCCACTCCAAGGTCCGGATTCTCAAGGGTATACCACGGCTCGGCAAACTCTGTGAGATACGCCATATCGTGCGTCCCATCGGGGGGTGGCACATTACGCAAATCCCACACGCGTCCGTCAACACCCTCCACCCAAGGCCAGGCATAGCGGCCCGGCTTAAAGCGCCGTGGAGCGAGCGGCTCGTCCACCACCAGCACCGCCCGAGCGCCGGTGGCCAGACGGCACGACGGGGCGAGGAAGGGCGGGCCAAAGGCTAAGTGTTGTCCCCACATAGCCGCCTGGTCAAACGGCGACCGGTTGATCACCTTGTCCTCACAGTAAAGATGCGGACTGTCTGGAGCCAAGCGAACCACTCGTTGATAGGCAAACGGGGTTTTGCGCAGCGCCAACGTGGCCACCACTTGAACCCCGTGCCGATCCTCATGACTGTGCCACTCCCAGGCGCTGAGCGCCACCTCGTCGTGTTGCCCTAACGGCGCGCCGCGATATTCGCTGGGCAGCCCGCCATTGGGAAAAATAATCTGAAAGCCGCCCTCGTACCGATCCAGGAAATTGCCGCTGTCCGGAGGACTTAACCCCCACGGGGTCGACGCGGTAAAATCGACATCGCGCGGCTTATACAGTAACTCCACAATATCCATGCCTTTGTCAGGCAACATCACCACCCGGAGCACCGCGTTTTCCATGACAATGGCCCGATATCCCGCAATTTGCCAGCCAGTCTCGATGCGTGCGCCGCGCTTACCCAGCATGAGGTCATTCCCCCTTTATGAAACGTCGTCTCCTGGTGCTCATCTATAACAAGGGATTACGACGACGGCAGGACCACCGGCAGTTGCGCCAAGAGGCCGCCGTCGACGCGGTAGGTAGCCCCAGTGACAAAGCTGGCGCGTGGGCTCAACAAGAATGCCACGACCTCCGCCACCTCCTCAGGCGTCGCCACGCGACCCAAAGGATGGCTTCGCCCCCATTGGGCAATGAGCGTATCCACCGCATCCGGCTTGGCAAAAAGCCCCGCTGACCAGCGCAGCATCGGGGTATCCACCGAACCCGGGGCCACCGCGTTTACCCGAATATTTGCCGGCGCATGATCCACCGCCAACGCTTGCGTCAAAGCAATGAGCGCGCCTTTGGAGGCGGTATAGGCGGCGACGCCGGTTTGCGTGGCAAAGGCTTGCACAGAGGCGGTAATGACAATCGCGCCATGCCCCGCTGTCATCAGTGGAATGCCATAGTGGCACGCTAAATAGGCGCTTTTAACATTGGCATTAAAGACCTCGTCCCAAAGCTCGGGGGAGGTCTCGACAACGGTGCCGTAGCGCTGAATCCCGGCGTTACAGTGTAATAAATGAAGCACGTGGTACCGGCGCTGGATGGTGTCGAAGACCTCCTTCACGTCTTGGGGCACCGCCAGGTTGGCCCGCAAAAACTCGGCACGCCCGCCCGCCGTGCGAATGTCCTCCGCCACTTGGGCACCGCCTTCGTCTAAATCTACGATGACGACCGTGGCGCCCCCGCGCGCCAATCGCACGGCCGAAGCGGCGCCGATCCCATGGGCGCCGCCCGTCACCACCGCAATGTGATCCTGAAATTCCTCTGCCATCTCGTCATGCTCCCTTCTTCGTAAATCCACACGTCTCGCGGCCTTAACTCAGCCGAGAGGATGCGCCCGACGGGCGCGAAAACCAGCCGCCGCTGTGTTCGAGTTCAAACTGTGCAGCAATCAGCTGCCAGTAGGCGCCCCGCTGCGCCATCAATTCCTCATGGCGCCCCCGTTCGATGATGCGGCCGTGATCGACCACTAAAATTAAGTCGGCTTCCCGAATGGTCGAAAGGCGGTGGGCAACGACGAACGCCGTACGGCCCCGAAGGAGCCGCTTCAACCCCTCTTGAATCACGAGTTCGGTCTGCGTGTCAATACTCGCCGTGGCCTCGTCCAGAATCAAGATGGCCGGATCCGCCAATATGGCCCGCGCCAAGGCCAGTAACTGCCGCTGGCCTAACGACAGCCGCGCCCCGCGTTCACGAACCCGGGTATAGTATCCCTCTGGCAAGGATTCGATAAAGGTGTGCGCACCCACCGCCTGGGCGGCGTCCATCACCGCGGCGTCACTCGCGTCCGGCCGGCTGTAGCGGATATTGTCGGCAATGGTGGCATCGAAGATAAAGGTTTCTTGAAGCACCAGGGCAATGTGGCGCCGCAAGGATTCCACCGTGTAGTCGCGAATATCCCGCCCGTCGACCAGGATGCGGCCCCCGGTGACATCGTAAAACCGCGGCAACAGACTCAGAATGCTGCTTTTACCAGAGCCCGTGGCTCCCACCAAGGCCACCGTTTCCCCTGCCTGCACCTCAAAGGACAGGTTGTTCAGCACGGGCAATCCCGGAGTATACGCAAACATCACATGATCAAAGACCACGTGGCCTTGGGGATTCGACCAGGGAATGGCCCGTGGGCGATTGACCACTTGCGGCACCTGGTCCAAATATTCGAAAATACGCTCAGCCGACGCCATAGCCACCAGCAATTGATTGTAAAACTGGCCAAACTGGCTAATGGGTCCCCAAAATCCCCCGAGATAGGCCACAAAGGCGACAATGAGCCCGAGGCTCGCCGCATGATGGAGATAGAGAAAGGTGCCATAGGCAAACACCAGCATGGTGCCCACGGTCCCCGCAAAGTCGGCGCCCGGACCCATCCACGAAGCCAGGCGAATAGCTTCTAACCAGACATGTTGGTTGTCTTCAGCCAACTGACTAAAATGACGCTGGTTGGCCTCTTCGCGCCCAAACACGGTCACCACCCGCGCCCCGTTCAGGCTTTCCGCCCACGTGGCATTTAAGTTGGAGATCCGCCGCCGCACCACTCGCCACCGCTCCACAATCCGGCGCTGCAAACGCGTCGACAACCACACTAACAACGGCAGCACGAGAAAGGAAATGAGCGCCAACGACGGCTTTAACACCAACATGACCACCACCGTGGCGCAGAGCGTCAGCCAGTTGCCCACAGTGTTCACAAGCCCGGAAGACAAGAGCTCGCTCAAATGCGACACATCGGACAACACGCGGGTGTAGATTTTCCCGGCCGGCACGCGGTCAAAGAAGGTGAAGTTCAACGCGTGAATGTGATGAAACAACTGGCTGCGCAAATCGCGGACCACCTCTTGGCCCAAGCGGGAAATCGTATAGGTTTGCATGCGATAGCTCACATAGCGCACGAGATAGACGCCGGCAAGGGCCAGACCTAGGGGAATGAGCCCATGGAAGTGCTTGGGTAAAATAAAGCGATTAATCGCCACCTTGGTAAACAGCGGAATCGCCATTTGGCAGGCCGCCCCGACCGACAAGGCCACGATCGCCCACAGGGTAAGACGGTGGTACGGCTTTAAGTAGCCCAAGAGGCGCCCAAACATCGCAAGGTTGAACGGGCGTTCAACAATTTCTTCGTCTTCGTCGATGCGATGAATCATGACATCACCCCCCGGCGCACCGCTTCCTGGTCGCGGTATTGGACATGATAGGTCTTGCGATAGAGCCCCTCTTCACGCAGCAACGCATCGTGTTGCCCGCGTTGGCGAATTTCTCCCTGGTCTAGGACAATAATCTCGTCGGCTGCCTTCAGAGACGACAAGCGGTGACCAATCACGATGGCCGTGCGGCCGGCCAGCAGCCGGCTTAACGCGCGCTGAATGAGCACCTCGGTTTCTTGGTCGACACTCGCCGTGGCGTCATCCAAGATCACGATGGGGGGATCGATTAACAAGGCGCGCGCAATCGCAATGCGTTGGCGTTGTCCGCCAGACAATCCCACGCCTCGCTCGCCCACAATGGTGTCATATCCGCGTGGCAACTGCTCGATAAATTCGTCGGCTTGGGCCGCACGGCTGGCGGCCAACACCTCTTCCCGGCTGGCATCGGGCCGGCCAAAGACGATATTGTCCCACACGGTGGCAGAAAACAAAAAGGTCTCCTGCATCACAAAGCCGATGTGACGGCGCAGCCACACCGGATCCCACTCGCGCACGTCGCGCCCATCGACCAGCACCCGCCCCTCACTGACGTCGTACAAGCGCGGCACCAGTACGCAGAGGCTGGTCTTGCCGCTGCCGGTCGGTCCCAAGACGGCTAGCGAGTGGCCCGGCTGGACCACAAAGGAGATATGCTGAAGGCTTGGCTTGTCACTTCGGGGATAGGTAAAGGTGACGTCTTCAAACGCAATCTGCCCTTGGACGCGGGATGGCCGAAACACCTGGACGGCGGGCGCCTGAATGGTCGGCTCGATGAGGGCAATTTCGTACAGCCGCTCCGCTGCAGCGGTCGACTGCACATACATGTTGAGCACCTGGCCGATTTGCCTGAGGGGGTTGACAAGCATGAGGGCATAGGCGGCAATGGCGACCAAGCTACCGACCGACAGCGTACCCAATATGGCCTGGCGGGCCCCGTAGACAAACACAATCATGCCGTAGATGCCGCCAATGAGGTCAAACAGGGGAAAGAACTGTGCCCAAAGCGATGTTGCCGAGAGGTTCCGCTCGAAGAGATGCGTTAACGTTTGATCAAACGTCCGCGCTTCTCGGGCCTCTTGGCCAAACGCTTTCACCACGCGCACTCCCGCCACCGATTCGTTGAGCCGGATCGTCATCTTGGCAAATGTTTCACGAATCGCGAGAAACGCGGGATGGACACGATGGTTAAACGCCGCCACCAACCACACCAGCACCGGAACCAGTGCCAATAAAGCCACGCCCAACTGCCAATCAAGCACTACGATCGCGACGGTAATAAAGGCGAGCTGAAACAACACATTAGCGGCCAAGACGTAAAAGTTGGAGTAGTAGATGCGGACGAGCTCCACGTCCGACGTCAGGCGACTGATAAGTTGTCCCGTTTGCACCTGGTCGTAATAGCTAAACGGGAGGATGGACAAATGCGTATACAACGTTTCCCGTAGCCGGCGTAACACGTTTTGCCCCATCCGTTCAGAAAAATTGGTCTGGAGATACATGGCGGCACCGCGCAGGAGGGAAAACGCTAACGCTGAACCAATCAGAGGGATGAGGATTCGGGGATGATGGCCGATGAGCACTTGATTGACCAAAATACGCGTCAGCGCCGGCGGCACTAACAATAACGCTGAGAGTCCAATTGCCGCGCTGACGGCAATGATGCCGTCGCGTTTATGAGGTGTGGCAAATTCACTCAGCCACTGCCGAGCGTTCATCATGCTCCTCCTTTGTCACCCGTGGCTGCCGCCCCGCGAGATCGTGGCCAGTATTCGCCGAAGAGCCCCAGACAGGCGAGCGACCGTCTGCCTTCCGCAAGCATTGTCGCTCGATATGGTGCTGAGTTCCTCCATGCTGAGTCCCTCCCGTGAACACAATTCAGACACCCCTACTCTCTCGTATGAGATGTGGGGTCCTGTCGCCGTCTTGCCTCGGCTAGCAACCACCAACTGCCGGTTATCTCGCTCTCATTTTTTTCCTCGGTTGTCACGCACCGGTCTACCGAGAGTGTAACGTATTTCGCCGGTCATCGTGCCAGGCACAGAAAAAAATTATGGAATCTCAGCATCATTTGTTTCCGCCATACCCACTGACACGCTTCGCTGGGATGCCTTTCCGTTCGCCCTACGCGAGTCTTTCCCGTGCTGGGGTCTTGTCGTCACAGGGCCGAAGGGCCGGTGCATTTGGCATCAGCTCAAACGGCAATGTCCATCACGTCGTTGACATGATATTGTTGAGGAAGAATGTTTCACTGGTGTCGCGCGCGGCGCGGAAGAAGGGCAAGTCTTAACTACCGCGCGGCGGAATAACTTTTCAAAAGACAGAACTCGCGCATTCGGCTTTGCTATCAAATACCGAGAAGGGACTGAACCTTACGAACAAATTCTCCTGGGACCTTTGGCAAAAACTCATGAATGCCGCCCCTCCACACGTTGCATCACGCCTCGATCGATTGGGCCGTGAAGCAGAGTTCCTGAGAACCCTGCTGATGGCCCAAGGCCAAGCGGATCAGTGGAACGAGGCCGAAGCGTATTTAGAGCCTCTTTTAAACGCCGTGAACCAGGGATCGCTGGACCAGGCGGCGCTGATGGTGGAGTCCGTCGAAGATCATCTCAAACCCTGGCAGCCGCTTTGTAAATCGCTGACCATTTCCTACGTCGGCCACGCGCATATGGACATGAATTGGCTCTGGGACTGGCCGGAAACCGTCACCATGGTGTTGAACACCCTTCAGACCGTCAACCGGCTCATGGACGAATTCCCACACTTTCGCTTTTCCCAAAGTCAAACCGCGGTCTATGATATTGTCCGCCGCTTTGACCCGGCGTTATTTGATCAGATTGGCCAACGCGTGCGCGACGGACGGTGGGAAATTACCGCCAACCAATGGGTGGAGGGGGATAAGAATCTTGCTTCGGCGGAATCCATCGTCCGTCACGTGCTCTATTCCAAGGCTTTTTTTCACGAGCACTGGGGGATCCCCTACGACGCCGTCCGGGTCGCGTTTGAACCCGACACCTTTGGTCATCCGCAGGCGCTACCGACCATTTACCAAAGTGCCGGCGTCCAATGGCTCTACTATTGTCGCGGGGGCCCTGGCCATCCAGTCTTTCGCTGGCAAGCGCCAGACGGCGCCGAAGTCATGGCCTGGAGCGACTATCAAGAATGGTACAACGGCACGGTAACCGGCGATGAAGTGCTTCATGCGGTAGAATTTTTCCGCGAGACCGGCATTCCTCATTTTCTCAAAGTGTACGGTGTCGGCGACCATGGCGGCGGGCCCACGAAGCGGGACTTGCGTCGCCTGGCGGAGATGGAGTCCTGGCCCATTTTCCCCACGATTAAAACCTCCTCCTTGGCGGCCTTTTTTGAGGCGTTGGAATCTTACCGCGACCAAATGCCGGTGCACGTGGGGGAGTTGAATTACGTCTTCCCCGGCTGCTATTCCGCAAAAAGTGACGTGAAGACCAGCAACGTTGAAAACGAGGCATTGCTACGCACGGCAGAGGGGCTAGAATCCACGGCATGCTTACTTGGAGTGGCGCTCCCATCCCCGTTGGAAACGGCGCGCAGCGCCTGGATCACCACCCTGTTTAATCAGTTTCACGATATTCTAAGTGGTTCGGGCGTACCGGAAACCTACACCTATGCGTTAGGACGCGCGCAAGACGCCACAGCCACTGCACGGGTCCTGGCGTCGCAAGCCATGGCGGCGGTAACCCGCGCCATTCATCTTGACAGCTTATCAGCCGGCAGCGTACCCGTGGTGGTATTTAATCCCCTCGCTTGGGACCGGACTGATATGGTGGAGGTGGACGTCTACGAGCAATTTGCCGTCGGCACCCCGCTTCAGCTCACCGACGACGAAGGCCATGCCGTGCCGCTCCAATACCTTTATGACCGGTATTTCGGATTTCCAGGCCACAGCCGCGTGCGCATTGTCTTTCCCGCTGACGTCCCCGGACTCGGCTACCGGGTCTTCTTTTTGTCTAAAGGTCCCAACCAGAGCGGCTCCCGGCCCATTTCAGGGCAGGCCCTGTCATACGGCCACCAAGCGTTAGCGCTGACGGGCACCGAGTTGGCGGAGCTCGGGTTGCCTAGCCAGATCTCGGCGTGGCGTCTGGATCACTTACCCCGCCACTTTCGGTTGTATTTCCAACTTGGGCTGTCCAGTTACCAACAAGGCTTTCAGGTCGACACGGCATGGTATAGCCTCAGGGTTCACCCCGGGCAAAGCGGGGCGGAGATCGTCGACAAAAACACGGGACGCCTCTTAACGCGCGTGGGCGAACTCACGGCGTTCGTCGAAGAACCCCACAACATGTCGTCGTGGGAAGTGGGGCCGGAGAGAGAATCTTTTCCCGTCGCCGGCACGCGTTGGACGCTCGCGGAAGCGGGACCGGTGCGCTTCGTACTGCAGGGCGAGACCCTGGTGCGGTCGTCGCGCGTGACAGCACGGGTGCTATGTTACGCCGATCGCCCGGAGATAGACTGGCAGCTAACCCTTGACTGGCGGGAAACCGGATCCGATCAGGTGGGCGTGCCAGGCCTTCGCATCCGCTTTCCTTCCGCTCCCTCAGACGTCGACAGCATGGTGGCCCCGCGCGCCCGCTTCGGGCAATCCCTCGGGTCAATCGCGAGAGCCATTCCATGCCGCGACGTCCCTGCCCAAGGCTGGACTGCCGTCGATCATCCCGATGGTACGCATTACGTGCTGCATCCGACGCGCCACGGCGTCAGCGTCGATCACGAGGGGATTCAGGTAACGCTCTTGCGAGCTTCTTACGATCCCGATCCGTATGCCGAACTAGGAAAGCATGAAACCACCATCACCTACGGATGGAGCGCAACGGTGCTAACCAGCGACGCCTGCACCCGGCGCGCCATGGAACGGATGAGTCCCTTAACGGGCATGGCGGCGGACCCCGCTCAGTCGTCCGGATCGCTTCCGCACCGGTTTCACGGGCTCTCGGTGAGCTCCGCGCTCGGAGTGGTGACGGCGGTAAAGCCGGCAGAAGACGGACGCGGCTTGGTGGTGCGACTGTCCCAGGATAGTGATCAGAATCACGCATTGCCGCTCGCCATCGCCACAGTGCCTTTCAAGGCGGAGGCTCTCACAGTGGTGGAGCAGCCGACCAATCACGTCATCGCCACCACCGGTCAGCTGGTGTCTGTGCCCGTCCCCAGCCATGGTCTGGCGACCGTGAGAATTGTCACGGAAACGCGCCGTTAAACCGCCCTTAAGATAAGGGACACAGATTGCGAGAAAGGATTCGGTCATGAGCCACCACATTGACGAAGTCTGGATTTACCACCATTCCCACTTAGACGTCGGCTACACCCAACATCCCACCATTGTCTGGGCCAGGCAACGCGACTATTTGCGTGAGGCGATGGATTTGGCCGAGCAATACGAAGACGGCCAGCCCGGCGAACAATTCAAATGGGTGGCCGAAAGCAGCGCCGTCGTGGAATCATTCCTGGAAACCGCGAACGCCACCGATATTGATCGTTTCTTACGCCTAAGCCAGGCTGGTCTCATCGAAACTACCGCGCTTTATTGCAATATGACCCCCTTATTCACCCCGCCGGAACTCTACCGTAGCTTAGAAACCCTAGTGCGGCTCAGAACGCAGTTCGGCCTGACGATCACATCGGCCATTAACCATGATGTCAACGGCTTGCCGTGGATGTTGCCCGACGTGTTAGCCGCTTATCAGGTCAACTTCTTGATGATGGGCATTAACTCCGACTCGGCACGCCCCCCGATGCCGCGGCCGCGCGCCTTTGTCTGGGAGGGCTACGGCGGATCCCGTCTTCTCACCTATAATGGCGAGCATTACGGCTTTGCCCAGTATTTGGGGATTCCCCGCCCCGTGGCGTGGCGCGCCTCGGAGGAAAATCTTGAAGAATCCCGGCGGATCCTCCACGATTACTTGGCCAAGCTGCAGGAGCACGGCTATCCTCATTCCGTGTTGGTCCTCTCGGTGACCAACACCGTCACCTGGGACAATGATGGCCCCAATGAGGACTTAGTCCGCTTCGTCCGCACCTGGAACGCATCAGGATTGACGCCCCGCCTGCGGTTGGTCAACCCCTCCGACATTGGTCGCTATTTTCAATCCCATCAAGAAGCGATACCTGTCCGCCGCGGCGATTGGACCGATTGGTGGGCTCACGGGGTCGGCTCGACGGCCCGCGAAACGGCGCTCAAGCAGTGGGCTCTCAGACTATGGGAATCAGCCTCCCTACCTTAGTTTTTTGTGTAAATCCTGTGCTTCTCTGAGATTTTTGTTCCATCCCGGGACCTCTGCGACCGTCTGCCGATGAACGACCTCCCGCAGCCTACCTAAACAGTTGCAGGGTCTTGGCCCGTATCGTCCTGTGTGCAGGATACGGTCATTCCGTATGCAGACGAGGGGAGGAAACTCTTATGCGCAGGGTCTGGTGTGGCTCGCGACGAAAGAGCCGACACATGCCCGAATGGAGGCAATCCTCTCCCTCGTCCCAGACGTCCCGGGATTTGGCCGCGCCTTATGCAGCGGCAGCGCTCGTGGATCGCGCAAAAGCCCGTCGCACATCATACGGGGTCTGCTGCCGCACACAAGCCCATGCAATCCGTAAGAGTTTGCACGCGAGGGCCATTAACGCGGCTTTCGGCGCCAGTCGCGCCCGGAGTTCGCGATAGCGGGCCCGGGCCGGCCCCTCATGGGCAATGGCGACCAACGCGGCCTGATACAAGATCTGCCGGGCTTGGGGACGCCCGCGTTTGGCGAGCCGCGTCGGGCCTTGAAACTTGCCCGAGTTGTCGGAGACCACGTTTAACCCGGCCATGCGCACCGCTTGCTGTGGGTGGGCGTAGTCCGCCAAATTCCCCAGTTCGCCCAATAGCGTCGCGATGACCACGGGTCCAAAGCCCGGAAGGGTCCGCAAGAGCTCCGCTTGGGGGAGTGAGGCGAGTAAGGCCTGTTGCGCGGCTTCCGTGGCCGCGAGCGCCGCGCGGGCC
>JAPNUR010000023.1 GCA_026627385.1 Bacillota bacterium | reverse complement strand
AGGGCTGGGGTAAAGTTTCTTGGCGGGCATCCTCAACGCCAGTCACGGTGCGGTCCCTAGAACAGCGCAAAAAGCTCACGTCGGTCTTTCAAACACAACGACTGAGCTATTTTTGAAGATGGCATTCTGAAATTGGGGAACCCTAATCGGACCCGTTCTAGTGCGCCAGCCCCCAGGACGCCATGTGCACAGATGTTCGAGGACGGTTTGGCGTGCCCGAGTTCTCTCTCTTTGGGAGTGAATGCGCAAACCGCGGTCTTCCCTTGTCCCGGGCGGTTCCCTTTCCTTAACGCCCGTTGCAAACCTAGTATTAATTTATACTAACTTTCCAAGCCTTTTCGAGCCGCGGCATGTCCAAGGGGACCGTGCCCGCTGCCCAGCCCGGGCGCCGCTTCAATGGCCAAGGTGACAAACCGCTTAGCGGTCTCCACCGCTTCGACGATCGATTGTCCCTGGGCCAAATTGGCGGCAATCGCACTCGACAGCGTGCAGCCGGTGCCGTGCGTGTGGGGGGTGATGATGCGCGGCGCGGTAAACCAGTGCTCGTGGCCATCGATCCACAATAAATCCGCGGCTTCACATCCCTCGAGATGCCCGCCCTTAACCAGCACCGCCTCCACGCCTATGGCGGCCAAGGTTTGAGCGGCCATAACCATGCTCGCGCGATCCGTTACGGGGAAGCCCGCCAGTTGGGCCGCCTCCGGCAGATTGGGGGTGACGAGGGTGGCGAGCGGCAGCAGCCGCTCGGCTAACACACGCACCGCCTCGTGCGCAATCAGCTCCGCGCCCCCTTTGGCCCGAAACACCGGATCGACTACGATCGGCACCTTAGGACCCCGCTGAAGTTCATCCGCCACCGCTTCGATAATAGCCGCTGAACCCAGCATCCCAATCTTGATGGCGTCGATGCCAATATCATCGCGAACCGCGCGGATTTGGGCTTGCACAAACCCAGGGTCGACCAGCATCACCTGCTCAACGCCGCGCGTGTTTTGCACGGTCAGCGCGGTAATCGCCGTCATTCCGTAAACCCGAAACGCTTCCAACGTTTTTAAATCCGCCTGAATCCCGGCCCCCCCCGAGGAATCGGATCCCGCGATCGCCAGCACGCGCGGTATCATTTAACGCACCCCTTCAGTCATGCGTTCTCCAAAGGCCGCCCAAAAGGGGTCAATGCGGGGATGCTCAAGGGGACGGCGCTCCCCCCTGCTAATTCGCCAGCGCCCTTGTTCGCGCGGCAACATGCGACCGATGACACTCACGCTAATGCCGGCGTCCTCTAAAGCGTGGCAAACCCGGTCGCAGGCGTGCGGTTTCACCGTCAGCAATAGAGTGCCTTCGCTGATGGAAATCAGAGGGTCAATGCCCACAAGTTGTGTTACGGCGGCCACCTCGGGGCGCACAATAATGTCGTCGTCCACCAGCTCCACCCCGAGATTGGAACACTCGGCAATTTCGTAGACGCCGCCCACGACCCCACACTCGGTGGCGTCGTGCATCGCCGTCACCCCGCGTGTTCGCACACCCACCTGAGCCGCTATCTCGGCATCGCGAACAACCGACATTTGCTCGAACAACGCATCAGCCGCGCGGTAGACATCGTCGCCCAACGAATGGCGAATCCATTCGGGAAATGTAGCGGCAAACAGCGCGGTGGCTTCAATGGCCGCCCCCTTGGTGCATAAGACCCAATCCCCGGCTTCGGCCATGGCTGTGGTCACAAATTGATCCTCGGGACCCACACTCATGACCGTGGCCCCGCCCACCATGGGGAAGGCGCATCCGTCGTAGCGCGCGGTATGCCCGGAAATGATCGTGATACCCAGCGCTTTCGCGGCGCGGTCCCACGCCAGCCAAAACGTTTCAAAGTCAGCGGTCGTCATCGTTAAAGGCAGATTTAAATCTACCGTCATCCATTGCGGCTTCAATCCCGAGGTTGCCGCGTCAGAGGCCAAAATATGGACCGCAAACCAGCTTGCCCGCTCCCATCCGTATTGGGGCACTACAAAGACGGGGTCCGTGGTGGTCGCCATGACCACACCCGGCGCAACCCGAAACACCCCCACATCCACACCCGACTGGGGACCAAAAAGCACCTGGTCGCTTGGCGCACCCAAGTGCGGAAACACGAAATGCTCAAACGCTTCCGGAGAAATTTTCCCAACGGTTGGTAGCTCGACAGACATCCGTATACCCTCCTCGCACCCATTGGCGATAGGAGGAACTGGGGGAGGTACTTCCCTACGCTGGCATTACCCAGGTCAGGTGTCTAAGGGTTGGCAACGCCTCTCAGCCATGGCTAGGCTCCCCTAGTACCGCTATCGTAGGTCCATTATACCCGATATCGTCGACAAAAGCCCGGGGCTCCCCGGGCCTTATGTTAGATGCCGATGATTTGATAACCGCCCTCGACCAGTTCAATCAATGCGTCCACGGCCCGCCGCTTGAGGTCAACACCCGCTGCTGCCACCACATCCTCAGCCACGCCCATCGTTTGAACATTCACTGGGCAAGCACCCATCGACACCGTGGCCTCTCTTAACGATGCCAGCGCGTCCTGAATCGCTGGTGAGAGCGACTGCGTCAATTGTAAGCCGGGCCCGTACAAAAACACCTCGACGTTCTGTTGGCGCACGGTCTTTAGCCGCTCGGCCAATCTCAGCGCCGCCAGCGCCTTTCCTTCAAGTTCCGGACCGGCGGTTATCCAAAATGCAATGTTGGCCATGATTTCCCCTTTTGCTGGTTAATCCGCCACCTCATCGACGGCGGCTTGTAATAATTGGTGAACCTCATCAGCCAGCGGCTCTAACTGAGCGATATGGCTGAGTCCCATGAGCACGCGGGGTTTAACAAAGCCTACGGTTACCGCATGTGTCTTACGGTCTTCATAGACCACCACTTTGCACGGCAAAAAGTAACCCGCCTTTTGATCAACAGCAAGAGCTTGCTTCGCCCGCGGGGCGCTGCAAACCTCGAGAATGCGGCACGCAGGCTCGGGTTCGATACCCTTTTCCACTAATTTCTCATTAATGTCAAGATCCCAGAGCACCCCAAATTGATGATGACTCAGCGCTGCTTTAATGGCTGCGACCGCCTCTTCAACGGTCTTATGCGGCACCTGGCGTTGGTAGAGATATTCTTCCATAATTCTCTTTCCTCCCGTCGCGTGAGTGGTTGTAAGGCCCGCACCAACATGGCGCGGGCCGTGTTTAGGGTCCCGACCGTACGCCCAACGCCCGGTCGAGCTTGGGACGGTTGAAGCCGATGATTACAGTACCGTTCACGTCGATGACTGGCACGCCAGTCTGGCCGGACGTCCGCTTCAAGGCCTGCAGGTTGGATTCCGACTTGGTAACATCGACCTCTTTAAACGGAATCCGACGCTCTTGGAGGTACCTTTTAGCGGACCGGCAATGCGGTCAAGTAGGGGTCGTATAGACGATGACCAACTGCGTTGCCTCCTCTTACCTCTGTTGCGTTCGCTATCGTTCGACGGGATGACCGCCGCCAATCCATAAACTCATGCCGCCCACAAGGTTGGCAACTTGATACCCTTGCTCGGCAAGCCAGGCTGCCGCGCTTTGACTACGATTCCCCGATGCACACACGACGGCGTAGCGTTGAGAGGGATCGAGTTCCTTGACGCGCTCCATCAGTTCGCCCATAGGAATGGCCTTGGCTCCCGGGATGATGCCCGATCTCAGCTCGTACGGCTCGCGCACATCAATGACGGTCCATTCGGACAACGACGCCCTGAGCGCATCGGCGGTGATATTTTCCACCCGAACAAGAGGCCATCCCTGGGCAATCCAGGGACCCAGCCCCTGTTCCCACGTCCCGGTGACACGAATGCCTTCCGCCTCCAGCGCAGATTTGGCAGAATCCACCAACACCCGGTTGTCGCCAAAGAGAAGCACTGGTTGACCAGGCGCCTCGCGCTTTAACCATCCGGCCACGGCGCGCCCCCATCCCCGCTGACTGTACGGCGCCGACAAGGCTCCCGCAATATGCGCCTCACTAAAGGCTTTCCCCAAACGAATGTCAATCATAAGTGACTGACCGGCGTCAACCTGCTCTTTCAGTTCCTCCAGCGTCATCGGTGCTGCCTCCTTTACTATCATAACCCCAAATTCTTGCGTCGGAGCTCGGCCGCTTCCGCTGGCGGCGGCTTTAAGAGACGCTGCTGCTGGGCAATAAAGGTTTCCACGTCCTCCATCTGCACAAAGGGATTGAATCGGCGCTCGTAACCAATGGTCGAATTGGGCTTTTTGTCCATAAAGAGGCCCCCACACGGCGACGATCCATAATGGGCTGGCCAGACCTCGGTGTAATCCGGCAAGGACATTAAGCGCCGCACGCTATGATATTGATCGCGCGAAGCCCGCAGAATGGCCTCGGGATTCGGGTCCGCCAAGTCAGGCCGCCCCACGTCACCGACAAATAGGCTATCGCCTGTGAGAACCAGCCACGGATCTTGCCCCCGGCGAACGTCCGCCACCAAAACCGAAATACTATCTGGGGTATGTCCAGGCGTTTCCCAAATGGTAACGTCCACTTGACCCATCTGCCAATGGTCGCCATCCTGAAGCGGTTCAAACACAAACGACGCCGGAGCATGACGACTCAACGCGTGGGGCACGCCCAGGGTGGATGCTAGTTCCCGTGCACACGAGGCGTGATCCGCGTGCACGTGAGTTTCAATCACTTTGACCAGGTTGACCCCAAGGTCCTGGGCGGTCAGAATGTACTGTTCTAACCCCACGGCCCCCAAGGGATCGACCACCAGCGCCTCTCCGGTAATCGGATCGCCAATAATATACGAGAGGCATCCCAGCTCTGGGTCTTGAATCGGCTGCCAAATCATGCGCCATTCATCCTCCTCTGCATCAGCACCATCTCTCCGCTCCCCCCAAGGCATCGTGTCAAAACCATAAAACCATAGAAAATCGCACTCACTCTATTAATACCCATACCGGTATGAATAGTCAAGGGCATCCGTTAATCATCGGCGCTGGCCATCGACCTGTGCTACAATCAAAGCACGACCAGCGAGGAGCGAGGTGACCCACACGGACCACCCCCAGGTAAAAGTCCCGGCTCCCCTCATTTATTTTTTGGCCAATGCAGGTGGCGCTTTGTTGGAGTGGGCTGTGCCGTGGTCCGTCCGGGTGCCACGGTGGGTTGGCGCGGCGCTAATCCTTCTAGGTATTGGGTTCGCGTTGTGGGCTGTCAAAAGTTTGGCCCAAGCCCATACCCATGTGGACCCAGCCAAACCCACAACCGCCCTGGTCGACACCGGACCTTATCGCATCTCGCGAAACCCTATCTATGTGGCCATGACTCTGTCTAGTGTGGGCATGACTCTACTGCTCCAGACGCTCTGGATTGGGATTCTCATCATTCCCGTGATTTGGATTATGAATCGCTACGTCATTCTACCGGAGGAGCAGTATCTTCTCGTCAAATTTGGTGCAGCATATGCAGCATATTGTAAGCGCGTGCGCCGATGGCTTTAGTTCCGCGCTGTGGCAGGCGCGGTCAACGTCAAAAGCCCTAACAGGCCGAACCCTAGGGAGGCGACAAACACACCGCGGAAGCCCCAGAAAAACCATTCGCCATAATGTGGATTCAGGTGGCTTGGAGAGGGACCAAGCCCATAGAGTATCCACGTCAGCGAGAGCAATATGGAGGCCAACGCCACCCCGATAGCTCTGCCGAGGTTTCGCTGCGTCGCCAAGAGACTCGATGCCAGGCCAGTGTCGGCAGCGGACACGGAATTGAGCACTGCAGCATTGTTTGGTGACGAATAAAGACCGGCGCCAGCTCCCACCAGAGCCAGCACACCCCAAATGGCCTCCAGCGGCACATGGCGTGGCAATACCGCAAAAAGCCCATCCGCAAAAAGGAGAAGCCCCATCCCCAAGCGACCGGGTTTTAACACGCCCACCTGATCAAGCCAACGGCCGCCAAAAGGCGCAACGATAATCATCGTCAAGGCCTGAGGAACCAAGCTGAGTCCAATGACGCTGACCGGCACATGCATGTCATAACGCAGGTAAAATGGCAATAAGAATGCGGGGAACATCATCAAAATCCAATAAGCCATGCCGGACAGCAAATTTCTGGAAAACGCTCGGATGGCAAAAAGGCGCAAGGGAATCAAGGGGTACCTCGCGTGGCGTTCCCAACGAATGAACCAGAGGAGGCTGACGGTGGTCACTCCAATGAAGATCAGCCCCCACCGAGTCATTGAGTCTTGGAGGGCAAATTGCAATGACGACGTTACGACCATGAAGAGGAGAGCACCCACCCAATCCAGGCGTTTTAAGGGGGCATCAGGGTCGGGGCGAAAACGGGGGAGATAGCGCCAGGAGCCCCATAAGCCCCACATGCCCACGGGCACGTTAATCCAAAAAATACTGCGCCATCCAAGCAACGCGGTTAACAGTCCTCCGAGCGGCGGCCCCGCTAAGGTCCCCGCGGCTACGACCGATCCAATCATCCCTAGGGCACGCCCGCGCTGTTCCACCGGGAAGATTAAAGCAATGATGGCCATCACGTTCGCCATAATCGTGGCACCGCCCAACGCCTGAAAAGCACGCGCGGCAATCAGGAAAGAAAAGTCTGGGCTCACTGCGGAGAACACCGATCCCATGACAAACACGAACACCCCTGCCGCAAAGACATCCCGACGGCCCAAGGCATCTGCCAGTCGCCCGGTGACCGGCAAGAGTCCCGTAATCACTAAAAGATAGGCCGTAATCACCCATTCGAGCCGGGCAATCGAGAGCGAAAACTGGTGCTGTAGGACGGGCAATGCCACGTTGACTACGCTAGAGTCAACGTTCACCATGAAAGTGCCGGTCGTGGCCGCCGCAAAGCTCAGCCACAACCGGCGCCCCCCTATGACTTCCGCCCGCGCGGGCGATCGGAGAGTCGTTATCGAGTTGACGAGACCGCGCTTCATCCTCTCGAACCTTAGCGACGGCTACCAAAGAGTGCCATGCGCTCCCGCACCGCGTCTACCGCCGCTGCCGGCAGTGGCTTGGCGCCCCCCAGCAATTCCGCCTGCAATACCAACTCTGCCGCTTCATCCAGCGTCGCCAACAAGCGCGCGGTGCTCACAATATCGTCGTGAAACACCAACGCCCCATGGTTAGCCATCAACACGGCCCACACCCCAGGATGCTCTTCTACCCACTGGACGATGGCGTCCACCGACTGATTGGAGCCGCGGGGAGCCCACGGTACCACGGGCACCTCTTCGGTCAGGCCAAAGCGCAACAAAGGCTCATATACGATAGGAATGGCCTTTTGGGCTACAGCAAACACGGTCAAATGGGGCGCATGGGTGTGAATCACGGCACCAACACTACTGCGCGCGCGATACACCCGCGTGTGCATTTGAATGACTTCTTGCATCGTCGGATCCATGGGCTCTTGGCTCACGACCCGGCCCTCGAGATCGACGACAGCCAAATCCTCTGGCATCAAGTGGCCGATGGAGCCCCCGCGCGTCATGAGAATGTGCCGATCGTCAAGCCTTTGGGACAAATTCGCGTGTTCACCGCGAAATAACATCCCGCTTTCTTTCAAAAGACGAGCGGCGGTGACCACTTCTTCGCGCAACGTTGTTTCAGTTTTCATCTCCTCACACCTTTCCTTGGATCCTCTCTCTTCAGCATTTGTCGAATGTCCGTCGCCTAATCTTCGTGATGACATTATTACTATACTGCATGTTTCAGTATTATGCAACATCAATCGACCGTCACCGGATAATGTTCGCGCTGATATGCCGTCATACCGCCTTTTAGATGGCTCACCGCCTGATACCCGTTTTTCAGCAGCACATGGGCCACGGCCTGACTGCGATGGCCTGTCCTGCATATGAGGATCAGCGGGGTATCCGGCGCCCATTGGCGAAGGATTTGTGCCTCCCGGCCCATGGGAATGGATAGGGCGCCTTCAATGTGACCGGAGCGATATTCGGACGGTGTGCGCACGTCAATCACGACGGCGCGGCCCGCATCCCGGGCGGCCAGCACTTCCGCTGCCGTGAGATCGCGTAAACCCGCTGGATGCCGGAAAAGATTCAAGGGATTCATCATGTACGACGCCTCCTCGTGATGGCGGCTCCGTTTGGTACACTGTAAGAAACTGCAAGTGAGGTGACGGTCCGCCATGAACACCTGGTTTCGGTGCTACCCGCGGCCATGGCAACTGCCGCTCCTCATTTGGGGAACCACGCTCTTGGCGCTGTTGGCGGGCATGGACGTGCTCACCCATCAGCACCCCATATTTCTCATCCCACCTTTTGGCGCAACCATAAGCCTTTTGATTTATCTGCCTGACCAGTCCGTGAGTCAGCCTCTGCCGGTTGTCGTCGGCAGTACCATGGGAGCCTTCGCCGGCAGTGTCGCGCATCTCCTTTTCGATGGGCCATGGTCGGCCGTAGCCGCAGCCACCGTCGTCCTGGTTGCGCTGGCGCGCCTCGGTTTATACCACCCTCCCCAAGTGGCGCTGAGCATCTACGCGGACCTCCTGCACCCCGGCCTTTGGTTTGCATGGGGTCTGGTGTTTCCCTTTACGCTTGTCGCAGTCGGCTCGTATGCCTGTTGCTCTCATTACATCACGGGATGGCCCCAATACCCTAGGAGGATCGCGCATGACATTTCTCGACCTTCTTGAGCCTGTCACGTTGGCGCTCGTCAACCACTCTGATCCTTTGATTGTCCACCCGTTGGTCCGTCCGCGGGAACTTCCGGCCCTCCCATTTTCGGCGCCATGGCCCTGGTATCCCACATCCTTACCGCATTGGGGCATTGCCCCCGAACAGGGCACACTCCGCCTCTGGTTTGCCGGACGGCCCCAAGGACAGGAATTCACGGCGTTTATGGACACCCTGATGGCCGTCGGCCGTGGCCGGCGGTTGGCCATCAGCCCGTTGACGGCCGAAACTTTGGGCACCTTGACACTCCGTGCCACCATCGCCGTCCTGACCACCCCCGGCTGACCGCGATGCAAAGAGACCGTGCGTCTCGCCCACGGCATGGCACTAGTTCACCCGGGACTGACCAGCATCGCCGTCATGCTGGATAGTCTCCCGACCCTCACCGGCCTTCTCGACATCCGGGCCGTCCCGGTGGTCTTCATCGATCATCAGCGTCGCGATGGGCCGGTTACCGAGTGGACCCTGTTGAACGCGCTGATCGCAACGGCTCAGCGCTGATGCCGCGCTTCCCAGACAGCCAAAAAGCGATTCAGCGAATCGCGGCGAAGGCGAATCTCGTCAGCAAACTCCGCCAGCCGCCCTACCCCTTGGGAGGTGATCCGGTAGGTGCGAACGGGCGCCCCACTGCCCTCCGTCACCCATTCCGATTTCACGTAGCCCTTTTCTTCCAGTTCGCGCAGAATGCGGTACACACGCCCGCTGTCAATAATCCAGCCTTCGGGCAACACTTCCGCCAAGCGCGCAATGAGGGAGCCTCCGTGATCAGGCATCTCATGAATTAACAGCAAGAGAAACGCCGCCAAATGCTTGCCGGTCTGGTAATTCTTCTTAACGATATCCACCCCTCCCTTCGAACATCACCACGGGTTTTCGCGCGGTTTAAAGACTTTCTCACATCATTTTGTCCTTCTCACTTCGTCAGCGCAAATCGAAATCAATGGCTTCGGGAAGGGCACCGGCCACTCCTGATTTTCAAATGCTATCGCCATCCCCGCCTTTCTTGGTCTAACAATAGGCGTCGAGTGGCCACGGCCCAATTCCTGCTGAACGCAGATTACGAGATCGCCTAAACTAAAGGTATGAGAATAATCGAGAGAAAGGGTGGAACGGTTGGCTCCTTCGCCATTTCCTCCGGATTTTCTGTTTGGCGTCGCCTCGGCCGCCTATCAAATTGAAGGGGCTCTTTCGGATGACGGGCGCATTCCGTCCCATTGGGATGTCTTCGCCCGGACCGCTGGTGACGGGATGGGTTCCGATCATTACCATCGCTATCGGGACGACATCGCCTTAATGGCATCGTTGGGCATCCTGTCATATCACTTTTCCATTGCCTGGCCTCGGGTCATAACCGAGGACCGGAAACCCAACCCAAAGGGTCTCGCCTTTTACCACCGTCTATTAGATGCGCTGGCCGCACATCACATCATCCCGATGATAACCCTATACCACTGGGACCTGCCCGAGTGGCTGGCTCGCCGCGGCGGTTGGGTCAACCGCGATACAGCCGGTTATTTTACCGATTATGCGGAGCTCATGCTTACTACGTACGGCGATCGGGTTCCCTTGTGGATCACGCATTACGATCCCTGGTCCGCATCATTTCGCGGCTACGGATGGGGCCAGCACGCCCCCGGCCATCAGGATTGGGGTGAAGCTTTTTCCGCTGCCCATCATCTCTTGTTGGCCCACGGGCGGGTCGTCGAAGGGTTTCGCGGCCTGAACCTTCGGGCCCAGATAGGGGTGGCGCTCCGTTTCACGCCTGTAATCGCCGAAACCGAACGTGAGGAGGATGCCCGCGCCGCCCAACGGGCTGACAGTTTTTACAATCGATGGTTCTTAGATCCGCTTTTTGGGTGCGGTTATCCGGCTGATGCGCTAAAGCCCTTTGACCTTCCCCGTCTTCTAGACCATCGCCACCTCCCGGAGGACGATCTGGCAGTCATAGGCGCCCCTATGGATTTCTTAGGCATCAATTATTTTGGGAGCCAGCGTGTCCGCCATCGTGCCGAAGACCCGCTGACCCCCGTGAGCTGGTCTTTGTCCACCGTCTGGGAAGAACCGCAGTTACTTCCCGATGCCCTCTACCGGCTTTTAACCCGCCTCTCACGGGAGTACCCGACCATCCCTTTATACATCACCGCCAACGGGGTGAGCGATGCGGACAGCATCGACCCAACGGGCCACATCCGCGATGGCAGGCGACAACGCTACCTCGGCGAACATCTCGTGCAGGCGGGACGGGCGGTACAAGAGGGCGTAGCCCTGAAAGGCTATTACGTCTGGTCTTTCCTGGATGGCTTTGACTGGAACAATGGATATCAGACGCGCTATGGCCTCGTGTACGTCGATTACGCCACTCAAGAGCGCCGCCTTAAGGATAGCGCTCTCTGGTACCGCCGCTTCTTAGCGGGAGAGGAGGACGCCTAACGAAATCCTTGATCTCGCCAAAGATTTCCCTTAGCAGGATTTTTCGGTGCGCATGGCGAATTCCCAACCCAAGGCGTCACAGACGACCTTAAGGTCTCATTGATTTTAAAGGAGGGCTTAGATGAATACGCGCCGCATTGCACTGGCGAGTGGACTCGCGCTGACTTTAACGGCACTGGCAGCTGGTTGTGGCGTCAATCCCACAGCCACTAACGCCCGCGTTGCTCCTGCCGTGAAGCCGGTCAATGGTGCGACAATTGTATATGCGCTTCCGACACAGACCAACATCAACTGGTATCTCCCGATTTCCAACTCAGCCGATGATTCGCTCTATAACTTCCAGCTGGTCGATCAGATGTACATGCCGCTATTTTACATTAGCCGCAACTACACCATCGACTGGGCCGACTCGATTGCCAAAAATGTGACCTACAATCCCCAAGGTACCGTCTACCATGTCTTTTTAAACCCCAAGTGGAAATGGTCCAATGGCCAGCCGGTGACGTCGGCTGACGTCTTGTTCACCTGGAATGTCATTAAGGCCGCGTCCGCCAAAAATGCGCCGCCCCCGTGGCCGTACGTGGGGGCCGGCACTGGCGACATCCCCACCGGGGTGAAAAGTGTCGTGGCCAATGGCAAATACGAGGTTACGGTGACCTTGAAGCAGCCAGCCAACCAAGAGTGGTTTATTTACAACGGGTTAAACCAGTTGACCCCCATGCCCACCACGTGGGACAAGTATCCGGGCAACATCACGGACGAAATTAAATATTTAGGATCGGAGGCCACGAACTGGCATTTTGTCGCCAACTCGGTGGTGGACGGCCCCTACAAGTTAGTCAAGGCAGTCTCCAGTCAAGAATGGCGGCTGGTGCCCAACAGTTCCTTCCCCGGCGTTAAGGCTCGCGACAATGTGGTCTTTGCCTATCAGACGTCGAGCGCCAACGAATTTGCAGGTCTCAAGACCAATGCCATCCAAGTTGGCTATGTGGACCTCTCGGATTGGAATGCCCGCGGGCAACTCACCAACGACCGGCTCTTCCCCACCTATGGCATGGACTACTTTGACATCGAGCTGAATATGCAGCCGAACGCCCAAAACGGGTTGGGGCCTGTCTTCCAAAATCTGTACGTCCGCCAAGCGCTAGAAGAAGCCATCCCTCAACAGCAAATCGATACCGCGGTGTTCCATGGCTTCGGCCCGCCGCAATATGGGCCTATTCCCACGGTACCGAGCACCATTTACCTCGCGCCACAGCTGAAAAAGCCGCTCTACCCGTATAACCTCGCGCACGCGAAGGCGCTTTTGACGTCGCACGGATGGCGCATGCAAAATGGGGTCATGACCAAAGACGGCAAGCAGCTCGCCTTTACTCTCATGTACTCTAGCGGCTCGGAAGAGATCAACCAGCAGATGGAAATTATTGCCGCCTCCTGGTCCCAAATTGGCGTCAAGGTCACATTGAAACCCACGCCGTTTGCCACCTTACTGGGCATCATTGACTCCTCCAGCCAAGCGTCCAAGTGGGACGCCGCCGGCGGCCAAGGCATTATTTACGGTGGCAGCTATCCGTCCGGTGGCGAGCTTTTTGGCAGCACCGGCGGGCTGAACAACTTTGGCTATAGCAACAAAGAAGAAGACGCGCTGATTGCGGCCACACACACGCCGTATCCCAACCAGGCTATTAACCTGCAGCACTTTTACAAGTACGAGGTGTACACGGCAGAACAATTGCCCAACTTGTGGACTAACCAAACTTCGACGATTGTCGCGGTGGAAAAAGATGTCTACGGGGTCAATCGCACCACGGTAAACGCTGTGGTGGGCATTCCGTTGATGAATTACTGGTGGGTCGGTAAGTAACCGCCACCACGGTAAGTCCGTTCTGAAGAGCCGCACCTCGTGCGAGTGCGGCTCTTCTTTGTGCGCTAGTCGAATGCCCAAATGCACTGACTCAGGGTGCCATACTGGTAACTCCGATGCAGCAAATGGGCCTGCCGCCTCTGATCCCCGGCTCCCATGGCATATAAGAGGGGCACGAAGTGTTCGTTGCCATGAATCGGCACGGCGAGATCCGCACTAGGCGCCCGCCGATATTGAAATAGCGCATCGAGGTCCCACCGTGCGATTACATGTTCTAGCCAATCGTCAAATTCCCAGGCCCAATTGGCGACCGCACCTGAATCCCACATGATGGCCCGAAGATTATGCACCGTGCCACCACTGCCAATGACTAAGACCCCGTCGTCGCGAAACCCACTGAGCACTTGCCCAATGTGGTATTGTTCAGCAGCTGGAAGCCCTGGCACCACAGAGACGGTGACGACGGGCACCTCCGCTAGCGGAAAAAGCCGTCGCAATACCACCCAGGCCCCATGATCGAGCCCTCGCTGGGGATCGGTAGCGACTGCCACACCGTGGCCCTGGAGCTGTTCGACGACCGCTGACGCTAAACTCGGATCCCCCAGCGCCGGATACTGGATGCGGTAGAGCTCGTCAGGAAATCCCCAAAAATCGTAAATCATGCCATACCGTTCGCTCAGATTGACGGTGGTAATCGCCGTCTCCCAATGGGCTGAAAAGAGGAGCACCGCGCGCGGACGGTCCATCCCCGCGCCCAGTGCCGCTATCGCTGCGGCATAGGCGTTGTCCTCGATAGCCAACAGGGGCGACCCGTGAGCAATAAAAAGGCTGGGAAGTGACATCGTCATCCGCCTCTCATTCTTACTTTTTGTAAGTATATGCGATACGAAGAGGTTCTGCAAGATGCGAATCACATCTTCCGGCGATAGCCATCTCTCACGCTCTTTCGCCGCGGCACCCCTTGGTTCAGCGGTCGACTGACCTCACGGGACGAAGACCCTACGGTATAGCACGCGCCGAAGGTTGAAAGCGTGACGAATCCTGGCAGGGATGGCGGCTAACTGCGAGGTATTCTGAACGTTGACAGGTTTCACGGTCAATCGCCAGCAGTGATTGTCCACGTTGTTAACAGCTGATGCCATTGGTTCGCCGATTTACACGCGAAAATGACATGACACGACAATTATCATCTCCAGCGCCATGCCTGCCTGATGATGAACACCTTGGAACACGGTCGCCGGCTTTCTATCTCGGGGTTCGCGATTCCTGCCCGAGGCTGCCCCTGTTTCCTAATCCCTTTATACGTTAAAAACCACCATCTCGTCATGCGGCCCAATCATCCGCCCCCGGCCCAACTGTTTACCCCTATATAAACGCTGATCGGCAAGGCGGTACGCCTCCGCATAGGTTGACGCCTCCTGGGGCATTTCCACCACCCCCACGGTCGCGCTGGCATGGTAGGACTTGAGCGGCCCGTTTTCAACCAATCGCCGCAACCGCGCTTCAACGGGTGGAGACCAGGTGCAGTCAGCCAACAACCAAATAAATTCATCGCCACCAATTCGCGCAACCCAGTCGCTAGCTCTCAGCGATTGGCGCACATAGCGCGACCAATCTTGCAGCAACTGATCGCCGGCCGTATGGCCCCAGGTGTCATTGACAGGTTTAAAGCGATCGAGGTCCGCCACACAAAATAATAGCGGACGCGCGGGCTGGCTCGTCATCGCATGGTCTAGGACTTGTTCCAGTCCCCGGCGGTTCAAGGTGTCGGTCAACGGATCGCGAAGCGACTGGCGGGTCAACTGCCGTTGCCGCCGTACAGCGATTAACGCCATCCCCACGACGTCTAAGAGTGAATCCAACACATCGCTGGAGTCGCGCAGTTCGGTCGGGATCCAGAGGACGCCGCCCCCAATGACGTGACTTCCTTCCAGCACCGGATACCAGTAGACCGCATCGTGGTCGAAGACCGTGGGATGGGGTGCACGGCGCCAACCTCTGCGCTGCGTGTCGGGAGAGGCGTGTTCCAACCAACGCCGCAATGGGGGCCACCATTGGTCGTAAAGATATCGGGTGGCCATGGTCCACGGGCCCCAAGCATCGATAATGCGCCATCGCGCGCGTTCTTCATCCCAAAACACCCACACGCCCCCGCGAATCCCTGCCAGACGCGGCCAGTCCCGCCGCCACGGACGCAGCAAGCCCAGCGGCGCCTCGACTTCGCCTTGACGCATGCGGTAGCCGGTGGTCGGGTCCCATACGCTGACCACCACCTCATTCATCCAGCGAAAAAGGGCCGCGTGCCGTTCAAGCTCCGAAAGCCGCCAATATTGCACCATGGCCTGGGCTAAAATGGGCGCAAAATCTTGAATCATGGCCGCTAGCGCATCAGACCACTGGCTTAACTCCACCTCGCCGACGGTGAGGATCCCAGCCACGCCATCAGGCGTCGCTAAGGGAATCGCCAGCACCCGACGGGCCTCGGTTAAGTGGCGCATCAACGGAAACACGGTGTCATGCGGATAAGGAATGGGCACACGCCAATGGTAGGCGGCGGCAATGAGGTTTTGCCGCGGATCGTGAATAGGCACCCGGGTTTTATGCATCAAGCGATACCCTTTAAATGCCAGCACTTCGGCATAATCCCCGGAGGTCTCTACGCGCCAAAGACTGCCCACGCTAAATGGCAAAGCCCGCACCACCACCTCAGGCCACCGTGCGTGAGAAAAACTGTTAGCCCATGTCTTGGCCCACCGCATGGCGAGCGGAAACCACGTACTTTGATCCAGTAACCGGTCCCATTGATCCGGCTTGACCCAGTCCCATGCCGGCATCGGGCGCACGGACGCCGGCTCCACCGTGCGGCGCCCCTGATTTTGGTCCCACATGACCCGCACGACGTAGCGCCCGTGTTCAGGCAGAAGCCAGGTGGCATCAATGACCAGCAGTATCCGGTTTTCTCGAGCTTTCGCGACCCATCGGTCATATTCGCTGTCCGTTAACAACCGGGGTGGCGTCACCGGCCACGAGCCCCGCAACATATCCGCCAATACGTTGACAAACGTCGCCAAGGCCACATTGCCCAGCTCTAGCAAAGCTGAACGCGCGAGCCCCGTCGGCGGCCAGGTCACGGAATCTCTGAGCACCGCTTCGAGAAACAGTTGGGCTAAGCTTGCCGGGACGGCAAACACCGCATCTACCGGGCGCGGACCCGCCACCTCGGTTAAAATCGCCACCCTATCCTCCGCAGTCACGAGCTCAGGCGGTGGACCATCGGTCACCTGAAGATCCACCAAATGCACGGAGAGGCCGGTCAGTTGGCTGAGCACCCTGGTCACTTCCACCATGCCAGGTCGAACCACGCGCAGCCATTCGGACACGCGGCTCCCGGATAACGGATGCTCAGCGCCGTGTTCTGATGTCACGAGATCTCCCACGCTTCACTAACGTTCGTCAAGACAACGACATATTCCCGGTTTGACGGCCGATTTCCTCCTGGCACGGCATGCAACTTACGAATTTACTGTACGCCAGGCACGTGATTTAGGTCGGATCAAACACGCGCTGATATACCCCGTTTTGGAGCTTCATACGCCCTTGGTCACAGAGTTCGTGAAGGTGGTTGGCAATCATGGTTAGGCCGCGAAATTCCGGTTCCTTGCCCATGGCCTCGGACAGCATGATCCAGATGTCCTTCAGGGTTCGCGGTGCAAACGCTGTGATGTCCAGCAAAAAGGCTTCAATGCGGTCCACGTGGGCCACGCGCGCGTCGATAGCGGCCAAAATGTTTGCTTGGCCTTCAAGAGGGGGCAAGTGAGCCGACACCACGCGGACGATCCGGCCTGTCAGCACCAGGTCACGGATGATCGTCAGTGTCTTTCGAAATTGGCTGGCACTCACGTAACCGTGAAACATCGGCATGTCTAAGCCTATGAGGGCATCGCCCAGCACCAGGGTCTTTTCTTGTTGAACCACTAACGCGATCTCGCCGAACATATGACCCGAGACATCTAAAGTTTCGACATCCACCCCGCCTAAATAAAAGTGCTCGCCGCCCCTTAACCCGAGGTCCACTTTGCCAGGCTCGCCCAGCGTCTCGCGCACTTCGCGCCTCAAAGCCGGGGAATCAGCGACTAATTGAGGAAAGCCGAGCACAAACTCCCGGTAGTTGACATCAGCATCCTCAATCCAGTGACGCCCTGCGTCATGGGCAGCCAGTCGGGCCCCGGTCCGTTGCTGTACCCAGCGATTGAGCCCAATATGATCGTGATGAGCGTGCGTATTGACGATGAAGGCTAACGGCACCTCTAACTGCTTCACATAATCTAAGGCCTCTTGCACCAGCGCCTCGTAGCCCCGCATCGCCGTATCCACCAAGAGCGCGTAACGGTCACCCGCTATGACATGGACACGCAACATCGTGTTGCCTGCCAACGGCCGTTCAAATCCGATAAGATGGCTCATCGCTGCACCTCTTCACACGAAAATTATTCCGAGCGTCAATCACACCACGTTTTCTTGTGTACAGTATAGACGCTCCCCGCCCGTGGTGGTTGACATGATGACCAAGAACGGTCGTGTGATGGCGAGATTTTTGACGTCAATCGCCCTGCAATACGCATTGGCGGTGCTGCCGGCCATTGGCTGTGGGCTGCGGGTTCCTATTCCGGGGCTTCCAGAGTCCAACTGCTCCTAGCCCCACGTTTGGTTGTTCATCAGCCCATCGCTTCGGCACCAGCCAGGAAGATTGCCATAGGACGCATAAGACCTCCTACTCGCGCGGCGCTCGAAGAACTAGGAACGTCGGAGAGCGGCCTCAGAACCCACCTCAAGCCGTCAGGATGAAGTGGCGGGAGCATTCGTAGAGTATTCGCCAGCGCTATCCTCACGCCTCGCGGGCCGCATAAAGGGACCGGGGAAATTCATGAGATGGGTTACGAAGCGCCCCAATCCGGCCCCAGATCCAGACGGGGTTGAAAGACTGCCGGCGGATCAATCAAGCAGGCAAGCGAGAAGTGCCCGTTGTACCGACACGGGACGGGTGGCCATATCATCTCAATAGCACACGCTTCAGCCTTTCCGCTAAAAACGGGCTGGGTCTCCATTCGGGTGTCTAGGCAGCGGATTTCCCGCCGCCCCTCCGCCATTCTGACACCTTTAGCCCCTCATCTCCGCCTCTTCGGCACCTGAAACCGCACTTAGCTCGGCTAAGGCATCAAACACGGGGCACAACGCCTCATAGGCCTCAACATAAATCGGCTCCAAGGCACGATACCGCTCGTGGTTCGCGGGGTTGGGCACCACCGCATAGTCCTCTTCTATCACCTCGTGCACGACATTAAAGGTGTCGAATAATCCGACCCCTACACCGCCGGTCAATGCCGCCCCGAGTGCGGTGGCCTCGTCTAAAACCTTAGGAACTCTCACCGGGTAACCGTAGACATCGGCAAAAATTTGAGCCCAAAGCCGGCTTTTGGCACCTCCCCCGATGAGGCGGATCTGGTCAAAGGGGGTCTCAGGAACAAAGGCGTCCAAGATGCGTTTCATATTCAACGCCACGCCCTCCATCACCGCCCGAATGAGTGTGCCCGTCTGATGGCGCATCTTCAAGCCCACAAACGTCCCGCGCGCGTTGTCGTTCCAAATGGGACTGCGCTCTCCCATGAGGTAGGGCAGAAAGATAAGGCCGTCAGCCGCCGCGGGGGTTTCGGCGGCCAACGCATCCATGCGCTGATACGGGGAGCGGCCGTCCACGGCTTGACAGTCGAGAATATTTTTCAGCCATTGAAAGGAGCCGCCTGCCGCTTGCATAGTGCCTGTGGGCGCGTAATAGCCGGGGACCACATGCGCCCAGTTAAAGACCCGGGCCTGTTCATCCAAAATCGGATGACGGGTCGCGCTGCCAAACCAGGACGACGACCCCAGATACTGGTAGAGATGCCCTTCGTTCACCGCACCCGCTCCTGCTGCCGCGCACGCCCCGTCTCCGCCGCCAATCACCACGGGAATTCCGCTCGGTAATCCCAGCCGTAACGCTACCGCATCGCGCAAAGGTCCAACCACCGTAGTCGATGCCAGAGCGTCGGGCAAGAGGTCACGGCTGATATCGGCGGCTTGCAACATTGTCGAGGACCATTCCAGTCGCTCAATATCCCACAAATTGGTGCCCGAAGCATCGGAAAAGTCGGTGACAAATTGTCCAGTCATGCGCGCCACTAAAAAGTCTTTCGGCTGCAAGAATTTGGCCACCTGGCTAAAACGCGTCGGCTCATGATCGCGAATCCACATCATTTTGGCGGCCGAGTAGCTTGCTGTCGCCCGATTGCCCACGAGGCGATAAATCGCTTCAGCCCCAAGACGCCGATTCAACTGATCCGCCTCTACGCCAGCCCGCATGTCGGCCCAAATAATAGCGCGCCCGAGCGGATCGCCGGATGCCGTCACCGGCACGCATCCCATCATCTGACCACTAAACGAAATGGCCGCAATGGTCGTGGGCACAATCTTTGCCTGGTCCAATAGCTGGCGGGTAGCGCCCTCCACCGAGGCCCACCACTCCCACGGATCTTGTTCAACCGCTTTGTTAAAGGGATAATGCGTAGGGTAAGGATGAAATGCGCTGGCCACTAAACGGCCGGCATCATCCACCAATACCGCTTTATTACCGGTCGTCCCCAGGTCGTACGCGAGAACATACTGGCGTGCCATGATTGCGCTCCTTTGTCTTGTCTCTCATTCAGGCCCCGTTGGCTGCCTGCCCGCCTTTGGGCTATCGCGATTGAACCGGGCGATGTCCTCGGCACTGTCGCGATTGGCCAATAGCTGCTGCAGCAACGATAGCGGCAAGGTCACATCATCCGCACCATTCACGAGCGCCCATCGCACTTCCGCCATGTCATGACACGACGCAATCATGACGCGAAGATGCCCCTGAGCCACCGCGCGAATCTCGGACAACGGCGGCCAGGTGCCATGGCGCAGGCGATAGCGGTGCAGGTATAGCGCCACATACCGGGCACCCGCTTCCCGCGCCGCATAAGTCTGCTCGACCGAATTGACCGCCGTAATGAGAAAGGTTTCCTGGTCGCGCCACGCCACTGACAGTTTGATAGCCTCCCAGGTCGGAACCAGCTTGAACACGATGGGAGCCGAGGGCACGGCCTCGCGAATCGTGCTCCGGTGAGCCTCGAGCTCCTCTCGCGTGTTTCCCCTGAGCTGCACAAACAACTGAGCGGGCTCTAAGGCTAACAACTTTTCGATAACCGTAAGTTCTGGCTCGGGGTTCCGCCGCATCAGCGTTGGATTCGTCGTTATCCCCTGGACAATCCCCAGCGACAACGCCTGCCGAGCTTCGTCCACATTAGCCGTGTCGACGTAGAGCATCGCGTTCCCCTCTTCCTCTGACTCGATCCCGACGTATTCGCTCTCGACGTCGATCCTCCACGCGGTTAATAGGCACCCTCCACATCCAGAAGGTAGCGGGCGGCCGGGGAAATGCGCTCATAGGTCTCGCGACGGATATAGCGACGCTGATCCTCTTGTTGGGCAAATTGGCGGGCCACATAGTACGGGTGCAACACCCGACGCCGCGCTCCGCTGACATTGGTGGTGCCTCCATGCCACAAGTGGCTATTCATGACCACCACCGTCCCCGCCTTTCCCGTCAGCAGCACCTGCTTGGGATGATCCGCCCGGCGATCGGCCATTTCAAATTGCGGGGCCCGCCAGCGGTGACTGCCCGGCACCACCCGCGTGGCCCCATTGGTTTCCGTAAAGTCGTCCAACATCCACAGCGAAATGGCCACGTAAAACGGATCGTCGGGCTCACGGTAGGCGCCATTCCATTGATTTTGCTCCGGAGAATCAAAAAACGCTTCGTTCCAGTCCTCGTGCCAAGCCTGAAAGCCACCCCCCTGCACCGGTTCCCGGCCATTCATAGCCGACACTTTGAAATCGGACTGCAAAATATGGTGTATGGCCGCCAACACTTTGGGGTGGGTGTAGCATCCGTCAAAGACGGCCCCTTTGTTCATCAGATCGGACAACCGGCGCGTGCCTGCTTCTTGGTGCACTTCAGTACCCGCGCGCTCCCCTTCTTCCGCTAACAACGCATCAAATCGGTCCTGTAACGCCTTGAGCCATACAGGGTCAATGAGATCCGGGAAAATTAAATACCCATCCTCGTCTAAACGCTGACGTTCCTCGGCCGTCAGCGTGGCGTCAGATACTCCGAGTTGGGTTAATGCCTCCTCGATGGTCACAGGCGTCCCCTCCTTACTCCTGGATGAGCGGCGGGTGATGGTCCTTGCCTAAAATGGCTAACGCCTTGGCCCCGCTGGCGTGAGGAATGTTGCCGGGCACCCCCATGACATGGGCATAGCCCAAGGTTCCAAACTTCGCCGCCTCATTCGCCTTGGCCGGAATGCCAAAGGTATCCGAGAGGGTGAAGGTTATGGAGGAAGGCAACAAGGACTCCAGACGCTCCCGCAAGTAGGCGTTCAACACACCGCCGCCATTGCCGACTAAGTAGCGCACCTCACCTAGAAACGGCACTTGTTCCAAGGCCAATAAAATGGCTCTCACTGTAAACTCGGCAAACGTGGCCATCATGTCTTCCTTAGACACGCTGTCAAAGCGCGACAGCATCTCGCGCAAATACGCTTCACTGAAGTCTTCCCGCCAGGCGCTGCGCGGAGGCTTGCGCTTGAGAAAGGGGTGATCCAATAACACGTCTAACACGTCGGACCGCACGCGGCCACTTCGCGCAATGGCGCCATCGCGATCATAAGGCACCCCAAAATATTCTTGCGCCAGGCGGTCCATGAGAATATTGCCGGGCCCGGTGTCAAAAGCCATGGTCTTCTCTCGATCTGGATGAATCGCATGGATATTGGCGATACCGCCAATGTTTAAGGTCACCAGAGGCGCTTGATGCCGGTAATGGACATAATCGAGAAATTGCTCAATGGGCGCGCCGGTGCCGCCCAACGCCATATCGGCCGGGCGAAAATGGGTGACCGTGCGAATGCCCGTCAGTGCCGCAATTACCGCACCCTCTCCAATTTGCAGTGTCGCCCCGAGACGCTTGTCAAGCAACGCCGACAGCGGGTCAGCCCACTCGTCGCCACGCCACTTTTCGGATTCGGGCGGCTCTTGATAAATCGTCTGGCCGTCAACCCCGATGACGGTCACCTCCGACGGCTTCACGTTGCTGTCCCCAAGTAGCGTTTTTACGTAGCGCGCAAATGTGGCCCCGACCACAAAATTCAGCCGGCAAAATTCGTCGATCCCCATCTCCAGGTTAATCGCCCGCAAAACTTGTTCATGCACACCCTCTGGCCAAGGAAACTCTTGGTAGGACACCACTCGATTCAGGCGAGGCAACCCCTCTGGATCCATCTCCATGTCCAATAACACCGCGTCCACGCTGTCCAACGAGGAACCGCTATTGAGTCCGACAACATATGCCATGGTGCAATCCCTCCTCAATAGAAGGGTCACGCGCCGGTTGACCGACGCCACAACCGGACGTGTACCACTCCGCTCAACTTATTTGTAAAACCACTGCGACTCAGACTTTTCGTTCGCCTTGGTCACCAAGATGTTGGTGAGGTAGTTGTAGTGCTTGATGAGATTCTTGTGGCCCGTAAGATAGTCGTAAGCATATTGCACGGCCATTTCACCTTCCAAGTAGGGTTTTTGGACAATGAGCGCCTGAATCGATCCGTTGTTTAAGTCCCTGACCTCAGGCGGCTCCGCATCATAGGCGATAAGCCACACCCCGTTTTTGGTCGGATGAGCCACATTCTGCTCGCGATGCAAGTGGAGGAGGGCATCCGCAGCCCCTGTGCCCGCTTGCGTGTTCACCGCGTAGATGGCCTTCACGTCCGGATGCGCGAGCATGATACTGTTGACATCTGCTTCCGCGACTGACGGTTCGTCATTGGTCATTTCGTCCGCGACCACGTTGATGTGGGGGTACTTTTTAATTTGCCTGAGAAACCCTTCATTGCGCAGATCCGTGGTGGAAATGCCCGGCTCATCATTGATGACCGCCACCTGACCCTGGTATCCAATTTTTTGCGCCACCCAACGGGCCGCATACTCACCGCCTAAAATATTGTTCGAGGTGATCATGAACTTGAGAATCTTTTGATCGCTAACAGTGGTGTCCACGGTGCCCACGGGAATGCCCGCCTGAACCGCCTTCTCAAGAGCCGGGATGCTCGCGTGCAAGTCATCGGGCGCCACAATTAAGAAGCTCACGTGCTTGGCAATGAGCCCGTTAATGTACGGGTCTTGCAGAGAGTAGTTCCACTGCGAGTTGCCGGTCCAGTCGAGCGTTACGCCCAGTTTTTTGGCTTCGGCTTCGGCGCCAAGCTGCATGGACACGTAAAACGGGTCGGTGGTAATCCCCGGAATAAACCCAATCGCGAAGTGTTGCTTCGCCTTGGCATGCGGTGCAGCTGATGACGCACCACAACCCGCCATCCCGATCGTCATAGCGGCGGCGCCTACTAACGAAATCGCGCTACCAATGAGACGTCCTAATTTCATCCCGAACCATCCTTTCTTATCGCTATATCTCGAGCGAGAGCGGCAACTCTACCGTTCGCTCCGTTTGCGTTGCAATGGGTCGACATAGGCTGGGAGGATGATAATCGCGCCGGCCGCCACACTTTGCCAATACGTTAGCACGTTTACAATAACCACTGCGATCCGAGGTCAGTCGCCTGCCATACCTGCCCTGCACATCCTTCGGCCAAGGAGGCAATATGCTCTGGTGCAATCCCCCTCAACAGAAGGGGCACGCGCCGGTTGACCGACGCCACAACCGGACGCGTGCCGCGCTCTTCAACTTATTTGTAAAACCACTGCGACTCAGACTTTTCGTTCGCCTTGGTCACCAAGATGTTGGTGAGGTAGTTGTAGTGCTTGATAAGGTTCTTGTGGCCCGTGAGATAGTCGTAGGCATATTGCACGGCCATTTCGCCTTCCAAGTAGGGCTTTTGGACAATGAGCGCCTGAATCGATCCGTTATTCAAGTCCCTGACCTCGGGCGGCTCGGCGTCATACGCGATGAGCCACACGCCGTTTTTGGTCGGGTGCGCGAGATTCTGCTCGCGGTGCAAGTGAAGGAGGGCATCCGCCGCCCCTGTGCCCGCTTGCGTGTTCACCGCGTAAATGGCCTTCACGTCCGGATGCGCAAGCATGATACTGTTGACATCCGCTTCCGCCACCGACGGTTCGTCATTGGTCATCTCGTCCGCGACCACTTTGATGTGAGGGTACTTCTTGATCTGCGTGAGAAACCCTTCGTTACGAAGGTCGGTGGTGGAAATGCCCGGCTCATCATTGATGACCGCCACCTGACCGTGGTATCCAATTTTTTGCGCCACCCACCGGGCCGCGAACTCACCGCCTAAAATGTTGTTCGACGTAATCATGAACTTGAGAATCTTTTGATCGCTGACCGTGGTGTCCACAGTCCCCACGGGTATCCCCGCCGCGATGGCCTTCTCAAGTGCGGGGATGCTTGCATGCAGATCATCGGGTGCCACAATTAAGAAGTTCACGTGCTTGGCAATGAGCCCGTTAATGTATGGATCTTGCAGCGAGTAGTTCCACTGCGAGTTGCCTGTCCAGTCGAGCGTCACGCCCAGTTTTTTGGCTTCGGCTTCTGCGCCAAGCTGCATGGACACGTAAAACGGGTCGGTGGTAATCCCCGGAATAAACCCAATCGTGAAGTGTTGTTTCGCCTTGGCCTGCGGTGCAGCCGCCGGCGCACGCCAACCCGCCACACCAATCGTCATGGCAGCGGCGCCCACTAACGAAATCGCGCTGCCAATGAGACGTCCTAATTTCATCCCGAACCATCCTTCCTTATCGCTGTATCTCGAGCGAGAGCGGCAAGTTTACCGTTCGCTCCGTTTGCGTTGCAATTGGTCGACATAGACCGCGAGAATGATAATCGCGCCCGTCGCCACAATTTGCCAATACGCTTGAACGTTCAAAATCACCAACGCCGTCACTAGCATAGACACGATTATCGCCCCGATGGTTGTGCCGAAGATTGTTCCCTCCCCTCCAAAGAGACTGGCCCCGCCAATCACAACCGCCGCAATAGCGTTTAGTTCATCATTTTGGCCTGCTGTCGGCGATCCGATGGCAAATCGGGCCACATTTAACACGCCGCCCACACCTGCCAGTAACCCGGTAAGGGTGTAGATCTTGATGAGGTGGCGGTCAATGGGAATTCCCGCCACCCGCGCGGCTTCGCGATTGCTGCCAATCGCGTAGGTGCGGCGACCAAACCTGGTTTTGGCTAAAAACACGCCGCTAATGACGGCAATGACAGCCGTCACGAGTACCGGCATGCCCAAAAAGTTGGCAAAAACGTACCCGCCAAAATTGCTGAGCGCGGTGGGAATGTTGGTAATGTCGTTGCCCCCGCTTAAGAGAAACCCTAACCCCTGGGCAATGCCGAGCATGCCAAGCGTGGTAATAAAGGGGGTAATACGCAATTTCGTGATAATGAGGCCGTTGGCGAAGCCAATAAGGGCTCCGGTGGCAAGAGCCACGGCAGTGCCGACAATGATGCTGAGCGCTGCGTGGTCGACCAGGCCGGCCATCACCATGGACCCGGTAATGGCGCTTAATCCTAAGGACGACCCCACGGAGAGGTCAATGCCGCCGGTGGCAATCACAAAGGTTTCGCCAATAGCTAAGAGCAGTGTCTCGGTGGCATAGACCGATGTGCTGACCCAATTTTGCAATGATAAAAAGCCGGGCGCCAAAATGCCAAAGACAATAATCATGACGATCAAGACGCCTAGCAACCAATATCCCCGAATGCGGTCGACAAAGTGCGATGGCGTTGGGGGAGCTGGATTGGTTGTCATCTCTTGTTTGGTATTCGCCTCAAGTGGCTGTTTGGCCATGGTTCGCCTCCTATCCTGCGTGCACGGCAGCGCCGGTAATCCACATGATGACATCTTCCAGCGTGCACTCTTTGGTTACCGCCGTAGCCACCACACGGCCTTGGCGTAGCACAACAATTCGGTCGGTCACTTCAAAGACGTGGGGCATGGTGTGACTGATGAGTAAGACGGGGACGCCACTATCGCGCACGCGTCGGATCAAATCGAGCACCATCTTGGACTCTTCAACCCCCAGCGCCGCTGTGGGCTCGTCCAAAATCACTAAGCGGCTGCCCCAGGACGCCGCGCGCGCCACTGCGATGGCTTGGCGTTGCCCACCCGACAACTCCTGGATGAGCTGATCCATGGACTTGATCTTGATGTGCAGCAAGTCTAGCTTTTTGACGGCTTCCTCGCCCATGCGCTTTTCATCCAGAAAACCGAGCTTCCCGAGAAGTCCCGGTTTTAACTCTTCGCGGTTGAGAAACAAATTGGCTTTGACGGATAGATGGGGAGCCAGTGCCAGATCTTGATAGACGGTTTCGATGCCTTCGCGGCGAGCGGCAATAGGCGAGTCAAAGCGCACCTTGCGTCCTTCAATGTAAAGTTCTCCGCGGTCCGGCTGCAATGCGCCAGACATAATCCGCACCGTCGTCGATTTGCCAGCGCCGTTGTCGCCCACCAACCCGACCACTTCTCCTGGGTAGATGGCAAACGAGACCCCATGCAGGACCTGGATGGCGCCAAACCGCTTCTCAATCCCCACCAGTTCCACGGCTGGCGTCGCTTCCTTTGTGCTCATTGTCTTCCTCCTTCCTCTCTACGGTTAGTCCCAATCCTCAGGGGGCGCCGACAGGAGGCGACACACTTCATCCAAAAAGGTAGCCGCCGGTCCGCCGTCTAAGGCGCGATGATCAAAGGTCAAACTTAAGGGCAAGTGCTGCTCGACGAAAAATCCGTTCGCTTTCGCCACCACGACCGGTTTTAAGCGCCCCACACCCATAATGGCAACCTCCGGTACGTTTAATAGAGGTCCGAATTGGTCGATACCGTGGTTTCCGAGATTCGACACCGTAAACGTCCCACCCCCTAACTCATCCGACCCCAACCGGCGCGATTCAGCCAGCTCGATGAGCCGACGCCGTTCCCGGGCAATCTCTCGCAGGCTTAGCGTCTCGACACGGCGGATGACCGGGACCATTAACCCGTATGGGGTATCTACAGCAAGGCCTACGTGGGCACTCTGATGAGATTCGATATGCGTCCCCAGGTAACGCGCATTCACATCAGGGCGCTTCACCAAAATAGTCGCCACGGCCTTCACAATCCAGTCGCTGAGGGTAAGCTCCGGATTATCAACTTTTAACGCGCGATGTCGTGCCAAGAGCGCATCCAGTGCGGCCGCGGCGTACAGCGTAACCTGCGGAATCGCCGCGGCTTGGCTCATGCGCTCAGCAATGACTTTGCGAAGGCCTTCCACCTTGATGGATTGGACCAGACCCTGGGGCGCCGTTTCCCCTGCTGACTGGCGAGTCGCCAAAAATGCCTCCACGTCGCTCGCTTCCAGAATGGCTCCCTGAAAGTTTTGGGCAACCTCCTCGACGGTCAGCCCATGCTGATCCAGGAGCCGTCGAGCCCGCGGACTCACGCGAAGGGGGGATGAGGGACGGGGCTCACGAGACTCCGCATCGGAAGGCTTGGGGACCAGAGCCGCCGACTCAGCCCTTTCGCCGTGCGGCGCGGATGATTGCGAATGCTCTTCGCCGACCGGCTCCTCTAAGGTATCGGCTAGCCAAGCAACCACCTGGCCCACAGGCACGACGGCGTCCACCTCCGCCAATACGGCGCGAAGATAACCGGCGTCCTTGGCCTCCACTTCAAACGTGGCTTTGTCTGTCATGACTTCCATCAGCACGTCGCCCTTCGCCACCCATTCACCAGGGCGCTTGTGCCACGCGACAATGGTTCCTTCGTCCATGGTTTCGCCTAACGCCGGCATGACCACTTTATGATTCACGCCATCACCCCCCGAATTGCGGCGACAATGTCGCTCACCTGAGGAATCGCCGCCCGCTCCAGTGGTTCAGCCATGGGGACCGGCACATCTTTTGCAGCCACTCTCACCACAGGACGGTCTAACGCGTAAAATGCCTCTTCCATGACAGTCGCCATGATCTCGGCGGCAAATCCGGACGTGGTGTATCCCTCCGACACCACCACGCAGCGCCCGGTTTTCTCCACCGATTGACGGATGGCGTTGCGGTCCAAGGGTTTTAGCGTGCGCAGATCCACCACTTCGACGCTAATGTCATCGTCGGCTGCTAACGCCTCTGCAGCTTCCAGCGCTTTTTGTACCATCCGCGAGTACGTGATCACCGTCACGTCCGACCCCTCGCGCTTAATGTCGGCGACGCCCAGGGGAATCACGTAATCCCCTTCGGGGACAGGGCCTTTCACCCCATAAAGTAGCTTGTGTTCAATAAACATCACGGGATTATTGTCACGAATGGCCGCCTTTAACAGTCCCTTGGCATCGAACGGCGTCGACGGCATGACTACGTACAGCCCCGGGAAATGCGTCCACAACGCCTCCAAACTCTGGGAGTGCTGTGCCGCGATGCCGCGGCCCGCCCCACCTTCGGTACGCACCACCATCGGCACTTGGGTTTTTCCGCCAAACATGTAGCGATTTTTTGCACCCTGGTTGGCCAATTGATCCATGGCCAAGGGGGTAAAGTCGACGTACATGATTTCCATCACCGGGCGCAGGCCATTCATTGCTGCCCCCACTGCGGCGCCGGCAATCGCTGCCTCAGAAATCGGCGTGTCGCGCACGCGATCCGGGCCAAAGCGCTCCAACAACCCCCGCGTGGCGCCATAGGCTCCACCGTACACGCCAATATCCTCACCCATTAAAATAACCGACGGATCAGTCGCCATTTCTTCGGCCAAAGCTTCGTTTATGGCTTGCCAATAGGCAATCTGCCGACACGCGGGATCTTTTGCCCGCACACGCGCCTCGGATTCCGAACGCCCCCCATCGCTGTAACTTGGCGCGTACAAATCCGCCAAGAGGTCCTCGGGTGCCGGATCAGGACTTTCTTTCAGGGCAAACTCGGTAGCCCGCCGAAGGGCATCGGCTGCACGCTGTTGGCACTGATCAAGATCTTCCTCGGCCGCGCCGCGCTCGACGAGCTTGGTACGCAAAGTAATAATCGGATCGCGTTCCTTCCATTGTTTTTCCTCTTCCCGCGAGCGATACGCCCGAGGATCACTACGGGAGTGGCCGTACCAACGGTAGGTCTTCGCCTCGATGAGGCTTGGCCCCCCGCCCCGGCGGGCACGATCAATGGCTGTTTTCGCCGCTTCATAAACGGCTTCGACATCCATCCCATCGACGATCAGTCCAGGCATTTGATAACTGGCCGCACGATCGGCCGCGTTAGGCACAGATGACGCGTAAGACCACGGCACCGACATGGCATAAAGGTTATTTTCACACACAAAGACGACGGGCAAATGCCAAATGGAGGCCAAATTGAGCGACTCGTGAAACACTCCCTCGTTGACCGCGCCGTCTCCAAAGAACGAGACAACCACCTGATTTTTTCCGAGGAGTTGACTGGCCAGTGCCGCTCCCACGGCAATCGGCAGGTTCCCCCCCACGATGCCGGTAGCGCCTAAGTTGCCCCCGTCTACATCGGCAATGTGCATGGAACCGCCGCGTCCACGGCAATATCCGGTTTCTTTTCCGCACACCTCGGCCAACATGCGGTTCAGGTGATCTTGCCGATCCTTGGCTGCTTTTTGGCTCGGCACCACGCCCCGCGCGTAGCAGTGCCCATGCCCGCGATGTGTACTAGTAATGAGATCTTGGGGGGCTAGAGCGGCCATAACGCCCACCGCCACCGCTTCCTGACCCGCCGAGAGATGACTTGCCCCGCGGATGAGGTTTTGCCCCAATAGGTCACTCACGGTATCCTCGAACAGGCGGATATCCCACATTTGCTGATACCATGAAAGTGCACGCTCAAGATCTGTGACCGATGCTGTCGCCATCGTTCCACCTCTTTATTGTCTGGTTCGCTATTCGGGAAGGTTGTGGTAGCGTTTCAGCGAACGAACCGAACCGCCAAGGGAGAGCCGCGGTGTCATCCGCACCACTTCAAAAGGATCACGGCTGTGGCGCATACGCTGCAAGAGGCGCGCGGCCGCGACGCGACCCGTTTGCCGTGCCGGTTGTTCGATTTGGGTAATCGTGGGTGAAAAAAGTTCTCCGTTTTCTAGAGCGCCGTAAGAAACCACCGAAATGTCGTCAGGTACTCGCACGCCATGTCGTTGAAAGGCTAACAACAAGCCAGCTGTCAGCACGTTGTTCGCACAAAACACCGTGCTCGGCCGTTCACGAAGGCGTGCAATCATCTCCCCCGCCGCTTGCCCGTATTCCACGCTAAAGGCATCGCCAATCCATTTCCATTCCGGCGGCACTGAAAAGCCATAGCGGGCGAGATGTCGTTCGAACGCGGCGGTGCGCTCACGCCCCGCTGTAATGCGCATCGGGCCGCTCACAATGCCAAAATCCTGATGCCCTTCACTCACTAAGTAATCGACCAGCATCCGCACACCTTCGTCGTTATCGTCGAGCACACAGTCAAATTCAGCCCCCTCGACAATGCGGTCAATTAACACCACCGGCGAACGCCCGCGAAATACGTTGGTCAAATCTTCCGCTAACGACCCGGCTGAGGCCAGAATAATGCCATCCACTCGCCGCCGGTCAAATTCCATGCAGTATTGCAATTCCTTGGCGACAACACTGCTGCTTGACGCAATGAGCATCAGGTATCCTTCAGGACTCAGAATTTCCTCAATGCCGCGCAAGGCTTCCATAAAGTAGACATTTGTAATCTCCGAAACCACAACGCCAATGGTCATCGTCGTTTTCGACCGAAAACTGCGGGCAACCACATTAGGGCGGTAATCCAGTTCCGCAACGGCGCGCCGCACCCGCTCGGCTACTTCTTCGCTGACATATCCGTTTTGATTGACCACGCGGGAGACGGTCGAGGGCGAAACCCCTGCTCGCTTAGCCACATCAGCCAAGGTCACCAACGAACAATTCACCTCGAGTATTGAAAACGTTATGACAACGTTCTCACAACGTCACCATATCTTAATTTGAAGGGGTTGTCAACTGATTGATACGAAAATTTCGGTTTACGGCCGAATTACACATTCCCTCAATGTTTTCCGAGAATTAAAGACAATGGCGACTTGCGGACATTCGACGATGGTTCAGCCATGTTAAACCGCTCCAAAGGACTCCTCGGATATAACGATCAGCTTTTGCGAAAAGCTAATGCGAAACAGGCGCGAGGAACTAGACGGCAGGCGCCGCTGATTCTTGCGACAAGACCGCAAGGCCCGCTACGCATGAGTTCCTAGGCTAATCACGTTTTGGGCCCGGATGGCTCCGCGATTTTAGGGATAGCGCTCGATAGGTAAGGTAGGCCACAATGGCAGGGTCGATCAGGACCCCGTCGCCCATGCCCATTTTGACCAAGGGGGGTTGACCCACACGTCGAAACACGGTGGCATAAAAGAGTTGCGTCGGCCCCCATCCTAGCGCAATGGATCCTTGGCGCCAGGTGGTAGCCCACATTTCGTAATGGAGGACTAAATCGTACGCTAATGCCAGGGCCAACAATCCGATGGCAACGGATATCGTCACGCGAACCCACGGTGCGGTCATGCGTTGGCCTCCCGGCTCGTCACTCTTAATGCAACCACAAATCTTCGTCCCCGAACGGCTTAAATTCGGCATCGTTCCATTCCTGAGCTACCGCGTCAGGCGCGCCGCCGACGATCGATGGTCGCCGGCGGCCTTTGCCACGACACACTCCCGGTCACAGGTTTAAGACCACAACCGTCGGGTAGGTCATTTCATACACCGCATATTCCGGCCCTTCGCGCCCCAGTCCCGAGTCTTTAACGCCACCATATGGCATGTTGTCGGCGCGAAAACTCGAGGTATCATTGACAATTAAGCCCCCGACCTGCAAGTGTTGCGCCGCATAAAACGCAGTCTTCAGATCGCGGGTAAACAGTCCTGCCTGTAACCCATAACGACTTTGGTTGGCCAGCGCCACCGCTTCTTCTATAGTGTCGTAGGGTGTCATCACGGCCACCGGCGCAAACACCTCTTCCGTCATCACCTTCGCATCCAATGCCACCCGCTCAAGAAGCCATGGTTTGACGACCGCTCCCTCGCGCGATCCCGCCACCACCGGTTGGGCCCCGCCGGCTAACGCATCGTCCACCCACTGGCTTGCCCGTTCAGCGGCCCCGGCGTTAATCATCGGCCCCAAGTCCACGGTTTCATCCTCGGGATTCCCGACTTTGAGCGCGCTCACCGCCTCGGCCATGGCCGTCCGGAATGCATCGTAAATGCGTCGATGCACGTAGATTCGCTGCACGGAAATGCAGACTTGGCCCGCATAGGCGTATGCCCTTTGCGCCAGCAACTGAGCGGCCTGTGCCAGATCGGCATCCTCATGGACGATATTGGCCGAATTACTCCCGAGCTCCAGCAAGACGGGCTTTAACCCGGCATTGCGACGAATAATCTGACCGACGGCTGCAGACCCTGTAAACGAAATCAAGTCCACCCCTGGGTGGGCCACAAGCCACTCGCCGACTTCAGGCCGCGAACCGGTGACCACATTGAGCCATCCCGGCGGTAACCCTGCTTCCTCCAACAGGCGCGCCAATTGCAAAGCGGTCAGTGGCGTCGCCGGCGCCGGCTTCAGCACCACCGCGTTTCCTGCCGCTAACGCGGGCGCAACCTTGTGTAAGGCGAGATTCAAGGGAAAATTAAACGGCGTAATCGCTAATACCACGCCATAGGGTTTTCTCACGGTAAAAGCCAGCCGGTTTTCTACACCAGGGTTGCCGCGAATCGGCACTTCCTCACCCTTGAGGGTACGCGCCGCCACGGCCGCATAACGCAGCGTTTGCTGACCACGCATAACCTCCACGCGTGCGTCGCGCAGGGGCTTACCTGCTTCCTGCGCAATCGTGCGCGAAAACGCCTCTTGCTGAGCCCCCAGCAATTCGGCGGCGGTTTCTAGGATGCGATACCGCTGATGCACCGTTAGCGGTTTAGCGAGCGCGCTCCGTGCCGCCTCCACCGCCGCGTCGACATCCGCTCGCCCTGCTTCTGCCACTTCTGCAATGATTTCCTGGGTCCACGCGTGGCGCACCGCATAACTCTCGGTCGTTGCCCGCGTAGTACCGGCAATGTGTAACCCTTCCATCTCGTTCCTCCCCCAGCCCTGTCGCTGACCCTGCCGCCGCAGCCGCAGCAAGCAGTGGATATGTTAAGCGTGGCCGAAAATGCACGCTTCGTCAACGGCCAAGACCACGACAGCCATCAACCGGGTATCGACCCAAATCGGCCGCGACCATCTAGCGCTGCCGCTTACGGGTAATCGGGAGCCGCAAGATCCTGTAACAGCGCGTCTCGAGCTTGCTCATACGTGTCGGCTTCCGGCTCTGTCTCTAAGAACGGTTGCGGAGGCAAATTCCAATAAGCTACCAAAAACTCCCGGACGTTCTCCCGCCAATCTAACTGATCCGCCACCCGTATGAGCCATTGCCCCAAGGCATGTCGGCGCTCCTCCTCCGACAATTGCTCCAGCACCACGGAAAGTTTCGCATCCCAGGCGAGCGCGGAGTTTTGATCCGCCGCCAGCAACCGCAGCGCAATACGCCGCTCGGGGTCGACCACCTCAGGCATTGGCTGACACCTCCGCGTCAAACCACCGGGGGACTTTGACAATCTTGTGGCTAAGAATCTGCGTGGTAAGATACCGCTCGAGCAGCGGCGTGCGCCATTTGCCCCACAACTGCCGGGCCATGTTGTCCTCCGCGCCCGGTTCAATTCCGAGTTGCTCACGCACGTAATCCCAAAAGAGATCGGAACGACCTTGTAAGTAGTCATATTGATACCAGGCGGTCGTAGCCCGATCGGCTTCGGTGAGCAGATAATCCACCGGGGTCTCGGAAAAGAGCCGATATTTACTGCCGTCCCAGCTCGCCAAGTAAATTTGATGCGCCAGCCAGAGCTTTTCGTAAAGGTCACGGAAACTCATTGGCACCCTTCCTCCCGACTTGCGAAATAATCAATTAACAACTCGTCGGCCACCGGCTCCACCACCCCCGAAGGCCAGACGCAACTTACCGTACCCAGGCGGTCCGCCTCAACGACGATGGCGGCCTCAGCCTCGCGCATCACAATCGTGGCCTGTAGCTCGGACTCTGGAACGGCCGTGAACAGTGACTGGACCTTGCGCCCAGCGCGTCGAAGACGATTCGCAGCGTGCAGCGCCCGGGGATGGTCCCCAATGACCAAAATAGGCTTTGGATCGTCGGGCGGCGGCCCTGTCATTCCCCATCGCTGGACCAGAGCGGTGCAACTGAGGTGCCCTTCTACGAGCACCAGGGCCTCCCCTGCGGGGGAACGCTGGTCCGTGGCATATTGCGCCCCTTCGGCAATCACAACGGACCGTCCCTGCCATGGATGGAGTATGTGAAATAGCCAACGCGGTTCGCGATGGCCGGCGCCGCGCGGCGCCGGCTGGGACTTGACCATGCATGAAATGCCTGCATCTCCCAGATGCTCGGCCATCGCATCCAGCCAGGACTCTTGAGAAGATTCCGGCTCATCCGGGATAGCCGTCAGTTCGACGGCAACGGGGGCGCCAAGCCACTTGAGACCGGCGGCGAGGGTTAATATCACGTCCGCCAGCATCAGCGGTCGGGCAGGGCCATAAGCAGCCATGCCAAAGGCTGTCCACTGCCGATATTCGCCGGATTCCGGACTTGTCCGGCGCAAGAGCGGACCACTATAAAACACGCGCAGGGGATGGGGCAATAAGTTCCACGCATGTTGAATCGCGGCCCGTTGCAACGCATTGACGAAGGTCCAACGCAAAGTCAGATCGTCGCCACCCACATCGACAAAGCGGTAGGCTTCACGAAGAGAGATGCGAGGTCCAGGAAGCTCACTAAACGTGCGCGTTAACTCAAAGATTGGGAGTTCAATGGGCTCATAGCCCGCATGAGCCGCCATTTCAACATAATGTCGCCGCCACCGTTCAATTTCACGACTCTCCGCGCCCCACCAGTCTTTCAAACCATAAGGGGTCCGCCATGTAGTGCCCATTGCCTCGCCTCACTCTACACCGTTTCTCGCCATTCTAGTTTACTCTAGCCCCGGTATTGGACGCCAGTCAGCGGTGACACCGCGATGTCAGCATCCCAAATTCCGGCCGGGTTGCTGTCGTGTAGCGCCCCCTAGCGCCAAACACGCTGAACCGTCAGGCGCGCTGTCACGATGTTAGACCTCCGCACCTTTGGTGAAGTGTTTTCCGCGCGTAACAAAACCGCAAGATGCGTCACTATTATGGTGAATGTTGCTTTCTGGGGAGGCCCGACTATCGCTAAAGACGCTAACGCTCAGAACGCTGCCATCCGATTGTTCGACCGATACGGAGGCGAAATCTATGAGCATCTTTACTTCATGGTGGGCAACAAATCCGATGCGGAAGATCTCGTCCAAGAAACGTTTGTCAGGGTACTGGAATCCTGGCCGTCTTACCGTCGCGCCGCCAGTGAACGAACCTGGGTTTGGGCGATCGCACGCCACTGCCTCAGCGAGTATTTCCGCAAAAAGCGGCGCGAGTATCTAGCCATGACCACCTTGACGGATTACCTCCGCCTTCACGGAGATATCCATCCAGTCTCTTTTCCGGTTGAGATCGTCGAAGCATTGCAGCAACTGACAGTGGCCCAGCGCCATGTCTTAATCTGTCGTACCGTGCAAGGCTTGTCCGTGCGGGATACGGCGCACCTGCTGGGCTTTTCCGAAGCCAAAGTTCGAGTCACGTTGCACCGCGCCGTAAAACGGCTCAGGGAGGTATGGATATTTGATGGAAGATAAGGAATTGGGGGATATTCGAGAAGCGCTCGCCATGGTACCCCATAGACACATGTCGCCGGATTTTCAGGATCGTGTCAGGGCTCGCTTGATGACCCATGTCCCGTCCCGCGCTCGCCGATGGCCGCCCATCGCTGCGCGGGCTCTGTTGGCCACCGCCGCGGCTATCACCGTGGCCGTGGTCGGTCTTCCTCGTTTAGGGGGGCACCCCTCAATCAAATCTATCCCGGTGGCCGGCTCTCGTCCCTCGCGTCATCGCGGCCCAAACGGCACAGCGGTGGCCATCCCTGTTCAATACGGCCCGCAACTGGAAGGCACAATTCTTCGCATTGTCCCTGGGCGTTCGACCATTGTCGTGCTGGGACACGCCCAAGAAGCGCTGAAAGCCGATGGGCCATTTCATCACTTCAACCAATTGACCATCAGGGTAGGGCCAGGGCGCTGGATTGGTCCCCATCACTGGCAAGCGGCCCATGATGCCATGGATTTATTCATTGGCGAAGCCATTATGGCGATCCCCGGGCACATTGCCTCTACCATTGCGGGACAGCCTCACCAATGCGGGGGCATCGTGCGCTCGATCCATGGACACGTGGTCGTCTTGCAAGACGCCGTCTTCGTCGGCAACACGGCAGGCGGGGAAGCCCGGTATACCCTCACGCCGCGACTTACCCGCTTCATCTGGGCCCCGTACAGCCGTTTTACGTGGGAAGGCAATGGCCACATCATCCATGATCTCTCTACCCTGAAGCGTGGCCAATGGATGGTGGGCCTTTGGGAAGGCATGCCCTACCACCGCATCATTGACCAGTGGACGCTTTTTCCCTCTCCGGCCGCGGATGGTGTGGTGATCTCTCCCTGACTAATGGATTAAAGCCGAAAGCCCCGCCAGGCATGGCCAGACGGGGCTTTCGCTCTTAACGTCCTGGAGAATTGGCATACACCGTGAGAGCCTCTTGGTACGCCGTATGCATGGCCTGAGCCGGGGTCATTTTTTTGTCTAAGACCGCCGTGACGTCATTGATGAGGTCCGTCGAAAAATCGGGCCACCATGCCACCTTGGGGGACATGGGCGAGCGGGCAAACACGGACAGCGCGACCCGCTGGGCAGGATGCGTAGCTAAAAATTTCTTCGCGGACGGCACGCTTAACACGTCACTCCGCACCGGCAGGTATCCTTCGCTGTCCTGCATCCAGATGGTTTGGCCTACCCGCGAGGTTAAAAACTTGACGAACTCCTCAGCTGCCGTTTTTTGAGCCGGTGTCGCCTTGCTAAAAATCCCGAGATACCCGCCAAATGATGCCGAGCCATTCACCACATCGCCGGGCAACGGGGCAACCCCGATAGGGAAACGTTTACCCACCGCTTGCGCCAAATAGGGGTAAAACGCGGACGTACCTTCCAAAATCGAACTCGTACCATTGGCAAAGTCAGTCTGCGATCCGTAACCTTGCGTAAGAACGGCAGAGCCATTTTTCACCATATTAGCCCATAGCGCGACTGCCCGCGTCGCTGCCCCCGTCGGGGTGAAAATGGCCGGATTCGGCTTGCCGTTGGGTAGCACAAAGGAACCGCCAGCTTGCACCACAAAGGCGCGAAACGGATAAGGGTGCACCAGAGTGATGGCAAATGCATGGCGCCCTCCCGTGGAAAGTTTCCGTGCGTCGGCCTCAAATTGCGCCCAGGTGGTGGGCGGTGACTTAATCCCAGCCCGCTTAAACTGTGTCACGTTATAATACATGACAGCTGCCGAGACGTTAAAGGGTAGGGCATATTGCTGGCCATTAAACTGACCCGCCGCTAGCAGGTTTTGATAGAAAGGCTTTAGGGAAAACCCTGCCTTACTGCGAATGAAGGGGGTAAGATCCACTAGGCTTCCCGTCTTCACAAACTCAGCCGCCCACGACGGGTTCAGTTGGGAAATGGTGGGAGGGTTGCCTCCAACAATGGACGCTAACAATTTGGGCTCCAACGTGGCATCATTGGGAACGACCACGTCCACAATGTGAACATTGGGGTAGTGCTTGCCAAATGCCGCCATAACCCGGTTCAAGGCAACTTCGTAGGGACCCGTCATTTCGTTCCAAAAGGTAATCGTCACGCGGCTCTGGTGAGTCGCCGGATGCGGAGCCGCAGCCGTAGATCCTGATAGAGTCAGAGTGAAAAGGCTTCCCGCCATTAAAGCCGCAACACCGTGGAACTTTTTAACCATTGTCCATATCCTCCTTCTTATGAATAAACGCCTATCCTTTAATGCCAGTACGGCTGACCGACTCGACAATACTGCGTTGTGCCAGAGCATAAAGGATCAGGACCGGCACCGCAGTGAACGCTGCAGCTGCCGACAACTCCGTCCAATCTGTGCCATTAGCCGTGGACAGGAGGTTAGCCAGCCCCACTTGAACGGGTTGCACTTGTGGTCCCGAGGTCACAATCAGGGGCCATAAAAACGCATTCCAACTCAGCAAAAAGACGTAGATGCTCACCGTGGCCAGTGCCGGTTTGATATTCGGCACCACGACATGCCATAGGTAGCGCCACGGAGTGATCCCGTCAATGCGTGCGGCGTCCCATAGTTCTTTCGGTAGCCCACGAATAAATTGCCGGAGCAAGAAGACCGCGAATCCATTGGCCGCAAATGGGATGACCTGAGCCGCATAGGTGTTGAGCCAGCCCAAATCCTTCACGATGAGGTAATCCGGAATAATAATCGAGTAAAATGGCACCATCATCGTGACCAATATCGCGGCAAACAGAATGCCCGCCACGCGGTTTGGCAGCAAAACCAAGCCATAGGCTGATAACAGGGAGGTGATGAGCGCAAAGGCGGTGGTCGCAATGCCCATGCCTGCAGAGTTGGCAAAGTAGTGCAACCAGGGTCCGGCCGCCCAGGCGGTCAGGTAATTTTGCCCGGTAAAATTAGGCCACAAAGCGCCAGGGAACGTAAACGCCCGACTTGGTGATTCTAAGGAGGTCGCGAACATCCACCAAATGGGAAATAACGTGCCGAGCAACACCGCAACGAGCAAGATATACACGAGGACTTTGCCGGTTTTTGTCATTCGCCTTAGCCTCCATACTGGATGGATCGCCGGGACACCCAAAATTGCAACCCCGTAAGCCCCAAAATCAGCACGAAGAAGATGACCGCTGCCGCTGACGCTGGACCAAAATTGAAAAACTGAAACGCGGTTTCGTAGATGTAATAGGTCAGGGTGGTAGTTCCGTTGAGCGGACCTCCGCGCGTCAGTGCATAAATTTGGGTAAAGCTCTGCAATGCGTTGATGGTGTTCACCACAACCACGAACAATGTCGTCGGCGTGAGTAAGGGCCAGGTGATCTTGATAAACTGTTGCCAAGCGTTAGCACCGTCAACTCCCGCCGCTTCCCAAAGTTCGCTCGGCACGTTGGTTAATCCAGCCATAAATAGGAGCGTAGTAAACCCAAACGTGAGCCAGATGGTGAAAATGATCAAACTGACCAAGGCCAGATTCGGTTCTGACACCCATCCAATGTTGCCATTTCCCCCCAAGGCGTGAATGACCCGATCTAAGACCCCTTCCGGCGACTGGTAAATCCATAGCCACACCGTGGAGGTCGCCACAACGGGTAACACGTAGGGCAAAAAGTACAACGAGCGGAATAACCCCACGGCGCGAATGCCGCGATACATCAGCACGGCCAAAACCAGCGAAAGAAGCGTGCCCCCAATGACCACGGCCCCCACGAACACCAGCGTCACCCGCATCGATTGCCAAAATACGGGATCGGTTAGCACTAAATGGTATTGGCTCAACCCCGCCCACTGGGGATTTGTGCCGTATGTCCATGAAAACAGGCTAAAAATTATCACCAGGACCATCGGCAGCAGCCAAAACACCACCATAATGGCCAGCGCAGGGATGACATACCAGACGTTGGCCAGTGCGCGAAGTCCCCTCTGATCACCCATGTCAGATGGTGCTCCTCCCCGTACGGACATTGCGGAGAACGGAATATGACACAAATCCCTCCCGGTGATAGCCGACGCTGTAGACAACCGGTTCATTGAATGCCGTGTACGCGATCTGCCTTATCAACAAGACGGGATCGCCCGGCGGAATGGTGAGGGCGGTGGCCGCAGCGTTCGTGGCCCGCGACAAGGAGAGCTGCGTGACCGCAAACGCAATCTCAATCCCCACGCGGCGAAGCGCCCGCATCATCCGGTCTGAAAAGAGATCAAGATTCACGGGCTTTCCCGCAATTTCCCGAGCCAAATAGTCGACCAAGTAGACTGCCGGCTCCCCATTCGCGTAGACTGTCCGTGCCACCCGGTAGCCTGGCGTATTCTCCGAAAGCTTCAAGGACTCTGTCACAAACTGCGGTAGAACCAGCGACGATTTCTCCACATGTTTAACCTCTGCGCGATATCCATTCTCTTCCACTATGTCAGCCACGCTGACCAGTTCGTGCAACGACGCGCGCAGCTTAGGCCTGGTAGCACAAACAAACGTGCCGCGACCGTGCTGGCGGCTGATCCGTCCCTCTTGCTCAAGCGCGATCAATGCAGACCGAACTGTGGGCCGGCTGACACCAAACCGCTCGGCCAGGGCGTCCTCGGAAGGCAACCGCTGGCCCGGCTGCATTTGTTCGATGAGATCGGTCAAAGCATCGCGAATCGTGTCGACAAGCAATGGGAAACCTCCAATAAGTAAGACGTCTTACAACTTTATCTTAATCGAATCACGGTTACGATCAAGATGTTTTGCAAAATAATGACTTTGGTTAGCGTTGTTCTCTCTTTGATCTCATCTAAAGGAGGGATGACTCAGTTCTGCGAGGAATAGGCCCTCCGAACTACGAGAATACATTGGTGGAGATCATTCTAGGTTTCCCACGCTGCCACCCCCAAGGCGACGCGGACCGCCCGGCCCCCCTTGTCGCAGGAGTTCAGCGGTGACGATATCGAGGAGCACGCGAATAGAAAGGATAAGCGCAAAAACCCTCCGTCACAACCGACACGGAGAACACCGCCATAATAACTCCCCAACACGCAATGATGTGCTCCCACCAAAAGACCGTCTTTATGATCCGAATCCTTTCCGAGTTGGGATTCAATGGTTTACCGCAAATCTCTCATAACCACAACACGGTATTTCAAGTAGCAGGTTTTGGAATTGCACCTATGATCCGGTTTCCTCCCCCCTCTGTCCTGGGGCCATGAGTGCCACACCCGATGCGAACAGTGTGAAACGCGAGAACCTTCGCGGTGAGGTTGCGTTACCCCTCAAGTGGACCCCCCTGTTGAGACCTTTATATTCCTATTCCATCGGTGGGGATTGTGCACAAAGCTGGTGATCTGCCGCCATAGCCTGCGGCATCGTTGCTATCATCCATCCCATTCCTAGCGTGACCCCCAGTATCCCGACCCAGACGATGTCCAAAGCACCAAGCCATTGGACTGGAGCCACGCGGTGTCCGCCAGAGCTGAAGAAAGCCAAAGCAATGGTCGCTCCTCCCAATAACCCTGGCCCTAAGGCATTGCCGACATTGCGGGCAAAATTGTATAGGCCCGTATACCGCCCCAATGCGTCCGGGGGCGCCCATGATTGCAACAATAACAGCAACGTCATCATCAGGCCACCCATACCGCCGCCAGCGCCCAATCCTCCCAGCGAACCCCAGACCAGTGCCCACGGCAGCCATCCTGCAAGGATGAGGACGATGATACTGATTCCAAACATTCCCGTCTGTAGGACCGCCAGACGATGAAATGCCCACTGGCGGACCAATCTGCTGGTAACGTAACTACCTAGTGCCCATCCTAAAGGAATGGGCAAAACGACCCATCCGGTGGTAGTGGCGGAGACAGTCCATACTTCCCGAGTCCAGAGCGGAATAAGGACGACTAACGAATAGAGCAGCGCGCTCGCCGTTAAGGTCGCACCGATGGTGCGACGTACCCACTGCAGCTGCAAGAGTCCCACCGGAATGATGGGGTCAGGCACCCGGCGTTGTCCTTGAATCCACCAGGTACCCCATACCACCGCAAGGGCAATAGATATTACGGGAAAGAACCAGGCGCCAGTGCTCGTCCACAGAGTGGGTGCTGCCATTAGAGCGGCTAAAGTAGCCCCCAGCCTTAGCAGACCAGCATAATCAAATCGACCAGGAGTTGATGCCAGAGAAGGCCAGGAGATTCCACGTAACCACCACAGCACCAGCAGAGTCAAGGGGACGTTTAAGCCAAACAACAGACGCCACCACCATCCATTTTGGGCTAACCATCCGCCAAGCGTTGGCCCTAGCACAGCGGCGATCCCCCACACGGCGCTTTGCCGTCCTTGCATAGCTGCTCGCTGCGATCCGGTAAAAAGGCGTCCAATGAGAATCAGGCCAAGCGTAAATATTCCGCCGGCTCCCATCCCTTGGAGAAGACGACCTCCCAACAATATTCCCATTGAAGGGCTTATGGCCGTTATACCGGATCCTACGGCAAAAATGGTCAAAGCCCAGGAATAGAGCTGATGATGATGTTCCCGGTCAGCCAAACGGCCAAACACGGGCGTGGCCAATGCCGCCATCAGCATAAACATGGTCACCAGCCATGGTTCCCAAATTACCGCATGAAACCGCGATGAGACGGTAGGACCAATGGTACCCATGACTGTACTGTCCAGAGCTCCTAAAAATGTGGCTAATAAAATCCCGGACGCGGCGCGATTAGGAGAAGACGCGTGATGGTTCATCAGGGCGCGCGGTGCCAAGAAGCACACCGCGAAGGACACCTCCTTGTTTGATATCGATCGAGTCTTGCGGCGTCGCTATCGCGACGGTCTTTCTTTTCCGTTCGTGGGAACCTGCGGACAGAGTACGGGCGACAGGGTAAGAATGACAGCAATCCAGTCAAACGGAACATCAGGGCGGGCTTATGGCGCCCAAATACCGTCAACGGTTAAGACAAAGACCTGGGCCATGGTCTCTTCTAACGGCCACTCGTGGCGCACGATCCAGGCTAAGCCTATCAAATAGTTCGATAATAAATGTTGAGCCACCACGGCTACTGGGAGATCGCTACGCACCAATCCCTGCATTTGGCCTTGGGCCAAGATGGGGGACAAAATCTGTGTAAGGGCGGAAGGTTTCCCATCCTCCCAGGGGTCGCCCATCAGCTCGACGCGGATGACATCCCCAATAAACCGTCGATCACGTTTCACGTAGACATTCAACGCCTCAAATACCGCGGCGATGGCGTCGCGAGGTGGCCTCGTCAGCCAAGACGGCAACTGTGGCATTAAGTCGCGGGTAATTTCATCAGCATAAGCAGCCAAGACGGCATCCTTACTAGGAAAGTGCACATAAAAGGTGCCTTTGGCCACCCCCGCGGTTTCAATGATTTCATCTACCCGGGTTTCCGCAAAGCCTTGTGCTCGAAACAGTGACAACGCTACATCAAATAGATGGCGGCGCGTGGTCTCTCGTTGGGCTTGCCGGCCCATGTTGTAATTCCCTCCTCGCCATAGAGAGTAACACGTTTCACTGACCGCAGTCAATGACTATAGTCAGTGACTGCGGTCACCTTACCAACGGCGAAGGCGTCGGCAAAACCCCACCTTGACAACCATAGAAAAAGGTAGGCACCATCGACATATGATATCGAGCATTTTTCGAGGGATTTGTGGTGATGCTGAAGGAAGTGAAAGCGATGACTGACCATTGGTCCGTGGGAATTCTTCTCTTTGATGAGGTGGAAGTGCTGGATTTTGCAGGACCTTTTGAAGTGTTTTCGCTTACCGAACCATTACGCGACGGCGATCCTCAACCCTTTAACGTCAAAACGATATCTGAAACCGGCACGCCGGTAATCGCCCGGCACGGGCTAATCGTACACCCTGACTATGGGTTTGAGAATGCACCCCCCTTTGATATTTTAATTGTGCCCGGTGGACCCGGAGCGCGGGAACGGGAAATCCATAACGATCGGCTGATCCAATGGATCGGAGACCGTGCGCATGAAGTCAAATTACTGGCGTCTGTGTGTACCGGGGCGCTTCTCTTGGCTAAAACCGGTCTACTCAACGGAAAGCGCGCGACGACTCACTGGGCCAGTTATCAGCGGATGGAAGAAGAATTTCCTGAGGTCACAGTAGAACGCGGCGTCAAATTTGTTGATGAAGGATCACTCGTAACCTCTGGAGGCATTTCGGCGGGAATCGATATGTCGTTTCACATTGTGAAACGGTTGCTAGGTACCGACATTGCTACAAAGACGGCCCGTCGCATGGAGTACGACCTAATCATACATTGAGCTGATCCATCATGCTGGCTGTCAGTTATCGACAGCGCCGATGGGGCCGGTCAAAGGGTGGCTAATCCTAGTAACCGTCGATAGGGCTTAAACAAGAAGGCAATACAACCGACCCGTAGTCATGGTGCGATAGACAACGGTAAATTTGATGGTGCCAACCGCAAAGAGCGCCCTCTCAGGACTTTGGCATCAACAAGTTCGGAACTAGCTCGCATCTCTCAAGAACGCGTCTATAAATTCGTTATTCGTTATATGGGGGTAAGGCGCCACCCACTAAGTTCTCGACGCGAAATGACATCGGTGCTACGGCATGCACATTCAGGCCCTCGGTGGTACACGCAGAGCAGGGAATTTAACAAGCCATCACAGTACCCCTCTTCGAATAGGCGTTGTGCGAGCCAAATTGATTTCTTGACAACTTGATGGTGATCGATCACCATAATGATGACATGTCACCATTATCGCAAGGAGGCAACTATGCGCCCCACATTAATCTTCGTTCCGTGTTTTTCTGGGGCCCCTTGGGATCTTACCCCTTTTCCCATGTTGCATGTCTGGCCTGCACTAACACCTAGCTTGCCCGCCTTTCCTCGATTTGCTCAATACACAGATTGGTTTCGCTCTGTGACGTCATCATTGTCGACCTATGTTTTAATCGGGGATTCATTTGGAGCGTCTTTGGCGTTGTGGTGGGCTGCACAGCGTCCATCCGGTTTATTAGCGGTTGTGGCCTCGGGTGGCTTCGCCGTCAATCCTCTGGGCTCTACAGCGCTACGATGGTGGATTGAAAAGGGTCCTCGCCTGACAGGATGGGCTTACACCTATGGTGTTGTGCCGTTTCATGCACGGATCCTGGCCTCGCCGTTTGATACAACAGGTGATCATCCATGGACCATAGCGGATACCGTTCGCCTATTCCGGGACTGGACTCCAGCACCTGCATATTGGGCCCGGGCAGAGGCCGCGTGTGCCGTGGATTTGCGCCCCGACTTGCCACGTATTACGGTGCCAACCTTAATTCTGACACCAACGGACGATCGCCTCATTGCCACTGATGCGACGACTCCCTTAATGAACATTCCGCAAGCCCGGACGGAGATTTTACCCCGAACGGGCCATCTATTTCGGTTCAGTCACCCAACCGCTTACGGGCAGGCGATTAAGAGGTTTTTGACGGAGGTGTTGGAGAGGTGACTCGGCGGGAGATAGAATGGCTTCGTTACAGCATTTTGGGGGTTCAACGGGAAGGTGAGCGCGAATGGGCCGCGATGCTTCGTGAGTTTTCTCTTACCCCAGCTCAAGCCGAAGTCCTCACCGTGGTCGATGCTTTTGGACCGGTTTCAGTGCGTCAAATTGGTCGACTCCTGGTGTGTGAAACGGGCAACCCCTCTCGGTTAGTCAAAGGGCTGGTGCTTAAAGGATGGATCGAACGGTCGCCGGATCCCGACGATGAACGGCGCGTCTTATTACGTCTCTCGCCGACGGGCCAAACTCTCGTGCCACAGATTCGGGCTTTAGAAGACCAATGGTACACAACCGTATCCAATCGACTACGTACGCTGGTTCCCGGATCCGGATGGGATACGCTCGCCATGGCGTGGCTCTCTCACACCCCCAGCGGACAGGCATTAAAACGGCGAGGATTGTGGCCACCATCCGAGGGGTCGAATACTCATGAATGACGACACCGGTGTTAACGTCGCATTGTTGTAGGTTATCTGGCCGCCAGAGAATACGGCCGAAGAAACCAAAGATCACCCATGCCGCAACCGCATTTGCGGCTGGTATCCTTAACCGAAGTGCGCTCCCATTAGTGGACCCAACCGAACTCCAACGTTATTCGTCATAATGCCCGATTATCAGGCGGCTGGTGCGTTTGGAGCCATTCCAGCCGCCCGCTACAAAGGGAGAGCTCCCAAGAAGCGGTCATGGGTAAAGCAGTTAACGCCTCACCCCCGCACGGGCAAGCCGCCGGCCAATGAAGGGAGATGAAAAATGAACGGCGGCATCCAGCCGTGATTACAACAATTCTAAAGGCGTGTTTTCCAGAACGTTGACCTATCGACATGCCTCGAACCTGAGCAACAGTCCACCTAGTCCAATCACCGCCGCCAGCGTCACCAAGGCCGCGCCGATAATAACCCGCTCGGCCCCAACCTGATTGGCCACAAAGCCAGCCATCTATGTCGACAAGGGCACTGGCAAATACGCTATTGTGCGCGTTGCGGCCACAACACGCCCCAAAAGGTCAGTGGGTGTCACTAAAGCACGGTAGGTAAACCGCTGCGTCACGGCCACCGCAATGCTTCCCTGAACCAACAGAACCCCACCAATGATGATGGGAAAAAACTGCCCCAGGCCAATTATCATATCGCCGCCAACCATCGCCAGACTTGCACTTACTATCAGTAATAATGGAGGCCATTGTTGACTGAATCGAGGAATTACGAGCATCGCGCCGACCGAGGCGATGCCCTGCGCCGCGTAGATTATACCCACCATCAGGCCACGAAACCCCAGATGATGCTGCAGAAAAAACAGCAACAGACTTTCAATGGCCCCAGCCCCGATATTAACTGCAGCAAAAAATATTGAGCCCCACCATAACCCAGGATGGCGGCCACAAACAACCAGCCTTACCAAACCCCCGCTGCCGCCGATGTTTTCACTGATGGTTTTGACGACGCGGCTACCGGGTCCGATATGCATCAAGTCAGCAGATTTAGCACTACGGCAACCAAAAAGAACAGGGCGGCACCAATGAATACCCCGGTAACGCCGACGGTGCCAATGCCGATTCCAGCCAATAGCGGCCCCACTACTACTATCACATTTTGTACACCTTGCATGAGATTGCTTGCCAAGGCAATTAGCGCGGGATCTCCATTCACGGTCTCGGGTAGTACGGCCTGAAAGGTCGGATGGTAGATCGCTTGCGCGCTCGCAATGGCCAAAATGATTGCGTATAACACGGTAGACGGGCCATGTTCAATAGTCAGTGCGCCACCAAACGCCAGCATGAACGCGCAAAACCCATCACTCGCTATCAACAAGAAACGCCACGGCCAGTAATCGGCAAGGATCCCTCCGGCGCTCGTAAAGATTACTTGCGGGGCAAACGTCATGACGTACCCGGCGGCGACCCCCAACGCCGAATGATACCGATTATATAAGGTCCAAGGAGCTGCAATAAGAAAACACCATAGCCCCAAGTTACTGAAAGCAAATGCGCCTAGAAGATAGCGAACATTACGAAGAACCACATGGTACATCCTGGTCTTACCCCGTCTCCAATGTGTCAGAATACGCGAATTAGCCCGTGCGGGAAGAGGGTAACACGCGAATAGTTCGGCGTTCGCCGAATTGTACGGGGTTTTAGGACACCAACGCATTCAATGGCTGGAACAGTAATCATTCATGGGTTTCGCCATTTCGGTTGTCAATAAATATTTTTGGCAGACCGCATATCGTATGAGCGAGTCCCTGCGCGTGAGACCCTTAACTTTTGCCGGGCTGTAGATTTTACCCAACTACGGCCATTACTTTAAGCTAGCAGATTCCAACACCCGTGACTGGTGAGGTCCTGGCGGCATTTCGGCATCACGATTTGATTAATGAGATAGGCCACAGGCCATGGAGTCCGTCATCCAATGGTGGTCTCTACAGTGCAGAGGGACTATTTTTCCTACCTCGGCGGTATACAATATTTCTCCTCGGGTGAGTACCCCGGCCCATGCTTGCCTGGCCCGCATAAGGTTATTGGCGGATTCGCTCTACGGTCGACGTATTGGTGAGTGGGGACTCGCGGTATGCGGAGGATGGCATCGCACCTGTCATGTCGAGCGCCGTCAATGACTTAAACGCAGTCTGGAACGTCAGGCACCGGGCCCGCCGATATTAGTATCTGCCTCTCAACCGTCTGACGAAAACGGCCATTTTTGAGTCCTACGGTCAACCCAACAACGGAAGGTTCTCTGTCTATGTCTTGACCCGCGTTTGATCCATTCTCGAGCTCGTGGGCACGTCAGGGAGGAGAAACCGGCCATGCATTCGGGCAATGAGCTCATTGGTATCTGCCTATGTACCCATCCTGCCCATTGGGTACATGGTATTGTCCACGATAATCGTGGGGCAACGCCCAACCTACTGCATCCTGACATGGCGGCCGCCACACCTCCATGGTCACCCATTGACCCCGTTCGGCTGCAACCGGTACGTCAGTTATTCGAGCCCTTATTCACCGGTAGAATGGAACCATCCATCCAGCCCCGTACACTTTATTACCTAGATGAGAATTCATAGTTGCCCTAGGACGCCTTGGTCGAGTTTGCAGGGTTTTCGGCGTCACCCATGTGTAACGTTGGTCAAACGCATCAACGCAATCGCCAAACACGGACGCATGGTCTTTTTACCCAGCAAACGAGGAGTCTCAAAGGTTCCCATGCATCCGCAGATCGTGAAATCCGACCGCTAGGATCCCATCCATCGCGGGACTGAAGTACCTATAAGGCGACAACCGGTCAGACGCTTAAGCACACTTTCCGCACCCAAATCCTGGTACCGCCGGAATTTTTTCCGGAAGAAATTACCGCGGGCCCGCCCGGACCGGCGGCTCGGTGAAGACGGTGGGCGGCATGTGGAGGGCTTCCAAAATGGCGTGGAGCGTGGGATGATAAATCGCGGGCAACGCGATGACCCGGGCCCCCGTGGTGACATCGCGGGCGATATGCACGCCCTGCAAATGGCGAATGAGTTCATGGCCGGTGGGCCGGGTCAGCACCCGGCGCGACGGCGACGGAATGGGAATCCCCGACCGCCGCAAGCGCCGCTCCGCGAGGCTGTATAAGAGGCACGCCCCCAGCAACACGTAGCCGAGCGCTTCCCGGCGTTCCGGCTTTTTCACGAAGAGCGCGTCGACAAAGAGCGGATCCTTCAAGAAGTGAAAGTGGCGTTCGACATGGACTTGGCCTTTGTACTCGGCCAAGAGTTCCGCGGCGGGTAACTGGTCGGCGGGCACCGTGGTGATCAGGACAAACGCGCTGCGTTGGGCGATGGCACGCTGGCGTTGCGTGGCGTCGACGGCGTCGACGGTGGGCACGACGTGCCAGGTGGTGACGGTGATGGCCGAAAGATGCTGTGGGTATGATGGGAATCAAGCCCCGGGGTGCGGAGCAGGGATCGGCGGGCGAACCGTCGAACTGTTCCCTACT
>JAPNUR010000022.1 GCA_026627385.1 Bacillota bacterium | reverse complement strand
ATACCGTCCTCCGGGACGGTGGGCCGCCGTCAACCGGCCCCGAAGCCCTGCCCGGCTTGCCGGGCGAGGGCAAGCCCTCGGCTTTAGCCGTGGGGTAGTTGACGATCTATAGTTTCGACACCGTGCCGGTTGCCTCCATATCCTATAAGGACACTCCGTCTTATCAGCTGACCCAGGCGTTTTTGTCCGATCCCGAGGCGTTCATGCACGTCTTGTTTCAACCGGACGAGACCCCGTGAACCCGGCAACAAGAGATGGACGCGCGACAAGAGGAATAAGAGACGAATTCTCAACGGGAGTAGGTAGAACGCGGCCTTGAGGCTTGGCTGTCATGGCGAGTTTTTCTTGGGCCGCGAACCCCGTAGAACTGGACGTGCGCGACTCACGCATCCGGCTCCCCAAAACACTCACCTTAGCCGACGCCGCAAGTTGGGAGCCAGTGGAGTGGTCTCCGATTACGGGATGAGTCGTTACGAAGGGAACTTGGTCAAATGAAACGTAAGATACGATTCAGCGGGGTGTTGACGACACTGACCAGGAAATATTTGCCCCCCCGATGGGCGAGTGCAGCAGACTTTTAACAAACCGGGCATCATAAACCACGAAAATGGACTACTAGCGCGTTGCAGGATTTCGAAGCAATAGTTTATCGTCCGGGAGTGGAGTATCTGGGCCGTGTACCCCGAACACGGAATTTAGTGATTTCGGACCCTGCATATGTTATTCCCGATCGCGGGGGTGAAATGCGTCAAGCCCTTCACGTCATACTTGATCGGCCAATGGCCATCGGATTCATTGACCTCAATTCTACACAAACCGCTCAGTTCAATCACACCTGGAATTTTGGTGTCGGGAGGGGGACTTGAACCCCCACGGGTTACCCCATACGCCCCTCAAACGTACGCGTCTGCCTGTTCCGCCATCCCGACCCATCATGGTGCCGAAGGTGGGACTTGAACCCACACGAGCATATGCCCACGGCGCCCTGAACACCGCGTGTCTGCCTATTCCACCACTTCGGCAATCAAAATTGCAGAGGTTAGTCTAGCAGATTCAACGTCACTTTGCAAGGGATGGCGGGCTCTATGACGCGGTATTTCGCAAGGTCGCCATGACCCGCGGCCCGTTTTCCGTGCGGATTTGCGATCGGTCCTCATCGTAAATCATATCGCGCTCCCAGTGGAGTCGGGTTTCAATCCCCCAGTGACCGCGTACCAGGGCGCCAATTTGCGCGGCGTTGGCTTGCTCGGGGGTGAGATCGGTGATTCCAAATGCCACTTCATCCCGGGGATGGGAGCCGTTCAAATCGGTGACGTGGCGGTCAATCCGGAACGCTTGGCCCAGATATGGCCAGTCAACGTAATCATTCAGCACGGTCGTGGTGCACACGATGCGGGTTTCGATCCGGCCGTGACCCCGGTCGACGGTCTTGGCTGGAGGGGGAAAAATCCTCGCGGCCGACGGCCGCGATCGCTGCCTCGAGGGTCGCCTGGTTGCCTTTGACTTCCATCACATAATGAGCCTGTTTGTCTTTGACGAGATACCGGGCAGTGTCCCGTTGGGTATGCAAGGCGTCGGTCGTCACAATGTGTCCGGCAATATCCAAGGGATCGAGCAGATCGCGTAATTTGGGAATCTCGTTGGTTTTCTGGTCCACATCCACTTGGCCGATGACATGGCCCGTGCGATGCACGAAGCCCGCCAACAGATGGACGGGGCGCGATCGCGCCCCATGGCCGGATCCCCGCAAACTTTTGCCGTCGACCGCGATGGCGTCGCCCAATCGGCGCGATTCATCGTCCAACCACCCGTTGAGTATGGCATCGACCTCGTTCGCATCGACCTGCTGCAAGACGCGGCGAATGGTGGGTTCGCTCGGGACTTTATAGGTGTCGCCCCAGCGCGGACAGCCGAACAGGCGGCGTGCCTCAGGGCCCAGGTCGTGAATCCAGTCGCTAATGGCAATATAGTTACGCTGACCCGCGACTACCGCCGCCAGCGCGAGCACGAGCACCTGATCGATCCGATGGCGAATACCGCGGCGGTGACGCGGGTCAGTAAGGGGAGCTAAGCGGTCGCGGAGTCCGTCTGGCCCCGTCCAATTCAAGGCATTAAAATCTAACCTCGTGAGTGCCCCTCCCATCAACGCGGCCGAGAGGAAGGGCGCTCGGAGAACCTCCGGGCTTTCCGGCCCTAAGGGCCGGACCCAGAGTTGTTTGGGATGACCGTGTGGCACGTACCGCTTGTGGTGGCGCGCAAAGCCTCGCGTGTCGCCCAAATAGTGCCAGCCTGCCGCCCGATAGCTCGTCCCTGCGAACCGCGCCGGATCGACAAAGGTTTCGGCCAACACCACGGGGTGACCGTACACCGCTTCCCAGTCGCTTCGAAGGCGCCGGGTGTTCAAGGCGAGAATCTTCGACGCCAAATTCGGCACGTGGACCTCGGGCAGAATCAAAAAGCGAGCATTATTCACCACAAACTTCAGACGCGCCCATTGCTGGGCGCGGGTCCAACCAATCCACTGGTCACGCGGGCGGGACATCCAGGCCGCCGCCGCCCATCCTAACAAGGCCACCCATTCACCCTCGACACACGCTACATAACTCAGCGATTCGCCGACTAACCCGCGAAATCCAAGATAGTGATGGGTCGCCATCAACATGCGCCACAAATCCCGCTCCTCCGGGAGAATCGGTCGAACCTCAAGGGACGCTGTCCAGTGTGGCACTACCCGACCTCGGATCGTCGCTGCGTCAGTATGCATGCCTTTACCGTATCAGACGGTCGAAAAAAAGTCCAGCATCAGATCAGGCGTTGAGGATTATCAAGCCTTTCCGCTACTTTGACGAGACCTTGGGCTCTATGAGGGCTCTATGATAAACCTGCGGGATCCAGTGACAAACGGGCCGACTGGTGCAGAGGGTCCGTTGGCTTTTACCAACTTCAATGAACGACGCAAGACGCTAGCAAAACATTACCAGGAGCGTCGCCAATGGCGTATGGGGAAAATTCGGAGAATCTCGTGATTTAGGGTTTCAGGGATTTCGTAGTGCTCTGACGATGGTCAAGGGGTTGGGGAGGCAAAAGCGACTCTGAAGACGCGTTCACGGATGTTACATGTCCAATTATTCCCCATCGGGTTCAGCTATGCTTCAGCCAATAGCTGGATAACTTTCCTGCTAAAGGGGCATCCATAGGCTGATGGCACAAACATTTGGGTGAGCATCATGTCTAAAGAATGGAGGATACGCCTTGGCATCGGGCTCATCGTCGTGGCGTTGGGATACATGGTCGACCAAGGCGTGAAAAATTTTTCCTCGTATTTTATTACCGTGCGTACGTTGGATCGCCAGTTAGACGCTTATCATGACCGGACCGTACGGGTCCAAGGTACCTTACTCGCCCGTACTGTGCACTATGATGCGAGTCGCGGGATGCTGACCTTTGTGCTGGCAAGCGGTTCCTCGCGGCTCTTCGTGCGATACCAAGGACCATTGCCAGACGAACGTTTTCTTAACCAAAGCGCAATCGTCAGGGGACGGCTTGGCGCGAATCACGTGTTTGACGCGAATAAGTTAGAAATTCAATGCCCCAATCACTATGCTCCCGTGGAGCGTGAATCATGATAGGCGTTGGCGGGCTGGCGTTGACTTTGGCCATGGCATCCACCCTTTACACGGCGGTGGCGGGCTGGCTGACCTTCCGGCGGCCATTAACAGGGTGGCAGGAAAGTGTCCGTGGCGGAATGCTCGCAGTGGCCCTAAACTATACCGCGGCCGTACTTTGTTTGGAGTATTTGTTGCTAACGGGAGATTTTGCCGTGCGCGCGGTGTATAACCACACCGACAGAGCTATGCCTCTTTTGTATAAATTGAGCGCCTTATGGGGCGGAGATTCGGGGTCAGTTCTCTTTTGGGGATGGATTCTGTCCCTCTATGGCGCCTACCTCGCATGGCGATCATGGCCTCGTGAACCGCGCGTAACACCGCTGGTGGCCTCGTTGGTGGCGTCGTTGGAATTCTTTTTTGCGGGCTTGTCGCTGTGTGTTGTGAACCCGTTTGCCACGGCACTTGGCCACCCCGTCAACGGGGCGGGACTCGATCCGTTATTGCAAAACCCTGTGATGGTGATTCACCCGCCGCTAATGTACTTGGGACTCATTGGCATGGCGGTGCCCACGGCATGGTGGGTGGCGGGACTCTGGTGGCGCCGCCCCTGGAGTGAGACGCATGCCCGCATTCGCGGATGGCTCCTATGGTCGTGGCTTTCCCTTAGTGCAGCTTTGGTGCTCGGCGGTATATGGGCCTACCTAGAACTGGGATGGGGCGGTTATTGGGAATGGGATCCCGTAGAAAACGCAGCACTGTTGCCCTGGTTAACGGCCACGGCCTGGTTGCATACTCTTCAACTGGACAGGCATCGCGGGACGCATCGATGGTTGGCCAGCATGTTAGCGGCGTCCTCGTTTCTCTTAACGCTTGTGGCGACATATATTACCCGCAGCGGGGTACTGAAGAACTCCGTGCATTCATTTACTGGCACGGGAATTGGACCATATTTTGTTGGCCTGTTCTGGGCTAGCGTGATCTACTTGGTGGTCGTGCATTGGAGTCGGCGCGACATGTTAAAGGACCGCCAAGTCTCCATCCCCGGATGGACCCAAGAGACGCTCATCGTGGCCATGGCGGGCCTCTTTTCGACGATTGCCGGTGTGGTGCTGCTGGGCACGTTTTATCCGGTTTTATCTAAGGCCCTTAGCGGTCGCACCGTGGTGCTGAGTCGGGGCTTTTTCAATACGACAACGGCTCCGCTATTTGTGGCGATTATAGGGATTTTAGGGTGGAGTCCCCTCTTAAGGTGGCGAAGGTGGCCAGAACCCGGAACTCTTAAGGATGCGGCATGGATGGGCAGTGTAGCACTGGTGGGAGGACTTGTGGCCATTCATGAGGGATATCGCGGCCTCGCTTGTATCAGTTGGATGGCAGCCATCTTTACCCTGTTGTCGTTAGCGTTGAATGCCTGGCGACAAATTCGTGGGGCGTCGGTGACAAAAAACATAGTCGTCGCATGGCGCCGGGCAATGGGCCGCAGTTGGCGTCGGCGAGGCCAATGGGGCGCGTTTTTAGCTCATGGGGCGTTTATCCTCGTCGCGCTCAGTGTCATGGTGTCGACCGTCCGTCAAGTCTCTCAACTTGATTGGATACATAGCGGCCAGGTCATCACAGTCTTAGGCTATCATCTGCGCTACCGCGGCATGCGCACAGAACTCTACCGTAACCACGTCAACATGGTGGCCAGATTGAGCGTCACTCGCGGCTTCCAGCATTGGACGATGACCCCAGGGTTGGCCTTCTTTCCCGGCGCTTCTGCACCGGTAGCCGTGGTTGCCATTCACGAAGCCTTGATGCGCGATTTATACGTCGTCATGGAAGATGTGACCCCGGGACAGGCGTTAATTGAGGTGATGGTCAATCCCTGGGTGATGTGGATTTGGGTGGGCAGCGGGTTTGTCATTCTCGGAGGCGCCACGGCGCTCCTGCTATCGCCAAGACGTCGCCAGTCCGATGAACCGATGGTGCCCCCAGTGCTGAGGGGTTCCGGTCCTCCCTCAGATGTCATGGTGGAGCGGGGGGATGGTCCATGATGTGGCTCATAAAGGTGTTATTGGTGGTGGCAACGACGTTTTTGGTTGCAGGGCCCGCGGTGCGCGGTGAGCGCGCAGCTCAACGGTTTTGGGGCGGGACGACGAGGTCGTTGGAATTGGGAAGACGGGGCGATCGGTGGTGACGCGAGGGTGGTTCGTGGCGGGTGTCGTGCTGTCAGCGTGGGCGATGCTCATGCTGACACCGGCGGCGGTAGGGGCGGCGGTTAGCGCGCCATCGCTTGCCATGGAACTCCTGATTGTGGCCCCCGGTCACCGAGTGCTTCACGTGTTTCAGGAAATGGTTGTGAAAGATCCGGGCCATGATGACCTGGTCGCCGTTCTGTCAAGGGCGACTCATGTGCGCGGGGTCGGTGTGAGAAGCATGCTGGTGGCTCCCGGTTTGGCCAAGGTTGAGAGTGCTCGCCACCGCGTTGCGATGCAATATGAGATCCCGTGGAACGGCCATTCGGCGTCCTTGGTGTTAACACCGCCAGCGCCCATTGGAGAATTAGCAGTGTTAGTGCCGCCACGATTAGAGCTGCCGCCCGTGTTGAACCCCTGGCTTGTCAGGGTGGGGCAAGGCCCCATTCCTGGCATGGCGGACAGCCCGCGATTTGTTGATTACGCAACGGGACCCCTGCACGCCGAAGAACCGGTCACAATCGTGTTCGAAATGAATGGGTATGCGAGAGCAGCCGAGCCGGCCCTGGGGTTGGTGGAACTGTTGGCCAGCACCGTTTTATGGCTGTTGGGTCTGATGTGCATTGTCGCCATCGGTGTTGCGATTGCGTGGCGGCCGACGGGCAAGGCCTGGCTATCTCAGGACTTGAAGGGGCTGCTTGGGGATGACCGGGGAGAATGGCGTGACCGGCGCTTTCTAGCGCTAGTGATCCCCATGGAGAAATCTGGCCGTGGGCGATGATGTGATTCTTTACGCTGAAAACATAGGCAAGGTTATTGGCACGCGACGCATTTTAGGGCCGTTGTCGTTGACCGTGAGATCCCGGCGATTGTTAGTGGTGACCGGTCCCAATGGTGCCGGGAAATCCTCGCTGCTTCGTATGTTGGCTGGCGTTTGGAGTTACACCGAAGGGCAGTTAATCCGCTTTGGTGGCCACGTGGCGCGCGACGGCGGGGGTGATCTGCGCATTGGGTATCTGAGCCATGACTCCTTTTTAACAGCCCATCTCAGTTTATGGGAAAACCTCCGACTCTACGCCGGGCTCTGGCGGCTTCGCGATATACGAAAACGTATTGACGAGGTGGTGTCGTTCGTGGGACTTGGGTGGTGCGCACATGACCCGATCTACCTCTATTCGCAGGGCATGCGGCAACGGGCAGAATGGGCACGAATTATGCTGACCGCACCCCAGTTGCTCCTGCTGGATGAACCGTTAAACGCGCTCGACGAGGGCATTCGCGGTCGGTTGAGCGAATGGGTTGCCTCACAGCGCACATTCGGTGCGACTGTGATTGTGACGGCGCATCAAGTCGACGAGTGGGCAGAGCACGCGGATGCGGTGGCTGTCCTGAGAGCCGGACAATGGCAATCCTGGGAAACTGCCGAAGAGTGGCGAAAGCGAGCGACAACTTTACGTGATGCGTAGGTGGCTGGGGTTGACGGTTGTGGAGCTGCAGTTAGGCCTGAGGTCGCGGGGAAACGTGTTAGCCATGGGTGTGCTGGCAGGATTGGCTCTCGTCATCGAGAGTCTTTCAGGAGGCGCATTAGTTCCGGCCGCGGCCTCACACGATATTGGCGTTTTGTGGATGACATTGATGTTTTTGGGGATGCTAGAAACGGCCATGGGATCCATGCGAGAGGAACTGCCCGTCCGCTTATTGTTATCGGCCGAAAGTCGCCTCGTGGTTTACTGGGCTAAATTTGTTGCCCTCTGGATTGTCTTAATGTGGGCGGGTCTGATCCTGATGGAAGGGACGGTTGCGACCATGCCGGGGGTGCCGCATCAGCGCATACTATTGCCGATAGCTTTGGGCGTCACGGGAATGACCGCGATCAACACCCTGTTTCATGCCATGACGTCTTCGTTGCCCAGGGCCATACCGCTGTTGCCGCTCCTTGTCATTCCTCTGGAGCTACCCGTCTTGATATGCGGGTTTGAAGCCACGGCCCGCGCCTGGCTACAGGGCACCTCATCGCTTTGGATTCATGGATTAATCGCTGTTGACGTGATTTTTCTCATGATGCCGTTACTCGTGGTTGATGTCTTATGGGAGGTGTAGCTGTGGTCAAAAGAAACCGCTGGATGAGCCTTCCGTTAGCGCTCATGGTGGTGGCCCTATGGGCGGACTTGCTGGGCGCGCCTGATGATAGAACGTTGGGCCCTAGTCAACGGATTTTCTATATGCATATGGCTGCTGCGACAGTGGCCGCCATAGCCTTCACGGTAACGTTGATGGCGAGCCTAGCGTACTTGGTTTCTCGAAATCGCCGGTATGACATTTGGGCGGCAGCCTCGGCTGAATTAGGCACTATTTTTACTAGCATGATTCTTCTCAGCGGGGTCTTATGGGGTCGCGTGGCGTGGGGTGTTTGGTGGACATGGGATCCGCGACTGACTGCGACCCTCATTCTCTGGGTGCTGTTTACCGGGTATTTGCTCTGGCGTCAGGCGATTGACGATCCGGACCGGCGCGCCCGGGTATCCGCCGTCTTAGCCGTTGTGGCGTATATCGATGTACCCATTGACTACATGACCATACGCTGGTGGAGGTCGATCCACCCAGTCGTCATTACCGCGCACGGCATCCACATGGCGCCGTCGATGATTGGGGCGATGGCAATTTCGCAAGTCGCGATGTTAGGGCTCTATGTCAGCTGGATGGTGATCCGCGTCACCCTCTTACGCTGTGAATATGAGATGGACGCGATCAAAAATCATATCCGGATGCAAATTAACGGCAAAGGGGTGTAGGTTGTGACGGGACTAGAACACCGCTACCTTGAATATCTCTTTTTTGCTTATAGTGGCCTATGGGTCATTATGTGGGGGTTCTTGGGACGTATGGCGTATCGTGCTCAGCGCCTGGAAGCCGAATTGCGGCACTTAAAAGAAGAAACAGGAGCATTTCACGTCGAGGATGCGCCAACGTCGGAAACATCGTGGCCTGGCCCTAGCGTGTAGGGCTCACTGGTCATCGGAGGAGGTCTGGTCTTATAATAGGTCGGCGACCCCAAGGAAACGGCAGACGGCTCCTTCGTCGCGTGGCTCGTCCTTTCAGACGGCACCGCGGGGGGCACTGCCCGTTTTGGCGTAAAGGCGGCCGACGGCCGTATCCTCCATCCGTAATGAACGCTTCCGAGTCCCTGCAAGCAGGGTCCAGTATAATACCCCGTGTTTACGAAAGCATGCACGGCAGGGCACTCGCCGGTGAAGAAGGGGATGTTTACAATTGAGCATCAACTTTATAGCAACCTAGGCAAGGTTTCTATGGATGGCGAGTTGTGGCCCAGAACTGGCTCGATGAACCCCAGGCTGACTTCACACCATAAGATAAAGAGAAGATAATGGGGTGTAAGGGGGGGACTGGCGTGATTCGGGTACTAGTGGCCAAGCCAGGACTTGATGGTCACGACCGCGGGGCGAAAGTGATTGCACGGGCGCTGCGGGATGCGGGAATGGAGGTTGTGTACACCGGACTGCATCAGACGCCCGAGCAGATTGTGGATGCGGTGCTGCAAGAAGACGTAGACGTGTTGGCCTTATCCATTTTATCTGGCGCGCATCCGACATTGGTGCCGCGCATAATGGAATTGATGCGCGAGCATGAACTGAACGACGTGCTCGTATTGTTAGGCGGCATTATCCCCGACGACGATGTTGAGGCCATGATTCAGACGGGCGTGTCCCGGGTGTTTGGGCCCGGCACGGATACCAAGGATATTATTGATTACATTCGAGAGCACGTGCGGCGCGATGATTAGCGCGAGGGAACTGGTGCCTGGCATTGTGGCCGGTCACAAACGGGCGATAGCACGGGGATTGACGTGGATTGAACGCGATCACGACCGCGGGCGAGCGTTGGTGCATCTCTTATTTCCCCGAGCAGGCGGTGCCCACATCGTCGGTGTGACCGGGGCTCCTGGCGTGGGTAAATCGACATTGGTTAACCGCTTGACGTTAACGCTCCGGTCGCAGGGAAGGCGCGTCGGGATTCTGGCGGTCGACCCGTCGAGTCCCTTTAGCGGCGGTGCGATTTTAGGCGACCGCATTCGCATGCAGGAATCCGTAATGGATGACGGGGTCTTTATGCGGAGCTTGGCGACGCGGGGCCATTTGGGTGGGTTGTCGCGGGCCACGTTTGGAGCCGTGACGCTACTAGCCGCCGCGGGATTTGACGTCATTTTGATAGAGACGGTAGGGGCCGGGCAATCCGAAGTTGAAGTGATGCAACTGGCTCATACGACACTGGTGGTGCTGGCGCCAGGCCTTGGTGACGAGATTCAGGCGATCAAGGCGGGCATTTTAGAAATCGGCGACGCGTTTGTCGTGAACAAGGCCGATCGTGAGGGCGCCGACCAAACCGCACGCGCCATTCGCGGCATGCTCTCGTTATCCCGGCGCGACGTGGCCTGGGTACCGCCCGTGGTGAAGACCGTCGCGGAGCAGGGCGAAGGCATTGAGGAGCTAGTGGATGCGGTCAACCGCCATCGACAATACCTTGATGAGTCAGGACAGTGGGCCGAACGGCGAGGCGCACTGGCCCTGCATCTCATTGAATTAGCGATGGGGGACTGGACGCATCGGGCCATAGCCCAGGCGCAACGAAATGTAGACTGGTCGGCGGTGATGGAGGATGTGTTGTCAGGCGGTGCCGACGTGGAAGAACTCGCGCGTCAGCTACTGCTGCAGGCTCTGAAAGGAAGAAACCATGAACCGTAGTGTGTTCACGGACGAGGAGATGGACGTGCGCCGGGCCATTCGTGCCCTGGTGAAGCGGGAGATCGCCCCGCATTCTCAGGCATTTGACCGCAATGAAATGTTTCCCCGCCCCCAACTAGAGCTATTGGGAAAGCACGGCTATTTGGGCATGATTGTTGACCCCCAATATGGGGGAGCGGGGACTAGCTACCTGGCGCAAACATTGGTCATTGAAGCGTTGGCTGAGGCCGATCCGGCAACGGCGGTTGTTTACGAAGTGCATAACGCACTGGTGACCGAAGGCGTGTGGCGTTTTGGTACCCCCGAACAACGCCAAGCATGGCTTCCCGCCTTGTGTCGCGGTGAGAAGATCGGGGCCTTTGCGCTGACAGAGGCGGAAGCTGGCTCCAATGCTGCGGCGCTGACGACGCGGGCGTACCCGGTGGACGGCGGGTACCGCATTACGGGTCGCAAAATGTTCATTACCGGGGGTGGCGAGGCCGATTGGTATTTACTGTTTGCTACTGTCGATCCCCAAAAAAAGGCTGACGGGATTACCGCCTTTGTGGTGCCCAAAGAGATGGCGGGATTAAGCTTTGGTCCGCCGCTGGCGAAGATGGGTATCCGAGCAGCGCGAACGTCGGAGATGATCCTGGATGATGTGTTTGTTCCCACGTTTCAACGCCTCGGCAAAGAAGGCGAAGGCTACGCTATGGCTCTCTATTTACTAGATGGCGGCCGCATTGGCATTGCCGCACAAGCCGTTGGAATTATGGCCGCGGCGCTTGCGCGTTCGCTGGCTTATGCGCGCGAACGCCGGCAATTTGGTGAGCCCATTGGCCGCTTTGAAGGGGTGCAGTGGCGGTTGGCGGATATGGCGACGGATCTTTATGCGGCCCGGCTGATGACCTATGAAGCCGCCCGACATCGGGAGGAAGGACCGGCTCAACGCCCGCTGTTTGCGATGGCGAAGCTGTTTAGTTCGGAGCGGGCGGTGCGCCACGCCATCGATGCCATTCAGATCTTTGGCGGATACGGCTACATGGCGGAATATGGCGTGGAGCGGTTATTGAGAGATGCAAAAATTACGGAGATTTACGAAGGAACCTCTGAAATCATGCGGTGGGTCATCGCCTCTTTTTTACTAAAAGATTATAATTTGGACAACATTTGAGAGGATGGAGAGGACGCTGAATCAAGGAATTCCAGTGGTGGTTGCCGGAGTGACCGGAAAAACAGGAAGTGTCGTGGCCAGAGCGATTCAGGCGGCACCCGATATGCATCTCATTGGCGGATTATCGCAAAAGCATGCGGGAACGTCGCTGGGCGGTTTATGGGGCGATTCCAATGTCAATGTCGTATTGTGCGCCACGTTGGCGGAGGTAGCCATTCCCTATGCTGTACTCGTGGATTTTACAGAGGCGACTTCAGCGGCGGAGCGTCTATACGAAGCTATCGAGCGGGGGTGGGATCTGGTGGTGGGGACCACTGGATTCTCATCTGAGGTGCGCCAGGAGTTGGCCCAACGCGTTGCGGACAAGGGTGTCGGGGCGGCCATGATTGCCAACTTTTCTTTGGGAGCATGGGTGGCCGAGCGTTTAGCAGAAGAAGCCGCCCGGTTTTTTCCTGCGGTGGAAATTGTCGAGGGGCATCATCTGGGCAAGCACGATCGGCCATCAGGTACGGCCAAGGCGATGGCGGAACGATTAGCCGCGACCTTAAGTCGTGCACCGGGGGATATTCCTGTGCACTCGTTGAGACTTCCGGGCCTCGTGGCGCACCAGGCGGTCGTATTTGGGAGTTTAGGCCAGGTATTAACTATTCGTCATGATGTGCATGATCGCACGGCGTACGTGGATGGCGTGCTGGCTGCAGTGCGCCAAATCGCACACTTTAGAGGCCGCGTGGTGACCAACCTAGGGGAAATTTTGGAGCATGGGATGCGTCCTTCGGCCCAACAGAGTTAAGCGTGCGGCCAAATGTTGGCTGTGTTACGAGGTCAGGGAGGCTAGGCGAGGATTTGGCGCACCGCGCCAAAAGTGTGAGCGCGAAGGGGACAATGTTGGGTGGAACCGTTAAAACTAGACCATTTTGAAACGTTAGTGCAGTTTCCTCGGCCAGGATTTCGGGCGCCCATGGCTTTTCAATTTGCTGATGATGGACAAACGCTGTACTACTTATACGCGTCCTCGGGTGAGGCGCTATGTTTATGGGCTGCCGACCGAGCCACCGGGAGCATTCGACTGGTGGCCGAGCCCCCCGAGAAGGGCGAGTCAACGACCTTTGTTGAGGAGATGCGGCGTCAACGGCTACGATGGAGTTGGGGCGGCATTACCCAGTATCAGTGGTGCGGGCAAAAACTTCTGGTTCCCTATGGGGGAAATTTATATGTGAAAGTAGGCGACGCCCATTGGCGCCGCGTGCCTGTGTCACAGGAAGTCGTTGCTGCCCGTTGGTCTCCAAAGGGGGATCGCGTGTTTGGCGTCATTGAGGGAAATCTGGTCTGGATTGACCTGAATCAAGGGACTCTGCATCCGATTACCACGAGTGCCGGGCCGGGCGTCTACTATGGCGTGGCAGAATACGTCGCCCAGGAAGAATTTGATCGGTCGACGGGGTATTGGGTGAGCCCTGATGGCGAGATGGTGGTGTTTGCCGAAGTCGACGAGCGGGAGGTGCCGGAATTTCCCATTGTCCATTTAGGCGCTGATCCGGTGCAGCTGGAAGCGCATCGCTATCCGTTGGCCGGGAAAGGCAACGCGCAAGTACGTCTTGGGATTAGCCCTGTCGAGGGTCCGAGCGACCAGTGGCGGTGGATACCTTTGGATTTAACCGAGCGTTACCTGTTAGACCTGTTATGGGCGAATGACGAGACCTTTCTCGTTTTGACGGTTTCGCGGGATCAGCGCCACTTGGCGTGGGATCGCTATAACCGTGACGGAGCCTATCAAGGGCGCGTCTACGAAGAAACTTCGCCGTATTGGATTAATCGCCCAGGGCGTAGTTACGTATCATCGACCGGCCTTCTGGTGACTACTAGTGAAAGAACTGGTTTTCGCCGGGTGTTAGTGATTGATGAGAAGGGGCAAGCTCGCGATATTGCACTGCCGGATGGTGGAGCCGTGGTCATTGACATCCTCAATGTCCATTGGGAGGAGACGACCGCGTACGTGTGGATGACCCGGCATCGGGCGCTGGAGCGTACCATAGTGGCCTTAAATTGGTCCACGGGCTCCCTGACGGAGCTGACCCCGGATCCAGGATGGCATCAGGGCATAGTAGCTCCGGATGGCCAGAGCTGGGTGGACCAGGTGAGCAATTGGGATGTGGCGCCTGAGACGCGGTGGGTCAGTCGTCAGGCTCCGGAGGCTCCGAAAGTGCTTTACGCTCCGGAAGCTACCCGACGTGAACTGGGGCTCGTGCGCCCGACGCTGTTTGAACTGGAAGTGGCTCCCCGTGTTGTGGTAAACGGGATTTTTTATCCGCCGATCGGGGATCCGCCGGCAGGCGGATGGCCGATGGTGGTTTTTGTCTACGGCGGGCCTCATGTGCAAATGGTGACGGCGCACTGGGATGCCACGGTGGATCTGCCCGCGCAATATTTGGTGAACCGTGGATTTGCCGTGATGAAGGTCGATTCGCGGGGCAGTGCAAACCGCGGGGTGGATTTTGAACGGCCCCTCTTTCGACACTTTGGTCGCGTTGAGCTTGAGGATCAACGGAGTGCGGTAGCTTACGCGATTCGCCGTTGGCCAATCAATCCGCAACGCATCGGCATTTTTGGCGGGAGTTACGGGGGGTATATGACCATTCGGGCCCTCCTCATGGCACCCGAGGTGTTTCGCGTCGGCGTCGCGGTGGCTCCTGTGACGGACTTTCGCTGGTATGACACAGGATACACGGAACGTTATTTAGGAACCCCCGAGGCGAATGAAAGCGGCTATGAGGACACCAGTGTGGTCAATAAGGCGGACCGTCTCCAAGGTAAGCTCTTAATCATTCACGGCATGGTGGACGAAAATGTTCATTTTCGTCACACGGCACAATTCCTCCAGGCGTTAATTCGCGCAGGCAAGGACGTTGACTTGGTGCTCTTGCCGGAATCCCGGCATATGGTGCAGGGATTCGAGAATCTCCTCTACCGCACCCGCCGCACGGTCACCTATTTTGAAGAGCACTTATAAAAAATGGTCGGAGAGACAGGATTTGAACCTGCGACCTCCTGCTCCCGAAGCAGGCGCGCTACCAAACTGCGCTACTCCCCGACAACCATAGGTTATTATATGTCTCCCAACGGGATGCGTCAATGCAACGCAGTGGGGGCACAAAAAGTCAGAAAGGACTTGGGAAGTCAACGACCCCGCCCTAAAGGACGGAGCTTGCAGGTATCTCCGAGAGAGATCCCGCGTGTGGCCGGTTGACAGCGGCCCTGCTCGCGATGTTACGAGCAGCGATGGTGTCGGCGGGCCCAGCGAAGCCACAGCCGATACACTGGAAGGAGGCTTGGTTCGGACGATTACGCTTATCAATCAATCCGCAATGCGGGCAGGTGCGGGACGTGTTGCGGGGATTTACGAACACGACGGGCACCCCCGCCAGTGTCGCCTTGTACGTGATAAACGTGCGCAATTGATGGAAGGCCCAACTGTGGTGGCGACGCCGCTGAGCCTGGTGAACCGTGATCCGGTCGCGGATGCCTGTCAAGTCTTCCAGAGCAATTCCGCGCCTCGTGTCTTGGGCTTGCGTCACCCACTGTTTGGCAATGCAGTGATTGACATCCGTGGCGAAGCGATGTTCCTTGCGCCGTCGTTTCTTCACAAGCCGTTTCGCGGATTTGGTGCCTTTCTGTTGCAAGCGTTGGCGGAGCTTCTGATGTCGGCTCCGCAAGCCATTGACCTGACCACCCGCATAGGTCTGGCCATCCGAATCGGCAGCAATGTTCACGATTCCGAGATCCACGCCCAGCCAGTCGTCGGGCTGCAACGGCGGTGGTTCGGGCACATCGACCACCACCGCGAGATAGAACGCGCCGTCGCGATAGATCAGGTCGGCCTGTCCGCGAACCCGGCACAAGCGTTGGGTATGGTAAGTGCCCATCATGACCGGCACCACAATGCGCCCGGTCAACGTCAAGAGCGACACCCGATCCACGCCCTTCCACGACAGCAGGCGGTCATCGTACACGATGGCCCCATGTGGGCGAAAGGTCGGTTGGATCGACTTATCCCGCTTGTACACCTCAACCACCTTTCCGATAGCCCGGACGGCCATTTGGGCCGACAACCCAAAGCGTTCACGGACTTCCCGGTACATCAGCCGATGCAATCTCACGTGGCTCGCCGTGTGTTCGCGAAAGGCCGTTTCGGCAATGGCGTTGCACGCCGCATTAAAGCGCTCCATCGTCACCAGCAGCGATTGGGTTTGGGCAGGATTCGGTTGCAGTTTGACCGTCAATGTCAGGTGCATAGTTTTATTAGCGACGCTTTCAGTCCATATACCAAGGGGAAGGGAGGGTACGGCGCTCCTCTCCGCCCTGAAGGACGGAGTTTCCGGGCCGTAACTATCTGATGAACTCTCCCGCCACCTCAACCCGTCAAGGTGAGGTGGGGGTTTCTGGGAGTGATCCCAGAAGTTCCTGGTTCGACGACCGCTGCGTGCCCGCTTTGGGCGCGGCACGTCTGACGCTGGTCTCCCCAGGCGTGACTTCGGACCGTTCCGGCCCTAGGGTGCGAAAAATCCCCGTGGCTTTGTGCGATGTCGTCAGCGGGTCGCCGGACAGGAGTTTCTGAATCCCACGCTTTTTGGTCACGCGGGCGGCATTGTGGTCCGCATTGTCCGTGTGTCCGCAGCGTTGACAGACGAACTCAGCTTGGGGGAGCCGGTTGTCCGGGGAGGTGAACGTGTATTCCGCACATTCCTGCGAACTCTGCGCGGGCGGAACCGTGATGACCCATTTGCCGCGCCGCAGCGCTTTATAGCGGGGTGAACGTGACTACCTCGCCCCAGGCTGAAGTGAGAATGGCCCGATTCAGCCCGGCCTTCGTGGCGCACCCGTTGGGCAAAAAGTGACCTTGAGCGTCTGGTTTGGCTTTGGGCCGTTTGGTCATCTGCGGGATGGGCAGATTCTCAAACACGTAGAGGTCATAGGCCGCGTTGACCACGAGCGCATGACTGGTTTGGTGCGCGTAGTCCTGCCGCACGTGCTTTTCGTATTGATGATAGTGGGCGACTTTCCGATAGGCTTTCTTCTGATTTTGCGATCCCTTTTTTCTGCGAGACGCTCGCCGTTGCCGGCGTTGGCGTTGCCGCCGAGCTTTCTGACTCCGCGTCTTCTGCACGGACAGGAGATCAAACACGTGGCCATCGGAGGTCATCAGGGGCTTGGCCACCCCGCGATCCCCACCGAGGGTGTGCGTGGCCAATTGCTCAGGGGGTAAATGCCGCAAGTCCGCGGCAATCTGTTCTGTGGCGGCCTCAACATCGCGACCGGGTCTCGAGACCGCGGCATCCTCCGCCGCAAACGAGAGCCACCATTGGCCGCCTTCCACGGCGATGTGAATGGATGGCGGAATCGCGTGCGGCCGATGGACCCGATACGGGATGATCCCGACGGGAAAGTTGTCGGTGCCGACATGCAGGTGATACCCCTGCACTGCTCCGGTGGTGTCATCGATGATCGGTCGAAATGCGAACAGTTCCGAGGTGAGCCAGACGCTTTGCCGCCCGGATTTCCGCTTGATCTTCGGGCGGCCACCCAGTTTTTGACAAACCGTTGGTAGGCTTGCCGCCCGCGCACCGCCCCGTTGCGCAAAACCTGCGACGGCACTTGACGAAGAAACGGGGGCTGATCGGTGATGAACTGACGGTAACATTGATCCACGGGAACTGCCATGCCCGCCGTGCCGACCGGCGCTGGAACTGGCGAAAATGGCGATCTTCTTGCACTTTCGCGTTATAGATGAGGCGGTGACACCCGATCCATTGGAGCAAAATCTGCTCTTGCTCGGGATTCGGGTACAGGAGAAATCGATAGCCGTTGAGCATGACCCGGTTCTCCTACGAACAGATGTTCTCTGGCTAGTATACCATAGTCCCCATCTATGAGAGTAGCAGAGGTGGCCATCGACCGCGCCCCCGCTTAATCCCCTCCTGGCCTGCGGCCTAGGAAGGGGAATGCGCGGGCTTTATGTTCAATCGATGGGGTAATAAAAATAGCAGCGGTTGGCCACTGCCAACCGCTGCAACGGACCATTTTGACGCGCTCCCCACGGCTAAAGCTGGGGCGATTCTTGCTCGCTGGTCGCTTTCCTTTCACTTACACGCGACGTAAGACCTCGTACGAAACGCCATCGCCCCAACTACCGATCTTACGATCTTAGGCGTCAGCTACTTCTTCTTCAACTTCCTCTTCATCAACAGAACTCCACTCCTCCATACTGACCTCTCCATGGATGGCCATGTCCCCTTCTTGTAACGCCGGCTCGGCAACTCTCAGCGGCACCACAAGGCCCACAACTTTCAAGATACCCCACGTCATGGCGCCATCATACACCGTGATAACCGCCAACGCGATAAATTGCACCAACAATTGGTGGGGATTTCCGTAAAGTAACCCAGTCACCGAGGAGCCAGGGCCGCGAACACCCAGATATTCAAACATTGCTGGATCTGCGAATACCCCGGTTAACAACCCGCCTAGGGCACCCGCCACAAAATGCGTGTGAAAGACACCCAACGTGTCATCTACTCTCGCAAACCAGCGCATCCGGGGCAGCCAGTGCATGGTGAGCCACGGAATCACGCCCGCAGCCATTCCAATAATTAACGCACCGTAACCATTCACGTACCCGGCGGCAGGGGTAATAGCCACCAAGCCGCAAACCATGCCGTTAATCACGCCTACTAACGACGGCCGTTCCGTAGCCCAAAGATCCATGACCAGCCAACTAACCAGCGCGGCTGCGGTGGCAATGTTGGTGTTCAGAACAGCGGCCGCAGCATCCGCGTTTGCGAAATACGGATCTCCGCCGTTAAACCCATTCCACCCCAACCACAGAATCCCTGCCCCTGCTAAGGCCAATAGCAACTGGTTGGGTTGAAAGTCACGACGGTCGCCTAGCAGTCGGGGCCCTACAACGGCCGCCGCCACAAACCCTGAAATCCCAGCCGCCACATGGATAACATAGCCCCCGGAAAAGTCCACCGCACCCAGTTGGCTTAACCAACCGCCGCCCCATAACATAAAGGCGTTGACGCTATACACTAAATTCGACCACACGGGGACAAAAATCATCCACGCCCGAAAATTCATTCGCCCTAATACACCGCCCGCTAAAATAGCCGGCGTAATGGCCGCAAACACAAATTGAAAGTATATCAGCGAGGACTCCGGAAAGTGAAAATTCGGCATTAATCCTTTGAGCAATGGCACCTGCGCAACACCTTGCAGGGAAAGGTCAGACAGCACGGGCCGCGGAATTCCTACGATACTACTTAAAATTCCGGGACCCAGGTGCAACGGGCTACCAAATCCCATGCTGAAACCAAATAACACCCAGCTAATTAGAACAATAGCAAACGCATAAACCACCATCATGGCAGAATTGATGGCCCATTTTTTCTTCACAATACCACCGTACAGTATGGCCAATCCCGGCACGCTCTGCAATCCTACGAAGGTTGCCGCCGTTAACTGCCACGCGTTGTCCCCGGAATTCAGGTAGTGCGGACTAGGAACCAGCATGAGATATCTCCTTCCTTACCCGTTTATGGTGATAGTTTACGATCACGTGTTAACATTTTCAACCTCTCTGACAAATATAACGTTAAATATTCGAGATATACTACTGATTGCTTGACATCATATGTAAGATATTCCCGTTGAACACGATGAATGTGACAATATCTCCGCTGTCTGTGTCTGGAAAGATTTCTTGAGCACAACGAGAGCATGGGATGAGGAAACCACGAAACGTCTGAAATTCAGCCCGTCAAATCACAAACGGTCAGATTTAGGCGCGAGTTCCCCCGTTCACTCGCAAACATTCTGATACCCGTCTGTCGACGTTCGCTATACCAATCTCTCCCTTTATGACTTTGATGGAACAGGATGGGCGAATTCAAATGACAGAGTCTATACGGAATCCTTCAGGCAGAGGCGAAGACGTTTACGGCCACCCCCACTGCGACTCTGCCTCAGGATTCCCTGGATGGTCGCGCCACGGCGAGCCATGGCCGCTTATTTGAAATCCCGGACGCCAGCGGGAAATTAGCCGTCAAGGCGTTAGGGCCTCCCGGCCCAACTTCTGGGTTTAACACAATCGAGGTCGACATGGTTAAACATGCTGCTGGATACGAGATCGTGCTAAACGGCGGTCAGCGGTCTGGTACAGCCTCTCCAGGGAATCTCCGTCTCGACCAAGCAAGGCCAATCCGACGAGCAGCGTGACCTCTGGCAGATGATGGGCGATCTGGCGTTCAATCGCGCGAAATTCCCGCCGTATAGCCTGCAGGTTGCTGTGGGGAAACCAAAGGCCGAATTCATCCCCGCCAATGCGGCCAACAAGACACCCTGTCGTCATAAAGGCTTGGAAAATCTGACCAACCTCTGCCAGCAGGCGGTCAGCCTGGAGCAGCCCCTGGCGCTGTGCGATGGACTGAAACCCGTCCAGTTCAATCACACCAAGAATCCATTGCCGGCCATACCCTCCCGCTTCCTCCACGTCACGAGCTACGCGGTCCCAAAATGCTTGGCGGGATAAGACACCGGTTAAGCTATCTCGGTCCAGCAATTCCTGATAAGCTTCCATCACCATAGTCATATCCCAGCTAAACAGGGCCCGCATAGCGTCGGCTAGCGCGGTCAGCTGCTCCTGTCTTAGTTGCTTCGCCACAACGGCCTGGAGTTCCCGGTAGCCTGCCACATAAAAAGATAAGTCAACACCGTAACGCTGGTGCGCCCGCGCGATCTGGTGCGCCCGCGCAACATCACTCATATCCAACGTACCCCGCGTCAATTGATCAAAGTGATGGGTCAGGACCGTGCGGTACCGTTCGCGGGCCACGCGCATGTGATGACGCATCATGGTGAGGTCAATCCACCGCACCAGCGCGTCAATACCGCTAGCGATCAAGGGTGTTAACGTGGGCCTAGCTTCTTCAATCAAGGTCAGATCTTCGTCCCGGATAACGAGAGCCTCGCCTAGCGCCAATGCCGTGCGCTGCAGGCGAACACGCTGTTCAACACGGGGAACGACGACTTCGGTCGGCCAAGCCTTTCGGGGTTGGGCCAGAACAAATCCCTGGCCGTAACGGACGCCAAGCTGACGCAAACGGTCCAGCTGCTTCGGAGTTTCTATACCTTCGGCAATGAGATGCGTCGTCGGTTTCGTATAGCGGACGAGAAGTTCAATCAATCGGTCAGCATCTGCTTCACCAATGCGGCGAATCAGAGCCACATCAATTTTGATCCAGTCTGGCTTCAGTTGAATTAGGCGCATGGGGTCGGCGGCACCTACACCCCAATCGTCAATCGCCACTTGCGCCCCAAGCCCACGCCACGGGGCAAGGCCGCGTTCCCATTGGTTAAGCCGACCGTCCGACTCTGGCACTTCCAAGACCACAGACGACCAGTCAATCTTCTCGCGAGGCAGCGCCGCCAAATCACTTAAACGCATGTTTAAAAAGAGCAATGTCTTCGGGGGGCGATCGCGCCCTGCTGATAAGGCCATGGTCTGTAGTTGACGGTAAACGGCGGTTATTCGACGATGTTCACGCGTCCACTGAAGAAGCGGTGCAAACCCGTCTTTCTCCCGCCCTCGAAGGCGTCCAAGCGCTTCGTAACCCAAAATCTTGCCGTTGGTCAATTCGACAACCGGCTGAAACACCACGGACAACGGGTTCTCATCTCTCATCGCCTACCCTCCTGCTGTGGTAGACACCCAAGACCTGTCCCCACGTCAGGCACTCTCTAACGGGCTCACCAATTTCCGTCGGTTCACCGCCGAGAAACTCCGCGTGTCATCCCCATTATCCTCAACTACCAGTGCGGTTGTCTAAACGGTATCGCTATTTTAACGGTTTTCCGCGCGCTTCGATGGGCTATCGTAGCCATGCTGTTGGCGTCTTCGCACAACTCCCGCTGCAGAAATCGCGGTTTCCCGAAACGCAACAGAGCAGAAGGGGACCCAGTCCAGTCCCCCAGATCATGGTTCGCCGTTTTCCATCGTTCGACGTCACGGCACGCGGCAACCGTAACCAAGCTGTCCAGCGGACAGGAAGCAATCAACCTACCCGTCCCCCGTCGTTTGTTCCGTTGCCACAGAAAACAGCGGGGCCCGACATCGTGGCAACCAAGCCGTTTAACTCGCAAGGTCCCCGATCGCTCATCGCTGCATTTGACGCCACTAATTTACAAATTCCGTCACTTGGTGGAGAAAATCGGAAAATGTCGTATACAGTAACGTGTGCATGCCAAGTTCAGAAGCGGTGACCAAATTGGACTCGCGGTCGTCGATAAATAGGCAACGATCGGGAACTGTGCGGGCCGCTTCTAAAGCTCTTTCATAAATGGCGCGATCAGGTTTAGCCGCACCCACTCGCCATGAATTAATCACCGTATCAAATAAGTCGCCGACCCCAAAATGCTCAAGCTGGCGTTCCAACCAATCGTCCGCATTGCTGACAGCAACGACCCGGCGGGGTTGGTGGCGATGGGTGCGGATCCAAGAAACCAGGGCGTCGTTACGAATCCATTCCGACTGCCACCGCAAAGCCTCCAGGGCTTCGACTTCCATGTTGAGCTGGCGGGCCATCCGCTCATTGTACGTTTGCCGGTTGATGATGCCTGTTCGGCATTCTGCCCACGGGCTCTCTACACCATAAAACAGACTTTCCACCGTTTCTGGCGCTTGATACCGTTCCTTGAGCGTGTCCCAATATGCACTATTCGGTAAAAGAATAACGCCCCCGACATCGATGAACCATGTCTCAATTATCATCTTACCCGCCCCTCCGTCGCTTCTTCCGTCGTCTTTGCTCGTCCATGTGTGTTAACGTATGCTCCGCAACTTGACAACAGACGTCTGACCTATTTATACCACATTCAGGGCCGGATGGTATCGTGAAATCGGCGACGCTTTGGCTAGAGAGCAGAACTCGACATCGCCTTAACGATGTCTCGCCAGCAACAATACAAGCGAGCCAGCAACTCCTCAGCGCTGAGCTTGGCGCGTATCGGAAGGATTACTCTTTTGCGTCGGGATCGTCCCTTTGACCGTCAGCCATTGTCGTGCCACATCCAGTTGTGTCAACAAAGATGGCGTGAGCGGCTGACCGAGCAACATTTCAATGTGTTGCAGCCGATGCGTCATTGTGTTGCGATGAATGCCGAGCCGCATGGCGGCCAGAGAACGGTGACCCCCTGTTTCCACGAGAACCCGCAAAGTTTCCCGCAGTGTGGGATCGGTAACGCGCGCCCAGGTGGTGCTCACCAAGCCTTCGATCAGATCTTCAGGCAAGTGCAGAATGATCGCCGGAAACACGACTTGAGATAAGTCATGAACGTGCCCCTCAGATAAGAGAGGCCACACGCGAGTCAAAGTATTTTGGATGGCGGGGAGTTCGCTGAAAACCGCAGGCCCGCTGAATACGCCCACACTCTTAGGAAATCGGGCAAAATACGGGTCTAGCGCGGTCGTCAGCTGCTGGGCGGTTTGCCGCTCGTCGCGAAGAAGGCTCAACAGACCAGCCTGATGGTTTGTGACCAATACCAAGGAAGGTCCCAGCAGTTGCTCCAGCAGTAATCGCGCGTCGTCAAAATCGCGGGTTTTAGAGGGGCTCAAGTTATCCGGTAGCGATAGCAAGAGAAGACGAACAGGCCTTCCCGGCGCTAGCCCCAAGCGTCGGAGCCTTTCACGTATCGCGGGGGAATCTTCCCATTCGCCATTCAACAGCCGCTCAAACAGAGCAGCCTGGGCTTCGAACTGCGACCTTTTGCTAATCTTCTGCTGCAACAACCAAATGGCCAGGGCACCGGCAATCTGACGCGCCACAATCATTTCCGCGTCGGACAACTCGACCGCCTCCACGACCAGCGTCCACGCACCTAACTCCGGCGCCGGCAATCGCCACCGCCATGCGTGGCCTGCCTCTGGGGGCGCGTCGACTTCTAGGCGCACCGTATGGCCAAATAACCGCGACAATGCCTCCAACAGCCCATCTAAGGTCTCTGCGTGAGCGACGGTCTCCGTGATGCGCACTTCCAATTCCGCAACGTGGCTCCAGGTGTTGATGTGGTTGGTGATAATGAGGCGATGAATGGCCTCTGTGATCTCGATAAACCGCACTTCCCAGGGTACCACAATGAGCGGAAACGCCAAACGTTCTGCCTCATTGACCGCCGCGCGGGGTAATGTCGTCAGGTACCGGCCAGGTGACACCATCAGCGCGGAAACACCCCGGGCATCTAGTGCACGCACCAGTTCCGCCCATGCTTCGGGATCGTCGGGAAGGTTGTGCCCTGTTGTCAGGACAATAATATCCGGCATAACCCAGGCGAAAATGTCCGGCTCGTCGACCGCATGCGTGAGACGCACGGGCCGACCAAGGCCGGCCCGTCCCGCAATCACCGTGAGCTTCGACAATTCTTTCAGTTGAAGGCAATCGCCCACTGTCACCATGGGTGGGTCGTCATTCCTTACACGCTCTCCCCTTGGACGCGCACTAGCGCTTCTTCCGAGGCGGCCACCATCTGCATCACCTGGGCCTCCGTGATGACCAGCGGCGGGGAAAACGTCACCACGTCGCCCAACGGGCGCACAATCACACCCAAATTGTACATGTATTCGGCCATTTTTTGTCCCAACTCCCCCGGATTCAAGCGGCCGCGGGGATCCTTCAGTTCTAAGCGCCCTAACAACCCTTCTGCTCGGGCGTCAATGACCCAATCAGCATGGCGCGCTTGGACCTCTGTTAGAGCCTGGTGCAAGACCAGCCCCATACGACGCGCGTGTTCAACCAGTTGCTCACGCTCTAGAATGTCAAGGTTTGCCATGGCGGCTGCGGCCGCAATAGGGTGCCCGCTGTAGGTATTGCCGTGGCGGAATTCCGGACCTACGGCGGGCATGTCCCAAAACGCCTGAAACACGGCATCCGAAACCGCCGTGGCCCCCAGCGGGATATAACCAGACGTAATGCCCTTGGCCATCGTCATGATATCCGGTTGGATGTGGTAATGTCGGCTCCCAAACCACGACCCCAACCGGCCGAACCCGGTCACCACCTCGTCAGCGATAAAGAGCACATCATATCGGCGACAGATTTCCCGCACCTCTGCCAAGTAGTCTGTCGGCGGAAAAATGACGCCCCCCGCCGCCTGTACCGGTTCAGCAATAAACGCGGCCACGGTGTCCGGGCCCTGGGTCACAATGGCGTCCTCGACTGCGCGCGCGCACGCGTAGGTACAGGTCCGCGAATCCGGATGCATTGAGCAATGGTGCACGTAGGGCGCCGGCACGTGAATCACCCCAGGCAACAGCGGCTCAAACTCCCGGCGGTTTTCCGTGACCCCTTGAACGCTCAAAGCGCCCATCGTCACCCCGTGGTAGGCTAGCCGGCGGGTAATGTACTTGTATTTACTCGCTTGGCCCTTGACCTTCCAATATTGCCGCGCGATTTTGAGTGCCGTTTCGACGGCCTCAGACCCATCATTGCTAAACATCACATGCGCCATCCCGTCCGGCCTTAACAGATCGACTAACCGATCCGCCAGAGCCAGGGAAGGCTCATTAGCAAACCCGCCAAACGAAGGAAACCACGCCAGCGCCTCCGCCTGTTGAGCAATGGCGTCAATGATTTCACGGCGGCCATACCCGACATTGGCCAGCCAGAGGCCCCCATGACCATCGATGTATTGGCGGCCCTGATTGTCGTAGACGTAAACACCTTCAGCGCGCGCGATAATACGGGGACCCTTGGCACTCAGCTCTTTCATGTTGGTATAAGGCCCCCAGCGAGTTAACGTTGCCATCCTATCTCGTCCTTTCTTGTTGCTAAACCACAGGCTGTAAGAGATGCCGCTGACCTTTTACGCCGACACCGGCCGGCACAACACAGACGGCCGCGATTCGGCCATGGTCGGCAAAATGGCCACGCGAATAGGGTCGCCCCATTTATCCACCAAGTGCTCCATGGCTAAATAAGCGTCGGCAAGGGCAAAGCGGTGCGTCACCGAGTTCTCAATATTGATTCGGCCTGATTGCGCCAATGCCAGCACTTCGGCCAAGTCCCCTGGGTGGGCGCCATACGACCCGACAATTTGAATCCCTCGGCGCACGATCGCACTCACCGTCAACCGCAAGTCCGATAACGGGTGCTCAGAAATGCCGACGAGGACCATCCGACCCCCAGGCCGTAGGCGTTCGAGGCCAGCCTCGATGAGGCGAGGATCGCCCGAAAAGTCGACCACCAGATCCACGGCCGCTAGTGGCCATGATGCCACTTCCCCTGTCCAAACCACATCCGCTCCCCGAGCCCGAGCGCGCTGGCCGGCGCGAGCGTGCCGCGTCGCCGCAATGATGTGGGATGCCCCGAGAACTCGCGATAACACCACCGCGTGTAGTCCCAGCGCTCCGAGACCGGTAATCAAAATGCGCTCACCCGCGTGCAAGCGGCCTACGCGGACCAGGGCGTGATAAGGGGTGGCCACAGCATCCGTCGCAATAGCCCCGGCCTCAAAGCTGATGCCGTCCGGCAGCCGCACAAGATTGCGCGTCGGGGCCACGACAAATTCTGCGAGCGCACCATGCCGATGGATGCCAATCAGCTGGCGGTGAAGGCACAGTTCGGAGCGTCCATCCCAACAGTTCACGCAGGTACCGCACACGACGTCAGGCAAAATCGACACCCGCTCTCCCGGCTGAAAATCGCGCACATCGGGTCCGACTGCCTCAACCACCCCCGAGGCTTCATGCCCTAAGATGATCGGTGTAAAGGCCGGAATGGTACTGCCTTCAATGGCAATGTGAATGTCTGATCCGCAGATGCCTGCGGCCATCACGCGTACTAAGACTTCTTCCGATTGCACTGCCGGCACGGGAAGCTCGGCGAGTTTTAACGGCTCACCCGGCCGTTCAAAAAGCATGGCGCGCATCGCTTGTCTCCTCCTACTGAACCCTTCCCTTTATCCCTCGCGTGACAAGCCAGCCATCTTGAGCCGTTCTCGTTGGCGTTGATAGATGACGTACGCGACACCTAGTCCTACAAGAAGCCACGCGATCGCCACGAGCACAGCGACCCCGACGGGGCCTTTCGGAACCGGGTAGATGCTATACCAAATCACAATACCGCCAATAATCGTAGCCACGCTCGGCACCAAGCCATGGGTAAGAAAGTTAAACACTTTCGCCTTGGCCATATAAACAGTTAATGCCGTGTTGGCCACAATGTGCACGGCAATAATCGATACGCCGGCAATAGTCAACAGCCAAATGCCGGCTTCGGTCGGCCCCAAAATGAGACCAGCCACCACGTCAATCACCAGAATGACGACAAAGAAAAACAGGGTCGTTTGGTAGGGAGTCTTAAACACCGGGTGAATACGACTGAGCCGTTCAAATAACACCCCGTCGCGACCGGCGCTATACCAAATTCGGCTGACTGCGTTGACTTTTGCCACCATGTAATTGAGATAGCTGTTTATCGTAAAGAGAATCAGCAAAATCCACCCAAAATTCCCCAGGTAACGCCGAAAGACAATCAGGCCAGGATCAGGTGAACTCGCATAACTCGACATGGCGTGCACACCCCAGCCTACAGTCAATGCGTATGACGGAAAAATGAGGGCAACCCCGGACAAGATCCAGGCGATAAAAATGGCGCGGCTGACAAGTTTACGGGAATGTTTCACTTCTTCGGAAATGGTCGTGGCCGTCCCGAGCCCGGTAAAATCCAAGACTGAAAACACCACACCCAAAAACAAGGGACTAAACGCGCCATGCAGAGGCCCCAGGGTAAATGGCGCGAGACTGTTGTGCGGCCCCACCTTAATGACAATCACTAGAGCCCCAATCACTAAAAACGCAATTTCTAAAAACCCGGTCCATTGGGTGTATTGGAGGGACGGCCGAATTCCACGGTACGAGAGAATGACGCCAAATGCCAATGTCGCCACCGCGATGGGAATCCATACCCAACCCGTTTTGGACAAGGTCGTGCTCAACAGATAGATGAAACCACTAAGCCCCAGGACACCGAAGGCGGGGCCGGTAAGATTTTCGCCCATCCAATACCATAGGGCCAATACTCCGCCCCCGCCGCCCAATCCTTGGGCTGAGTAGGCGTAAAAACTCCCGGAGTTCACAATCCGTTTGGAAAACTCAATAGGCACCACCATCCACAGTCCGTAGAGGGCCCAGGCGATTAACACCGCCAACGGCGTCGCGCCAAGCGCAAATGCCGCCGTACCCACAAGTAAAATTGCCACGTCGCCAGCTGGGCCAACAAAGGAGAAGGACTGAAAGACCGCCTCCCATAGCCCAACAGCTCCCCGCTTCATTTCGGTGGGAAGTGCCCCGATATCCACATCTTGTTGCATCGAGATCATCCTTTCCCCAAGGGTTCGCTGAGGCTGTCGGAATACATGAGATATCAGCACTTGATGCTGTGTTCGGATAATTCGACGATAAACGGCAGATTCCTTTGGTCAATATGCACATCGCGGAAATAAAATCTAGGCAATATTCCCACACACCGGGAGACATGTCCCTAATTGTGGAGAAGAGATACCGGTTGCGGTTGTTCCTGGCGCCCACAGTCCGTTAACGCCGCAGCGCCACCTGCACCAAATGCGACACTAACTCGGGAAAGGCGATTCCAGCAGCCCGTGCGGCTTTGGGCAACAAGGAATTGGGGGTCATGCCGGGAATGGTGTTCACTTCTAACACTAGGGGCCCCTGGTCCGTCAAAAACATGTCGGTTCGCGAAAACCCCTCGCAGCCGAGGGCCTGGTGCGCTTTAACCGCAGCGTTTTGCACTGCCTGGGTTTCGTCTGCCGGAAGCAATGCCGGGCAAATTTCATCCGAACCTCGGTCATCGTATTTGGAGGCAAAATCGAAAAAGGCCCCTTTGCGCGGAACAATTTCAATCACCGGCAGGGCACGCATCGTGCCATCTAGCGCTTCTAACACCGCGCAGGTCACCTCGCGGCCTTCTACCTTCTCCTCGACGAGGATGTCGGTGTCGAAGCGCGCTGCCCATTGAAGCGCGTGAGCTAGGGCTTCAGCATTGTCGGCCAGCGACACCCCAAGGCTAGAACCACCCAAATTGGGCTTCACAACACAAGGATACCCTACCGCATGTTCCACCGAAGCCACCGCGTTGGACACGGACGCGCGAATGGTGGCCGCGCTGACCTGCACGTCGCGGGCTACGAGAAGTCCGTGATACCGAAATAATTCCTTGGCTTTGGCCTTACTCATGGCGAGTGCCGAGGCCAAGGGGCCAGATCCCGTAAAGGGAATCCCCAAACTTTTTAACAACCCCTGCAAGGTACCGTCCTCGCCAAAGGTTCCATGAAGAGCCAAAAAGACCACGTCCGCGTCTCCAAGGAGTTGAACTCCTCGAATCGTTTTCTCCCGGGCTACGACGCTCTGGACCGCCTCCCCCGGCTGTGGCAATCGTTGGGGAACCTCGTTGGATAGCTGCCACTCGCCATCGCGGCTAATCACCAGGGCGGTGACCTCGTAAAGACCCGTTCCCCTTAACGCCGCGAGGACTTGTGCGCCGCTCGCTAGGGAAACGTCGTGTTCGCTAGAGGGGCCACCCATCATGACAATCACACGCGGTTTACGGTCCATGATGTCACTTCCTTAGCGGTTTTTCATGTCTTCAGACTAATCTATGAGCCCTGGCCAGAGGCCGAAGCTTGCCCTCCAACAAAAGAGCAGGGAAAGACTCCCTGCTCTATTCTACCCGAGGTTTGTCCCAATCCATATGGGCTGCGCTAGCGCCGGTGATGATCACGAGACTGACAATCCCAAACAAAGCCAAGATGGCGCCAGTCCAAACGTGGTGGTGAACTTCCCAGTACCCTCCGTTAACCACCACCGTGGCGGCCGCCAAGGCACTACACAGGCGGATTATCCGCGCCAAGGCGGGGCCTCCTCCCGCCAAGACCATCCGTGATACCTGGTCACCCACACTCTCTGTCTCATATCGTAGCTCCTTCCTCCTCAAACTTACGGCAAGCACCGCTTTACCATGTCTATGCCCGCCGTTGCCATTTTAGACCGAAAACTTATGCCCTGGTGGGTTGTGGGCATATTAAGCCACGGAGGTCTGCCATGCAAAAGGGTTGGTATACAACGGCATTTCTTATCGTTCTCGTCGCCCTCAGCATCGCCCGTGGTGTCACCACGCCGGCTCAACTTAACGCAAATCAGCGCCTTCGCGCGGCAGAAGCTTATGGCGATCATCTCTTTCATAGCCCGTCTCTCGGGGCCAATCACCGCTCCTGCGACAGTTGCCACATTGACGGCGGACGATTTTCGCATCGATTAGGTTCGCGCCGTATTCCCTCATTGATTGGTGCCAAGACTCAATTTCCCCTGGTACAGGCCAACGGCCACGTCGAAACACTCGAAGCCGAAATCAATGCCTGCCTTGTGCACTTCATGCGCGGTCAACCTCTACCGCCCACCAGCCGTCGACTGGCCGTGCTCGACCTTTATATCCGGCACCTGTCGCGCTTTCACGAACGGTAGCTTAGCGGCTCTTCTCCCGCCTCGACACCGACTTGAAGGTCAGCATGACCCCTGTTCGCGCCGCGTCACGGCGCACTGTGATAATAAGGCAAATCGTCGGCTATGGACGACACGAGGGACCGCGTGGTGGACCAGGCCATCGCAACATAACCCAGTGACGCTAGTAATATCACGAGACCAGCGACTGCTGGGGTGGTCCAGTGTTGAGCCACCGTCCCCCAACAAACACCCGCATAAAGGGCCAAGCCCACGCAAAGCCACGGCCAACGACCGCGCTCGGCCAATCGCCAAATGGCTAGCACCAGAAAAGCGGCAGCGGCTGCGAGCCACATGGGATTAATGCCCCAGACGAAGTGAGTGGCTGAAAATCCGGTGACGGCGTTGGCGCCCAATCCCACACCAATCCCTGCTAGCATGGAGAGAATCACCGCGCGCTCGGAGAGATCCGACCACAGCCAGACCGCCAAAGTCGGCCCCACGACCGCTGCGTTACGCAACGTCAACCCAAAGACGCGCCACCATGCCACTTCACCTGGACGCCATAGCGCGTAACCTACCATCAACGCGCCTTCGATGGCGAGGGCCATCACGGTCCCCAGCCGTGCCCGGGTACTGCCAAACAGATCCCGGCCCAGGCTCATGGCCCCCGAAAACAACAAGGGACCGCACCATGTTAAGGCCAGTGCCCAAGTGGACACAGCCATAGCTACCTGAAACCATATGGGAGCATGGCGCAACAAGACGAGAGCGTAGGCCACCAACCCCTCAACTCGTCCGCTGCGAAAGACTGCCCGAGTCTCAATGCCTAACCAAGTGCTCAAAAAGACGACCAGGACGAGGACCCCAGTGGAACACCACACAGCCCATTGCCCCCGCCGCACATCGCGCGCGTTCACCACCGCTTGAATTTCCGCTTGGGCCGACAACACATTTAAAATGTTCATGCCAAACCACACCCATACCAGCCCATGCCCGATTCCAAACCACGACTGAAAGCTCGGTCCTAGCGACGCATGCGAGATCGGCACTTCTCGGATCCGCCACCACGCCAACACCAACCCAGCCAAAACCAAGGCCGTGTTGAGTCCTTGCGTCTTGGCGAGCGACCACATTCCCCCACTGGCCAGCGCTGCAATGAGAGCCACCGTGGTGACAATTAAACTCACGCTTAACGGCCACCGAAACGCCACGTGAAAGAAAGCCGCCTGCGCTAGTGCGTTAGACATAGCAAATATCGGAAACGTCATCCCGATAACTAAGGCTGACAGCCGCCGCACACGGGATCCAAAGCGCTCGCCCAACAAATCACTGTTCGACAAGTATTGCTGGCGGCGAAACCATGGCACTAACAGCGAGACCAACACCGACATGACTGCAACGCTAATGCCGTACCACACCGCAGACAATCCCGAATCGTACCCCGTGTCAATTTGCACCACGATAACCGATGAGCTCCAGAGTCCGAGGACCATCACAAACACAGTCCAAAAAGAAAACTGGCGCCCACCGTCATGATAGCCCCGCAACTCCGGCTCTGAGCGGGCGCGGCCAAGCCAAATGAGAAACACACTGTAGACCGTCACGGCTAACACTATGGACACGCGTGTCACCTCGTCGTTGAGATCGGTTCTAATACAATAATTTCCCTATCACTATACTAGGTTAATGGAGACCGATCAAGATGGCGTTGGCCGACCTATAGGGCCTTCACTGCCGTGTCATGGGCGATCATGTCCTTGGGAAAAAACACCTCTTCTCCAGTAGATCAGAGAAGAGGTGACGACGCCGACCAACCTATCAAGAACCCAGAAGCGTTAAACAGGCATCACGATTCGCTGCGCACTGGCCGGATTAATAGCAATACCCGGCCCCATCGTCGTCGATACGGTGACACTCCGGATGTAGGTGCCCTTCGCACCGGCTGGTTTTGCCTTGATCAAGGCGTCCATCAGAGCCGACAAATTCTCCACCAGCTGGGAGGTCTCAAATGTGACCTTGCCAATGGGCACGTGAACCACGCCGCCCCTGTCCGTACGAAACTCGACTTTTCCGGCTTTGAATTCGCGTACAGCATCCTTCACTTCAAAGGTCACAGTTCCCGTCTTCGGATTGGGCATCAGCCCCCGTGGTCCCAAAATCTTTCCGATGCGCCCAACCACGCCCATCATGTCAGGGGTCGCCACCGCGGTATCAAACTCAAGCCAACCATTTTGAATCCGCTCCACGAGTTCTTCGCCTCCCACGACGTCGGCCCCTGCCTCCTCGGCTTCTTTGGCCTTATCGCCTTTGGCGAACACCAACACGCGCACACGGCGGCCCGTGCCATGCGGTAACGCTACCGCCCCCCGCACCACCTGATCGGAGTGCCGGGGATCCACGCCCAACCGGACGGCTACGTCTACCGTTTCCGGAAACTTGGCAAACGCGAGTGACTTGGCCAACGCCAGCGCTTCTTCCGGTTCATAAAGCCGTCCGCGCTCGACTTTCGCCGCTGCCTCGCGAAAACGCTTGCCCGCCTTTGACATGATAAATTCCTCCTCGTGGTTTGGCGACCCTCAAGTCTTCCACAAAACTTTACGCCTTACGGCTACGTCACGCCTTAGTCCGCGATCCGTACACCCATGCTGCGGGCCGTACCCTCGATCATTCGCATCGCTGCTTCGATCGTGGTCGCGTTTAAGTCCGGCATTTTGGTTTCAGCAATCTCCCGCACCTGCGCACGGGTCAATGTCCCGACTGTTTGCGTATTGGGGGCGGGCGAGGCGGTCTCAATTCCTAACGCCTTTTTGATCAACACAGCGGCGGGAGGGGTCTTGGTTACAAAGGTAAACGAACGATCTTCGTACACCGTAATTTCGACCGGAATAATTAACCCGACCTGACTCTGGGTTCGCTCGTTGTATTCCTTCACGAACGCCATAATGTTGACTCCATGTTGACCAAGCGCCGGCCCTACCGGAGGCGCTGGCGTTGCTTTGCCTGCTGGAATCTGCAGTTTAATGACGCCCACAACTTTCTTCGGCACGCTATTCCCTCACTTTATCCTCGCTATTCCATCTCCGCCACCTGGGTAAAATCCACCTCGAGCGGCGTATCGCGTCCAAACATAGACACGGTGAGGCGCACCTTTCCTCGATCCGGCAACACCTCTTCGATCCGGCCAGAGAACCCTTCAAATGGCCCCTCTTTCACCAATACTTCTTGTCCCACCGACAAATTGACGCGCGGCAACTCCGGCACGCCCGACAAGTCATGCCCTAAAATTGTACGCACTTCATGTTCTAGCAACGGAATCGGCTTAGATCCGGAGCCCACAAAGCCCGTCACGCCCGGCGTATTGCGCACAACGTACCAAGAATCGTCTGTCATGTACATTTCCACAAGCACATAGCCGGGAAACACCTTTTTCTTGACAAGCCGCTTCTTGCCGTCTTTGACTTCCAATTCTTCTTCCATCGGCACCATAATGCGGAAAATTTTGTCCTCCATGCCCATGGATTCAACACGCCGCTCTAAATTGGCTTTGACTTTGTTTTCGTAACCAGAGTAGGTATGGATCACAAACCAATCTTTTTGCACGCTCACCGCCGCCTTCCGTGCCTAGCGCCCCACACGCCATAGCAAAAAGGGCGCCGCCGCCCCCCTCCATGCTCTGGCTTCAATACCGCGTTTAGTGGAGATAATAGTGGAGCCCCAAGTTAAAGATGGTGTCCAAGAGGCTGATAATCGCCACAATGACCAACGAGAACACCACCACAAACCCGGTGTACGATGCTGTTTGCCGCGGGGTTGGCCACACCACCTTTTTTAGCTCTGCCCGCACTTCCCGCAAATACTTCCACGAGCGATCAGAAGCTGTGACAACACCCTTCGCTTCCATTGTTCTCTCCACTTCCGCCTCAATCAGGCTTACCGCGTCTCCCGGTGAATCGTATGCGTCCGACACCACCGACAATACTTGCGCCGTTCTAATCGGTTGGGATCATTCTTCTTGTTCTTTGTGGTCGTGTAGTTACGACGCTTGCACTCGCTACACGCCAGCGTAATGATGGTGCGCATGTTGCTTACCTCCCAGTCATGCGCCAGCATTCTAGCACGCGACGCATGCAATGTCAATGACAGCAAGGCTCGACCCGCAACCCCTTCCAGTCAGCAAATGAGAGGAGGCAGAAATCTGCAGCGGGAGATTGAGATCAATTATTATAATGTTATCGAGAGTGGTCTAAGGCCTTGCATTCCACGGCTATCGAAAGGAGGATCGATATGCGCGACATCACCTACGGCGAATGGCATGAACTCTTGTCGTCAGCCCGTGCCCACCGTCAAACCATCATCGCATTATTTTCTGCCCCGTGGTGACCCCATTGCCGGCGATTGGGTCCAGTCGCTGAGAAGGTTGCCCAGGAAGCGCCCTCGGATGTCCTCTTCGTGCGTGTTGACACCGACGAAAATCCGGAATTAGCACGCGCGTGGGACGTCCAAGGTATTCCCTGCATGGTGCGTATTGAGGAGGGGCAGGAGGTCGCCCGCCTTATCGGCTATCGTCCTGAATCCGATATCAAACGCTTTGCTTTTGATATGTCTTAATGGGTCGAGTCCTCACCCTTAGGAAGCACCGCTCCCAGTCCCAGTATCGTATGTCCTTTTGGGCGCTGTGGATGCCTCAGGGCGCACGAGGGTGGTGGCCGTGACTAATGCCAGCAGGTAAAAACCCACAAACACCCAGAATCCCACATTAGTCGCATGTACCAGCGCACCTTCTACGGCCGGGTGTAAAATTCCCGCCGTCCCTAAATAAATTTGGTCGGCTAAGCGGGCTGGCAAGCTAACCTCGGCAATCATCAAGGCCAACGTCAGCGACAACGCCATCCCTACATTCCGAAAGGTGAAAAACATCCCAGAGGCGGCCCCTGTGCTTTCGCGCGGCGCTGATGACATGACGGCCTTTGTCAAAGCGGGCCACAAGGTTCCGTTGGCCGCCGACATTAAGAGCAGTGGCAAGATCACTGACCATGGCGCAAACTGGACGGGAAGATGGCCAAGCCAAAACCCCGCAATCGCCAACAACGCGAGACCAAGAATCACCAGCATCGGCGATCCATAGCGGTCCGCCAAGCTTCCTCCTACTGGGGCCATCACCAGTTGCGGAAGCGAAAGAGGAACTAGCATAAGTCCGGCATCGAGAGGACTCAAATGCACGGCGCCCTGCAAATAGATTGTCAACAGAAACGTGGTGGCAAAAAAACCAATGGCATAGAGAATGGTGACCCCAAGGCCGGATCGGTAGTGACGGTGTTTTAAGAGTCCAAGATCAAACATCGGTTGGCGGCTACGTTGCTCAATCGCCCAAAAAAGCAGAAGGGCCGCCACCGCAACGGCCAAGGCGCCGAGAGAACGGGCCGAAATCCAACCCCACCCTTGCCCCAATGACAAGAATAGCAGCAGTGCCACCAGACCTACCCCGAACGTCACCGCCCCCGCGAGATCACTCTGTCCTTGATGGCGAACTGGTGGCTCCTCTAAGACCATCAACGAACCGACAACGCCAATAAGGGCAAACGGAATGGCCACGAAAAAAATCCACCGCCATCCCCACGTGCTGACCAATAAGCCCCCTGCCACCGGACCCACGATCGAGCCCATTACCCATGCCGTGGAATTAATTCCTAGCGCCCGACCAAGTTCCTGGGGCGGGAACGCACTGACAATAATGGGGGTGGCAGTCGCCAGGGCTAGCGCAGCACCTACACCTTGAACAAAACGAAACGCAATCAGCACGCTGCCCGACGGGGAAATTCCGCAAAAAAATGTGGCCACCGCGAACACTGCCAAGCCGGTTAAAAAAATACGCTTGCGCCCTATCATGTCTGACCAGCGACCTGCCGGCAACAAAAAGACGGTACTGGTAATAATATAGGCCGTTAAAGTCCACAGTCCGGTCGTCACGGTCGTATGAAGACCCGCTACCATCCGCGGCAATCCAACCACAACTATGGTGCCGTCTAAATTGGTCACGAACGCAACCAGTGTCACAACGGCTAGTATCCACCATTTACGCGTGGATGTCTTACTCATATGCCTCACCCCGCAAACTTACCACGCCTCAAGACCAAGACGCTGTATGGTTAGCTGAACGGCCTCTTTGTTGATGTCCCCTAGCCATGCAGCCCTTCCTTGGGCTAAGGCGGCCACACCCGTGGTACCGGAACCCGCGGCAAAATCTGCCACCCAATCGCCGGGATTGGTAGTCAACTCAATTACGCGCGTCAAAAGCTTCACCGGCTTTTGGGTGGGGTATCCCACCCGTTCCTTGGACGACGTATTAATGATGGGGATGTCCCAAACTGAATCGATGGCACGTCCGCGGCTCACTTGCTCGTCCAGGTAAATCCGGTAGGCATGGGACCGGCCCCGTCCTTGATGCCCCCAAATCCATTCCCGTCCGTCCTCGTCCCGGTGGACTTTTTGCCGTTTCATCGCAACGTACTCATCGCGCTCCCACGGCTCAAAAACTGGGTTAAAACGCGCCTCATCAGTTTTGGCCCAGACGAGTAATACGTCATGCTTGCTATTTACCCGCCGAATCGCGGGCTGGCGCCTTCCCCCGTAATGCCACACCCATTCGTTGCGAAAGTTTCCGTAGCCAAAAATCTCGTCCACCATGACCTTGAGATAATGCGAAGCATGATAGTCGCAGTGTAGGACGAAAAACCCGCGGTCTTTGACCCATGGATAAATCGCTCGCACCCAGTCGCGGATCGTGGTTAAGTACGCATCGAGTGACTTCCACGCATCAGAAAATGATCCATATTCCCTGTTCGAAAAAAATGGCGGATCTAAATAGACCAGGGAAAAGTTATGGGGAAATTTGGCCTCATGAAGCCAGCCAATTTGGTCCACGATATCACCACAAACAACGCGGAGATTTGTCCGTTCTATCGCGAACCTGATGCGAAGCCCGCAAGGAGGTGACTCTCCCTGCCCCAAAAGCCGAACCCGCGCACCCTCTTGGCCAATGAGCGCACGTTCCTCTCCTGGCTCCGCACTGCGGTCTCGCTGATGGCCTTCGGCTTCGTCGTATCGAAGTTTAATCTCTTTATCCATCTCCATATCCAGCATCTTACCACGAACCACCTATCCAGCGAGACCTATTTAGGCCTAGCGTGGGTCGGTGCTGGCATGGTGGTCATTGGGGTGGCTACCGTCCACTTCTACGTCACCCGCCGACGCATCTATGAAGGTCGAGTGCTTCCGATGTCTCGGTTGCCGTTAGCATTGTCTGGGGTATTAGGTATTCTAGGGATACTGGTTTTTTTATACCTCTTAAATGTGCATTAGACGCAAAATAAATGGAGCTCACGACCGGGATTGAACCGGTGACCTCGTCCTTACCAAGGACGTGCTCTACCTACTGAGCTACGTGAGCCATTGGTTGCGGGGGCAGGATTTGAACCTGCGACCTCCGGGTTATGAGCCCGACGAGCTACCTGGCTGCTCTACCCCGCGATAGCTGGTGGATGGGGTTGGATTCGAACCAACGTAGGCGTTAGCCAGCGATTTTACAGACCGCCCCCTTTAGCCTCTCGGGCACCCATCCCCGTATGAACTTGTGACTCAGCGGTTAGCAACCGCTTAAGTATTTTATCCTCAAGTCACGTTTTCTGTCAACCGCTCGACGGCTCTATAATAAAACCTGTGGGATTGCAGGACGCAGTGGCTGCTTGAAGAACACGGCGACTCGGGAGTGGATCGTATGGAGGCTGGGGTCAGCCCCGCGTAAAAATGGCCGTCGGCAGCGGGAAAGGGCAGGAAGCACCGCCAATGAAGTGTCTTGTGACCATCAAAACTTCCAAGGAGCGTTTCAGTAGCAAGCACGTTTGAGGTCCACAGTGACCGCCTGAATCCGGGCTGGGACCGCCCGGAACTTGCAGCAAACCACGCCTCCAAGGAGCGGAGGCGATCGTTGGGCGAAATGGCGAGCAACCGCCGGCTCGGCGATTGCAAGGGCACGGTGATGAGCAAGTCCTGGCGCCGGCGGCGATGCTCGAGACTCAGCACGAGGTCACCCGGTTGTCGGCGGTCAAGGCAACCTGATGGCACCGTGGCTGGCTTTGACCGCCTGGTGAACCATCCTGTCAAGCCTCGCCTCATAGCAGGTCACGAAGTGCCAGACAACCTTCTCCATTTTATGTCAAATCAAATGAGATTCGACAGCAGCTCACCGCCGATCGGACTCGCCTGGATTTCGGCCCACAGGGCAGCCGCTGGATTTACCAAGAGTTCCGCGAGGCGGAACAGCGCGGCAGGAGATCCGAACGCCGCCGACGAATGTCTGAGACAGCCACTATGCGAGGTGAGGACATCGTGACTTTTGAGGGTTATCGGCCGACCGCACGGCCTGCCGCCGTATTAGGGGGCGGCACCGTGCTGACGGCGGCGTGGCTGGCGCTCGTAGTAGCGCCCCCGACGTCGGTGACCCGTGCACTTCTCGTACTCTGGGTGGGCGCGGCTGGAGGAGGCCTTGCGACGGTGACCCGCCGTATCGTCTGGGGCCGCGGGACGTGCAAAAACCAGACGGTCATATGGGACGGCGCGCCGCCGCTGACCGGCCGCGTGATGAAACGAATCGCAAATCCTCGCTGGATCGGCTGGCTGCCGCGGCTCGTGTTACCGTTGGCCCTGGCGGGCGAGCTTATCCTCGCCGCGGCGCACGCGGCCCTCGGCGGGCCGCACCGCCTGGCGGTGGAGATGCTGGTTCTAATGCTCGCCGCCCAGGCCTGGCTCCTGCCCATTCCCGATACCATTCTGACGATCGACACCGAGACGGGAACGCGGCGCCTGTTTGTCACGCGCTGGGAGAGGACGCTGGATGACCACGATTGAAGCGTTGGGGCTGAGTCTCGCCAGACCCTCGGCGGCTACGCACAGACGCTGACGCTCTTTACGGTACTCGCGCCCGGTACACCATTGAGCTTAACGCCATCAAAGAGGACTGGCGGTGGTGGCTTCACACCCAGACCCATCAGAGGCCGCCCAATGCCCGGGGTGCTTGGCGCTGGCCAGCAAGGCGTCTTCACGGGCCCGATTCGAAAGACCTATGGCTGCCGCGACGCCGGGATAAACAAGCAAGATCGGTGAGCAGCATACGGATCGCGTTGACAATGCCCCCGCGAATCGCCCACCAGATTGCTTCGCATTGCAGGGACCCCTCTCACACCATCACCGAACCGTCGGTTGCCAGTCCGCTCGCTTGCAAGGAAGTATCCGACAGGCTACACTCCCCTTAGACATCAGTTGCGACCTCTACTCCTCTCCCGCGCCATGTACGAGGAGAAAGGATGTGGAAATTTGTCCGCAAGTCATTCTGAAACACCGACCGACGAGGAATGGCGGGCACTATATGACGCCGCTAATAAGTTTTACGCCTTAAAACCGTGGCAATGGTTTGACGACGATCAAATTTTCGGCATCTACCATCCTGAAACAGGTGTGGTCGGATACTGTTGCATTATGGGAGCCTTGGGTGAGGTGTTAGCGCTCGGCGTATACCTTGGCGCCCGCGGCTATTCGGGCCTGAAAGCGCTTATGGAGAGTGGCAACGATTGGGCTTCTATGGAAGACGCGTATGCGCATCAATATGCGTTGATGGCGTCCTATGAGGATCGCGATTACCTCTCAAACGCCGATCGCCAGGTCATTCGCCGTCTAGCGTATAAGTACCGAGGACGGCAGGCATGGCCGTGTTTTCGCTTTTACGAACCCGGTTACTTGCCCAGTGCTATTTCAGGTATACAAGCCAGGCAGCTGACCCATGCCCTGGAACATGCTTGCGAGATTGTCGAAGATTATCACCAGCATCCGGAGGCGCTCACCGCCAGGCGGGGAAAGGTTTTAGTGCGCCGTCCCGACGAAAGTCAACGGCAATGGATGAACGTGTGGGAAGCCGAGCCCCCGTTGACCTACCCGACCGAACCCGCAGCTCGCCCCGACGCGGGATTAATCAAGCTAGCGCGGAATTTGCCGTTGCTCGATGCTGTCTGGGATATCGATATTTTTTACCTGCCGATTACGATCGGTACCCCCCGCGAACGGCCACAGATGCCACGCACGGCCCTCATTGTCGACCATGAAACGGGCATGATCTTAAGTGTGTTCCTTGAAGACGACCATTTTGTTGAACGCGTCTGGCATACGATCATTCAGACCATGCGCAAGATGGGCGGAAAGCCACAAGCGTTTTTTGTTCGACAGCGTTCGGTAGCCGCACTCCTGGCACACCTGAGTCAATCGCTCGGTATTGAGCTTGTCGAATTTCGTCTTTTGCCCCAGTTGACAGAGGCACGGCGAGGCCTTGTAGAGTCGCTCCGGGATCGCTCCTCGTTCGAGTGACGTGACCTCCCCTCCGTGGTGTTGGCCCCACCACTTTTGCTGTCTTTTTAGGGCGTCACATCATCATACAATAGAGGTAACGCCCCGCGTTATGTACAGTAAGGAAAAAGGTCGGTGCCATGCCTTCGCGTAGCACCATGTAAAGGAATCAGCGGAGGGAGCTCGCATGATTGTTAGCCTCGTGCAATGTCGGGTATATGCCGATAAAGATCGCAATTTGATGACCGCGCGTCAAGCATTTGAGAAGGCTAAACAGGGTAAAGCAGACCTTCTTGTGTTCCCGGAGATATTTATGCATGCCGTGCATGGCCTCTCCAATGCGGATCGGTGGCGTATTGCCGAATCACTCGAAGGGCCATTTGTGCGCACGATGAGTCAATGGGCCCAAGAATCGGGTATTTGGACCGTGTTTGGCATTTTTGAACGGCCCCTCACGGCCGATTCAGCACACCGCGTGCACAATACCGTGGCTATCATCGATCATCACGGTACGTTGGTCGACAGCTACCGCAAAACACACCTTTACGATGCCTTTGGGGTCCGGGAATCAGAGGTGTTTTTGCCTGGCGAGAAGTTGCCACAACCCATCACCACACCGTTCGGACGCATCGGCGTCGCTGTGTGCTATGAGCTCCGGTTTCCCGAAGTCGCGCGACATCTCGCGCTCCAAGGGATTCACCTCATGGTCATTCCGGCTGCCTGGTATAGTGGGCCTTGGAAAGAACATCAGTGGTTGACTCTACTTACAGCCCGGGCCGTAGAAAACACCATTTACACAGCCGGGGTGAACCAGGTGGGCCCGCCATTTACTGGCGGCAGCGTAGTGGTTGATCCGATGGGGATTGCAGTGGCACAAGCATCAGAAGACGAAGCATTTCTTAGCGTAGAACTAGATCTGAGCCGTATTTCAAGAGTCCGCGAACAGCTGCCGTGCATCAAACAAACGCGACCGGAGCTCTACCTGAACCGATGACGACTACCCTCGGCGTGCCAAAGGGGCGAGAGCTACTGGTCCGCGCCTACGGTCCGCAGCCAAACCGTGAGGCGTGCTACGGCGTCTTTAATGCGCCGATAATATGTCGCGCGACTGATATGCCAGGTTTCCGTGATTAACCGTTCATGGGTCTTTTTCACGTAGGCCTGATAAAGCAACGTGCCAAATGGCTCATGGGCGGGATCTGCACGCAGAGCATCAATCCCGCGCAGGAGCATGCCTTGGGCATCGATCATCTGCCGGCCCAGCGTTGTTTGGCTAAGGCGCGCGGGATACCACAAGGCCCGCAGCGCTTCTCCCACCTCATCTGCGGTCCACGTGTGGTCTCGAGACAATCCCGGGTCACCGGTCATTTCAGCAACCCATTGGATAAACCGCGAGCCACGCACATCGAGCACGTACATCTCTTCGGAACCATCGCTCGCAATCAAGGGAAATGGCGTTGCGGCAAACCCTAGATTCTGTAAAAACGCTTTCAGCGCATCATTTTGCACCAGCAACATCATTCGCGCATCAAAATGTGACGCCAGCGAATGACGAATGAGAGCACCGGTCAATTGCGGCACAAAGTATGGGGACTCGCGGATCCACATCCCTACGGCCACGCTGACTAAGGTATTGGCCTCTGATCGCGCGGAGCGCCTTAATCCCCAGGGGCCATCGAGAAGTTGCTGCACGAACCGTTGACAATAGTTGTCTAACAACGCGAGCGTGTCCTGACAGACCCAAAGCGCCCCATGAAAGGCCACGGGCTGTCCGACCCGATTACGGGTCACATAGCATGCTTCCGGAAACGAGCGCAGCACCTCACTCACCAACCGTCGGGAATCCTGGATTGGTAACGGCAAGCTTTGACGGCCCCATTGTTCAAGCAATTGATGAATAGCCGCTTCGTCGCGGACCTGCGCTTGGGTTGTATAGAGGTCGCCGTCGGCTAAGGAGAGGTTCGCGTACCGCGTCGTCTGTTCAAAACGGTCGTTGAGAAGCCACAGGAGATCCCGCGCAAGCCGCATGCGTTTATCGGCCGACGCACTATCCCACTGTTCCATCACATAGGTCAGAGCGCGTTGTCGCAACGTCATGTAGGTTTCCGGGACACGCGCGCGAAAGTCCTCGCGCAACAGAGGGGTTAGGGTATCGTGCAGTGCCAGTCCACCACTCGATGTTCGGCGAACACACGACAACTGCGCGAGGTGGTGAAACTCCTTGGGAGAAACCGCTCGTTGAAGCAATACCTCGAAGGTATTGAGAGTAACCTCCGATAATAAACACAACACCTGCATCAGGTCGGCATCGACACCAGCGTTTAGTTCTTGAAACACCCGTTCGCTAAAGCGGTCAGCCACTAGCACCGTGACCCCGTCGCGGAGATTGGCTGGAGTCCGGATCCACAAATCAGCCAGCATCGCGACGGCTAGAGGATTACCCGCAGTCATTTCGTAAACCGCTTCCCAACCCAAATCGATAATCTGACGCCGCCGCAAAAGCTCTTCAATCTCCTCGCGGACAAATGGTCCCAAGGCAAATTCTTCAAAGATCCCCGTCCAGGCAGAGTCAAGACGCCATCCCTCTAAGGCGTAACCGCGCGACGCCATCATGATTAACACATTGAACTCTGGCAAGTTATCTAACAGGATTTCCCTAAACCAAACATCAGCGCGATCCCACGATTCATAATTATCGATCGCCAGAAAAATTTTTGCCCCATTACTTCCCTGCCCTGCGAGGCGCTCGATGAACTGCGCGCCCAACGTTTGCTGAATCACCTGCGGATCAGGAGGAACTACGCGGGCGTCCAGCCATAGGGTTTCGACATCGCTTCTTAGCCATCTCACCGCATAACTTAATAACGTCGATTTGCCACACCCTGCATGGCCCGTCACCGCGATGACTTTTGACGGCGCTTGGCCGTTAGCCAACCATGTGGCAATCCAACGTCGTTCGGCCCAACGACCAACGAAAGCCCGTTCATGCTGACTCAACTGTTCAGTGAGGCCAGGACCTGCTTCCTCTCCGCCTTTCGTCACTACTATTTTCTCCATTCTTTCGCGTTCCATGGCGTCTACCGGCCACATCCACTTAAAACAGTATAGCAAAGGTTGTCGACAATTCTCGAAAATTATCCACCTAGCGACAAAAATGGTAAGGCCTGTGATGTTGATCATGACCTGGTGCGCATGATCCTAGGACGTTTTGTGTTCTGAGACCCCCGCAGCCTATCAACAAGAACACCGGTCGTCAGCGATACGGTGCTGCTAGTCGCTCCCAAGCCTACACGGCGACGGCCTAAACCGCGATAACACCATTCGACCACGTCTTGACCGGCAACGAAATCCCGACCATCGCGCATCCCCATTGCGGACAGGGTGTTGATCGTCTAAACGTCACCGGCGGAGACTTGGTCCGCCGGCAGCTCGGTCAGTCACTCGGCCTGATTTCCTGACGCGTGCCGACCTCCACGGGTTGCCGCCCCATACATCCCGGATGACTCCCCTTTATGCGTCGCCAAATGCTGAATACCGCGCCAGTGAACGCGTACGGGTGGACACAGTTCACCTGCGTTCGATTTCCTTTTCCCATTGCGAGACCATATTGAGACAAACATGAGACTTTTTGTCGAATTTCCCCTCCTATAATGACATTACCTACATGTTTTCTCCTCGATCGCGAGTGCTGGCCTCAGGTTTTCAGGTGAAAGGCGTGAGAAACATTTTATACGACACCCAACCTCTTCGCGTAAGTTCCGAATTCTCGCCCGTGGTCACGGGCCGCGAATACCCCTGGCAATGGCTTGCGCAGAGCATGCATCAGCGCGTGAAAACCCTCACATATCTTTGGGGGCCGCCGGGCAGCGGCAAAACCTGGCTTCTGCAACATTTTAGTGACTTTTTGCGAGAACAAGACATGTTTCAGATTTGGAGCAACGCGCGGACGCTCGACGGTTCGATCGACAACTGGTGCCGACACCTCAGTCACGCTCTCGGCGTGTCGCTGATAGGGGAGGCATCGATTAAAGACCAAATTGCGCGCCACATGGTCGACCGTGCGAAACGCCACCCCTATTTTTGGATTATTGATGATTACGATGCCATCCCGGCCCATCACGACTGGTTAATGGAGATTAGCTTGGATTTGGCGCGCCTGGGCTCTGGCGTCATCTTGACCGGCCGCATGTCTCCAGCTCATTTATGGGCAGGTCGATCGTATGTGCGTCGTCACGTCCAAAATTTGGCTTTGCAGGATTTTTCCCCGGAGGATACCCAAGCGTTACTAGCCGAACACGCGATCACTGAGCCCGCGCTGGCAGAGCGCGTGTGGCGCATTTCCCATGGGCGCCCTCAGCTGTTAGCCGCTATTTTAGATGGCCTGTCTCTCCTCAAAGAGTCCTCGCCGCCCACAGAGTCATGGGCCTTTTTCCACCAACCCATAGACTTGACAGGCTTCTTGCTTGAGCAAATGTTTCATCCCGGATCCCGTCGCAGCCAATGGCGCGCCGGCCATTCCCGTGAAGGCCTTGACACCTTAATTGCCGCAGCCTCTCTAGTACCGATGGTCAACCATGCCTGGATGGTGCGTGTGGTGGGCAATGACCTATTAAACCAGTATTGGGAACCTTTTACCCAACTGCCCATCTTGGAATCGTACCACGGTGGGTACTATGGCATTTTTCCTTATCTCCGGCGCGAAATTGCACGTACGGTGCAGGCGGTACGTCCCTGGATGTGGGAAGAATGGACACGGCGCGCTAGCGATTATTATCTATCCTTAGTGCGCACGAACATCATTGCCCCTCAACACGCGTGGAACGTGCTCGCAGAACTCATCCGTCCGCGCATTGGCCACCGTCCTTTTGCACACCGGGATCTTTCCCTGTATCGTCTAGACAAGCCATCACCAGTCCCTGGCCTTTTATCCCAAGAGTTGGCGCTGTGGCGCGGCAATCAAGTGATTGGTCAACTAATGTTCAGCGAACCGTCTCCACAGGAACTCTCACTGTCGGGGCACACCATGGAGTCGACTGATGACAGCGCATGGGATGCCCTAGTGGCCAATTTAGCCAGTGATTTTTACCGCTATCAGCGCATCGTCTGGCATGGTGTGGATCAATCTTCGCCTCTCGTTGGGTGGCTTCGGCTCTTAGACTTTGCTCCGGTTGCCCCTGACGCGTGCGAATGGATTCTCGACTTTCAAGAGCGCCCTTACACTTCATGGTTAACCCACTTGATGGCTCCGCCCCACAGTCGGCTCGAGGGAAATCCGGTCAATATCGTACAGCAAGTATTGACAGCTATTCGCGATGGATCGGAGAACTACGGGGCGGAGGTCGCCTCCTATTGGCGGGAACTATCCGACGTGAGCACGTTTCGCACATGGTTTATTGATGCGCTAAATTCGGCCGACCTTGGCGACCGCCTTGAAGGCAAAACGGTGCTGGTCTTGTATTACTTGGAAGGCCGCGGAACGCATGAGGAATTGGCCGAACTCTTGCACGTCTCAAGAGCCACTTATTTCCGCAATCACCGAGCAGCGTTAGAACGCCTCGCCGAGGCAGTTTTTCCCCATGTGTCGTCTCTTGCGTCAACGACTCCTGGGCTTTAGCCCTATGCATGACCGATAAGTCGTTCCGAAGAGTACCGTTCAAGAAAAATTTCCCGGAACAGGATTTCCTCAAAGGATTTTCTCTAGCGCACGTCGAAAGCCCTGGATGCCGTGCGGTAGCCCTTAGGACCACTCGACATTTAGAGGGAACCGGGGCACACAAACCATTCCGTCGGGGTGGGGCACAGCATCCATCGCCGACCGGAGTCTGGGGGAGATCATACTGTGGGCCGTCACCAAAGTGGGCCAAGCTAACTTTGGCGATGCAGGTCTCACACAACGGCTGCTCCAGCTGCTCGAGTGCTTCAGCGATCATCCCGGGACCTCGATTCTCTAAGTGTGCGGGACGTGAGCGATGGCCAAAGCCGCGTATCAGCTTTTCACCAATCCGCGTGTCTCCGGCGATCTAGCCGCCCGCAGGGCCAGCACGGTGCAGCGGGTGGCCGAGCAGTCGGTGGTCCTGGCTGTTCAGAAGACCCACCACCGCAAAGCGGTTTAGTCCACAAAGGGTTATGAAAAGCTGTGCGTTATGTGAACTTGGTGTCAAGAAGGGATTTTAACGGCGATGGGAAGGCCGGTAAACCCAGGCGCCGCTCCTGGCCTTAGACCACCATCCCCGCCGCGTTTACCCCCGCTGTCTAGAGACAGGTGGTATAGGATTGCCCGTATGCCGCCGGTAGCGTGCCGAATTCCAACACTTCGCCACGCCCATTGCCGCGGGACGGAAGGGAGCCCGCCCTAGAGGAGCGGACTTCCTGGCGCTCTTGTGCACGAACACCCCCGCGACATCTGGGCCACCCGCCATTACGCACGTCGCGTGGCCGAGTGAGCGGGCCGGGGCGCCGTCACCCGCAGCACCAAGTGAAACGCGGGGAGCCAATCGCCCGGATGGTCGGCATTATAGGTGAGTTGCGGAACGAGGTAGTAGTTCGGCAACGTGTCTTGGCCCTTCCAAATGGAGGGGTAGAGGTCGATGAAGTGCAGGCCCGGCTTACCCGTGGCGCGCAGCTGAATTTGCAGATTGCCTTGCGAACTAAACGCACACCCGAAGCCAATGAAACTGTTGTCATAGTCGGTCCACCCTCCGCCCAGCAGGGTCACCGTCACCAAGGACCCCTCGGGGGCTGGATTAGGCGTGATCGCGACCACTTTCGGAAAGATCCGGAAGAAGGTGGTGGCCACGACGGCGGAGCCGTCGGACAGCGTAATGCGGTGCGGCGGCCCCCCTAAGTCGGACGGCACGGTTTCGTGGACGCGAAACGCCCCCGCCGCGTTCGTCGTGACGGATCCCCACGGCACGGCGACTGGCGCGTAGCCGTGGCCGCTCACATGACTCGCTTTCATCGTCCACCAGGTAAGGGTATACCGGTGATGCGGTGCCAGGTGCTGCCCCACTAACGTCAACGTGCCGCCCACCACCCCACTGGCCGGGGTTGCCGTCAGTTTGCCACTGGCCGGATTGTGGAGCTGGGGCAGCGGATTGCTGACATTCTTCGGGGTCCCCGGCAGCACGGTCACCGGAAAGGCAAACGTCGGCATGAAGGGGAAGGGCGATTGCTGCTCATTGAGATATGGCCCGCCCATCACGCCGTTGTTAATCTCGATCTCATGGAATCCCACGCCTACCGCACGCACCGCAAAATGCGCCGTGCCGTCCGTGGTCACGGCAGTGACGTTTCCCGTCAGATGGTTGTCGTACGTGACGGGGAACAGCGCAAAGTACGGCTGATACCCAATGCCGGTCATGGTGAACTGAAAAAAGCCTCCCTCTGGGACGCGCGACGACGTTAAGGTCACTGACGGAATCACGGTGACCGAGGTTTCGGCCGCCATCTTGCCCGACCCCAGCTCAAGACCCAACAGATGGGTGCCGCCGAATCCCTGCGGCACCGCAAACCGCACGTGCATCATCCCTTGGGCGGTGGTCACGGCCCGCGCCAAAACGGTCGTGCCGTAGCGGTACGCCGCGCCGATAAAGGTGGGCCCATCCACTTGCCACTGACCCTGGACCGTTTGCCACACCAGGCGCACGGCGGTGCGCTTCGGCAGCCCTTGGGCCGTCAAGGCCTCGGACTGCCCCACGGTCGGATAGGGCACGCTGATCGTCGCGGTGCCCGGCTGCGCCACCATCTGGGGCCAGGGGGCCCCGGCGGGCGGGCTGGCGGCCCAGGTGCCGCCACTCCATCCCAGCAATCCGAGAGCCACCACGGCGGCCCCGGCGGCGTAACGCCGCTGCGCCCTAGGGCTGGACCGCAAAGTAGACAGGCGTCGCCGCAATGTCATTGCCATACGCGTCACGACCGGTCACCTCGATTTCATAGGCGGCCGCCGCCGCATGCGGCGACACCCGGAGCGTCCCGACCCAGGATTTGGTACGTCCGTCAAAATGTAAGGGGACCGTGACATCGGCTTTAAACGCCCCGCGGCTGGTCGTCGCGCCGGCGACGCCGAGTTCCACCACCACGTGGCCGCGGACCACCGGCACCTCGATCATTTTCTTGCCGGCCGGAACCGTCCAATCGACGGGCGCCTGAATGGCCAATCGCGTGCCGGGCGCGACCGCTGCGACGGGCCGCCCTGCGACGCTCACCGCTACCGTGGGCGTATAGGTGTACGGCACCATCGTGGGCAAGGAATTGGGGGTGGGGAAGGGATAGAACACGCCGTGCGCCCCCGTCTTGGGATCTGTGGCCGTGATGGTGTACGTCAGCGTCCCGAGCTTGGCATTGATGGGAATGGCATAGGTGGCCACCCAGTACATCGGTTTTCCGGGGAAGGGATGCGGAATATCCATCATCCGGAGCGTCTTGCCGGTCGAGAGATGCACCTCGACCAGATCGGTCGGCGGCGCCAATTGTCCCGAGGTCGTGCGCACCTCGGCCCGAAACACCAGCAGCGTCCCCCGGGGATATTGGCCCATCACGATACAGCCTTCATTGGCGGACACGGTGTCCCCATTCACGAGCAACACCGATGTCGCTGGGGCCGCCATCGCCTGAGCGTGCGTCACCCCACTCACACTGAAGAGCGCGCTCGCTGCTAACAGGGCGGCGGTCGTGACAGAGGTCGGCGCATGTAACTAGATCATCGTCATTCATCCTTTCCGAATCATGCGTCATGAGGCGTGTGGTCGTCCTCCCCGGTCGCCCGCTGTGGGTCTAGGCCGGGAGGATATTGGCGTTAAACCGAAACCGATTGGTGGGATCGTATTGGTGCTTCAGCGCTTGCAGCCGCGGGTACTGGGCGCCGTAGCTGCGGGCCACCACCGCCGCGTTGTCCCCGGTCGTGTCCATGACATTTAAATAGGTGCCGTCGTGGTAGGCTTCGGCCTGGAGCGCGTGCCGGTTCCGCCGCACCCACTGCTGCCCCGCGGCCGCTACCCCGGGATCCGCCCAACCCGCTTCCCACGCCACCAACACCCCCGCCCCCCGGTCGCCGAAGGCGGTGGCCTCTTCCGGTTCGCGGGCCATTTGGCACCCAACGGCCAGATGAGGCACATCTGCCCTGGTTGGGCCTCGGCCATGATGGCGGTGACCGTCTGAATCAGCGGGTCAGACAGTTCCCGGACATCCATGGACTCCATGTAGCCCTGGTGCGCCTCGGGCAACAGGTGGTCGAGCACTGCATGCAGCGCGCCATAGTCCATCGGCCCTGTCTGGTCCATGAGCGGCTCCGCCCAGGTGCGCACGGGTTGAACCGTCTCGACCGCCTCGTCGAGATGGGCCCCGGCATGCATGCCGCTGACCATCACCACCGTCTGGCCGGCCAAAAACGGTGGCACGCCCGGCGCCGGCGGCACGGCCATGATGTCAATATTCACGCTCACGTCGTCGCCGCACTGGGCCAAGAACGTGCGGCAGCGGGTCAACACCGCCTCCGCATCGGCGAAGCGATAGACGGTGTGGATGCCGGCCACGACCGGCCCCACCGGCACTAAACGCACATACAAGGAGACCGCAATGCCGAAATTCCCCCCGCCCCCGCGGATCGCCCAAAAGAGGTCGGGATGATGAATGGCATCGACATGGATGAAGGTACCATCCGCCAACACCAGATCGGCTCCCAACAGATGATCGCAGGTTAGCCCATAGCGGCGGCGCAAGAACCCCATCCCGCCGCCCAGCGCCAGGGCCGCGACGCCCACGCGGCCGATGTTCCCGGTGGGCAACGCCAAGCCAAAGGCTTGCGTTCCCCGGATCACATCCCGCGCGGTTGCCCCGCCCTGAACCACAGCCGTGCGGGCGAGGGGATCGACCACCACCGCCCGCATGCGCGTCATGTCCACCATCACGGCACCTTCGCCAGCGCCCAATCCGGCTACCTGATGGCCCCCGCTCTTCACGGACACAGGCAGATCATGACGGGCGGCAAACCGCACGGCGGCCACCACATCCGCGGTCCCCGCGGCTTGGACGATCACCGCCGGCCGATGATCCGGATGGCGATTCCACCAAATCCTGTGGCGCCGGGAGCCCCCGGCTTTAGCCGTGGGGAGGAGGCGCCGCTCCCTCCTTTTGGATTGCTTTTCCCAGCACCATGTGCTATGTTGAATACGTG
>JAPNUR010000021.1 GCA_026627385.1 Bacillota bacterium | reverse complement strand
CAGCTTGCTTCGTCGGTTTCACCCGGCCCGAGGTCGCTCTGCAAACTCTGTTCGAAATGCCACAGCGCAAAAAGCTCGACGTGAGTAAAGGTTGACCTAGAGAACCACAATGTTTATGCTAACGGGTGGTCAACTAGGAGGTTACAAACTTCACATGACGTATTCTCGATTCATCATTCCCGCGGGTGCGCTAGCGGTGGTGGGGTTAATGGGAATGACGCCTACCGTGTCAGCTGCAGTGGATGTCACGAAACGTTAGTCACGGTGATCGCGTCGGGCAGCAAGCCCAGTCATGCCAGCGCGTTAACCGTTGGGCAGCAGGTATATATCCCCGCATTTGCCCTGAATAAAATTAACGGCTTGCACGTGAGTTGGAATCCGCGAGGTCACCGGCTGACGATTGTTAATCGCTATTATACAGTGCCGCCAAAACGGGTTTCGCTAACATCACTGCCGCCAGAAGGGACCACCGATTTCAGTTATGATGGGGTTTCTCCCGGATTTAACGTGCTTATGGTGATTGACGGCCGTGGTTATACTCAAGGAGTGACGTTTCCATCCGGATCATCGACCTACGTGGAAAGTGTCAGCTATGATTTAGGCGGCAACTATCACACGTTATCCGGTGTGGTAGGATTTGACAAGAAGTCTCTAGGTACAAATCCCGTGTTTTTCGATATCACGACCCCGATGCCTGACAGCAATCTCACTGAAACCCTGTACTCGATGACGCTGGGGCCGAACAACTTGGCCGACAAATTCCTCATCAATGTCTCTGGCGTGGATACCTTGACATTGCAAGTCGATTATGCCGACGGCGGTTCCACGGCTAATTACCAAGCCGATTACGCCCACTTAGAATTGAGCCGGTAAAGCTGACGGTACGTTTGATACGGCGTGGATTATCGTGTAAGCACAAGTTAGTAGCACACGCACGTGAGCCCCGCATCTGCGGGGCTCGCAATCGATTCCGGGCACTCACGGTGTTCGCGGCGTTCCCGGCAGGCGTCGCCTCGTGGCTTAGCTCCAGGACTAACATCGGGCAGCTCAGATAAAGGACGTCCTAACTTGTTCCCAGTTTGTCTGTCATTGAACCGCGCTACCAACGCCTCTTTGAGCAAAAGCAATGCGACTGGCCCCCACCCACAGAGTGAATCGCAGTCAATCCCCGTCAAAATTATCATAGAACGGTTTGGTTGAATCTGGCTACAGATCGATAGGCGGTAGCAGAGTCGGCTGTACGGTGTCCATCGTGCGCGGCCGTTCTCAAGTCAGAATGATTCTCCGGGATTGTATGTTTTGAGATCTGGCAATCACGTCAAGCACATCCTCGAAGGCAAAGGCGCCACTATCCCTGAGGGGATTCTAGAGCAACGAATTCGCACTGATGAGAACCGACTCCGCCTCGTCACGTTTCGAGGGGGACGCAATCCTTAAGCGATAAACAAGTACCGTCCGGCAGTCCGTCGTAAGGCGGGGTCCGCCAATAATTGTACTATTTTATAAAGTTAACGCCCGCCAGATATCGGCATAATGCACGACAAGTCCGTCATTTTGTACCGTGAGTTTGGCCTGATATCCACTGTCTAACGACTCGTACAAGTACTGATCCTTGGTGACTCGAGTATATCGTTGACGAACCGGTATTACGGACAATTCTGGAAATCGGATCCACGCTGCCACCAAATCGCGTGATGCCCCCACCGCCAAATGAAATCGGCGAATGGGCAGGGTATTCGTTGACGGCGTCACCCCAATGTCAATATCCGTGGCGTCAGCCAGATCTGGGCGTTCGGTACCATTGGCGTGCCACTGGCCTTGCGGATTTCGGGAAAGACGCAGCTGAACCTCCCCATGGCTAAAGCCAGGGGATTCTAAAAGTCTATACCTTTGCACTCTCGCGGGCTCTCGCGTTGACTTGCGCCATCACTACAACATCCCGCGCCTCATGTTCGGGCAGACTTTCTTTTTCGAACGACCCGCTCTGACTCCGATAGGTTCCGAAGGAGGAAGGCGCTAGCCTTCCACTTGCAGGTTGGTTATACGCCTGTTGCCAAGCCGTTCGCAGGAGCGGTTCCGCACCTTGCCAATGCTCGTAGGCACTAGCCGCTTGCAGGCGTTCGTTCTCCACATGCTTTGCGAGATACGCGCTGAACAGGTCTCGTTGCATGAACACGCCACAATCACAGGCATGGACACGCTCGGATAACCGTTTTTTGTGCTTTTGTCCGCAAAGACACACTTGGGATAATGCGGTGCGGTACGTACTGAATTCCTCCACGCTCCCGCCAGCACTTTCAGCCTTGCGGGTGAGGATGGAAAGAAACAGCTTGGGCGCCCGCACACCAATAGAACGGCCAAACATCTTCTGAAACGCTTTATAGCTGAGTTTTTCCGTCTTGATTCGAGTGCCAATGGCGATTACCTGATTCGCTAATTGTCCATGTAGTGTTTTTCGATGGGCTGTTTCCCGACGATACTGTTCCTTGAGTACCGCTTCGGTCTCTAATTGACGGTGGCTTTTCTTTGTCGGGCGTTTTCCTTTCATGGCACGACCTTTTTCGTCGTAGCAATCAGGGTTGTTGGCACGGCGCTGGCGGTCTTGCTTGCGCTGCAAACGACGAATCTTCTTGTGATCTCTGGCGACTTCTTCTGCGAACAGGGTTAGTTTGGCCTGTGTATCGCCAACGATGGCAATGGTGGACGGTCCAATGTCAAGCCCAATGGTTTCATTGCCAATCACATGTTTCGGTTTTTGATAGGGCACACCTTCGCAGACAAGTTGCGCGTAGTAGCGAGTGTTTCCACGCACATCCCGTCGAACTAAGCGCACGTATTTGACACGAGAGGATAGGCCATGCTGGATCACGGGATCGTGAGGCACGTCCGTGACCATCGGCAATTCAAGACCATTCCATAGTACCCGATCTTCCCGCCAACGGATGCCGGCAGCGTTACTTTTCCCCTCGAGACTGTGAAGACCGCGTTTGCCTTTGAACCGTACCGTTTTCGCCTTGCCCAATGCAACCTTTTGCACCGCTTCAAATGCCCGTTTCGCCAGTTTCTGCGCCACATGGGAGTCCAGATGATCACCAAGCCACGTGGTACGACGCATCTCATCCGCCACCGCTTCAAGGGCATAGGCGGAAAATCCGTGTGCATGTCTTGCTGCTGCAAAGTGAGCCTGCCGCTCGTCTTTGTTCGTGCTTTTCTTGGCCTTCGTGTACCAGATAGATTGTCTGACAAGGGAGAGCCGTTTTCTGGCTTCATCCAACAACGCATTATACATTTGGCGTCCTGCTTCAAACCGTGCTTCTAAGATGTGCTCTTGGCGGCGCGTGACTCGCAGGGGAACTTCACACACAAAAGAGGGAGTGTGCTCCTTCTTGCTAGACGTTTTTTTGATTTTTGATGTATTGCTTGATGACGGCAAGCGGGGCACCTCCCACTGTGGAAACAAAATAGGCATGTGTCCAAAGCGTTGGCAAGCGTTTTTTTAGCCAAGGAAACTCTTCACGCAAGTGATGGGAACTGCGCCCTTTCATCAACCGCACCAATCGATGGATGCCAAACTGAGGATCGACCTCGACTAAAAGGTGGACGTGATCTGGCATGACCTCAAGTTCGATGATATCCGCGTGACGCTCTTCTGCCACTTCACGCAGGATTGCTTTTAACCGCTCTTCCACTTCGCTGGTGAGTACGCGGCGACGATACTTTGGACACCATACGACATGGTATTTGCAAGAGTAGACGACGTTGTGATTGGATTTGTATTCCATATCGGTAGTATATCACAACAATCTATCTAATGCGATTGAAAAGACAAAACATTCGCCTCACGGCGAGCGCCTGATATCCCCAGTGCTAAAGCACGGGGCTTTACGGCGCATTTGGTAACGGGGACCGGAGTGGGACAAGAGTTGAATACGGACCGTCCGCGTTAGCAAGTCACTGTCGGCTCGCACACGATATATCACCTGCCCCAGGAGTCCATCAATATCGCCTACCACGTTTCCGCGCAAGATGAATCCCTGATCGAGATTTTTGCGCTGTGGCATTTCGAACAGAGTTTGCGGAGCGATCTAGCGCCGAGTGGAACCGATGGGCGAAGAGTGAACGACGATAAAACCCGCCATCAGAACTGGGGGTCATTGCCAGCCAGGATGGCGCAAACGCGAAACACACTCGGTGGAATCAGCGAGTGTCACGGAAAGTCGATGGCATGGGGGGCGGTCTCGCGCAGCGCTTAAGCGCGGCGGACTAAACTACGGAGCAGTTCGGGACGGTTTTGTCGGATGCGCCCGAGGGCCATGCCGAGCATGACCAGCAAGGCCAGTCCACAGCGCATGCGCATCTTCGCCATCCCGCGAATCGTATGTCATTCGAATCCCAACGAGACATCTAACCGACTATGGACTCGCTCTACGGCCGTGCGATGGGCGTATTCGCGTTCCCAGGTATAGCTACTCCGATCAATCGGGGTAAACACGCGTCGATCCGTCTCCCAGGGAATCCGGAGGCCGTGGGCGACCGGACAGGTCGCTTGGGCATCACCGGGGATGCCCGCGCACTTCGCGGGACACCGTTTTTTCAGTGTGTCTCGGTCGGCCTCAAAGCCTCCGTTGGCCATCAAATGAGCCTCGCCCGTCGCGGGATGATGGCCAAAGACCGCCCCGTGATAGGTGTCGGTGACGGTCTCATAGCCCGGAAGCAGGCGCGTCGCCTCGCCGTCTTTCCACAGGTTGCGAATATCAATGACCGGCTTAATCTGATAGTCGTCCCCCAACCGGGTCACGAATGGGGTATCGTCATAGGCCTTGTCCGCGGTGAGGCTGTGCGCCGCTTGCAGGGCCAGCGGATGGCGCGCTTTCAGTTGCTCCAGCAACTGGGGCGCTACGGTCATATCCGCGGTGGACGCTGGGGTCACGGTCCAGGCGACCGGCAATTCATCCGTCGCATCCACCCGCAGGTGCAGTTTGTCGCCAAACCACGCCGTCACCTTCTCCCACGCCTGGCCCGGGGCATCGATGCCCCGGTAGGTCTTCTTCCCCCAGTCCGCCTCCGTATCCCGACGCCCGTCGGGTGCCGTCTCTCGGGGGCGATGCTTGGCAACGGACGCCATCGCTTGGCTATCGATCGCCCACCGTTCGCCCAAGTCAGGCAGGACCTCCTGGAGGTCGTCGACGATGTGGTGAATCATTGTGTCGAGCTCGTCGAGATGCTCCAGGATCCGATGCAAGAACCGCGTATACGCCCAAGCCGAGGGGGTGACCCCACCCAGTCCCACCAACTCCCGGAGTTGGCCATTGCGGGCCAGTTCCCGCCGTAAGCTCTCGATCGTGGGATGTTGAAAGACCACCCCGGCCAGCACGGAATTCCACATGGCCCGTACGGGATAGTCGTTCCGACCGCGTCCGCGATCGCGCTCTCAGATGCGCATGAGGGGTTCGTCGGGAATCGTCTCCAGCACCCGTGGCAACCGCCCCAAATCCCCGAACGGCTGCAGATCGTCCCAGGAAAAGAGTGTCGGTTGTGGGATAATGGCCAGGACGGGCACGCTCCTCAGAAGAAATGGTTGGATCGTTACCTCAATTTTACCAGAGCGAGCCCGTGTTTTGGCATCTTGATGCCATTTTCTCCCGATCAATCCCGCTGGGGTCAAATTCGACCATCGAAGCCGAACGGCTCCTCGCAGAGCGCATGATTCCGTGCAAGATTGGGGTAAAGTTTTTTCAGCCCACGCGTCAACCCCAATCACAATGCGGGCTCTAGCACAACGCAAAAGGCTCCTGATCGGTTTCGCACTGAAAAAACTCTAGGCTTGGCCTATCGAAGCGCTTCCAAATGACTGTCTCCTTCAAGATGCACCCTCCTACCGTTGTAAATCCTGCGGTTCTCATCGATCTTTGTTCCATCCCGGGGCCTCAGCGACCGTCTGCCGATGAACCACCTTCCGAAGTCTCCCCCAAAGGTGTCAACTGGCGGAATAGTGGTAGTCTAGCACCGCAAATGGACGATTGGCCCAAAAGCTTGCCTATTATAGCGACTCACCGAAACTATAGCGCACCGCCTCAACGGATTGGACGAACGGCTCCAGGCGCTGCCGCCGTTGATGGGTCTTTCTGACATCTCTTTCCATGCTGCCCAGCATCGTGTGCGTGTTGTTGCCTGGGGCTTGGCCCGTGGCGACCTCATGTTACCCTTTTTCCATGAAGACCACGGATTGCTGCACCGATCGCGAATGATACGGATGAGTGTCCTCACATTGGTTGCTTCTTGGCACAATTGATCCGCGGGGGTCTGCACCCCATCGGCGACGACGGAACGAAAGCTTCGAGCGAGCTCGCGCGCAGGCGGAGCCTCAATATTGGCGTTGTACCCCCGAACATTCATTTGCATGGCGAGTCGGAGACCGTGTTGGCGATGGCGTCGGAGTTGATCCAAGAGGCTGATGGCTTGGCGGTAGTCGCACGCCCTCAGCAATGCGAGTCATGGCGGATCAGGTTTCAAGAGAAGCTAGGTTAACCTGTGTGCGCCCGAGTCGATGGGGAAACTCATTCCGTCAAATATGCCAGTCGAAAAAGCAGTGCAGAAAGCGTGGCAGACGCGGGTTTACAATATCCGGCCTCAAGGCAATCACCTTAGGAAATCCCCACCTGCCGAGGATGGCGGGGTCACACGTGGGCAAGGAACCCAAAGCCCGAGCGCGTTGCAACCACGCACACGACTAACATGGCCATAAGGAAAATCTCTATGTTAAAAAGAGGATTCCTCCGTACCTTGTCGAAGGTCAGCAGCAAATGACATTATCGGTCGAAAGTTGGAGGTTTCCGGGTACAGTGGACCTACGTCAATGTTTCGACGCGTCGGGCCGGTTGGCCTCTTCTTCAGTATTGCGCACGACGGTGTCGTACGATGGGTACCAACGCCGTGGTTCGATTCGTCGTGTTGTTCCTCGTGTCGCTGCGCATGGTGGCGTGTGTCTGAATAATAAGATAATTCTGCGGGGGGGGGGGGGGGGTAATTATTACCATTATTGGTGTATTATAGGAAATCGTACATCACGTGACCTCGGGTTGCCCCCTGCCCATGACTACCGTGACCATGGTCGCGCGAGGGTGTTGTGGCGTTGGACCAGGGCTCCTCCGGCGGTGCACCTTTTTGCGAAGAGTCGTAGCATGCATTCTCAATGCAAAAAGGAGCGATGCTGATGAGCCTTGTCAAATCGACTATTTCTGGAGAGAGCGTGACCAAACGCGATCGGGAAGAGGAGACGGCGCGAAGTGCGGAGATCCAGAGGCGGCGAGCCCGTACTTTAGCAAAACGGCAGCAGGCGGCCGAGCGCTTAGCGTCGGCGGCTAGTCAGTTGGCGGCGGGCATCACGGAGAGCGCTTCTGCTGCCGAAGAGTTGCGGCGCAGTGCCGAGCAAATTGCCGCGGGGGCAAATGAAGCCAGCGGCGCAGTGCAAGAGGCACAAGCCGGGTTTAAGCAGGTGGCCAGTGCTATTGGTCGGCAATTGCAGTCGGCTGAGGTGAGTCAAGGAAAAGTCGAAGCGCTACAACAGTTGATTGCGCAATTGCATCAGGAAATTGCTGGCCTGGTCGATAACGTGCGCATGGCGGCCGAGCGGCAAGGCGACGCCGTAACGCGGGTGCGCGAGCTGGAACAGCAATCGGCGAATATTGGAGACATCGTGCAGGCTGTCGCGCGCATTGCCGATCAGACGAACTTGCTCGCCTTGAATGCGGCCATTGAGGCGGCCCGGGCAGGCCAACACGGCAAAGGATTTGCCGTCGTTGCCGACGAAGTGCGGACGTTGGCAGAAACCTCGGAAAAGAGCGCCACATCTATCCAAGAATTGGTGGCCCAAATTCAAGGGGATGTTCAACGCATTGCTGAGGGAATTAATCAAGCGGCGCAGACAGTAGGCGAGGAAGTGCTCAAAGGCGAAAACATTATGGTAGAACTCGAGCAAATTCGCAGCAATGCCGCGGAGATTGTCGAAGAAGTCCAAGCCTTCACTCTGGAAGCCAAGGAATCAAACACAGCCACACAAGAAGCACTGAGGGGCATCGAGGATATTGCGGCGGCGGCCGAAGAGCAAAGCACGGCCGCGGAAGAAACCAGCAAGACCACGGCGGAACAGGCTGCGGCGCTGGCGGAAGCTGAACAAGCCTCCCAAAATTTGTCGGACTTAGCCGATGACTTGCGCAACGCCACCGATGTGCAAAAGAGCTCGGAATCCGTGGCGGCAGCGGCCGAAGAGCTGGCCGCGACGGTGCAGGAGATTCACCGCTCTGCCACGGAGATTCTCGACGCCATTGACCAAATTCATAAAGGGGCACAAATTCAGGCGGGCGCCACCGAAGAATCGTCGCAAGCCATTGGGCAAATCGAGAACGGCCTTCAGCTGGCGGAAGGGCGAGCCGCTCGTGTTAGTGAGAAAGTGAGCGCTATTCAGGCTCTTTTGCAAGAAAACAAGGTGAATGTGGACAACCTCATCGTGGGCATTCAGAACTCAGTGGACACCTCGCGAGCCAGCTTAGGGCAGTTAAAAGATTTAGAGCAGGTGTCGCGCCGGATTGACAAAATTGTGGATGCCATAACCACCGTATCCATTCAAACAAATATGCTGGCGGTGAACGGATCCATTGAAGCGGCGCGAGCCGGGGAGTTTGGCAAGGGATTCGTGGTGGTGGCTACCGACATTCGCAACCTCGCGCACGATTCTGCTCAAAACGCAGATCGCATAAAAGATTTGGTCAAGGCCATGCAGGATCAGATTACGGTGGTGGTATCGGAAGTCGACAATATCTTAGCCGCGGCGCTGCGCGAAGTGGAAAAGGCGCATGCAGTGACGCAAAATTTGAATACCGTGGAGGCTGATGTGCACGTCGTGCGCCAAGGGGTAGAAGAGATTTCACGCGCGAGCACGGAGATCGCCACCTCCATCAATCAAGTCAAAATTGGCATGGAACAAATTGCGGCGGCCGCGGAAGAGGCGTCAAAGGCTGCTACGGAGGCGGCCACAGCAGCTAGACAACAGGCGCAGAGTACTGAAGAGCTCGCGGCCAGTATCGAAGAAATCGCGTCGCTGGCCGACGAGTTGCAAAGCGCGACCTAGGGGGGCCAACATGAGCACCGTATTGTCAGAAATCGCCACCCCCACAGCGGTTGGGCAGATGGTCACGTTTACTGTCGGTCGGGAAGCGTATGCGGTTGATGTCGCCCAGGTGCAGGAAATTATTCGGGTGCCGCGACTCATCGAGGTTCCGTTAGCTCCCCCAAGTTTGCTAGGGCTGGCCAATTTGCGCGGTCAGGTCTTGCCTTTGGTTTCCCTGCGCCATTTGCTAGGGCTAGATGCCCGTGAGGTTGATGACACGACCCGGGCGCTGGTATTAAACGTGGGCCAACTCATGGGATTCATCGTGGACCACGTGTTGAGCGTCATTGAAGTGCGGCCGGAGGACATTACTTCGGTAGACCATATGCGCACCGAAATACGGCGGGACTGGATACCCGGCGTGATTCAGCGCCCAGACGGAGAGGTTCATCTCTTTTTAGTGTTGGACTTTCTTCAGATGATAGCCCACGAATTTCAGACAGCCTTTGGCAATGCTCCGACGTCCCATGAGGGCGGTTCATCAATCCAGAGGGGTCAGGACCAACGCCAGGAGATTGAGCGTGCGGGCGATGAAGTCGAGCTCGTCAGTTTTGATATTGCGGGTCAGGAATATGCTATGGTTATTGACCATGTCCGGGAAATCATGCAAATGCCCGACCGGGTCATGCAGATCCCCCATGCGCCGCCGCGAGTTCTGGGCATTGTGCCGCTTAGGCGTCAATTGATTCCCCTCATCAGCCTTAGGGAGACTTTGGGGTTTCCCCCGGCAACGGACCACATGCGCGCCCGAGTGATGGTCATCTCGCGCGGCGGGGATACCGTGGGGTTGGTGACCGATAGCGTCAGAGAGGTGCTACGCGTGGAGCGTTCAGCAATTCAGCCGATGCCGCGGCTTATCGCCCAGCGTCAAGAGGTGGCGGAAATACGGGGATTCTGCCGACTGGCGGAGGAGCGCCTAGTTGGCGTCATGGACACCGAACGTCTCCTTGATCGATTGGCGTTAGAGGAGGTCAAAACAGCCATGGATGCCTGGGACGAAAACCAGCGTCAAGACGAGCGCACCGATGGCGATCGGGTTGACGATGATGAACAATTTGTCGTGTTTCGACTGGGTGGGGAAGAGTACGGAGTACCGATTGACAGTGTGCAAGAAATCGTGCGCGTGCCCGACCGCTTGACCCGGGTACCCCATGCCCCCGATTATGTGGAAGGGGTGATTAACCTTCGCGGCAACGTGTTACCCGTGCTCGACTTTCGCCGTTTACTGGGCTTAGAGCCGGTGGCGCAATCCGAACGTCAACGCGTGATGGTGTTTGTCATGGCAGGGTTGACCACCGGATTTATCGTCGATGCGGTATCCGAGGTCTTAAAACTCTCGCCAACCTTGATTGAACCGGCCCCCTATTTATCGGCAGCCCAGCATGCGCTTCTCGGCCGCGTCGCCAACCTGTCCGATGCACGCCGCATGATTCAGTTAATCAATGTCGACCACCTCATGACGCATGATCAGATTGAGGATCTCAAGCAACTGCATGCTGGGACCACCATCGATGCCTAAGCTGCTGATAGCTGACGATTCGGCCTTGATGCGGCGTCACCTCACCGACTTATTTGCTGAAGCCGGGGATTTTACCATCCAGACGGCGCGGCATGGTGCCGAAGCGGTAGAAGCGAACCGCGTTTGGCAGCCTGACGTCGTGATTCTGGACATTAACATGCCTGTCATGGATGGCCTTACCGCTTTGGCCATGATGATGATCGAGCGTCCGGTACCGGTGGTGATGCTGTCTTCGTTGACCCATCGCGGAGCGTTGGCGACTTTTGAGGCTCTGAACCTGGGGGCGTTGGATTACGTGCCCAAACCCGACGGTACGATTTCCCTATCGCTCGACCGCGTTAAAGAGGAACTCATCGCCAAAGTGCGCGCAGCCGCACGAGTGCGCCATAAGTGGCTCAAGGCTACGCCCGATCGACACGCTGTGGGCCATCCAAGCCCCGCGAAAGGTCGTCAGGCACTGCCTCAGAAGGGGTGCCTTTTCCGCGGGCTGGTGGTCATTGGCGTGTCAACGGGCGGCCCACGGACGCTGGAAGCCATCCTCCCTGAATTGCCGGCGTCGTTGGGGTGGGCGGTGCTGGTGGCTCAACATATGCCGGCTGAGTTTAGCCGCGCCTTTGCGGAACGCATGGATCGGCAGTGTGCGCTCAAAGTCGTGGAGGTGTGCGAGCCTGTGACCATTCAGCCAGACACCATCTACATCGGTCAAGGCGGGAAAGATATGCGCATTGGACGCCGTGGAGCCGAATGGGTGGTGTTCCCCCGGCCACAGAATGAGGCGTTTTTGTGGCATCCTTCAGTCGATGATCTCGTGGAATCGGTGTTGCAGCATTGGGATCCTACCCGGACTATCGGCGTGTTGTTGACGGGGATGGGCTACGACGGAGCGGAGGCCATGGCTCGGCTCAGGAAACGCGGCGGTTTGACGATTGCGGAATCGGAGAGCACGGCGGTCGTCTTTGGGATGCCGCACGCCTTAATCGAGCGTGGCGGCGCATCGGTGGTGCTGCCGGCACACCGGATTGCAGCACAAATTGCAGTCTGGACAAAGAGAGATGAGGCGCATTGATGGCGATGGTTACGTCTAAGGGGCGGGTTCAGCCGAGGGAAGGCCTATGCGGAAGGATGTGGTTGGCGTGAGCCGGGAATTGATTTCCCACGAAGACTTTACGCGCTTTCGCGACATCTTTTATCACCGCACCGGGATCTTTTTTGAGGTCAACAAGCGATACTTCGTGGACAAGCGACTCATGGAGCGGATGGATGCCACGGGCTCGCGAGATTTTCGAAGTTACCTATTTCTCTTAAACGATCCCGACGGACGGGACGAGTGGCAAGAATTGGTCAACATTATGACCGTCAACGAGACCTACTTTTTTCGCGAAGCTCATCAGTTTCGGATGATGGTGCGGGATCTCTTGCCAGACGTAACCCAACGGCTGAACCCGCCCAGAACCGTGAGAATTTGGGTGATTCCGTCATCCTCTGGTGAAGAAGCCTATTCGGTGGCCATTTACCTCTTAGAATACTGGGAAGGACTGGCGACCTGGGACGTGGAAATTGTTGCGTCAGATATTGACACCGAGGTTCTGCGGGCAGCAGAGCGGGGTATCTACACGCGGCGTTCCGTACAACACGTGCCCCCGGCTTTGTTGACCAAGTACTTTACTCCCGTGAAAAATGGGTATCTGATTCATCCAACATTGCGCGATAGCATTCGATTTACTCGCGTGAATTTGTTGAATCCGGATGACTTGCGTGCGTACAGCGGCTTTGATTTGGTGTTTTGTCGCAATCTCCTGATTTACTTTGATGATCGCGCGCGCCAATTGGCAGCGGACGCCCTTTACCAGGCGTTGAATGACGGCGGGTTCTTGTTGCTGGGTCATTCCGAGTCAATGAGTCGGATTTCGTCGAGATACCATGCGCGTCGCTTTAGTGAAGGGATCGTATACCAAAAACCGATGGGGGCAACGCCTAATGCCAGGATGAAGCCCTGAATCAGGCCGCTGAATGGTGCATCTGACGCGAGAGACTGCCTGAAGACATGCGAATGCGGTGCATTATGGTATGCGGACGTTGTTGGGAACTAAGCCTGATGCCGAAATTGGCGGCGAATCTTGTGCATGTTCGGTAAGGATGAGCGTAGTATGAACCCTCTTTTGACCCAGTTCGTTGACGAATCGGAGGAGCTCCTGGATCGGTGTTATGACGTGCTCTTACGGCTGGAAAAGGATCCTCAGGATGAGGATAGTGTAGAAGAGTTATTTCGCGCGGTTCACACGTTGAAAGGTAATAGCGGGCTCTTTGATTTTCCGGAGCTCAGTGAGCTGTTACACGCGACCGAGGATGTGATGGAGGCGTTGCGATCGGCGCGTCTCGTCTACCAGCCGGGGTTGAGCGATCTCTTGTTTCGCCTGCTGGATGCCGTGCGACAAGGTCTCGCAGACATTCGCGCGGAGGGGAAACCGACGACCGTCATTGTGCAGCACCAGGATCTTATGGTGAATCTTAGAGGATGGATGGATGATCAGGCGCCCTTATCGGCGTCCCCCTCGCTGCCAACACATGAGCGTGGAGATGCGCCGCTCTTGGCGATGCCCTTGGCCGCACAAGTGGCCCTTTGGCCCGCGTTTGAAACCGCGGATGTGCTGTGGCATATTGCGTACCGCCCCGCCCCCGACACCTTTTACCACGGGGATGACCCGCTTTGGCAAGCGCGGCACGCGCCCGGATTGCTGTGGGGGACGATCGTGGGCCCACAAGAATGGCCGGATCCGGAAATTCTGGATCTCTATCAATGCGTCCTCGCGTTTCACATGATTTCCCAAGCCCCTCAATCGGAGATCGTCCAGTATTTTCAGTTCGATGCCGAGGCTGTGACATTGAGCCCCGTGGATCGCTGGAAGCTGGCCAACCTCGGCGGGCGGGACGCGCTGAGGGGTCTCGATGAGAACCGTCGATCAGCCTTGTTCTCTCTGTTGCGTCACGAAGACTTTGCGGCACTCATTGAATTCTCGGATGGGGCCTCGACCGCATCGGTGCCGGAGAAGTGGTTTCGTGGCTTCGTTCACGCCGGAAAGGGGGATCAGGACCGGGTTTGGGCCACTTTGCGCGAATGGGCTGCACATTTTTCAGGAGAGGTGCTTGCCACCACTAACGGATTGCCTGACATTGGGCCCACTCGGGAGGAAACGGCTCGTCAGCGGATTAAACAAGGCCGTGATGATGAAAACGTGCGCAAGATGGCGACAATCCGCGTGGCGTCGGAGAAAATCGACCGCCTGATGGCCCTGGTAGGGGAAATGGTGGTCGCGAAAAATGGGTTGCCGTACTTAGCGAAAAAAGCGGAAAGCGAATATGGGGTTAACAATTTGGCTCGTGAGATGTGGGCTCAATATGCGGCGATTAACCGCATTGCCGACGACCTGCAAGCTGCAGTGTTTGACGTGCGAATGGTCCCGATGGCCACCATTTTTCAACGATTTCCAAAACTTGTGCGCGATTTGGCACGCAAGTTAGGGAAAGATGTGGCACTGAGCATTGTGGGAGAGGATACCGAAATTGATAAAGGTGTTGCCGAAATTTTGGCTGAGCCCCTCTTGCATTTAATTCGCAATAGCCTAGACCACGGCATTGAATTGCCCGACGAACGGCGCCGCTTAGGCAAAGCGTTACCCGCTCGCCTGCGGCTTAGTGCTTGGTACCAAGGCGACCAGGTTGTTGTTGAGGTGAGCGATGACGGCCGGGGACTAGATAGTGACCGCATCCGGCGCCGTGCGCATGAAAAGGGACTCGTGGCGGCAGATGAGCTCCAGCGGTTGTCCGACCAAGACGTGTGGGGCTTCATTTTTCACCCGGGTTTTTCGACCGCCACGAGCGTGTCCGATGTGTCCGGCCGCGGCGTCGGGATGGATATCGTGAAGCAAGTGGTGGAACAGCGGGGTGGCCGCATTGTGCTCGAAAGCCGTCACAATCAAGGCTTGAGCGTTCGCCTGATCATGCCCTCGGCCATGATGTCCCGGCGAGTGATGGTCGTAGAGTTAGGTCGCCAATCATTTGGAATCCCCATCGAAGACGTGGTGGAAACTGTCCGCGTGGCGCCGGACCGCCTTCAACACTTGGGACATCACCCTACCCTCACTTTGCGTGGCCATACGCTCTCCCTCGTCAATTTGGCACAGGTCTTGGCATTTCATGAAGAGCCCCGGCCGAATCGGTTGGGTGAGTGGGCGGTCCTTATCGGTCGGGTGGGCGACGAGGATGTGGGTTTCATCATCGACGACTTTCGTGAAACCGTTGATGTGATTGTCAAACCCTTAGGCGAGCCATTAGCCCACTTATCCATTTACCAAGGGACCGCGCTGTTAGGCGATGGATCAGTGCTATTGGTGTTGAATCTGAAGGAGTTGATACGGTGGCAGTAGAGTTGACGCAAGAACAAGCTCGGTTATCAGGATACGTGGGCATAGATGCGGTAGAACCCCTCTTCTCATGGCTTTTAGATCATCCAGGAGGGGAAGTGGATTTGAGCCAGCTCGACCATTTGCACACGGCGGTGTGGCAAGTGCTAGTGGCCGTGCGGGCGCGCATTGCGGCTTGGCCGGATGATGAAGGGCTCAAGTGTTGGCTGATGTCTGGGCTGTGATAAGAAGGGAGGGAAACCAGGTGGAGCGAACCGTTCTCGTGGTGGACGACTCAGCTACCATGCGCATGAGTCTCAAGGCTACCCTAGAAATGCATCAGTTTCACGTGCAAACCGCAGAAAATGGATCCGCGGCGCTTGAGTGGTTTCGGACCACGCATGAACCGCCGGACGTCGTCATTACTGATGTGCATATGCCGGTGATGGATGGACTGACCTTCATTCAACAATTGCGTGCCCTGCCCCAAGGGCGTTTTCTGCCCATTTTAGTGTTAACCACTGACAGTCAAGAGGAACGCCGTCAAGAAGCCCGCCGCCTCGGAGCCACGGGGTGGATCATTAAGCCGGTCAGCGGGTCGGACTTGATTGCCGTGATTGATAAAGTGTTGCCGAAGCATTAGGAAGCCAAGAGATCAGGAGAGGGTATGATTCATGTTGCCAAATACACGCCATGTGAACGGCGAAGGAGCTGACATGGCCACCATTCTCGCCATATGCCGCCAGCAGCTGCTGGAAGCGGTCGAACAGACAGAAACGGGGGCCCTCAAGGTGACGGAACGGCTCAAGGCGTTATTCGACGTTAACCAGGCCCAAGTGACAGACTTTCAAGGCGCCTTGGCCGAAAGCCGGGAACAGCTAAGCCGCTGGAACAGCGAAAGTTTAGCGCCGCAAATTGACGACGTGGCCCAAAAGCTGGCCCATTACAGCGCACTGATCGAAGCGACGGCTCACCGCCTGGAAGGATTGGACGAACGGGTCCGGGCACTAGCGCCGTTGATGGAGCGGATTGCAGGCATTGCCAAAGAGACTAATTTGTTGGCATTGAACGCCGCGATTGAAGCGGCACGGGTGGGAGAGGCTGGCCGCGGATTTGCTGTGGTGGCGGACGCAGTGCGGCAATTGGCTAACGATAGTGAGGCCATGGCCAAAGACACGCGAAACAAAATTCAAGATTTGCGGGAGACGCTCAAAACGGATGTCAAGGCCTCGCATGAAATGTTGGATACGATGAGCGCTCGCATGAGAGAGGCCCTTGAAAGCCTTGAGCGCACCCAGAAAGAAACCTGGAAGCAAATGGGGGAGACGGGGCAAGCGCTGTGGGAGGCGCTGACGGATTTGCGAACACTCCAGGACACCACGGTACGCGAGTTGTCCGATGCGTTAGGGGAGATGCAGTTTCAAGATGTAATTCGCCAGCGCATTAACGCCGTGGCAGATGCGTTGCGAACGTTGGAATTACACGTCAGTCAAGAGCCTGACGGCCGTATCGAGAGCCAAGTCGTGCGCGACCTCATAAAGTCCATGCGAGAAGGCTACGTCATGTCGGCCCAACACGCCGTGCACCAGCGCGTGACCGAAGGGTCGACGCGCCTGGCATACGGGGCGGTAGCCGTGCCGCCGATTGAATTGTTTTAAGTGTGACCGGGGTCCGCTTGACTAATCGCGGCCGCGAACCCCGGCGTTGCTGACGGCTCCCTTAGAGCTGGTATTGGGCCACCTGCTGGAGCAGCCGCGAGGCGACCTCAGCCAAACGTTGCGCTTTGTTGGACAAGGTCTCGGCGGATTCGGCCACCTGCTCGCTGGTGCTGGCCACCTCTTCGGTGGATGCCGCAGTCTCTTCTGAGATGGCGGCCAATCCTTCAACGGTATCGGTCACGTCGGCCGACGACGACGCCATCTGTTGGGCGGCGGCCGAGTTATCCTGGGCGATACGCTGAATCTCACGAATGCCTTGGTCGACCCCGGCGCTTTCTTGCTCAAGGGTGCGCACGGTGTGGGATAACACGGCAATTTCTTCGGCGACTTTGCTGACGGCTTTTTCCATGCTTTCTAGGGCGAGACGCGTTTCTTCACCGAGGGCTTGGCCCGTGGCGACCTCTTGTTGCCCTTTTTCCATGGAGACCACGGATTGCTGCACCGTGTCTTGAATGGTGCGGATGAGTTCGCTCACATTGGTCGCTTCTTGGGACGATTGCTCCGCGAGTTTGCGCACCTCATCCGCGACCACGGCAAAGCCTCGGCCGTGCTCGCCCGCGCGCGCAGCCTCAATATTGGCGTTGAGCGCCAGCAAATTGGTTTGCGCGGCGATGTCGGAGATGGTGTTGGCGATGGCGCCAATGCGCTCGGAATGCTGACCCAAGAGGCTAATGGCTTCAGCGGTAGCCCGCGTGCCCTCGGCAATGCGCGTCATGGCCGCTAACGTTTCTTCCACTTGGCGCCGACCATCCTGGGCGGATTTCCGGGACTCTTCCGCCAGCTGTTCCATGCGCTGGGTAGCGGCGTGGACGGAGGATTGCGCCTCTTTCATCTGACGAAGCGCCGCTTCACCGTGTTGGGCTTGGTTGGCTTGCACCGCCGTGCCATTGGCGACCTGTTCGACGGCCAACTTGAGTTGCTGCATGGCGGATGCAATTTGCTGCAGGCCGTGAGAGGATTCGCTGGTGGCCTGAGCCGTTTGACCCACCGCGGCAGCGATTTGGTGCGTGGCTTGGGTCGTGTGGGAAGCCAATGTGGTGAGTTCGTCGACGCTTTGCTGCACTTCATGGCCTGCCGCTTGCAGCGCCTGGATCACGTCGCGCAGCCGGCTATGCATAGCCTCAATGGCGTGTCCTAAGACATCGTGTGGTCCTTTGGCCGCGGGGGCTACCGCGAGATCCCCTTGGCTAATGGCATCCGCCACCGCCCCTAATTCCGTCAGATACTGCATCATTTGACGAAAGGCGTCGGCCAAGGCGCCAAGTTCATCGTCGCTGCGGTGACTGACAGCTAACGAGGTATCGCCCTCGGCCAATCGCTCCGCGACGGTTTTCAAGGAGACCAGAGGTTTGACGGCAAACCATTGAATGGTCAGCAACATGGCCACCAAAATGGCCAGCACCACTAAGGCCGTAATCCACGCCAACGTGATGCTCTCCTGCTGATCGTGAATGATGGTTGAAAAGTGCTGGGACAAATTCTTTTGAGCCAACGCCACCAGTTGGCTGAGTAACGGAGAGATGGCATTGGATGGTCCATTGTTGCCTACCGTCTGAAGATAGTCAGCGGCGGCTAACTTTCGCGCCAAGACGTCACGGTGCACCTGATGGGCATCAGTGGAATACTGGGCAATTTCGCGGGCCACGTCGTTTAATAGGGCGGTGATCTGCGGACGAAACGCGAGATTGCGCGCCTTGGCGAGGTTCGTTTGAAAAGCGCTGGCCCAGCTGAGGGCCTGGCTGTATGTAACAGCCGCCAACGCGGCCTGATGCTTTTCTGTCGCAAGGAGCGCATAGGTATTCATTTGGTCGTCGTAGGCGTAGAAGTCGGCTTGCATTGATTGTACGGCGCTCAAAAACTGATTATCACGGTTGGTGAGAATGCGGGTGCTCTTTAAGGCGCTTTCATCCCGCGAAATGGTCAGCGCACTTTGGGCAATGGTTACGGCAATTAACAGGCCGGCCACAACCGAAGCCTTGGCAGTGAGTCTCATGCTACCGTCTCCTTGTGTTCTTAATTCATAGGGCTAGATTGAGCCGCACGAGCGCCCCGGCGGGCGTCCCGAATACTGTCGAACTTCGACGAGGGCCAGGTGACTCCTTTTTTCCCTCAAACCTTTTTCGTTCGTCGTTTGGCGCGGCTGACAAAAGTCGACAGCGAAAAGAGGACTCCCTGAGTGGCTGGCGAATAGCGTGGGTGAAGCGTTGGAGTGGAGGCGCGTCATGAGTCGTGAACTATTGGCCGTTCGCATCGGCCCCTATCTATTTGGAGCCCCGGTCCTAGCGGTGGCAGAAATCTTGCAACCCTCGCAGGTGACGCGGGTGCCAAAGGTTCCCCCGCTAGTGGCGGGTATTGCCGTGGTGCGGGGACTGCCTTTAACCGTGTTGACCTTGCGTCCAGCTTTGTCCCTCCCGAGTGGGCGGGTAGAATCGGTCTTGCGATGGACGGGCGACCGCAACACGGCGTTGGTGCACGTTGACGAGGTGATAGGGTTGGTGGCGGTAGAGGAGCCGTTGCCCCGAGATAGCTGGGCGACGCTGGTGCCTTTAGCCGCCGCGGCATGGGTGACCGACGCCTATCGCTGGCAAGAGGAATGGGTGTGGGGATGGCCTGATGACTTACCGGCGCGATTAGAGGCGGAATTGACCGGCGCTGACAAGCCCTCCGGGGCGGGCGCCAGAGGGTCGTCAAAAGGAGGACAGCATGCGCTTTGATGAGATTCGGTGGGACTCGGACGAAGAGCGGGCACTCTTTGTCGAAGAGGCCCTGGAATTGCTGGGCGCTTTAGAAGAAGGGGCACTGAAGATTCCCCCGCCCATCGACGCGATGTTTCGGGCGGCACATACGTTGAAGGGGTCCGGCGGGATGTTAGGCTTAAACGAGTGGGTCGAGCGGGCGCATCGGTTGGAAGACGCCATGGACCGGCGGGGGCGGCCCGACTGGCAGTGGACGCCAGAACTCCAGCAACTGGTTCTGGAGACCGTCGATGCCTTGCGGCGGGAGCTCGAAGGACGCGGCGCGGGCGAGGCCAATCCGCTGATCCACTTCGAATTGCGGTGGAGTCCAGCCTGCCCCATGCCCGGTGTCCGCGCATTGCAGGCCTTTAACGCCGTGAGTGCGGCGATTCCCGGCACCGTCAGCGATCCCCCGGTCGAGGCGTTAGGGGATTGGCACGGGGCGGTCAGCGCGCTCTGGGTGCCCGAGGTGCCTGACGTGGTGGATAAGGTCGAGGCCTTGCTCGCGGTGGTTGATGATCTCATTGAAGTCAAGAGAGTCGACCGCCTCTCATCGCTGCCCAAAACGCCGGATGCGCCGGTGGAGGAGACGCAACGGGTTGAGCGCCGCGATGCCACCCTGCGCATCAGTGCGGACACCTTAGAAGCCATCATGGAAGGTATTGGCGAGCTTTTACTAGATCATGGGCAACTGGAGCATCGGTTAGGACAATCCCTGGATCCGGCCACGCGATCCATCTTTGAGCATTTGCGCCGACGCGCGTTAGACCTCCAGGATTTAACCCTGCGCGCCCGCATGTTGCCCCTCGACACCCTGTTTCGACAATATCCGCGGGCAGTGCACGATATTGCATTGAAGCTCAACAAGAAGATCGAGCTGAAGACCCAGGGAGGAGACACCGAACTCGACCGTGTGGTCATGGATCGGTTGCACGAACCCCTCTTACACCTTTTGCGCAATGCTTGCGATCATGGGATTGAACCGCCAGAACAGCGTCTCCAGGCCGGAAAGCCGGAAATTGGCACACTGCGGTTGACGGCGTTCGCTGCCCAAGGTCATGTGCATATCCAGCTTGCAGACGACGGCCGAGGCATTAATTGGCAAAAACTGCGGGATAAGGCCGAGCGCGAGGGATGGATGACCCACGATGACGCTGAACGGGCTACGGAAGATGACCTCTCGGAATTGTTGTTCCGGGCGGGCGTATCGACGGCTGACCAGGTGACCGATCTTTCGGGCCGCGGAGTGGGACTGGATGTGGTGCGCGCGTTTTTGGATGAGATTCACGGGTCCATCACCGTGGAGAGCCAATGGGGCGAAGGCACGACGTTCCACATCGAGTTACCGATGACCATGGCCATTATGACCGCGCTCATTGTCGAGGCGGGTCCATGGACTGTAGGCTTTCCGATTGCAACCGTCGAGCGCATCGAGAGCCTGACGGTGGCCGGAGTCAAGAGTGCATTGGGGCACGCGGCCGTGGCCGACCGCAATGCGCCGCTGCCCGTCTTTTCGCTTACTGAACTGTTTGATCCCCAAGAAGCGCATGAAGACCGCTATTTAGTCCGGGTCAAGGACGGCCGGACCCAGGCGGCGTTGACGGTGGATCAGGTGACCGGCCAGCAGGAAATCGTCATCAAGCCTGTCCAGGGGCTCACGGGACTCACACCGTGGCTCAGCGGGGTCGCGCTACTGGGCGATGGCCGTTTGGCGCTCATTGTGGACGTGCGACGATTGGTGCCGGTGACTAAGAGTGAGCAAGATCAGCCCCTCGAGGATGACGTCGTGACGCTGGGGTCCAATCAGATGGAGCTCTTGATCTTCTTGCTGGACGATGGGCAGCGCTACGGTATCAACGTGTATAAGACCCGTGAGGTCCTGCCCGCCAGCACGATCACGCGGGTGCCCGGCCAGCATCCCTGGTTGGACGGCGTCGTCTACGTGCGCGGACAAGCGCTGCCCGTGATTAATCTCTACCGTGCATTAGACATGGCTTCCCAGGCGGATCACCCCCCGCTACTGCTGGTCGCCGAATTTAACCAGACGGTGCAAGCGTTTGGGGTTCAGGACGTCGAACGCATGATTCGCGTGCGCTGGGATGACGTGGAAACCTTGCCGGAGCTGATGGAGGGACGAAATCGTCACGTCACCGGCCTTATCAACCATCCGGACCTCGGGACTATCCAATTGATTGACTTTGAGGAGTTGTTGGCTACGGTGGCGCCGCCGAGGCTGGAAGTCACGCAGACGGTGCCAACCTTGGGGCCTCACGTCGCCGTCTGGTTGGCGGACGACTCTCAGGTAGCCCGCCATCAGGTAGAAAAGGCGCTGAACGTGCTAGGAGTAACCATTCGCTCATTCCGCGATGGCGCCGAGCTCTTGGCGGCGGTGGCCGGCGGCGAGCCACTGCCGGACGCGGTGGTGCTCGATGTGGAAATGCCAAAGCTGGATGGTTACACGGTAGCGCGCCAGCTCAAGAGAGGGGAGAACACTGCGCGCATTCCCATCATTTTGCACACCTCGCTTTCGGGTCAATGGCAAGCATCTAGAGCCGCCGAAATTGAGGCTGACGCGGTGATTACCAAGTTCGACCCGGAGTTATTGGCCAACACCGTGGCGAACTTAGTGGCGGGGCGTCCGCTATCTACTGTGTAACCAATCGTCGAGGGGGCCGAAGAAATGACCATCCTAATTGCTGACGACGCGGCCTTTATGCGGATGCGTCTCAAAAAGTTGCTGGAGGAGTCCGGGTACGTGGTGATCGAGGCTGCCAATGGCCAGGAGGCCGTCGACCGTTACCGGGAACACCACCCCCATGCCGTCTTAATGGATATTACCATGCCCGAAAAGGACGGCGTGGCGGCGACACGCGAAATTTGTCAGATGGATCCCGCTGCTCGAGTGATTATGGTGTCAGCCCTGGGTCAGCAGGCGATGATTGTGGCCGCGATTCAGGCGGGTGCCAAGGATTTTGTCGTCAAGCCATACGAGCCGGAGCGCATCATTCAAGCACTACAAAAGTGGGCGAAAGCTCAGTAACAGATCATGGAGGGGGATCGGTCGTGCGCTTGATGGCAGTCAACGAGTGTCAACCAGGGGACGTGGCCGCTGAGGCCGTCTGGGGCCGTCGGGGTACGGTGTTGGCTGAGCGTGGTGAAGTATTGACCGCCGCCACCCTGGAGGCAATGAAAGAACAAGGATTAGATGTCATACCGGTCGAGTGGCCCGGGTGGCAAGCGATTCATCCCAACTGGTGGTTGCCCGAACAGGATATGCGCGCCCTGAAAGACTGGGTAGAACGCGGTTTTAAAGCGCTGAGCGGCGACGGCTTGATCGAGGCCCGGCGCTTTGCCCGCACGTTGGGCGAGCGCCTGACCGAAAGTCAGACGCGTCCGTTTGAGTGGATTCCCTTGTACCGCGGAGGCAACCCGGCGCTGGTGGCCTGGGTGAACATCATCGGACTGACCATTAAATTGACGCAAGCCACCGATTATCGGTGGGTGGAAGATTATGCGCTGGCGGCGGTCTTGCTGGGATTGGAGCTAGATGTTCCATCAGCTGTCTTGACGGAACCGGGTCGCGACCGACGTCAAGAGCTTGCAGAACACATTCGGCCCTTATCGAGTTTGCCCGCCACCACCCGGGCGGCGTTGGCCCAACACCATGCCCGCTGGGATGGGTCAGGCGATCCGCCGCTGGAAGGGGAGAAAATTTATCACGGAGCCCGCATTTTGGGATTGGCTGAATTAATGAATCTCTTGCTCTACCGGACCGACGAGGGGCCACTACCCATTAACGAGGCTCTCGAGTGGGTCGTGGGCGGCGCGGGTATCGAATTCCCCCTGGATTTGGTCAAGACACTACAGCGCACGGTGGCGCCTTACCCCGTCGGTACGGTTGTGCAGTTGGGCAACGGTGAATTGGGGGTGGTCTTGGATAACCCCCACGATTGGCCTAATCGCCCGTTGATTCGCTTGCTCAACGGGCCTCAGCGCGGGCAACCGGTCCCCTTGAAGGCACCCGAGCAGCATATCCGCGTCATTACGGGATTTTATAGCAAACGGGATTTGCCCGGGGCGTGAATGCAGTCCACAATGGAGGAGACGAGATTGGATATTGAACAATTGATGGCGATTTGGCAAAAAGCGTCGATGCCTGCCCTGGCCCAAGCGGGATTGGCATTAAAGCAATTTAGCGGGTTGGATTTCGACGTCAGAGAAAGCGATGTGGCGGTCGTGTCATGGGACACCATGTCCGAGCGGTTTTTACGCACATTTCGCAATCCCTTGTACGCCGTGCACCTGAGGGCTCACGGGTTATTTCACGCGCACATTCTTACCGTATTTTCCGATGTGAATGGGCAGCGCTTGGTGAGTGCTCTCATGGGAGAGACCATTGAATTGCCGCTTGACAGCATGGGGCTATCAGCTCTGGCCGAGGTCGGTAACGTCGTGGGCACGGCGTTTCTTAATGTCTTTGCGGATTTGTTTCAAACCGTCTGGGAACCCACCACACCCCGCGTCTGGCTGACCTCGGCGGAAGAGCTGACGCGCGAAATCAGCCCCGGGTCGCGTGTGCTCATGAGCGAGGCCTTGTTTCAAGTCACCAATGAAGAGGTGTCGGCGGAAATCGTAGTTGTGCCGTCGTTGGGCGGCGCGGCGGCCTAGAGCTGAGCTGATGACAGTGCCTAGCGTGGTGGTTGTCGACGACTCGTCATTTTTTCGCTACCAATTGGCGTCGCGCCTCAGCCGACGAGGATTTGCCGTGGTGGCTAGCCTTGCTTCGGGGGAAGAGGCGCTTGGCGAGATTCCACGCCTGAACCCCGACGTGGTTTTGATGGACGTGATCATGCCGGGAATAGACGGGTTGGAGACGGTGCGGCAATTGCGGCGCCACTGGTCGGGTCGCATTATTCTCATGTCTAGCCACACGGCCCGCGGTGTTCGCGCTACCTGGGCGGCCCTGGAAGCCGGGGCGGACGACTTTTTGCCCAAACCGAATCTCGGGCAATCTCTAGAGGTCATGGTGGACGCGCTCAGCGAGCGGCTACAGGAGATGACGCGGCGCGTCCGAGCGGACTCCGTCGAATCGTCTGAGGAACCTGCGAGCGTGCGTGTGCGCGGCTTTCGCGCGATTGTTGTAGGCGCCTCTACGGGTGGGCCGCGCGCGCTATCTCAGTTATTTAGCCAGCTGGGCGGGATCCGCCCTCCCACTCCCAAGTTATTGGTGGTGCAGCACATGCCGGCCGGCTTTACCACATCCTTTGCTGCACGCCTGGAGGAAGTGTCCCACGCCAGGGTGGTGGAAGTGCCCCCGGACGGACGTCATCTCGCCTGGCCCAACGTTCGCGTGGTGGTGGCCGCGGGGGGATTTCACCTACGGCTGGACGCGGAGGGTTGCTGGGCGGAACCGGGAGAACGTGTGCACGGGGTCATTCCCTCGGTGGATGTGACACTGCGCGATGCCGCCAGCGTATTTGGATCAGATTTGGGCGTGGTGATTCTGACCGGAATGGGGGAGGATGGGGCGGCGGGGGCGCTCTACTGTCGGCAGCAAGGGGCCACAGTGATCGCCGAATCGAAACAGAGTGCCCTCATCTGGGGCATGCCTAAGGCCGCGGTGGAGTGCGGGGCCGCCGAGGTTCAGTGGTCGCTGGAAGAGATTGGCCGGTGGCTGAAGGAGGTGATGGCCCATGGAGGGGTGGCCTGAGGTCTTGGACACGTTAAGGGAGAGAGGGCTTGACCTCAGTGCGTACAAAGAACCGCAGCTGGAACGTCGGCTATTAAGCTTTATACAGCGCGAAGGGTTTATGTCCCTCGAGCCCTTTCTTGACGCGGTCAAAGACAATCGCGACCTTTTTCGGCGGTTATATAGTTACCTCACGATTCATGTGACAGAGTTTTTTCGCGATCCACCGTATTGGGAAGCCTTTCGCGCCGCAATGGCTGCCCGCCCGCCCGGATTGATTTCCATCTGGTCTGCCGGTTGTTCATGGGGAGCCGAACCCGTAACGGCAGCGGTGATCTTGGAGGAACTCGGTCGTTCGTTTGAAGTTTTAGCTACCGATAGCGACGAAATGGTGCTTGACGAAGCGCGCGGCGGCCGGTTTGCCGCCGTTGACGTGGATAAGGTGCCAGCCCGTTACCGCCATTACTTTCACCCGGAAGGTCCGGATCACCTCCGGCTCGTTCTTCAGCGCGGGCGCATCACCTATCTCCGGCACGATCTGGTGGTCGAACCGCCCCCCGGGCGGTTCGACGTGGTCATTTGCCGCAATCTCATTATCTACTTTCGTCCCTTGGTGCGCCAAAAGGTGCTAGAACGTCTCGCCGGGGCCGTAAAGCCCACCGGACTTTTATTTTTAGGCGCGACTGAAACTTTTTTAGAATATGCACAGTTAGGATTTGTGGCGGCCTCTCCGGCCTTGTTTTACAAAGAACGGGATCCCTAGAAAACGGTCGCCAGCCGTGGCGGTATCGGGTAGAATCGTGGTCAAAAGGGGGTCACATCATGGCGGATGCCAACCGCCCCTTATCGCAAGCGGAAATCGATGCCCTGCTGGAAGCGCTGTCCAGTGCCAACGAGTCCAGCGAAGCGGCGAGTCAACCTGCACCGTCTGCCTCCGAGGATCCCGTGGCGCCCAACGCCACATCCACTGCACCGGCAACGGCGCCGTTGGTGTCTCAGGCGGGGGAACGGCACGATACCGGGATGACGCTTGATCCCCGACTTCGTCGCACGATGCACCTGCCGGTCACCGTCTCCGTGAGTTTGGGTTTGAAGCAGTTGCCGGTGCAGTCGTTGTTGAATTGGGGAGTCGGTACGCAAGTTGTCCTCGACTATCGGTGGCAAGAGCCGGTGCAGATCAAAATTAACGGCCTCCCCGTTGGTGATGGGCGGGTTGTCCTTGTGGGCAACAATTTCGGCATTGAAGTGCGACACTGGGGGCAGCGAGGTCGTTAGGTCACCAAAGGCTTACAGCACGATGGCGCCCAGAGGTGCACATCGTGGAGAGCCGGTTGGCGATGCGAGTCCAGTCCTTGGTGCGCGATACAGGACCATGCCATTGGGGTTCGCTAATCAATGTGCGACCGGGCAAGGAGCGACAGAATGTTTGAGGTACCATTCAATCCCTGTAATTATCCCTATCCCTCCCGACGAACGGTGATCTATGGGAAGTCGGGCATGGTGGCCACCGCTCATCCATTAGCCGCGCAAGCGGGCCTAAGGATCTTGCAGAAGGGTGGCAACGCGGTGGATGCGGCGATTGCCGTGGCCGCCATGTTGACCGTGGTCGAACCGACGTCCAATGGTATTGGCGGTGACGCCTTTGCCTTAGTATGGAGCCAAGGGCAGTTACACGGCTTGAACGCGAGCGGCCCGGCGCCGCAGCATCTCACGCCGGCGTGGATTCGCAGCCACGGCTTTAGTCGAATGCCAGCCTATGGGTGGGGTGCGGTGACGGTGCCAGGCATTCCCGCAGCGTGGGCCAGCCTGCACACGCGGTTTGGTCGCTTAAGTCTGATCGACGATCTGGGACCCGCGATTGAGGTCGCGGACCAGGGGCATCCAGTGGCGCCCACGGTGGCGTATTTTTGGTGCCGCGCCTACGACCGCTATAGCCAGGTTTTAACCGCGCCGGAGTTTGCCGAGTGGTTTCGCGTGTTTGCTCCGGGCGGCCACCCGCCCGAGGCGGGTGCCATTTGGCGGGCGCCTGATCATGCGCGGACTCTGGAGGACATTGGCCAGTCTCACGCCGAGAGCTTTTATCGCGGATCTCTGGCGGAACGGATCGTCGACTTTTCGCGATGCACCGGGGGGGTGTTGACCTTAGAGGATTTGGCTGACTACGAGCCGGAATGGGTATCCCCCCTAGCGGTATCGTTTCACGGATATGATGTGTGGGAGCTGCCGCCCAACGGGCAAGGATTAGTGGCGCTGATGGCGCTGAAAATGTTGGATGGACTAGTGCCAGTTAATGACGAGGAACGCGTGCATTTTCAAATCGAAGCGTTGAAATTGGCGTTTGAAGACGCCTTTTGCCATTTAGCGGACCCGCGGTTTATGGCCCTGCCCGCTGAGACCTTGTTGGACGATGCGTATATCGCCAGTCGCCGCGCGTTGATTGGGCAAGAAGCTCAGCCGCGAGTGATCGATGCGCTCCATCCGGGTGGTACCGTTTACTTGGCGACGGCTGACGGGGAGGGCATGATGGTCTCGTATATTCAGAGTAATTACGCGGGATTTGGGTCGGGGCTGGTAGTCCCTGGGACAGGCATTGCTCTCCAAAATCGGGGGCAGCTATTTCGTCTAGACGACCGTCATGCCAACCGTCTGGAACCCGGAAAACGGCCCTACCACACCATTATTCCCGCGTTCTTAACCTACCAGGGACATCCGGTGGGCCCGTTTGGCGTGATGGGGGGGTTCATGCAACCCCAAGGGCATGTCCAAGTGTTAAGTTACCTGCTGGAGCGAACGCTCAATCCCCAAGCGGCGCTTGATGCGCCGCGCTTTTATTGGGATGCCGGCAACCGCGTGATCTGTGAACCGCACTTTTCCGCGACTATTCTCGAGGGGTTGAAACGTCGCGGTCATGATGTGCATCTCGCATCGGAGACGGGACTGTTTGGCCGCGGAGAAATTATTTGGCGCCTGCCGTCCGGCGTCTATCTCGGGAGCACGGAACCACGGGCGGACGGCTACATCGCTGCGTGGTAATCATGGCCATGGTCTTAGGAAGCAAAAGGTCGGCGTCGGCGACGAGGGCGGCGGCCAAACCACACCATCAATCCGGCAACTGCGGCCGAGAGCCCAATGACGGCATGGGTGCGTATGCGGGCTAAGGCCTCAAGCGGTACAATCGCCACGCGATCGGTTGCTGCCGGGTTCCAGCCCCGCGTGCGGCTTCCAGCGCCCTCCTTAACCGCTTGTCGCCAGGTGTAGACGTAGTGCGGCGGCTGCCAGACGGCGGTCACAATCATGGCGTCAGATTCCATCGTTTCCGAAATGGGGCTCAGGTGCGGCGTGGCGGGAACTGGGACCTCGGCAGCACCGGCGACCAGATACCACGGTTCGGGCAAATCGGCCATGAGGTGGGTGGACCATTCGGCCAAAATATTGTTGCGGTGGCCCCAGCATCCAGACGCCTTAGGGGTTTGGCAGGCGAGGTTAGGCGTGCGCAGCGGTCCGTTGAAGCCATCAAAGTACATCCAGTCGTAATCGCTCGCCAGTGGTCCGGGGCTTTCAGCCCAAATAGAGACAGCTGGACCGTGGGGAAAACTGCCCATCAGCACAGGATCTGTGTGATGCACAGCAGCTTCGTAGGCCACCTGATTTAAGCTTCGGGTGAGCCCGGGAATGGGTTGTTCGGATCGCGCGATGCGCTCCAAGTTGGTGATGACAAAGACTTGCTCGGCCCCGGTGAGCGAGCGCCAGTTGCGCGGCAAGTAGAGCGGCCCCAAGCCTTCTGCGCGGCGGGCGTAGTCTAAGGCATCGAGGGTGCTGACAAAACAGGCATTAGAGCGCGTGCCCGCTTCAGCACAAATCTGGTTGAAATCGGGTACCGGGTCCAGATTTGCGGCGGGCGGGGGCGGCGCATAGTGACTAAAAATGGACGTGGCCAACAGTGCCAAAATCACAATCGGTTTCACATCCTCTGCCCGGTGCCCCTGACTGACGTCAGCGCGGCTTGTGCTGACCAGCGATTGGAGGCCGTCATCGCGCTAGCGTCCAAACTTCAGGACTTTTTCACTTTACCATATTTCTCGGGATTCGGATCCGGGCGTTGTGAAGTTTGTGCGGCCATAGATGCGTTGGTGGGCACCCTACGCCAGCGGGTTGACCAAAAGTTCCGGCCAGTTTAATTGGAATAAGGCGCGGATCAGCCGCTTTGCCGCCGGATGCGCCAGGTCGTGACGGTGAATCAAGGAGAGGCTTCGTGGGAGGGCCAACTCTTTGACCGATAGCAGGTGAAAGAGATGCTGTTCGTGAGGCAGGATCGTGTATGGTGAGAGCACGCTAATCCCCATGTTTTGGGCGATCATGGCCTTAATGGCTTGCGTGGTTCCGAGAACAAAGCGAATGTCGAGTTGGCTAAACGGGACTCCGATTTGGCGCAGGGCGTCTTCGAGCACCATACGCGTTCCCGACCCAGGTTCGCGAACAATGAATGGCGCCTGAAGAAACTCGTCAATGGTAAGATCTGAGAGTTGCGTCCACGGATGATCTTTGCTGACGACCACTTTGAGTCGGTCTTCCAGAAAGGGTCGCATCACGATTTTGGGATCGTGAATAGGCGCCTCGATGAGCCCGACGTCGATGTCGTTATTGACCACGCGATCCAGGATATCGTGCGAGTTAGCCATGTAGACAGTGACATGCTGACGGCCGCCGGGGATGTCAATGCGGGGCAAGGCGTGAGGCAAAATGTATTCCGCGATGGTCAGACTGGCGCCAATAACCAGTTTAGGCGGACTCATCTCCAGCTGTTCCTGGACTTGTTGGCGCGATTCTTCTAAGAGACTCAGTAAATGCGTGATATACCGGTAGACAATTTCGCCGGTGACCGTGAGCCGGACTCCATGCGCCGTGCGGATAAAGAGGGCGGTGCCATACTCGGCTTCCAACTGGTGAATGTGTTGGCTGACCGCAGACTGCGAGAGATTGAGAAAACGGGCTGCTTGTGTAATGCTTTGGTGCTCGCTCACCGCCTTAAACGTGCGCCACACTTGCTCATTCAATGCGTCCCCTCACCCCTATTGGAGAATGTGCGCGCCGTCATCGCGAAACGCGAACGCCGCGACTTGTTACATCACCTAACATCATGGTAACACGATTTTGCCTCTGGGAGGGAAACGCCCGCGATGGCGACGGAATCAAAACTCTTGACTATAAATGAGGAAATCAAGGACGAAGCAACCAATGGCCTTCGGCGTGTGCATACGACCTGCTATATGTGCGCCTGCCGTTGCGGCATTGAGGTGACATTAGAAGGGGATCGCATCCGGTTCTTGTCGGGGATTCCTGAAAATCCGGTCAACAAGGGTGTGTGGTGTGCCAAAGGCGGTGCCGGCATCATGACGGAATATAGTCCCGCGCGGCTATCCCAACCCCTGATGCGCGAACCGGGTGCCCCGCGCGGTGAGGGACGGCTGGTGCCGGTTGATTGGGAGACCGCCCTGAACACCGTGACGGAGTGGCTCCGCGAGATACGCAAGACCGATCCTCGGCGCCTGGCCTATTTTACTGGGCGCGACCAAATGCAGGCCTTTAATGGATACTGGGCGCGGCAATTTGGGACACCGAACTGGGCTGCTCACGGCGGGTTTTGCTCGGTGAACATGGCGGCGGGCGGCATGTACTCGATTGGGGGGAGCTTTTGGGAATTCGGATGGCCGGATTTGGAACATGCTCGGTGGTTTATGATGTTTGGCGTGGCTGAAGATCATCCGTCTAATCCCCTGAAATTAGCCATTTCTGGTTTGAAGGAGCGCGGGGGACGCTTTATTGTCGTCAATCCCGTCAAAAGCGGTTATGGAGCCTTGGCTGACGAATGGGTTCCGATTCGTCCGGGCACGGATGGAGCGCTGATTTTAGCGTTTATGCACGTTCTCATCCGGGAAGGGCTCATTGATCGCGAGTATTTACGGCACTGGACGAATGCGCCCGCGCTGGTTATGCGTGCTCCGGGAACGCCCCGGGATGGGCTTTTTTGGCGTTCGCCTGCGGGCGACATGATGGTGGCGCTGGCCGATGGTCGCTTGGTGCCGTATATGGAAGCCCGGGGGGAAGGGATGCTAGAGGGGGAATACACGCACGACGGCATCCGACTGGAACCGGCGTTTCAACTGCTCTGGCAAGAGGTCCAGCAGGCCACGCCAGCTTGGGCCCAAGAAGTGACGGGCGTGCCCAAGCGCACCATTGTCCGCTTAGCTATGGAAATGGGAACCGTGGCTCAACGGCACCCGATTGTCCTACCCATCGAGTGGGTCGATGCCTACGGCACCCAGCATTCGGTGACCGTCGGGCGCCCAGTGGCCTTTCACGCGATGCGAGGACTCGCCGCCCATACCAATGGCTTTCAAACCATTCGTGGCCTATTTGACCTCATGATGTTACTGGGCACTATTGACGTGCCTGGCGGGTTTCTGTACAAAAGTCCGTATCCCAAGCCGGTGCCGCCGCCGGTTAAACCGGCGCCGAATCCCGACGACTATCAACCGAACCAGCCCGCCAAGGCGCCCTTGCTCGGCTATCCGACCACGCCGGATGACCTGTTAGTCGATGGCGATGAACCCATCCGCATCGATGAGTCGTATTCGTGGAAATACCCGCTCGCGGCGCACGGCACGATTCAGAACGTGATTTACAATGCGGCCTCCCAAAAGCCGTATGCTATTGACACGCTCATGATTTATATGGCGAATATCGCCTGGAACTCGACCTGGAATACACTGACCACCCGCGATTTGTTAACCGCGCGGGATGAAACGACGGGTGAGTATAAGATTCCCCATGTTGTGGTCTTTGACACGTTTGACTCAGAAACTGTCGCCTACGCGGACGTCGTCTTTCCGGACACCACCTACCTCGAACGGTGGGATGCGACGTCGCTGCAAGATCGGCCCATCTCGGAGCCGGACGGCCCTGCCGATTCTATTCGTCAACCGGCGGTGCCCCGCTACGCCGACACGCGGCCAACCGCAGACGTCTTGATCGAACTCGCGAATCGCCTCCAGTTGCCGGGGTTTGTGGAACACGGCAAGCCCCGATATCGCACCTATGCCGACTTTATTCAGTTGTGGGAAACCGAACCCGGGTCTGGCGTGGGCCTGTTGGCCGGCTTTCGCGGCAAACACGGCGATCAGATGCTCGTTGGTGAACCGAATCCGCGACAATTAGAGGCCTATGCGGCGCATAAGGCGTTTTGGCAGTATCGGTTGCCGGATAACATTCGCTATTATCGGATGGCGAACCAAGGATATCTTAACTGGGCCCACCAGGTAAAATTTATCGGCCAGCCCTCGATGATTGTGCTGCACTTATATTCCGAGCCGTTACAAACCTTCCGGCTGGCTGGCCAAGGATTGTGGCCGGGTAAGAAGCCGACCAATCCTGAGTTGAAGGAACGCTTGGTGCGTTATTTTTCCCCGGTGCCCATCTGGTACGCGCCGCTCGAAGACCGGGCGGAGGAGCGCAACGCGTATCCGCTGCGGATTATTACCCAGCGACCCATGACCCATTATCACTCTTGGGGATCCCATAATGCGTGGTTGCGGCAACTCTTAAACGAAAATCCCCTCTTTATGAATCCCCAGAAGGCACGAGAGCTTGGGCTCCGTGACGGGCAATGGGTGTGGATCGAATCGCGAATTGGGCGCATGACCGGCCGTCTCCGCTTGTCCGACGCCGTGGAGCCGGATACGGTGTGGACGTGGAATGCCATTGCCAAGGGCCCCGGCTCCTGGGCACTGGATTCCGAAAGTCCGGAAGTCACGCGAGCCATTCTCATTAACCACATTATTCCCGATCGGATGGCCGGTCGCGAAGGTGACGAGTTTTTTAACAACGATCCGGTGACCGGTCAAGCGGGTTGGTACGATACTCGCGTCCGCATTTATCCCTCGGAAATTCATGAAGTATGGCCCAGGGTGGCGCCGCGCCAGCCGGTGGCTCAACCCCGCGCCGTGCAGCATATGGCCTACCGTGCGAAAGGAGGTGGCCGCTAATGCAACTCACCATCATTACGGACCTCAACAAGTGTGTGGGCTGCAAGAGCTGCCAGATGTCATGCAAGGAACACAACACGTCCGGGGCCTTTGGACCCGTGCCGGACGAGACACCTTACCAGGATCCTGATGGGATGTGGTGGAACCGCATCATCACCATGGAAAGCGGGGAATATCCCAACACCTCGGTCCTATACCTGCCCAAGGCGTGTATGCATTGTTACGATGCGCCATGTGTGCCTGTGTGTCCCACCGGGGCATCCTATAAGCGGGCGGATAACGGCGTGGTGTTAATCGACTACGACACGTGCATCGGTTGTCAGCTGTGCATGTGGGCATGCCCGTACGGCGTGCGGGAATTTGATGAAGAGGAAGGTGTCGTCAAGAAGTGCACGCTGTGCATCGACCGGCTTGAGGACGAAAGTTTGCCGCCCCAGGAGCGGCAGCCGGCCTGTGTACAAAGCTGTCCCACGCATGCGCGCACATTTGGCGACCTGGACGATCCCAATTCGGAAGTGTCGCGGTTGGTGCAAGAACGGCAGGGATTCGGCCTGTTGCCGGAGTTAGGTGCCCGCCCGTCGGTTCATTATTTGCCGCGGCGTCCAGCGCCCTCGCCGGTTGAACGGGAAGAACTGGAAGAAGCGTTAAAGGAGCGGTATTAAGATGCGTCCTGCCCCTCAATTACTGGTGCTCACGGTAGGCCAAGGAATTGCCGCCGGACTGGCAGTGGCTTTGGCGGCGCTCTGGTCCATGGGCGTGCTGACCCATCGGGAAGCGGTGTGGCTAGTGTTGCTAGCGCTGTTGACCGCCGCCATCGGTGGGGTGGCATCATTCTTTCACATGCATCATATGGCGGCTGCGCGCTATATTCTCCGGCGCTTAAAGTCCTCGTGGCTGAGCCGTGAAGCGTTGACTACGGGACTTTTTGGCGGGTCCCTGGCGATTTTGGCTGCCTGGTCTTTATTTGGCAGCACCGCAAGCTGGGCCTATGTGTGGTGGCTTTGGGTGACAGCTGCGGCCGGCCTGTTAGCCATGTGGGTGACAGCCATGCTCTATGCGACCATTCCTGCGGTGCTGAGTTGGCATACGCCAGTGACCGTGATTTCGTTACTGTCCTTAGGACTGTTGTCGGGCGCTAGTTGGACGGGATTGGTGCTGCCGTTGGGCGATCATGTGTTCCGGGTGTTTAGTGTGGCCCTCATGGTCTTTATGCTGTTCGTGCTGGGGATCAAGGCGTTGCACTGGCGCCACTTTGGCGAGTCCCATGGTCGGCTTAGGGCCGAAACCGGGACCGGACTTCCGTTTGCGCCTTACCGGCTACAAGACACGGGTACGACCAAACCGCCGTACCGCATGCAGACCCAAGTATGGCCAGCCATCCCGGTGCCGGTGCGCAACCTGTTTTACGGCTTGATTGTGCTTTTTGTAGGCGTGGGCCCACTCCTCTGTCTACTGCTGGCCCGCTTAACCGGGGTCGAGGTGTTGAGTGTCATCTTTCCGGGGCTGGTGTCGGTGGGGGTGGTGTTGGAGCGGTGGCTGTTTTTTGCCGACGCCACGCACAGCTCACGCGTGTTTTTTGTTGATGAGCCGCGCCATCCCTCCCGGGTCGCGGCGGCTGCCAAAAAGCGCGCGCCCGTGAGCCAGGCCTAAGCCATGGACGGGTTGTGGTTGGTTAGTGACGACCGAGACGCGCTCAACATGGCGACACCATTTGTGGATGCGTTAGGTCACTACGGACTGAGCGTGAGCGTGACTCCGCGCCGTCCCCGGTGGCCTATCCGCCGCCCTGTTTGGGTGTTGGGATCCCAGATCGATGGACCGCGTCACCTCACGCTTCTGTTAGCTCCCACGATGGAGGAACTGGAGCGGGTTAAGCGCTACGACCCGAAAGCGCCTATATGGGTTGTGGACTCGCTCACCCTATCGGATTCGGAATCGGCGCCGCTGACGCTCCCGCGGATTGTGCCAGATCCATTTTATCCCCCTGGGAGCGGGGCCGATCTTTTTGGGCTCACGGCTGCGTATCGCCTGGAATCGCGACCGCGCTTAGTGTATATCGGGCGCTACCGTGACGGCGCGGCGTTGACGCGGGCGCTGAATGTGGCGCGTCAGTTGCTCGCATGGGATGGGGAGCTCATCTTAGTAGAGGGTCATGAGGTGCGCCCGCGCATGGCACCGGTGGTGGCGCATTTAGGTCTCGCGGAACGGGTGGTGTTTTTGCCCACGCTGCCCATTTCCCAGTGGGCGGCGCTGTATCTGAGTGCGGACGTGATCATCGTGGCGGAAGCCGACGATGCCCCGGCGACCGCCGTGAGCTGGGCGATGGCCTCCGGGACACCGGTGGTGGCCCAGCATTCCCCACATAACCTGGCACTCTTGGGTGATGCCGCATTATGGATCTACGGCACAGATGACGAAGTGTGGCGACGTGGGGTGGATCGGGCCCTTAATGACGAGGTTCTACGGGAGGAATTGAGCCGCCGGGCATTGGCCCGGGCCGAAGGGTGGCACCAATCCCTCAGTGTGTCTCAATGGCTTAAAAGCCTGGCGCCAGACGCTTTGACCTAACGGCAAAAAGTCCACGACGGTGGCGAACCATGATATGATTACAGTACGATGTAGCTTTATTGAGGTCCGCGGTGCGGGGGGATAAAGGTGGCACTCGGCACTCGGCTGTGGGTGGTCGCCAATGCCATCATGGATATGGTGGCTTTTGTGGATCGATGGCCAGACCGTGGGGGTGATTTGTTAGCCCAGGGCGGCGGCGCGATGCCGGGCGGCGCATTTAACGTGACCATCGCGGCTAAACGTTTAGGACTCGATACCGTGTACGCGGGGCTTGTGGGCACAGGCCCTCTGGGCACCGCCATTCAAGCGGAACTCCAGCGGGGCAACATTGCCATGGCCTTTGAGCCGGTAGCCGGAGCTGATTCCGGTTTTGATCTGGTGATGGTCGAACCCGATGGAGAACGGACGTTTCTAACGGTTCAGGGATGCGAAGCCGCACTAGATTTTCGCTATTTGCAGCAACTCACCGTGGGCGCCGGCGAGGTCGTGTACATATCGGGGTACCATCTGGTCAAAGATCCGACCGCGTCAGGATTGGCTCAATGGATTGAGCGCTTGTCGGAGGACATTGCGCTAGTGTTAGACCCTGGGCCCTTGGTCCAACAGATTGCGCCCAAGATTTGGGAGACAGTGCTCAGGCGCGTCAATGTGTTGACTGTCAATCGACGCGAGGCCGCCCTAATGACGGGCCGTGACGAGCCTGACCGTGCGGTCATGGCCTTGCGTGAACAAGGTGCTCCGCATGCAACAGTCCTCGTGCGGGTAGGCGCAGACGGCACCTGGGTGGTGGATCCTGCGTCCGGTAAACCGCAGTTGGTGCCCACGCGGTCTACGCAGGTGATTGACACGACTGGGGCTGGGGACGTTCACACGGCAGCGGTAATGGCGCTATGGGTGCCTAACCAGGTGATAACCGTGGTTGAGGCGGCTAATGTGGCTGCGTCGTTGGCGGTGGAACACGCGGGCCCGAGCTGGAGCCCCAGCTGGGTCGAGCTTTCCCCATACCTGACGGCGTTCCAACGCGAGGTGCTGAACCCGTACACGGGAGGTAGCAAACGTTAAATCACCCCCTGCCACTTGGGAAGCGGTTGATCCGCCTAAACACGGGTTATGGGGGACTGCGCCCCGATACAAGGCGAAGGAGAGGCCGCATAGCCAGTAGAGCCAATGCGGCGGCTCACGTTCACGCCAGCGGCCAGAGCCAGCCTCAATAGCCGCCTGCAGGGTACTGTACGCCCAATGCCATAGGAAATCCACACACGGTAGACCGCCGCTCCGGCTGGCGCGGGTCATGGAGTTCCCTTCAACCAAAATTTTGTGACTACGTTGCCATGGGATGGCCGAGGGTTCCAGTGGTCATGACTGGGCATGCCACACATAACCATCGTCCTGGGAAACCCAGGTGCGGCCCTGACATGTCACGCTCAAGGTGGTGCGATGAGGCAGGTTCCACGCGAAACGCCCGATGTGGCCCTGGCGCACGGGTTCCCAGTGCCAGGTTCGCCCGCTGTTCGTGGTTACCCATAACGCGCCCACGGGCCCGGTCTTGGGTACCGAGCTATAGTAACCAACCAAGATCCCTTGCGTTGCAGAAAAGAAGGCAGGAGGGGCTAAATTTAACTCCGCATTGGTTTGCTCAATCGGCCAGGGCAGCGCGACGCGAAACCAGGTTCTGCCGCCGTTCGCGGTTTGATAAAGCAAGGGTTCAACGCGCCAGGCTCCCGGCGAAAAGGCCCCCGCTAGCCAGCCCCGATCTTGGGTGAGAAAACTCAGCCCATCCTTCATTCCCGGGAATGCGGCGCTAATCTTTCGAATGCGGCGCCACGCATGACCACCGTCAGTGGTGACAAACAGGGTTGCTGCCTGAGAACCGGTACTTGCTCCGCCAAAGGTCAATTGCCATCCGATTTCGGGTGTCAAAAACGTCTCCATTGCGTGACCAGCCTGAAAGCCGGGGTTGGGTAGTTCGCGATTGGGGAGATACACCACGTGGTGCGCATTGGCGTGAGACAAGGCAGGTTGATGAACGCCACTGCTAGAGGCCGCGATATGAAGCGCGGACACTCCTCCACACCCCGTCAACCCGAGTCCCATGCCCCGGCTTAAGAGGGATGCCATAAGGACCTGAGGTTTCACGGCGGGTTACTCCTTTTCTGCTACGCGGCCCCGTCGGGGCCGGGTGCTGATGGCGAAAGACCAAGATTTGATCTTCGGTATAATAGCGACGCCCGGTAGCCGTCCGGCCAGCCGCCTTGAGTCGCCCTTCCCGCTCCCATCGTTGAACGGTCTTAATATTGACCCCCAAGCAGATGAGCAACCTCATGACTCGTTAATGTCCGTTCCATGTTCTAATTATACACTTTGGTGTATTAGAAGGCAAAATAGATTATAACTCCTCCCTAAAGACCGCCGTTTACTATTCTGCGGTTACAATGGCGGTCGCGCGATGCAGCTAGACCGTAGTGCCGTACCAGAATCCGCACGGGCGGTTTTCATTGGCATTAGCGCCTGGCCCCAGGGATTTGGGACAAGATTTACCGTTTGGGCCCGTCACCACCGAGCACAGGAGTCGGGATTGGCGAACTCCGGTAAGCGTCAAATGCTCCTCCCCGTTTATCACTTTAGGAGCCGATGATTCGTCATCGCGGCCCACGTGAAAAGGGGATGTAGGTCGAGAAGCCGCACCACGAGTTTCGGCGGAACGGGTCACCGGCTTTTAGGCCCGTGGCCAACCGCAGCCTGCTCATGGGCGGCTACCTGGGGGCGGATCTCACGATCGTGGAGAGCGGCAGTCTCCCGATATCGGGGGGAAAAGGCCCAGGGGTGGTCTGGGAGTCAGGTCACTGCCGCCCCCTATCGGCGACCACTGTCTTTCGGTTCAGTCTCTGGATCAGTGAGCGTCGTCATCCAGGTGCGGAGCGCCTTAATAGCCTGGACCGGTTCTGGCGGGCACCCAGGAATGGTAAGATCAGCCGTGTCCAGTCCCCCTCGCACCCCATAAGCGTGCTGAAATACCCCGCAACCCGCGGCACAGTCACCGAACGCAATGACGATTTTGGGTTGCGGGATGGCAGAATAGACATGATTCAGAGGTCGGGCCATGGTGTCGCTCATGGGTCCGGTCACGAGTAACGCGTCCGCGTGACGAGGTGAGGCCACGAGATCTAAACCTAGGTGTTGCCAGTCATAGGCGGGGCCCGTGCATGCGGTCAATTCTTGTTCACAACCGTTGCAGCTGCCGGCGTCCACATGGCGGATCTGCAACACCCGTCGTCCGTGTTTTCGGTGGGGCATGGGTCACATCCTTTCGTTAGCGATCGGTACAGCTGTAACACAATTCGAAGCTCTTGTTGATCAGCGGAAAATCTGCGACTGTATTGCCAGGCATCGCTTGGGCAAGAAGTGGCCAATGGCGGTAGGTACCAGCGCGAATATGGTAGCGAGCAATGCGCCCGCAATCGAGGGTGATGTCGTGAACATTTAGTCCGTGGGGCGACTCTGTGAAGACAACCGCGCGTCCGCTGAGCGTGTCTGGGACGGTCCAGCGTCTCAGAGGGGATTCATTCTCATTCCGCAAACGCATGGCACTGGCTTCCAGCAAGCGCAGCGACTCTTCCAGTTCGCCAAGGCGAACGTCAAACCGGGCTTTGACATCGCCGCCCTGGCCGAGGATGCATGCTGGCCGCATGTCCGCGTAGAGAGCGTGAACGGAGCGTACATCTCGCGCCTGGCCCGCAGCGCGGGCCACGACACCGTGGGCTCCGAATCGTTCGGCATCGTGCGGTTTGACGACCCCCACCCCTGTCATACGGTCGTGAAACCCGTGGTGTCCTTCCACCAAGGTGCGCCAAGGTGTCCATTGCTGGCGGAGGCGGCGGATGAGCATCAACAGAGCATCGGGATCTGCTCCCGCTGCCCATCCGGGCTTGACCGTGTCGAAGAGGAGCCGATGGCCAAACAGTTGCTTCAGACCTTGCTGCCAACATTCCTTGATGGCCAGCGCTTGCTGATGGGCCCGTTGGAATCCCACCCCGGCCGGTATTTGGGCCAGGTCATTGAGATGGCTCAGCACCCGTTCGCTTTCTAACAAGATGACGCGCCGCAGCGAAAGGAGAGGATCTGGCACGAACTGCGCAAGATTTTCCACGGCCATCGCCCAGTTGGTTTGATGGGATACCGTATCGCCGGCGCAGACGCGGCTCACAATGGGAACGGCGTTGGCAATCGGCTGGTCTTCCAGTATCGCCTCCACACCACGGTGGTTTTGAAAGAGATGGATGTCTAAATGGAGAATATTTTCGCCCATGAGACTAAACACAAAGTGTCCGGATTCAATAATGCCGGCGTGGGTAGGACCAACTTTCATGATGGTGATGCCGTCACCCTGCACCGTGCGCGCGGGGTTATCCGGTTCGACGTCAAGCCACGCGGGGCACCGGATCGGTTTGGCCCCCAACGGGAAAAATTCGCTAGGCCATCGGGGGGTCCGGACGAGGGGTCGCAGATCGGGGTGACCCTGGGGAACAAATCCAAACAAATCGTGGATTTCTCGCTCGTCCCAGGCGACTTCGGGTAATGCCCGCGTGAGCGACGGAAAATGATTGTCGATCACGGAAGTGGCGTACGACGTTTGCCTGCCGTCCCCAGGATTCATCCAGGTGGCTCGCACCTGGCCATCGCGCGTGGCGGTCAGACTTAATAACTCGTCGCCAGCCTGCTTATGAGCGATGTTGTGGTCAATCCAGTCCTGACTCATCTTACAGCGCCTCCCCGCCGATCTGTACCAGCTCCTGAGGAGCGGTTTCGACATCCTGCCACAACATGCGAATCAGGTGATAGGCGAGGGCAGCGAACGTAAGCGTGAGCGCCGTGGCCACGACTGTAATCGTCAGATACGCGTGGTGCTGCCACAACTGGCGTAAGATCAACCATTCGCTATACGCCAGGCCGAGGGGTGGCAGACCTGCCAACGCGAGCATGCCTACGGCCCAGGCGGCTGCATAAGCGGGATAACGCGCCATCAACCCGGTAATGTTCCGCAAGCGGCGGGTCTGATACCGAATGGTCAGGTGCCCCGCCCCATAGAACAGGCTGGATTTGATCACGGCGTGTAGCGTAAATTGCAGCATGGCGGCGAAGAGGGCTGCTTGGGAGTTAATTCCCAAGGCAACCGAGATGAGACCCACCTGTTCGATCGACGAATAGGCGAGGAGCCGCTTGATATCCCGTTGAACGAAGAGGGCCAGGGCGCCCACGGCGACGGACAAGACGCCGAACCCTGTGAAGAGGTCAGGGCCGGATATCCAGTTCCCCGGTGCCACTGGAACCGCGGCGACCACGTGGGCCGCCGTGAACAGCGCCAAACCGAGCAACACACCCGAGAGCAAGCCACTAACAGGTGATGGAGCCTGGGAGTGGGTGTCGGGCAGCCACGTGTGAAACGGCACGAGGCCCGCCTTGGTTCCGAACCCACAGACAATGAAGATTGTCGCAATCGTGCGAACGATGGGGGCAATGTGCTGGTAATGCGCGTGGAGGTTGCTGTAATTGAGGGTAGCCCAGCCGCTGCCCTGGTACTTGAGGCTGGCGTAGAGGAACACAATGCCAATTAAGCCCAGGATTAAGCCAACGGAGGTAATTAAAATGTATTTCCACGCCGCTTCCAATGAGTGGCGATCGCCCATTTCAATAATGAGGGCCCCCGATGTTAAGGTAGAGAATTCCACCGTGAGCCACGCCAGCCCCAGATTCTGAGCGCCCGCGATCCCGAGCACGGCGCCCCAAAACAAGCTCCACCAGAGATAGTACCGATGGGGGGCAATGTGAGGATGTTCACGCAGCCACCCAACGCTGTCCCAGGCGCTAGTGGCAGCAATGACATTGGTGACGGCCATCATGATGGGCGCGGTTTGGCCTGCAGTGAGTCGTGACCAATCCAGCGCGATCGAGGCCATGGCCGTGACGCTGACCCATAGCGCGACAGCGTAGGACCACCCGGTTGGATGCCGCCGTGTGAGCCCCGCCGCATAGGCGAGGCATACCAGCGCGGGACCGATGAGCATCAACGGTTGAAACACTGTGCGTTACCCCCTTAATCGCCGGAGCGCAATGACGTCGGTGGTCTGCCATTGGTGGCGAATGCGATGACTCATCCACACCATTAAAATGCCGGCGATGCCGATATCGACCAGCATGCCGAGTTCCACGAAGGTCGGCAGTGAGCCGGCGACGGATACGGTCAGCACGACCAAGGCGTTTTCGATGGCCACTGAGGACGCTAATTGTGAGAGTAGGTGCCGACGCGCCACGATCATGACAAATCCCAGGTGAATGCTGGAGAGGGCGTAAAAGAATAGCGCCGCATCCCGAATGAGGGCCGTCGGTCCCAAAAGGCGCATCACGTGTCCAACGGACAAGATCAGCACCGCCGCGACTCCATACGCCCAGAGCGGGAGGGGATAATCTTGGCGGAATCGTGCTGGCCAGCTGCGCATAATCCGATGAATCAGGCCGGGGATTAAGAGCCCCTTCACGGCCAGGGTGGCCAGCCCGACAAGCGCGGTCACGGACGTCAGGGGAGCGGATGACCAGACCATTATGCTCAAGACGACGCCTTCCGCAGCCAAACTCCACACCGCGTATTGCATATTGCGGGCCCAGAACAGGCCAAGGGCGGCAATGAAAAAGAAGAGCCCCCAGTCATTCATCCACTGAATCCTCCTGCTACGAGGTAAAAGGCCAACACACCGATGCCCGCCGCCGCCGCCAGATACATAGGGATTCGGAAGAAGCGGACTTTGGTGAACCGACTTTCAACAACCCCTATGGCAATCGCGGTGAGGCCGACTTCGCCCAGGCGCAGTGCCAGGTTTGCCCACAACGAGCGGCAGTTGGGCCCCAAAAGGACCCAACCCAAGGTGGCAAGCGCCGTCACCTTGAGCGCCATGGCCCACTCTGCGAGCGCCAGAAACCGACCATCATACTCTAACAACGTGGCTTCATGGATCATGGTGAGCTCAAGATGGGTGTCGGGGTTATCAACCGGTAATCGTCCCCATTCCGCCAAGAGGACCAGCGCTAGACTTACGCTGGCTAGGACCCAGGGAAAGAGCCTGGCGGGGCTGGCATGCAGTAGAGGGGCAAGCGGCCGGATGGTCGCGTGGCCGCTGACCCCCCACACGATCCCCAACGCTGCCAATAGCGCGGGTTCAATGCCGGTTCCGAGTGTCGTCACCCGGCTGGCGCCCAAGCCGCCAAACGTTCCCGCGGCGTCCAAGCCGGCCAGCCCGGTCCAGAATCGTTCCAGGGCCAGCAAAAAGAAGACGGTTAACAGATTGCGGGGCCAGCTGGCCGGAACCTGGCCCGCCACAGGGATGCTGATCAGGATAGCCACGAGGGCGGCCATTGTGATGCTGGGCGCCAACCGGAAGATGAGCGAGCTAAATTCGGGCACCGTAGTGTCTTTTTGCCAATTCTTCGCAATCACCCAATACGGTTGCCACAGAGAGGGGCCGCGGCGCCGTTGTAGCCTCGCCTTGGTCGTTTGCGTGATTCCCCAAAAGAGCGGAGAGAGAGCGAACATCAATCCAATGCCCAAAATCTGGACAAACCAGACCATCGCTGAATCCTCCCGAATTTTAGTGCAACACCGCCAATAAAATCCCGACGGTTCCTAAGAGATACGCTAAGTACAGGCGGACGGGGCCGCGCTGGATGCGGGTGCTCCAGTGCGAGACGCGCCAGATAGTGTTGTAGGCCGGACGATAGAGGTACTGTTCCCAAATAGACACGGTCTTTCCACGGTAGACAATAGTGTCGGGAAAATCGGGAGCGTCTGCTCCAAGACGGACGATGGTTCGCTGTGGACGATAAATGAGGGCGAACGTGGTGCGTATGGACTTGGTAAAGGATTGAGACGTATATTGCATGGCCGAATCGGGCATTCGGCCGCACGCCCAGCGGGGAACTGTGCGCACCTCCCACACGCGGCTTATCCCCGCGAACAGCGCCGAGCCAATCACTAACACGCCGACGATGACGCGGATATGCAGGGGTACAAGCAATGTGGCAGGCGCAATTCGGACGACCGGGTCGATGTGATACAGCACGTTCAGGACGGGTTGCGGCACCACACCGAGCACCAATGCCACTATTCCCAATCCCAGGACGGACCCGACCATGCTCAAGGGCAACGGATGGTGGTCCACCGGGTGCCGTGGTTCGCCCAAAAATGTCAGGCCGGAGGCCTTGACAAAGCATAGACTAGCCAAGGCGCCGGTTAAAGCCAGGACCATGGCCAATCCTAGACCATACAGCGACAGCGTGGCGGAGCCAGGCCCAATGAGATCCAGCACACCGCGAAACGTCAGCCATTCGCTAATGAAGCCGTTGAACGGAGGCAGCGCGCTGATGGCCATGGATCCCATCATAAATCCCAGCGCGATGCCGGGAATGGTACGGATCAATCCGCCGAGGTGGTCGATGTCTAGACTGCCTGTATGCTGTTCCACAGCGCCGGCCGCTAAAAACAACTGGCTCTTAAATACGGCATGGTTTAAGGTGTGAAACATCGAAGCTACGAGCCCGAGGGCCACCCATAGCGGATGATGCCTGTCGATGCCGAGACTCATGACGCCCAGACCCAGGAGGATAATCCCAATGTTTTCAATGCTGTGATATGCTAGAAGACGTTTCACGTCATGCTCCATGAGCGCATAGAGCACCCCAAGGAGACTGGACGCGGCACCGACGGCCAGGATGATCCACGGCCAAAAATGATTAGAGGGTCCCAAATCGAGCAAGAGAAACTGCACGATGCCAAAGATCCCGAGTTTGATCATGGCGCCTGACATGAGGCTGGACACAGGAGCTGGGGCCACGGGGTGGGCCCGGGGTAACCAGATATGGAACGGCACCACGCCGCTTTTCACGCCAAATCCTAGTCCTAAGAGTGCGAAGATGAGACTTTTGGTCGCTAGTGGCAAGGCGGACGCGCGGCTGGCCCACACCGCAAATTGGGCTGTGTGCAGGTGGGCGTCGATCATCATGAAGCCCGATAGAATTAACATAGCGCTAATCTGCGACATGACCAGATAGATATAGCCGGACTTCAGAACGTTAGGTCGCCAGGGATGGGTCGTGACCAAGAAAAAGGAGGTGATTGTCATGCTTTCCCACGCGGTCATGAACACCCAGAGGTTCGCAGCCAAAATTACCACGAGCATACTGAAAAGAAACATAGGCAACCAAAAGTGTGCGGACGGCCGGAGGCCGTGGTAACCTACGCTGTACCAAGTCGACATCGTTGCCACTAAGCCGAGGATGACGAGAAACCATGATCGGAGCCCTGTGAGTTGCACCAGGCCGGCCCATGAGCCCCATGGCGTATCGTGCCAAAGGCCGATGACGCCATAAGTGAGTATGCCAATGCTCAGCAAAAGCGACATAGTGCGTGTTATGCGCTCGCGTCGGTAGGTTACTGTGGCCAACGCGGCGAGCGCCAATAATCCCCCAAGCACATTAAGTCTCCTTTGTGGTGGTGTGAATTAGGCTGACCCGGATCCGATTAGGAGTCCGAGTCTAAGAGGGAAGTCATTTGAGCGACCTGGTGCTCAAAAATTTGTCGCGCCACGGCTAACAGTTCTAACAGCAACGGATCGCGCACCGCATACAAGACATTTGTGCCCTGCTTGCGGGCATCTACGAGCTGGCGTGAGCGCATGACGGAGAGTTGCTGCGACACGGATGACGCCTCAATCTCCAAGGCCGCCTGCAATTCTGACACGGTTTTTTCGCCGGTGCCGAGCAGCTCAAGAATTCGGATGCGTACGGGGTGCCCCAACGTTTTAAAAAGCTCAGCCTTAAACTCCTGCAGTGCAGCCATTACTCACACCTCAAGATATTCAAAGTCATTGATCACTCGAATATTAGCAGATTTGAATACATGAAGACAACCGTAGATTATGCGAGAACCGCCCATGCCCGGTTGGCAATGCGAGACTTGGCAACAATAGCAGTCGGGGATTTTGGGGGGGCATGGCGGGTATCTGGACTGTTATCAATGGCCCTTGGGAGGCCATGTTCCGATGGCGGCGTGAATGACGAGGCGTGGCCGTCATCATCGCAAGCTTCCGCTCCAGACCACACACCTGGGGACCATAGTGGCGCGGAGTGACGAAAAATTTGGCGGCGCAGGCCCGGAGCTTGGGCGCTGGGGAGTACGGCAAGGATTTGCCATGCGGCTGAGGGTTCCCCATGCCATCCACTCGTCGTTAAGAGGGCCGAGGGATAATTTGAACCCACAGCGTGCGGCGCCGGGGGCCGTCAAATTCGCAGGCAAAGATGCCCTGCCAGGGACCAAGTTGCACGCGGCCTTGGTCAATGATGAGGCACACGGAAGGTCCCACAATGCTTGTCTTAATATGGCTGTCGGCGTTACCCTCTTGGTGATGAAACGTGGGCGACTGAGGCACGAGCTGGGCAAGATGAGACAACATGTCGCGGGCAACGTCGGGGTCGGCATGTTCGTTGACGGTTACGCCCAGTGTGGTATGAGGCGACTGAACCACCACGATGCCGGAATGCACGTGTGCCTGAGCCACAAGCTCCTGGATTTCGCGGGTGACGTCTATCATTTCTTCGCGACGGTGGGTGATGATGTTCAGCGTGTACATGATAGCCTCCTCTGGTCGGAACCCGTGGACGTTGGTGCACGAAATGCCTTAAGGCGAGGGGCCACTAATGGCCGGAGCCGCCGGGCGGTTGACCAGATATGTTCCAGCCATAACGCCTAGCGCACCAACCCAAAGCCCTAGAGAGTTAGGCTCGCCCATCCAAAGGACGGAAATGACAGTCGAAACCACCGGCACTAAAAAGGTCCAGACCGTGACACCGGAAACGGTTCCACCTTGCAATAACCGGGCCCATAACACCCAGGCCAGGGCAGTCCCAATCACGCTACTAAAGAGCCAGGACCCCCAAAAGGGGGCAACCCAATGGATGGCAGCTAAAGATTCGCTTCCTATGGCTAAAACGGAGAGCACGGTACCACCTGTTACGAGTTGAATGGCCACGTCGCGGATAGGGTTTCCTGACCGGGCATATTTTTTATACAAGATGGTACCCAGACTCCAGGAAACGCCAGCGCCCAAACCCACCAGAATACTCAGCCATGGTGCATGGGTTGCTAGACCGCTGACGCTGACCGCCACAATCCCGGAAAACCCTAGGGCAAATCCTGCTAATTGCGCAAGTCGCAGGGACTCGTTAAGCCAAAAACGAGCAAGCACTGCGCTGAGAATAGGCTGGATGTACACCAAGATCGAAAGGAGTCCAGCCGATAGCTGGCGTAATGCCAACATTTGCAAGCCATAAAAGAGGGACACGTTAAAGAAAGACAACAAAAGATTAACTCGTAGCGGCGTACTCGCAACGTGGGGCGAGGGTCGCACCCGGATCCAAGCGAGTAACAAAAGCCCGCTGGTCACGACGCGTAACGCGGCAAACATCATTGGGGGGCTGTAGTGTAAGGCGATTTTCGAGGCGGGCCATACTAAGCCCCATGACAAGACCAATATCGCCATTAATCCTCGCGGGGTGTTGGCGCGCATCGTCATCCCCCGAAATCTCGTTTACTATGATTCTACGGTATGATCATCGCCGTGAAAACAAGGCACCTCAGCGACTGGCCTTCAACGTTGTCAGCAAATTCCCCTACCGTTAACATACGGTTAGCGACAGTGTTCCTAATAGGTTCAGATAGGTGCGGGAGATGGCCATGACCACCATTAAGGATATTGCCAAGATAGCGGGGGTCAGTTACAGTACGGTTTCTAAAGCGTTGCACAATAATCCGGCCGTGAAGGAGGAGACCCGTCGGCGGATTTGGGAGATCGCCGAAGCACAGCATTATCGGCGCAACCTCTTGGCTTCCCAGCTGGTTTCCGGTCGCAGCCAATTGGTGGGGCTTGTGCTGGACAACTTACGAAATCCGGTGTTTGCCGATTTGAGCACTGCTATCCATGACGCACTCTTGGCTAAGCAGTACCACGCGGTATTGGCGTTTTCGCGCCACAGTGTGGAGTTGATGGCCAATTTGCGCGTCGATGGGTTGATTTATTGGGGCGATTTGACCAAGGGAAGTGAGATGGCCCGCCAATTAGCGGCATTGAATCGCCCGATCTTGGTGTTGGGCAACGAGGATCCGACCGATTTGCCGAGTCTACAAATTAACCGCCGAAGCGGAATTCTCATGGCCATCCAATATCTGAAGGGGTTAGGTCACCAGCATATTGGGTTGATTGGCAATTCGCAGGATATCAAGGTCCAAGCCTTCCGGGAAGGTCTCAGGGAAGCGACACTGTCGTCCCAGAACCCCGTCGTGTTACCCGCACGTCTGACGTGGGAAGATGGTTACCGGGCCATAAAAGAGATGACGGTGGAGAAGACGTCGCCTACCGCGTGGATTGGCATCAACAATTTAGTGACTCAAGGAGCCCTGAGGGCATTTTTGGAACGGGGTTTTAACATTCCACGCGACATTTCCTTGGTCGGCTACGATGAGTTGCCGGAAATGGAGCGCGCCGAAATCCCGTTAACCACCGTGGGACCACCGTTACATGTGGTGGCCCAAACCGCGGCGGAACTGATTTTAGCCTTGATCCACGGCCGCACGGTGACCCAGGAAACGTGGATAGAACCTATTTTGCAGGTTCGTCAATCCACGGGGCCTGCCCCTTCCCGTTAGCCGGCCGTTCGATTCCCTAGCCTCATTCACGTCGAGAGGTGTGCCACAGCTTGACGTCATCACGGATTTGATGTTTACCTAATAAATAACAACGTTTGAATTTGATTTCTAAATCAAGTTGTTGGTTTATCTGTGGTGTTGATAAGGATGTTGCGACACGGGCGGGTTTTACGCGGCGGGCACGGTTGCTCATGCGGGATGAACGGTTACCTTGGATGAGATTGGCCTCTGTCTTTGTTGTGCCTCTGGCGAAAACGGATGGACGGCGTGGGTTGTCGGTTCCCATCAGTATCCCTGCATCAAGGGTGTTCAACGACCAGCGTGCATGGAGGGGGCCGCGCCAGGAAAGGAGAACACCGATGTCCGTAGATGAGACGAGCGCAAGCGATGGCGAACGCGTTTTACAAATAGGCGAAGGCCGCTTTTTGCGAGGATTTGTCGATTGGATCTTAGAACAGTTGGCACGCCGAGGAGTCTATCGGAGCCGCGTGGTGGTGGTGTTTCCCCGGCCGCACGAGGTGGACGCGAAGACACCCTGGATGCAATCGCAAGGGCGGTTTCATGTGGTCATTCGGGGATTTAACCAGGGCCACATTGTCGATACGGTAGATGCCGTGTCCGTTGTCAGCCGAGTCCTTGACCCCTATCGGGAATGGGATGCGTTTTTAAGAACTGCGGAAAATCCCGCCATGGAGCTTCTCATCACCAATACCACCGAAGCCGGCCTCACTTGGTTCGAGGAACCCTACAGCGGGCGCGAGAAGTGTCCCCAGTCTGTTGGCGGCAAGCTAACCGCGTGGCTCTGGGAGCGCTACCAAGCGTTTGATGGCAGCACCGCAGCGGGCGTGAACCTGCTGCCCTGCGAACTTGTCGAGCAAAACGGGGAATGGCTCCGGACCCTCATTCAACGCTATGCCAGGGCATGGGGACTCCCGGAAGAATTTTGCGAATGGATTGTCGCGGCAAACCGCTTTTATAACACCTTGGTGGACAGTATCATCACCCCCGTCGATTCTGACGATGAACGGGTGCGCGGTGATAGTCTGGCGGTCACCCGAGAACCTTTCTATCGCTGGATTCTTGAGGGCCCCCCCGACTTGCGGCTGCGGTGGCATCTCCCCCAACCGGGACTGGCCGTTGAGGTCGTCCCGGACTTGAGACCCCACCGTGAGCTCAAGGTCCGCATTTTAAATGGTGCCCACACAGCCGTGGCCGCTTTAGGGCTACTGGCAGGACTTCACACGGTGGGTGAGGTCATGGCGGATGCAATGTTTCGGGAATTTTTGAACGCATTACTAATCCAGGAAGTGGCGCCGACCCTCGACTCTTGGAATCTTGACCGGGCAGCGGTCAGAGATTTCATCGACCGCGTCCTTGAACGCTTTCAAAACCCTTACTTGCACCATCGATTACAGGATATTCAGTTGCAGGCCGTAACCAAGGTGCGCACGCGCCTTCTGACGAGCCTCCGCGATCGATGGCTGGCCACCCATCGCGTGCCGCCGCGCTTAGCGTTGGCGGTGGTTGCCCAGGCTGTTTGGCTCGCGCGCCAAGAGGGGGTGACAGCGCTGACGGAAGACCACATGCTGTGGCAGATGCAACAATGGTGGGACGAAGCGTGGCTTAGCGATCGCGAATGGCATGCTGCAGCACGGGTATGGTTGTCCCCGTTGTTGCGCGCTGAAGACCCGGTCAGCATTCAGGCATTGCTGAAACAGGCCTTGTAAAGGCCGGGGCGCGGGACCAGGTGTCGGGTCCTATTGAGGGGATGAATCGTCGTACCGTGTGTCGCTGAATTAAGACAAGGAGAGTGTGTGCATGTTACTGATTAAATCGGAACCGTATCATGGTTACCATCCGGTGGTGGCACCGCACAATGGCACATTACAATGGCTCACGATGGCGCTATTGAAACTGAGTCCCGGGGAATCGTACACTGGCGAGACCCAAGGCCAAGAACAGGTCTTTGTCCTCATGGAGGGACAATTTGCGATGACGGTAGGCCGTGAGACCTTTCGCGGAAAGCGCGCCAGTGTGTTTACCGAACGAGCCACCGCCGTCTATCTCCCGCCGCATACGGTATATGACGTGCAGAACACGGGCGCGGAAGTCATGGAGGCGGCCGTTGCGGGGACACCCGCCACGGATGCGTATGCGCCCTTTATCGTGACGCCCGATATGGTGGCCGTGCGTCGCGTGGGGCAGAAAAACTGGGCGCGCACAGTGCAGGATATTGTGGTGAATAACGTAAGTCATCCCGTCTCGCGGATCGTGGTTGGTGAAACCCTTAACGACGCCGGCAATTGGTCCGGGTATCCACCCCATAAGCATGACCACTACGTTCCCGGCGTTGAAGCGCAAATGGAGGAACTTTACCATTTTCGGGTGTTGCCCAAGCAGGGGTTCGGCACCCAGCTCCATTACCGCAAAGACCTGGATGAATTTCATGCGTATGTGGTCCGCGATGGAGACACGTTTATGATTCCAAACGGCTATCATCCCGTCGTGGCGGCTGGCGGTTACCAACTCTACTATTTGTGGATGATGGCGGGTGAACGCGACCGCGTGTTGATGCCCCATGAAGATGCGGATCACGTGTGGGTTAAAGAGGAACGTTAGGGAAGGTTAGGGGTTTGCCGAGGGGACGGGTGGAGACTCGTTCCCTTTGTTTGTGGGGGACGCGGTATACTGAGAGAGTGGTCTCAGCCGGAGGAGGGGTTGGAGTGAAACGAGTGAGGGTGGCTGTCATCCCAGGGGATGGGATTGGTCAAGAAGTGGTGCCGGCCGCGCTTAAGGTCCTTAGGCGCGTCGCGGAATGCTCCCAGCGTCTGGAATGGGAATTTGTCGAGTTTCCGTGGGGTTGCCAATATTACGTGGATACAGGGATGATGATGCCGGACGATGGGCTCGACCAGTTACGTTACTTTAATGCGATTTTCCTGGGGGCGGTAGGCGACCCCCGTGTCCCCGACCATCTTTCCTTGTGGGGCCTTTTACTGCCGATCCGGCGCGGCTTTGATCAATACATCAATTTAAGGCCGGTCAAATTGTTGCCAGGTGTCGAAATCCCGCTAAAGGGGTATGGTCCCGGGTCAATCGACTTTCTTGTCATTCGCGAGAACACGGAAGGTGAGTACTCCAATATTGGCGGTCGCTTAAGGGCCGGCACTCCCGATGAAGTCGTGATTCAAAACAGCGTGTTTACGCGCAAAGGGACGGAGCGCGTGATTCGTTACGCGTTTGAGCGTGCCCGCCGGTCGCGGAGACAGGTGACCGGGGCCACCAAATCCAACGGCATAAACTATACAATGCCATTTTGGGATGAAGTCTTTCGGGCTGTGGCCCGGGACTATCCTGACGTGAGTTCTCATCTTTATCATATTGATGCCTTGGTTGCGTATTTTGTGACGCGTCCTGAGAGTTTTGACGTGGTCGTGGCTTCCAACTTATTCGGCGACATATTAACGGATTTGGGGGGCGCCATTCAGGGCGGGATTGGCATGGCCGCCAGTGCTAATATCAATCCTGAAAACCATTTTCCGTCAATGTTTGAGCCGGTTCATGGGTCCGCACCCGATATCGCGGGCCGTGGGATTGCCAACCCTGTGGGACAGTTATGGACGGCGGCGTTGATGTGCGAACACCTAGGGTTTCCGGAAGAAGGTGCGTGGATCATCAAGGCAGTGGAACGCACCTTGGAGGACGGGGTCAAAACCCCGGACCTTGGGGGCCAGGCCCGCACCGACGACGTCGTTGAGCGCGTATTGACCCATGTGGAACGCCTAAGCCATTGTGATGCGGGGAAATAGCGGGGGGGTTGTAACAGTTCGTTTGAAATTGAGTCACGACCAGAAGGCAGATCGGGAACGGCAGATCCAGATGTTGGAAATGTTCTGTTCTGCCAACGGCTGGGCATTCGAGATTCTCTCGGATCTTCGGTTCGGGTATGAACTACCACAAACGCGGGTTGCGAACACTCTTGGAAAGGATCGTCGCCGGAGATGGGGATCGCTGGGTCCTCACCCATAAAGATCGGCTTCTGCGTTTCGGTGCCGAGTTGGTATTCGCCCTTTGCGAGAGGAAGAACATCGAGGTGGTTATTATCAACCAGGGCGAGGAACCTTCTTTTGAAGAGGAACTGGCTCAGGACGTCCTGGAGATCATCACGGTCTTTTCGGCCCGGCTGTACGGGAGCCGGAGCCGGACGAACCGGGACATCATGAAACGACTGAAGGAGGCGACCGATGCGATCCGCCCTGAAGATGCGTCTGGATGTGGATGAACACACAGCGGCGATTCTGGACGGGCAGTCGCGAATCGCCAACTGGCTATCCAATCACCTGCTCGAAGAGGCGAATACCCTGCGGGAGAAGCTCCGGAGTACCCAGGACCCGGAAGCGGCCCAGGTGCTGTACACGGAGCGGGGCCTGCGCCATCGGATTCCGGTGCTGAAGACGGAGTATCCGTTTCTGCGGACGGTGTATTCGTCGGTGCTGAAGAACGCGGCCCTGCGGCTGAGTGGAGCGATCCAGACATCCCAGCAGGCCCGGCACGAAAAGCGGGCGAAGAAGGTCGGCTGGCCGCAGTTCCGGTCGTGGAAGCGGGAGTGGTTTTCGCTGCAATACGACGAGCCCTGGAAGGGCTACGGGCTGGAGGGCCGGACGTTGCGGTTATCCCTCGGAAAAGTCCTGGACGACAAGACAGGCCAGGAGCAGCAAGCCCAGGTGACGACCCGTCTGGCGGAACCCGTGCCCGATGGGTTTGAGCCAGAAATGGTGCGCCAGCTTCGGATCGTGAAAGAGGGGCGGGTGTTCTACGCCGTCTTCACGGTGGAGCGGCCCGTTCCTTCACGGCGGCCGGTGGGACGGGTCATCGCGATGGACCCGAACCACAAGAACCTGGGCTACGGAGTGGGGACCGACGGGGTGGCGACGGAAATCCTCAACCCCTGGTTTCTCAAGATTTTGGACCGGCGGATCGACGAAGTGAAGTCGTTACGGGACCGGTGCCAGAGGCAGTCGGTTCGGGTGGTGAGAGAAGACGGGTCGGAGGCGTGGCTGCCGTCCCGGCGGTGGCGGAAGCTGAACGAGCGGTTGGAGGAACTGTGGCGGGTGCGTCGAGAGCAGACGAAGGTGTACCTGCGGACGGTAGCCAACCGGCTGTACCGGGAGTATGACGCGGTGTTTGTGGGAAATTACGCGCCGCAGGGCGGCGGGATCAGCCGAGGCATGCGGCGGGCGATGAACAACCAGTCGCTGATTGGGCGATTCAAGGAGACGCTGGCGTGGGTGGCAACCCGATCCGGGACAGTGTACGGCGAGTGGGACGAGGCCGGGTCCACCCGGACCTGCCATGCCTGCCACGACACAGTGCCTGGCGGGATTCCTCCGCAGGTTCGGGAGTGGACCTGCCCAGAGTGCGGGACGCATCACAACCGGGACGAGAACGCGGCGATCAACGGCCTAGCGCAAGTGCTGAAGAAACTTGAGGTGCCCTGCTCGGGCCGTCTGGGAGGCACGATTGCCGTGAAGACCAGGCGGGCTTGGCGGTTCGACGGTCTCGGTATCGCCGAGATGGGGGGGATCGTCGGCGGGCGGATGAGCGATCATGCCGCCAGCCGCCAAGAAATCAAATGAGGGACATGACAGTTCCGAACCCAAATCCTGTGCCATGTGAGATTTGTGTAGGTTTGGGAGAGCGGGACAGAACCAACAGAGAGTCAGGAAGTGAGGACAACACCGATGGAGTCTGAAGAATTGACCTTTATGGGGTATTGGCGAGCGGATGGTCGTGCGGGAACTAGAAACCACATTCTCATCTTGCCGTTGACACCGGCGGTCAGCACCACCGCGGTCCGCGTGGAGCAGGCGGTTTCGGGCGCGGTGGCGGTGGAGCTGCACCAGGACGTGGGTCCCGCTCTGCCGGGGTGGACGTTAGCGGTGCGCACGCTGCGCGGCTGGGTGGATCATCCGAACGTGTATGGAACCATTTTGTTAGCGCTCACGGAGCACGACCCTGTGGTGGAGGCGGTGGTTGACAGATTGCCGCCGTCGGTCCGATGGCAGGTGATAAGCTTTGCCGAGGTGGGGGGACGGCGAGCGGCAGAAGCAGCGGCGATTGCCACGGCAAGCGCTTGGGCGGCAGAAGCCCAGGAGATGGTGCGACAGCCCATCCCCGTGCGATATCTTCTTTTAGCGACCGAATGCGGGGGCTCCGACGCCTGTTCGGGATTGTCGGCCAATCCGAGCTTAGGTTATGCCAGTGACCTTTTGATTCAGCACGGGGGGACGTCAATTTTGGCGGAGACGACCGAGCTTATTGGTGCAGAAGGCATTTTGGCCGCCCGGGCGCGGACGCCGGCAGTTGCCGACGCCATTTGGCAGACGGTATCCCATGCGGAGCATGCGGCAATGCGCATGGGTGTCGACTTTCGCGGAGGACAACCCGCCCCTGGGAACATGGCGGGGGGCATTACCACCATTGAGGAAAAGTCTTTGGGCTGTGTGCACAAAGGAGGAACGAGCCCAGTGGTTGATGTCGTCGACTATGCCGAGCGTCCCACGCGCCCTGGATTGGTGGTCATGGATACCCCGGGCCACGATGTCATGCAGTTCGTGGGCATGGCAGCCGCCGGCGCGCAAGTCATTGTGTTTACCACCGGCCGGGGAACGCCGACCGGGGCTGCCATTGTTCCAGTGATTAAGGTCTCAACGAGAACCGATTTAAAGCGCCAATTACCAGACCTGATCGATTTTGATGCGGGCCCCGTCATTGACGGTTACTTGACGGTTGAGCAAGTCGGGGAGGCCCTCTGGCGCAAGATTCGCCGCGTGGCGAGTGGGGAATTGGTGGCTGCTGAACGGTGGGGTCATCGCGAGTTCGGGATCTTTCCGGGTTGGGAGGTGAACTGATGAACGAAACCATTTTACTCATGCGTTGGCGAACGAGCGAAGGTCAGGTGCGCCTGGGCCTCTTGTCTGGTACGTCACAACAGGTGGTGCCAGTCGATGAGACGTTTGGCTCCTGGGATAGTGTTCTCCGGCAATGCCGGGACAACGGGGAAAGTATGGCGACATGGGCGCGACGTTGGATAGCAACACACGCTGCCGTCGACGTTGACCCAGCGCAATGGATATTGCCGGTGGAACCCACGGAACTATGGGCCGCGGGTGTGACCTATGAGCGAAGCCGCGATGCGCGGGAAGCGGAAACCACGAGCGGCCAAAACATTTACGCCAGGGTTTATGACGCCGTGCGCCCCGAATTGTTCTGGAAAGGACTGGGTCACCAAGCGGCCGGACCTTTTGAAATCGTGGGACTTCGACCCGATGCCACATGGCACGTGCCGGAGCCAGAACTGACCGTGATCTTGGACGATCAGGGGGCGATTTGGGGCTATACGATTGGCAACGACATGACAGCTCGGGATCTGGAAGCGGAAAACCCGCTCTATTTGCCGCAAGCCAAACTCTTTTTCCGCAGCGCTGCCTTGGGCCCATCGGTAGCGCTGGCGGAAACCGTCGATCCTTACGCGTTAACGATTACGTGCGAGATTTGGCGGCACGAGGTGCGGATTTGGCAGGGCCGCGTGGACACAGCACGGCTACGGCGGCGTATTGACGAACTAGTGGCATGGCTTGGCCGCGCGTGGCCGCTGGCACCGTGGACGGGGATCATGACAGGAACCGGCCTGGTGCCGCCCGACGACGTGGCGCTAGAAGATGGAGATGAGGTGCGCCTCGAGGTGCCGCCGATTGGCGTGCTGGTGAATCGCGCCCGGCGCATTGATGCCACATGGGTGCCTGTGATCAAGCCGCCTCAGCGCGTCGTGCGCATCGATCCGCGGGATAACGTAGCTGTGGCGCTGGGGTCATTGCAGCCAGGGCATTGGATTGCCGAGTACGGTGTGACGGTGCAGGATGCGATCCCTTTTGGCCACAAAGTGGCTTTGGTGCCTATGGCCGCAGGCGACCCGGTGATCAAGTACGGGGAGCAGATTGGCGTGGCTAGCCGTGCCATTAACGCCGGGGAACATGTGCATACGCAGAATGTGGAGAGCGTACGCGGGCGGGGCGATTTGGCCGTAGAGAGGAGCGATAGAGCGTGACGGAGCAGCGAGAATTTTGGGGGATTCGGCGGCCCGATGGGCGCGTCGGTGTGCGCGACTATCTCCTGGCCCTGCCTTCGGTTGTGTGCTCTCAACGAGCGGCGGCGCGGGCCGTGGCCGATCTTCCGCAGGGCGTGGCATTAGCGCATCCGGTCGGCTGTGCGCAGATTGGCGCCGATCGGGAGATTACCCGATCCATCTTAATCGGTATGGGTCGCCACCCTAACGTCCGCGGTACGGTCGTGGTAGGCCTCGGCTGTGAGGGGGTGCCGGCAGCCGAAGTTGGAGCTGGAATTGAAGCGGCTGGTGTTCCGGTCTCTGTGGTGACCATTCAAGCTGCTGGGGGAACAGAAGAGGCGGCGCGGCAAGCCGAAGAGATTCTCAAGGTCTGGGGCGCGCCGTCGGTGGAGCGCACCCGGGTGCCAATCAGCGAATTAGTGCTTGGAGTTGGACACATTGAGGGCTTAGGGTCAGCGGGGGAGGCCGTCATTGAAGCCTTTCAGGCGCGGGGAGGCCAAATCCGCCGGGTTCCTCCGGACGAGGCAGGTACTAGTGCGGCCTTAACCGCCCTGGCCGCCGAAGGGGTGCATCTGATTGTGGAACAATGTGATGCCGAACATGTGGGTGGTCATCCCATCGTGCCGGTGGTTCGCTGGGGCTACGAACCGGCGTTGGCCTCCGCACTGGCTGACGATTGGGACGGGCTCATTGGCGAGCGGACCGCGGACGAATGGGTAGACTGGCTCTTAAGGATTGCAGGCGGGGAGCTAACGGCGGCAGAAGCACTAGGGGCGGTGACGTTTGCCATTGGCCGGCGCGGTCCTACCTTGTGACGGCGATGACAGTGAGGGGTGAATAGGGTTCCGGCTCAATGCATCCCCTTAAGGACGGTTTAAGGATCCGAGGTGAAGCGTTCTTGCCCAACGCGGAATGTCTTGACCGAAAACTTGGCGGCGCAAGCCCCGCGCTTCAGCGCTGGGGATAAGCCGCCCGGTCTTTAGGAGGTGAGTTCGTTGTCATCATCAAGCAATCCATCGAACACCAAAAGCGGGTATGAGGTC